>NZ_JBIVVS010000015.1:0-182335 GCF_044768625.1 Kitasatospora sp. NPDC091207
GCGTTCTGCGCGTTGTACTTCGCGGTGTCCATCCGGTAGGGCAGCATCATCCCGCCGTCGGCGCGGCCGGCGTCGGGCTGGCGGAACACGTCGGTGCCGTCGGGGAACCGCAGCGCCTGCTTGTCGCCGAAGCCGCGGACGCCGTTCAGGGTGCCGAAGTAGTGGTCGAAGCTGCGGTTCTCCTGCATCAGCACCACGACGTGCTTGACGTCCGCGATGCTGCCGGTGGGACGGTCGGCGGCAGGAGCCGCGCTCGCGGACGCGGCCGGCAGGCCGACCACGGCGGCGGCGCCGGCGGCCGCGGTGGCGCCGACGAAGGAACGACGGGAGAGATCGGACATGGCGAACTGGCCTCTCGGGGCAGGGGGGAGAGCGCGGGGCGGAGCGGGGCGGGAGGCCGTCAGAGCTGGAAGGTGGCGACGGCGGCGGCGCTGTCGGAGGGCCACTGGTTGGCGGCGACGGCGGCCGGGTCGGTGCCGGTGGCGGGCCAGTCGGCGACCAGGGTGTGGGCCTCGACCAGCTTCAGCGGACCGGAGTACAGCACATAGTCGATCCGGTCCTGCGGCTCCGGCCTGCTGCCGCGCTGCTTGCGGACCGGCGACCAGGTGGCGCCGGGCGCCTTGACCGGGTTCCGGTTCTCCTCACGGAAGCTGTCGGTCAGTCCGGCGCCCTGGAGGGCCACGGTGACCGGCCAGTCGAGCGGGCCGAGGCCGCTGTGCTGGCCGGCGGTGGCCGCCGTCCAGTCCAGATGGGACGGCGAGGCGAGCGCCCCGGCCAGGATCACCGGGGTGCGCCCGGCCGCGTCGGCCCGGACGGCGGTGGCGAGGGCCTTGGCCTGCTGGAGGCGGACGGAGGCGTTCTCGGTGGCCGTGATCTGCGCGGCGCTCCGGCCGTCCTGGGCGGCGTACGGGCCGTAGTCCGCCTCGTCCAGGTGAGCGGCCCAGACGCGGACGCTCCGGCCCCCGGGGAGCTGGACGGTGACCCCGGCGGCGGGCAGCGCGGCCGTGGTGGCCGTGACGGCGGTGAGCGGGTAGCGGCTGAGGACACCGACGCTGCCCGCGCTCTGGTAGGCGTACCAGCCCAGTGCGGTGGCCAGGGTCTGCGCGGCCGAACCGGCGGTCTCCTGCAGCGCCAGCACGTCCAGGCCCTGGGTGAGCACCACCCGCAGCTGCTTCTCCAACGCGTCGGTGAACCCGGCACCCGCGTTGGCGAGGTTCCAGCTCGCCACCTTCAGCCGCAGCGGCCCGGCCGGCTCGACCACCGGGATCTGCACGGTGACGGTGTCGGTGGCGCCCGCGCTGTCCTTGACGCCGACGACGACCACCTCGGGGTTCTTCGGCGCGGGGGCGGGCGCGGTTCCGGTGAGCGTGCCGTCGGGGGCGACGGAGGCCCAGGCCGGGCCGCTCACCTTGCGGAAGACGGCGGTACCCGCCGGGTTGCCGGCCGGCCGGGACCAGAGCCCGCCGAGCTTGACGGAGACGGCGCCGCCGGGCGCCACGGCCGCGGTGGTCAGCGCGTCGACGGCGCTGTGCGGACGGACCACGGCCGGCTTCGGCCGGAAGGTGAACGGCACCGACTGCGCCAGGACGCCGTAGCCGTCCTTGGCGAGCAGATAGGCGGTGTACGGGCCGCCGGTGAGCGCCGAGGTGTCGAGCTGCACGTCACCGGCGGCGGCCGCGGTGTACTTCCAGACCAGCGAACTGCCGGTACCGGGCTGGCGGGTGCCGTCGTAGACGCCGACCCAGTTCTTGGCGTCGGGGGCGTCGGTGCTCCAGTGGAAGGTGAGCCTGTCGCCTTCGAGCGGGTTGGCGGATGAGCTGAGCGTCAGGGCGCTGCCTGCGGCCACGGTGGTCCTGTCCGCCGCGCTCGGGAGACCGGTCCGCCGGGGGGCGCGGCCGGGTCCGTCCACGGCTGGTCACGGAGATGAGGGGAGGGAGCCGGCAGTTGGCTGTACAACTGCGGGCGGCCCCCATTCATCCCAAGGTCGGCGACCGTGACGTGAACGACGCATGACGCGATGTCGGGCGGTACGGGAACTCCGGCCCGGACCGGCGGCCGGGTCGGTGCCCCTCAGGGGGCGCGCCGACCCGGTCGGACGGCCGGCCGGTCAGGCCACCCGGGGGCCGCCCGGGGCAGCACCCGGAGGCGCGGTCGGGGGCCCCTCGTGGGCCGATTCGACGAAGTCCTTGAAGTCGTGGAGGTCGTCGATGACCTGACGGTCGAGGAAGCCGAGCGCCTCCCCGACCCGCTCCAGCAGGCCCTGCGGCTCGACATCCAGCTGCAGCATGATCCGCGTGCGCTCGGCTCCGAGACGGTGGAAGGTCACCACGCCCGCCTGCCGGACCTCACCCGCCACCGCGGCCCAGGCCACCCGCTCGTCCGGCACCACCTCGGTCGTCCTGGCGTCGAACTCGCGGTGCGCCCCCGCCACACCGACCACCCAGTGGGTCAGCTCCCGGCCGCGCCGCTCGATGCTGACCACACCGCGCATGAAGAGCGGGAACTCCTCGACCTTGCGCCACTGTTCGTACGCCACCGCGAGCGGCACGTCGACCAGGACCGACTCCTCGATCTGTGTCATCACGTTTCCCTTCTCCGTCGAGGTCCTGCCGGCCGGACAGGGCCGAGTACCGACCACCGGGCGGGCGGCCGGTCGCCGGGCGCCTGCCCCGACCGCGCCCGGGTATGCCCGGGCCCGGACGATCCGTCAGGACGTCACCCGTCCGGCCCCCGGCGGGCCGGGGAGGCGCCGGACGGGTGTGGACGGCGGGACCGGCGGGCAGACGGAGCCCCGCCGCTGGGGCGCGCCCCAGCGGGAACCACCAGCAGAAGGGATCCGCACCGTGGGGTGGAGCCTCGTCCGCCTGATCGTCGTCGCCGTGGCGGCCGCCGTCGCCGCGTACGCCCTGAACCGGCTCTCGGAAGCCGTCGCACGGTTCCTCGCCGCGCGCGGGCGCACCGGCACCACACCGTCGCTGCTGCGCGGCTGCCGGCCGCCGCTGCTGGCCGCCACCGCCTGCGGGCTGATGCTCACCGGGGAGCCGTGGGCCCGCGCCGCGCCGGCCGTGCACGGCGCCGTCCGGCACCTGCTGGTGCTCGCGACCATCGCCGCCTGCGCCTGGCTGGCCGCCCGGCTGGTCGCCCTGCTGACGAGCGGCGCGATGCAGCTGGCCGACCGGCGCCGCGACCCGGCCCGGGCCGGCCGGGCCCGGACCCAGGCGGGCCTGCTCGGCCGGATCTGCCAGGCCGCCGTCGCCGTGGTCGCGCTGGGGGCGATGCTCATGACGTTCCCCGCCGTCCGGGGGCTGGGGACCAGCCTGCTCGCCTCCGCCGGACTGGTCGGCGTGGTGGCCGGGATCGCGGCCCAGAGCACGCTCGCCAATCTGTTCGCCGGCATCCAGATGGCCTTCGGCGATCTGATCCGGATCGGCGACGTCGTGGTGGTCGCCGGCGAGTGGGGGACGGTCGAGGAGATCACCCTCACCTCGGTGGTGATCGCCACCTGGGACCAGCGCCGGCTGGTGATGCCGATGTCCTACTTCGCCGGCCGCCCCTTCGAGAACTGGTCGCGCCGCACCAGCAAGATCACCGGAACGGCGCTGTTCCACCTGGACCACCGCACGCCGATGCCCGAGCTGCGGGCGGAGTTCGAGGCGTTCCTGGCCAAGAGCTCGCTGTGGGACGGCGAGGGCAGCGCCCTCCAGGTGGTCGACACCACACCGACCACCATCGTGGTGCGCGCCCTGATGACCGCGCCCGACGCCGACGCCGCGTTCGCGCTGCGCTGCCAGGTCCGCGAACACCTCGTCGGCTACCTGTGCGAGGCCCACCCGCACGCCCTGCCCCGGCTGCCGGTCGCCCCCGCCGCGGGGCAGGACGCCGCGCACCCATAGGATTCGTCACAGTTTCTTCACAGGAACACCACACATCGAAGGGGCATCGGCCCGGTGATCCCGGGTACAGGGGGACGGACCGTCGCGGAACCGATGAAAGGACCGACATGGCTCCGTCCAGTGATGCTCTCCTCGCCCCGGCACACCCCTCCGTCCCGGGCCAGGCCCGGCCGAGCGCCGTACAGCCGGGGACCGCGACCTTGCCCGCCGCCCCCGGAACGCCCGCCCCGCACGGTCTGTCCGGTCTGTCCGGTCTGTCCGGTCTGTCCGGTCTGTCCGGTCAAGCCGAGACCGCGGAGGCCACGGAGACCGAGGAGACCGAGGAGACCGCCGAACTCCCGGAGATCGCCGAGCCGAGCGAGGTCTCTCCGGCGGACGCCCGCGCACTGACCCGGACCCTGCTGGCCCGCCTCGACCAACTGGAAGAGGGCACCCGGGAGTACTCCTACGTCCGGGCCACGCTGATCGAACTGAACATCTCCCTGGTCCGCTACGCCGCCCGGCGCTTCAGCTCCAGCCGCGAGCCGCAGGAGGACCTCGTCCAGGCGGGCGTGGTCGGCCTGATCAAGGCGATCGACCGCTTCGACCCCCGGCACGGCGTGGAGTTCACCACCTTCGCGGTGCCGACCGTGCTCGGGGAGATCCGCCGCCACTTCCGCGACACCACCTGGGCCGTGCACGTACCGCGCCGGCTCCAGGAGCTGCGGCTGACGCTGGCCAGGGCCCAGGAGCAGCTCACCCAGCGGCTCGACCGGGCGCCGACCGTCGCCGAGCTGGCCGCACACCTGTCGCTCACCCCCGAGGAGGTGGCCGAGGGGCTGGCCGCCGCCAACGGCCACACCGTGGGATCGCTCGATCTGGGCTCCGACTCCCCGGACGACGCCCGGAGCGCCCTGGCCGACCGGCTCGGCCGGGAGGACGGGCGGCTGGAGAAGGTGGAGAGCCTCGTCTCGCTGAAGCCGCTGATCGCCGCCCTCCCCGACCGCGACCGGCTCATCCTCTCGATGCGCTTCACCGAGGAGCTCACACAGTCCGAGATCGGCGCCCGGCTGGGCGTCTCCCAGATGCACGTCTCCAGGCTGCTCAACCGGATCCTCCGCCGGCTCCGCGCCGCTCTGGACGAGGACTGACCGACCGCCCCCGGCGGCCGGGGCGTCAGCCCTCCTGCGGAGGGTGCGCCTTGGCCGCGGGCTTTCCCCCGCGTATGGTCGAAGAGCACTCTCTGGAGGGGAAAGACAACCACGATGCCAGTCGAGGACGAGCAGTACCGGAGCGCGGCGGCCGCGAGCACCCTGCCGTACGCGCTGACCGTGGAGATACGGCGCACCGACGCCGAGGCAGCGGTCTGCGCGGTGGCGGGTGATCTCGACATCGACAGCCTCTCCCCCGCCGAGAAGGCGCTGACCTCCCTGGTCGAGCAGCGCACACCCCTGGTCGTGGTCGATCTGGAGGGCGTCGGGTTCTGCGACTCCTCGGGGCTCAACCTCCTGTTGAAGACCCGCCTGGCCGCCTCCGCCGCAGGCGTGGAGTTCCGCCTCGCCGCCGTCGCCGCCCCGGTCGCCCGGGTGCTGGAGCTGACCGGCGCCGGTGCGGTGTTCTCCATCCACGATTCGGTCGGCGCGGCGCTCGTCCGTTGAGCGACCGTGCGCTCCGGCTCGCGCCGCCCGGCTGTGACCACGGGCGGGCAGTCGGACAACCGTCACAGGAATAACCCGGCGCAGCCCGGGAATCCGATCGGACGATGTGCCACAGCAACCGCACGAAGGGGTGAACCGCATATGACGAGGGGCCGGGGCACCCTGGACGACAACCGGTCCGGCGCCACACTGCCGGAGGCCGGGCAACGCCGGCGGCTGCGGCTGGCCGACCTGCCCAAGCCGGTGGCCCGCTCCCGCGCCTTCACCCGGCAGGCGCTCGCCGACTGGTCGTGGCTGACCCCGGCGAGCGGCGCGGACCCGGACGTGGCCGACGATGTGGTGCTGCTCGTCGCGGAGCTGGTGGCGAACGCGATGATGCACGGCGGCGGGCCGCTCGAACTGGTGCTGGACGCGTCCGCGGACCGGCTCCGGGTCGAGGTGAGCGACGGCGAGTCCGCGCTCCCCGAACCCCGCCTGCCGCACCTGCCCGGTCTGCCGGGCGGCCACGGCCTGTTCATCATCCAGCGGGCCGCCGACCGCTGGGGCGCCGAGCGCCACGAGCAGGGCAAGGCGGTCTGGGTGGAGATCGACGTCCGCCGGCTCGCTCCGGGGCGTTGACCCGTTGATCCGGGGTGTTGACCCGGGGCGTTGATCCGGGGCGTTGATCCGTTGATCCGTTGATCCGGGGCACTGACCTCGCTGCACCGACCTCGGGTCCCGGCTCCGGGCGTCGGCCCGAGTGCCGACCGGCTCACCGGACGCGGGCGCGGCCCGGGCGGTTTCTCCGCCCGGGCCGCAATGTTCGCGCCGGAGCCGGCTCAGCCGGCCTCTCCCACCAGACCGGCCACCGTGTCGGGCCAGCGGACCAGCCGGTGCTCCGCGCCCGGAGCGACCTCGTCGTACGTCCGGCGGAGGAAGTGCACGAGATCCCGGGAGGGCAGCACCAGCACCGCGCAGCCCTCGTCCCCGTGGAACTCGACGGAGACCACCCCGGGAGCCCACGGCCTGACCCGCAGATCCCCCAGACCGGACGGTTTGCGCAGGCCCTCGCCGAACAACTCCCGCGCGGCCGTCCAGGACAACGAACTCTCCAGTCCGAGCGAGGCGTTGGCCCCGAAACCGAGCGACAGCGCGAACGGGTCGGCCGGGTCGTAGCGCAGCCCCATCAGCACCGGCCGGGGCTCCGGGCCGACGAGACAGGCCTCGATGACGTCCTCGACGATCTGGGGCACCGTACGTCCCCCCTCTCTTGGCGACAGTGGTGCCCGCCCGGCTACCCCCATTCGCGGGGGACATGCGCGGTCGGAGCGGCCGGAACACCCCGGACAGGCAGAGTTGACGTTCCGTCAGAGCAGTGCGCGCGGACCGCCGGCCGGGCGGCTCAGTCGAGGCCCCGGGCGTGGCGGAGGCGGACGGAGATCGCCTCGGGCTCGACGATCGGCGCCGGATAGCCGGCCGGCGCCCGGTCCAGCCGCCACGGCCGGTGCGCGGAGCGACCCGGGAGGTCGGCCAACTCGGGTACCCAGCGCCGGACGTAGGCGCCGTCCGGGTCGAGCCGGTCCGCCTGGACGAGCGGGTTGAGCACCCGATTGGGGCGGGTGTCCGTGCCGGTCCCGGCCACCCACTGCCAGTTGAGCTGGTTGTTCGCCACGTCGCCGTCGACCAGCAGCCGCAGGAAGTGGCGGGCGCCCGTCCGCCAGTCCTTGTACAGGGTCTTGGTCAGGAACGAGGCCGTCACCAGCCGGGCCCGGTTGTGCATCCAGCCCTCGTGGGCGAGTTGACGCATACCCGCGTCCACCAGCGGAAAGCCGGTACGACCCTGGCGCCAGGCCTCGGACTCGGCGTCGTCGGGGAGCCAGTTGTCGCCCTTGGACCGGTAGTCGCTACGGGCCGCCTCCGGGCGGGCGGCGAGCACCTGGTGGTGGAAGTCCCGCCAGGCCAACTGCCGGACGAACGCCTCCGCACCGCTGCCTCCGCGCCGTTCGGCGGACGCCACCAGCTCGCCGGCGGAGACACAGCCGAAGTGCAGGTACGGCGACAGGCGTGACGTACCGTCGGCGGCGAGGTCGTCGTGCAGCGCGTCGTAGTGCTCCAGGGCATAGCCCTGCCAGAGCTTGCGGCCCGGACCCTCGCCGCCCGCCGGCAGCCCCGGCGAGTCCGGGGTGACGGCGGGCACGGGCTCGCCGGCGACACCCTCGGGTGTGCGCAGCGCCCGCGGCGCGCGCTGCACCGTCCGGCGCGGAGCACGCTGCCAGGCACGGAAGTACGGGGTGAAGACGGCGTAGTGGTCCTTACCGGCCGGGGTGACGGCGCCGGGCACGGCCACGGTCAGCACGCCGTCGTGGACGCGCAGGCGGGTGCCGAGGAGTTCGCGCAGGGCCTGCTCCCGGCGATGCGCGAAGGCGCTCACACCGGCGGCGACGTGGACCGACACGGCGTCCACCTCGGCGGCCAGCCGGGCGGTCTCGGCGGCGGTCGCACCCCGGCGCAGCACCAGCCGGCCGCCCAGGGGGCGCAGCGCGCCGTCGAGGTCGGTGAGGCAGTCGGCGAGGAAGGCCATCCGGTTGGGCGCGGCGAAGCCGGCGGCGGCGATGTCCTGGTCGAGGACGAAGAGCGGGACGACCTCGTCGGCGGACTCGGCGGCGGCCCGGAGCACGGGGTTGTCGTGCAGGCGCAGATCCTGGGTGAGCAGGGCGATGGAGACGGTCATCAGTGGAGGCCCGGTGGTCGTGGTGGTGGATGTGGAGGGGTTCGGCGGGTCGGTGGGTGGGTGGGTCGGTGGGTGGGCGGTCGGGTGGGAGCGGTCGGCGGGCGGGGGCGGCCGCTCGCGGCGACCGTCCCCGGCAGGACAGGTGAGCCTCCCACTCCGGCGCTCGGCACGGGGGCACGGCGCGCCGGACGGAAAGGACGCGGCCCGGCCGGAGTCGGGGGTCTCCTCCGACCGGGTCCGCCCGGGTCTTCGGAACCGACGGGGCGATCGGATTGGCCGGACATCCCGGGACGGTGAACTTGCCCGCCGACCGGGACCGGTCCCTACCCCCCGGGGGGGGCCACCGTCAGCGGTCGGGGTGCCACTCCACCAGCATGATCGTGGCGTCGTCGGACAGCCGGTGGTCCTGGCGCTCCAGCAGCGCGTGGACCAGCCGCCGGAGGGCCTCCGGGGCGGCCTCCCCGGCCGCCGCGGCCCGGACGATCATGTCCGTCAGCCGGGCCTCGCCGAACAGCTCTCCGGTGGCGGAGCGCGCTTCGGTGACGCCGTCGGTGTGGATGAGCACGCGGTCCCCCGGCTCCAGCCGGACCTCGTGGACGGTGGTGGACACCCGCTCGTAGCCGGCCAGCCCGAGCGGGAGTTCGGGGGCCCGTTCGAGTGCGGCCGGCATCACCTGCCGACCGCGGATCAGCAGCGGTGCCGGGTGCCCGCGGTTCACCCAGGCCAGCCGGCCGTCCGAGGTGTCCAGTTCGGCGAAGATGCCGGTCAGCAGGCGTTCCGGGAACCACTGGTCCAGCTCCCGGTCGATCACGGTGGCGATGTCCACGAGTCCGCCGCCGGCCCGGCGGACGGCCCGACAGGCCGCGATCGCCAACGCCGACGACCCGCCCGAGGCGAGGTCGTGACCCATCGCGTCGACGACGACGATCCGCAGCCGGTCCCCGCTGAAGCTGTGGTCGAACGCGTCCCCGCCGATCTCGTAGGCGGGCTCCAGCACCGCCGTCGACGTCACGTGCCGGGTGCCGACCGTGCGCGGCGGCATGAAGGCCCAGGCCAGCTCAGCCTGGAGGGTCATCGGAACGACACGCACGGTGTCGACCAGATCATCCACGTAGGACAGCTTGGCCACCACGATCAGCGCGGCCAGTGCGGCGAGCGTCAGACAGTCCTCGACGTCGACGCTCCGGCCCGGGGGCACGTCGAGGCGGAGCACGCCGATCCGCTCGGCACCGTCGACCATCGGCAGCCACAGCACCCGGCCGGGCCCGGCCTCGGCCGGCGTGGACTGCGCCGTTCCCGTGCGGTACGCCCGGCCCGCCGGGCTCCCCTCCAGCGGGAGCGCCCCGCGCTCGGGCCTTCCGACGGCCGAGGGGTCCGGGCGCCGGTGCGGACCGGGGTCGGTCGGCACGTCGGCGTCGGCGCTCGGCCCGCCGGGAGCGCCTGGGTCGCCGACGCCGCCGGTCGCCGGCGGCTCCAACGGCGCGAGTTGCACCTGTCGCACATCGGCCAGCAGGACCACCGCGTCGGTGAGCCCCATCGCGCGGGCCGCCGCACGGACGGCAGCCGCGAGCTCACCGGGCCCGATCCGGTGGGAGGCCTTGAGCAGGCCTGTCACCGCCCGGCCGAAACCGACGTCGTCCATGGCCACCACCTTCCGCCGTGACCATTCTCCCGCCGGCCGCCCGGGTCCGGTCGGACCGAGAACGACGGTGCCGGCCCAGGACCACGTGCTGCACCAGGGCGACGTGGGCCCCCAGGGCGACGCCGGCCCGGGGCGACGGCGGCCGGTCGGGCCGACGTGCACGGCGGCCGGCCGGCGGCCGGTCCGCCCGACGTCAGGCGAGGGCCAGGAAAAGCTTCTCCAGCTCCGCCTCACTCATCGGCGGCGCATCCCCGTCGGCGGCGGCCATGCACTGACGCATGCCACTGGCCACGATCTTGAACCCGGCCCGGTCCAGGGCCCGGGAGACGGCCGCCAACTGGGTGACGACGTCCTTGCAGTCCCGCCCCGCCTCAATCATCGCGATCACACCGGCCAGTTGCCCCTGGGCCCGGCGGAGCCGGTTCAGAACGGCACCGACCGCTTCCTCGTCCACCTGCATCTCAGAACTGCCTTCCGCTGTCGCGACCCGACCCCCAGCGTACCCCGTGGGGTATAGCGGCCGGTGGGCCCGACGGCCGGTGCAGGCGCAGCGGCTGGGGCCGGCACAGCAGCGGGAGCCTCAGCGCCTGGCCAGTCGGCGCTCACCGCCGGCACCGGGGGCGTAGGCGAGTTCGTAGTGCGCGAAGACCGCCGGTTCGTCCTCGGCGGGCAGGATGTCGTCCGTCCCGATCGAGGGCGCCTGCTTGACCACGCCCTTGGCGAACGCCACCCGCACGTACCCGGGCCCGACCACGGCACCGTCGAGCGGGACGAACACCAGCCGCCGCCGGGACGGCAGGCCCACCGTGACAGTGGCGAAGAACGGCAGGTCACTGGCCGTCTCCACGTACACCGACTCCAGCGTGCCGATCCGGTGGTCCTTCTCGTCGACCACGGCGTGGCCGCGCCACTCCCTGATGTCAGCCGTTCCGATCACCACAGCCTCCCGCTGTCGCCGGTTCCGTCGTCGGACGCCCGGGATCTCCATCCTGCGCCGGGAGGGGCCGGGCCGCCCGACGGGGCGGGACGGCCGGGCCGACTCGTGGTCGACCCGCTGGACGAAGGTCTTCGCCACCGACCGGGACGGGGCTCGCGCGGGCGGGGACGGTGGGCGTCTGCCCGTCCCGAGCCGTCCGAACCGGAATGCGGCGCGACGGAATCCCGGAGGGCGCGGTCGCCCGACCTGCGCGGCGCGGCCCTGCGGGAGACGCCGGCGCCCGCGTCACTCGCGGGCGCCACCGCCCGGTGCGGGTCCGGTCCGCGACCGGGGCAGGCGGGCCGTCCCGGCGGACTCGTCGACCCGGCGTCCGCCCCCTTCGCACCGGTGACCGAAGGCGCCCCCACGCGCCCCCGGCCACCGGAGTCCACTGCGGCGGCCACGCCCCGACCGGGCGTGCCCGGCGTCGGCCCGCGGGCGGGAGAGTGAGGACGCGCCCTAGATCTCCATGGACATGTACACCGCGCGCTTGCCGTAGCCCGCCGGGACGGCGACCTCACGGTGGGTGCGGTAGCCCAGGATGGCGAGCAGGATGTCGCTGCGCCGGACCGCCACCATCGAGATCCGTTCGAACCCCTGCCGCTCCGCCTGCTCCCGGATGTGGCGGATGAACCGCAGCGCCACGTCCTTGCCGCGCAGGTCCTCGGCGATCACGAAGTCGTGGACGTGCAGGTTCCGCGAATCGAAGTCGGCCTCCTCCACCTGGCCCAGGTCCGGGCAGTGGTAGAGCGGGTAGGGCAGGCTCAGCAGGTAGCCGCGGACCTTCCCGCCGTGCTCCAGCACGAAGCAGGTGCCGGGCGAGGACCGTCCCCTGGCCTGTAGCGCCTCCCGCCCCTCGGACAGGTTGTCCGCCGCGTAGGCGTCGAACTCCAGCGCCACGACGGCATCCCAGTCGCTGTCGGCCAGCAGCCGGAAGCTGATGTCCTCGGTCATCTACTCGGCCCCTTCGCCGGCGGTGGCGGCCTCGCGGACGGCGGTGCGCGGCCGCGGGTCGGGCCACTCGTCGGCGGCATGCGCGTGCGTCGCGAACGTCGACGCGTCGGAGATGTCCAGGATCACCGGGCGCGCCTCTCGCAGTGCCCCGCGGCGGGCGCCGCCTCCTCGCCGATCGCCGAAATCGTCTCGGCGCGGGCCCGGTTGACGGGCAGGGCCCGACAGGTTCTGCGCATGCCAGCTCTCCGTTCGGTCGTCAAAGGTCGTGCTGTCCACGGGAGTCGGTACCGGATTCCCGCCCGACCGGCCGGCGCGCGCGGCGGCCGAGCAGTCGGGAGGTCCTGCGTCGGCCCATCGCCGACCGGCATCCCGTTTCCAGTCACTCCAAGAATCGAATTCCACTGCGACCGAGTCGATCGGCCACTCCCCCGGGGCGCTCGACCCCGAACAGGCCCGCCGGCGCCGACGGCGGACCCCGGCACCGGCCCGATCGACGACGCCACGCGCGCCGCCAGGTCGGTCGGGGGGTGCCGAGAGCATGCTCGGCCACCGGTGGACCACACTCCGGGACTACCCATAACTCGCCATGAGAGAGAGGTAGTTGAAGCCTTCAGCAGGGGATCCCGCCAAGGGCTTCCCCGCCTCGCCGAGCTGGCGTTCCCCTACGGTGGACTAGACCAACTTGCGGTGTCAACCGAGGTGTTCGGAAGGCCCGGAGCCACCGGAGCACGCTGCCCGATCGGGCAGCGTCCGCTGCCCTCCGGAGGCCACCCGACCCCCTCCTCGGGCCCGGGCCCGGTAGCGACGGTGGATCTTGAGACCTGGACGATCAGGCTCATGGCGCGAGGAGATCTCACGGAGGAACAGTGCCGATGGTGCAGCCGCCGCTTCCGCAAGGGGTGGTGGTAGGGCGGCCGCCGCGTCGTCTCGGGTCAGGCGCCGGGGGGCCGCTTCCCCCGGGAACCGTCCGTCGCCATCGGGAGGTTGCGCAGCGTCAGCGCAGCCGGCGGAGGCAGCGGTTCGTTGGCCGGGTCGGCGCGGAACGACTGGAGCAGATAGGCCACCAGGCGCCGGGACGCCGCAGCGTCGTCCGGCAGGGCGGTCACCAGAGCGCAGTGTGCCAACAGGACAACGGCGAGGTCGGACGGGTGGAAATCGGCCCGCAGCGCGCCCGACGCCTGCGCCCTGCGGACCAGGGTCGTGAAGTCCCGCTCGGCCCGTCGCCGGGACTGCGCGTGCTCCGACGTGCTGTCCGGGAAGGCCGTGACGAACGCGGCCGGGAACCCGCGCTCCTTCCGCTGCAGAGCGCAGATCGTCTCGACCAGCCGCTGGAACCCCTGCCAGGGGTCGGGGGCGGCCAGCGCCTCGGTGAGCGCCCGCGCGCAGGTCTCCATCTGCCGCGCGAACGCGCCCCGCACCAGAGCGTCCCGGGTCGGGAAATGCCGGTACAGCGTCGCCACGCCGACCCCGGCCCGACGGGCCACGGTCGCCATCGGGGCGTCGATGCCGTGCTCCGCGAAGACCGCACGGGCGGCGACGAGGACGCGTTCCCGGTTGCGCCGGGCGTCCGCCCGCACCCCGTCCCGGGCTGTGATCCGAGAGGATTCCGCCATCACTGTCTCTCGCTTCCGGTCCACACGGACGAGGGTGTCCGCTTCAGAGCTTACGGTCGACGCCAGACCCCCGAACGCCCCCGGCGGCAAAGGCAGAACGATGAACCATCGCATGATGAAGGCAGTGCTCTACGACCGCTACGGCGGCCCCGACGTGCTCTACACCGGCCGCGTGCCACGCCCCGAACCGGCCCGCGGCGAGGTGCTGGTGAAGGTGCGCGCGTTCAGCGTCAACGGCGGCGAACTGGCAGTCCGCGCCGGCCGTCTCCGCCTCCTGAGCGGCCGGACGTTCCCCAAGCGCGTCGGCCTGGACTTCACCGGTGAGGTCGCCGCGCTGGGTGCCGGAGTCGCACGGTTCGCGGCCGGCGACCGCGTGTGGGGCGTCCTGAGCCGTACCTCCGGGTTCGGCAGCGCCGCCGAGTACGTGACCGTGCCCGCCGAGCGGGTCGGCCGGCTCCCCGACGGCCTCGACCCGGTGGACGCGGCCGCGCTGCCGGTGGCCACCACGGCCGTCACCGCGTTACGGGACAAGGTCGGGCTGCGCCCCGGCGAGCGACTCCTCGTCCGGGGCGCGGCAGGCGGTGTCGGCAACGCCGCCGTCCAGCTCGGACGGGCGTACGGTGCCGAGGTCACGGCCCTCGCCCGCGCAGCCAACCTCGACTTCGTCCGCGGGCTCGGCGCGCACCGGGCAGTCGACCACCGGAGCGTGCGGCCGGCGGAACTGGGCCGCTTCGACGTGGTCCTGGACACCGCGGGGACCGACCTGCGGGCCTTCCGGCGCCTGCTGAATCCCGGCGGGCGGATGGTCACCATCGCCTTCGACCCGGAGCGGCCCGCCACGTCGCTCGGCTACCTCGCGGCCGGCACGGTCCACGGACCCAGCCGGGTGCGCTTCTTCAGCGGCAACCCCACGCGGGCGGACTTCGACGAGCTCGCCCGCCATGTGGTCGAGGGCAGGCTGATCCCCGCGGTGGACACGGTCTTCCCCCTGGAGGAGACAGCGGCGGCGCACCGGGCGCTGGAGGCGGGCGGCGTCCAGGGCAAGTACGTGGTCAGGGTGGCGTAGGACGTCCGTGGAGGTGCTGAGCACTCGACGTTCGCCCTCGCCGGGATGCCCTGAAGACGGTTCCGCTCACCGGGTGAAATGATCGCGCGCCCAGCTGGAGACGCCACCGAGTCTGGCTGCCGCGGTCTCGGCATCACCTGTCCGGGTGGGCTGGTCGACCTCGGGGTCGTAGCCTTCGAGGCCGCTCTCATCCTCGATGATCCGGGCCACGTGATACGCCTCGGCCATGATCGGTAGCGCGGCCTGCCCCGGATAGCGGTAGGGGATCTCGATGGAGGCCGAGTGTCCCGCGAAGTCCACCCGCAGATAGCCGGCAGGCCCATCGCGCCACAGGGTCAGGCTGTAGAGGTACTCCTCGGACGCGATCGGACCCACCTCCAGTGATATCCGCCGCGTAAGTCTGTCCCAAGCCGCGCGCTGGTCGCCGGTCAGGTTCACGGGCTCGGGCTCGGCGTCCGGATCGTGGGCGGAGTTGAACTCCTCCATGGTCTCGTCGAAGGTGCGGCCAGGCTGCACCCGCAGGAACAGGAGGTCGTAGGTCACCGTCCGCAGCCTACGGCCGCATGCCCACGGGTTGCCCCGTCATTCCTGACGGGCCGGCGGCGGGGACGTGTCGGCGGGGCCCGAGACGTGCGGGAACATGCCGCTCCCCGGGGTCCGTTCCGGGGTGTGTCCGCGGTGGGGACGGGGCGCGCCGTCCCCACCACCGCGACCTCGGGCGGCTCAGCCGCGCTTGACGGCGACGCCGCCGTACATCGCGATGTCCTGGTCGCGCACCGGCGCGGCATCCGCGTCCGGCCGCCAGTGGTGGACCAGGCTCACACCCGGGTCGAGCAGGTCGTAGCCGTCGAAGAAGGCGAGCGTCTCCGCCTTGTCCCGGATCTGCAGGGGGATGCCCCGCGCGTTGTACTCCCGGCCCACGCCGCCCACGCCCACCGGGTCGGTGTCCCCCGTGAAGACCGTCAGGGCCAGGAAGCTCCCCGGCGCCAGCCGGTCCATGAACCGACGCACGATGCCCTGCGGATCGTCCTGGTCGAGGACGAAGTGCACGATCGCGATCAGGGAGAGCGCCACCGGCTGCGACAGGTCCAGCACCTCGCGCAGCTGCGGGGCGCCCATGATCGAGTCGACGTCGCGGAAGTCGGCGTCGATGTAGGACGTCCGGCCCTCCTCAGTGCTCGACATCAGGGCGCGGGCGTGGGTCAGCACGATCGGGTCGTTGTCGACGTAGGCGACGCGCGCCTCCGGAGCGATGCCCTGCGCGATCTCGTGCACGTTGGGTGAGGTCGGGATCCCGGTGCCGATGTCCAGGAACTGGCGGACCTTGTGTTCCTCGGCGAGGTGGCGGACCACGCGCTGCATGAAGGTGCGGGTGGTGCGCATCGAGATCGGCAGGGCCGGCCAGGCCTTCACGGAGGCATGGGCCGCCGTCCGGTCCGCCTCGAAGTTGGTCTTGCCACCGATGAGGTAGTCGTACACCCGGGCCGAGTGCGGGACGTCCATCCGCAGGTCCACCCCCGGCCAGCGCCCGTCCTGCCGATTCCCCGACATCCACCCCATGCCTGACATCCTCGCCCCTTCCGCTCCCCGCTCACCAGGGAAAGCAGCTCCGGCCGCCCTGGTGGCGGGCCATGGTGCGCATGGTAACGGTCCCGGTGGAACGCCGAGGTTGCCGGGGTCCGCACAGCATTCGACCGGCGCGGGGCCAACACCCCTCGGCCGAACACGCGGTGGTACCCCGTCAGCCCAGCCCCGTCAGCCCAGCCCGGTCAGCGCCAGCCCGGCCACCCCGGCAACGGGCGGGGCACGGGGGGCTCAGCGGGGTGGGCTCAGCGGGGCGGGCGGGCCGCCGGGACCAGCCCCGACTGATAGGCGATGGCGACCAGTTGGGCCCGGTCGCGGGCGTCGAGCTTGGACATCGCCCGGTGGACATGCGTCCGTATGGTGAACGGGCTGACGAACATCCGCTCGGCGATCTCCTCGTTGGTCAGACCGGTGGCGGCCATCGCCATCACCTCGCGCTCCCGGGCGGTGAGCGCCGACAGCCGCTCGGGGTCGCCCGCCCCGGCGCCCGCCGGCCCGGGCTGGGCGAGGAACTGGTCGATCACCGCGCGGGTGGCCGCGGGCGAGAGCAGGGCGTCCCCGGCGGCCACCGTGCGCAGGGCGGCGAGCAGTTCCTTCGGGTCGGCGCCCTTGCCCAGAAAGCCGCCGGCGCCCGCCCGCAGGGCCTGGGCGACGTACTCGTCGATCTCGAAGGTGGTGAGGATGAGCACCCGGGTGCCGGTGAGCTCCTCGTCGGCGCAGATCGCGGCCGTCGCGGAGAGCCCGTCCACACCGGGCATCCGGATGTCCATCAGCACGACGTCGGGCCGGGTGGCGCGGGCGAGCTCCACCGCCTCGCGGCCGTCGGCGGCCTCCCCCACCACCTCCATGTCCTCGGCCGCGTCGATGAGCACCCGGAAGGCGCCGCGCAGCAGCGCCTGGTCGTCGGCGAGCAGTACCCGAATGGTCATGCGTGGTCCTTGTCGTCTCGGGCGGCGGTACGCAGGGGCAGTTCGGCGGAGACCAGGAAGCCCCCGCCGGGCCGGCGGTCGGCCGAGAGCCGGCCGCCGACGGCACCGGCGCGCTCGCGCATGCCGATGAGCCCGTAACCGGCGGTACCGGTCACGGCCGGGGCGAGGCCGGGCCTGCCCGGCACCTGCCCGGACCGGGCCGGGGTGGCGTTCGCGACGGTGAGCGCGACCCGGCTGCCGGAGTACGCGAGCGTGATGTCGGCTCCGGCGCCCCGGGCGTGCTTGGCCACATTGGTCAGGGATTCCTGGACGATGCGGTACGCCGTCAGGTCCACGCCCGGGGAGAGCGGCCGCGGCTCGCCCTCGACGGCGAGCCGCACCGGCAGTCCGGCACGTTCGAAGGAGTGGATCAGGTCGGGCAGTTGCCCGAGCCCGGGGGCCGGCTCCAGCGGCGCCTCGGGGTCGTCGGCGCGGCGCAGCAGCCCGACGGTGGCCTTGAGCTCCTGCAGTGCGGAGCCGGTCGCGTCGGTGAGATGGCTGAGCATCTCGCGGGCCTCGGCGGGGTGGGTGTCCATCAGGTGGACGGCGATGCCGGCCTGGGCGTTGGCCAGGGCGATGTGGTGGGCGACGACGTCGTGCAGGTCGCGGGCGATCCGGATCCGCTCGTCGGCGACCCGGCGGCGGGCCTCCTCCTCGCGGGTGCGCTCGGCCCGTTCGGCGCGCTCCTCGATCGCGGCCAGGTGGGCGCGTCGGTTGCGGATCGAGTCGCCGACGGCGCCGGGCAGGACGACCCAGGTCACGACGCCGATCCGCTCGGCCAGCGGCGCGTGGGAGTCGATGACCAGGGTGGTGGCGGTGAGCACGACCGCCGAGACGGCCGTGGCGACGCGGGCGGTGAGCCGGTCGGTGCGCACCGCGAGGAGGTAGAGCGCGACCAGGAGCGGCAGGACCACGGTAGGTGTCGGCTTGACCGCGATCAGCTCGAGCAGCGTTCCGCAGCCGAGCGTCACCGCGGCCACCGTGCGCGGGTAGCGCCGGTGGGCGAACAGCGCGGCGCTGGAGACGGCCGCCAGGGCCAGCCGCGCGGGCTCGGGGCGGCCGTAGTGGCCGGCCCCGTCGAGCGTGGTGCCGACGGCGGTCAGCAGAAGCAGGGTGAGTCCGCCCGCCGCGTCCACCAGACGGGGGTGGCGGCGGGCTCGGCGCCGCAGCCAGCTGTCGGTCATCTCGTGCTCTCCGGATCCGGGGTGCGGTGGCGGTGCCCCCGGCCGGGGTTCTGCCCTGTGCGATGGCCGCCCCCGCCGGGTGGCGGGGGCGGGCGGGTCGGGGGCCATCGGCACGGACACCGTGGCCCCCGACCAGGAGGAACGAATCAGACGCCCACGAAGTGCCTGGCCGGCTCCGGCTCCGGCGCGGGGGTCTGCAGCCGGGCGCCCTCGACGTCGATGTCGGGCAGCATCCGGTCCAGCGGGCGCGGCAGCCACCACGCCCTGCGGCCCAGCAGCGCCAGGGCGGCCGGGATGATGGCCATCCGGACCACGAAGGCGTCGAAGGCGACGGCCGCGGCGAGGCCGAGCCCCATCATCTTGACCATCGGCTCGGCCATGCCGATGAAGCCCGCGAAGACGCTGATCATGATGAACGCGGCGGCCGTGACGACCCGGGCGTTGTGCCGGAAGCCGGTGACGACGGCCTCGCCCGGCTCCTCCCCGTGGACGTAGGCCTCGCGTATCCGGGTGACCAGGAAGACCTCGTAGTCCATCGCCAGGCCGAAGACCACCCCGACCATGAAGATCGGCATCACGCTCATCACCGGGCCGGTCTGCTCCACCCCGATCAGGTTGGCGAGCCAGCCCCACTGGAAGACCGCGACGACGGCGCCGAGGGCGGCGGCCACCGAGAGCAGGAAGCCGAGCGCCGCCTTGAGCGGCACCAGGACGGAGCGGAAGACCACCAGCAGGAGGACGACCGCCAGGCCGACCACGACGGCGAGGTAGGGCACCAGCGCGTCGCTGAGCTTCTGCGAGACGTCGATGTTCATCGCGGTGGCGCCGCTCACCAGGACGGTGGCGCCGGTGGCGGACTTCAGGCCCGCCGAGCGGTCCCGGATGGCGTGGACGAGCTGCTGGGTCTCGGCGGCGCTCGGCCCGGTGGACGGCACCGCGTTGATCAGCGCCGTGTCACCGGCCTTGTTGAACACCGCCGGTGACACCGACACCACACCCGGCAGGCCGGCCACCTCCTTGCCGACCCGCTCGGCGGCGGCCTTCGGGTCGGCCGCTCCCTTCGCGTCCACCAGGACGGTCAGCGGCCCGTTGAAGCCGGGGCCGAAGCCCTCGGACAGGTGGTCGTAGGCGCGCCGCTGGGTGGTGGAGGTCGGCTGGGACTCCTCGCCCGGCAGACCGAGCCGCAGGTCGAGCGCGGGCAGGGCGAAGATGCCGAGGCCGACGACGCCGGCCAGCAGCACCGCCACCGGGCGGCGCAGCACCAGCCGGGCCCAGCGGGTGCCGCCGTTGGCCGGCTGCTCCCCGACAGGTTCGGCGGGGACGGCGGGGACGGCGGCCAGGACCGCGGGGCTCCCGGGGCGGGCGGCGCCCTCGGCGGCGACCGGACCGGCCGGCGACCGGCGGGAACGGAACCGGCGGGCGGCGGCCCGCCGGGCGCGGCGCGGCAGCACCCGGCCACCGAGGAATCCGAGCAGGGCCGGGACGAGGGTGAGGGCGACCAGGACCGCGATCACGACCGTACCGGCGGCCGCCATGCCCATCTTGGCGAGGATCGGGATGCCCACCACGGAGAGCCCGGCCAGCGCGATCACGACGGTGAGCCCGGCGAACACCACCGCGGAGCCGGCCGTGCCGACCGCCCGGCCCGCGGCCTCCCGCGGCTCGTGGCCCTCCAGGAGTTCGGCGCGGTAGCGGGACACGATGAAGACGGCGTAGTCGATCCCGACCGCGAGGCCGAGCATCATCGCGAGCGTGCTGGTCGTGGTGGAGAGGCCGAGGGTGCTGCCGAGCGCGGTGATGGCCGCGATGCCGAGGCCGACGCCGACCAGCGCGGTGAGCAGCGGCAGCCCGGCGGCGGCCAGCGAGCCGAAGGTGATCACCAGGACGACCGCGGAGATCGCCATGCCGATGGCCTCCGACGTGCCACCGGCCTCCCCGCCGCCCATCAGGGCGGAGCCCCCGATCTCGACCGTGAGACCGGCGTCCCGCCCGTGCTGCGCCGCCTGCTGGAGCGCGTCCGTGGCGGCCGTGCTCAGCGAGCCGGGCTTCGCGTCGTAGCTGACCGTCGCGTAGGCGGTCGAGCCGTCCTTGGAGACGGCGCCCGCCTGGAACGGGCTGACCGCACCGGTGACCTGCTCACCGTGGGCGATCTCGGCGACCGTCCGTTCCACGGCCTGCTGGTTGGTGCCGGCGGTGATCTTCTGCCCGGAGGGGGCGACGAAGACCAGTCGGGCCGAGGCCCCCTCGGCGGTGCTGCCGGGGAAGCGCTCGTCCATCAGGTCGAAGGCCTGCTGTGCTTCCGTGCCCGGCATCGCGAAGCCGTCGTCGGGTGCCGTCGGTGCCTTGGCGGCCAGGACTCCGGCGGTCGCCAGCAGGGCGACCCAGAGCAAGGTCATCAAGCGGCGCCGGAGGAAGGCCCATCGGCCCAGGCGGTACAGGAATGTGGCCACGGAAGAGCAGACTCCTTCGGATGACGTTCACAGGTACGGGCCGGGGCTCCGGGCCGCGGTACGGCCCGGAGTGCCCGGAGCATGGCCATCCTCGATCGGCGGGGGCCACCGCGTCGTCATCGCTGTGCAGGCACTTCGCGTAGTCCGTGCGCAGTAGCGCGCCACCCGAACGGCGTACGTCCGGCCTGCGCGCGGAGCAGGTGCCGGGCCTCCCGCCGCTCCCCGCCCGGTCACCCGGGCGGGCGGTGACGACGGGCCGGGAGCGGGCGGGCGAAGTAGCGTGATGTGCCTGGCCCGACCGTTCTGTCCGGTCCGACCGGAATCGACCCGTTCGACGATCTGTTCATCCCGCTGCCGGAGGTGGCCACATGGGCGTTCCAGCCGCTCGTATCGTGTTCGACGAGAGCGACCGTACGGCCGTCGCCGACGCGGTGACGGAGATCCTCGCCACCGGTGCGCTGACCCTCGGCCCGTGGACCGAGCGGTTCGAACAGGCCTTCGCGGCCGAGCACGGTGCCTCGCACGCCGTCGCCGTCGCCAGCGGCACGGCCGCGCTGGAGATCGTCCTGCGCACCGTCGACGTCCGCGACCGTGACGTGGTCCTCCCCGCGGTGACCTTCTACGCGACCGCCGCCGCCGTGGTGCACGCGGGCGGTCGCCCCGTCATCGCCGACGTGGACCCGGCGACCTTCGCGCTCTCCCCCGACACGCTGGAGGCCGCCCTCACCCCGGAGACCGCCGCCGTGGTGCTGGTGCACATCGGCGGCCTGATCACCCCCGAGGTGGACGACCTGCGCGCGGTCTGCGACCGCCGGGGCATCCCGCTGATCGAGGACGCCGCCCACGCGCACGGCAGCAGCTACGGCGGGCGGGCGGCCGGGTCGTTCGGCCTGGCCGGCGCCTTCTCGTTCTACCCGACCAAGGTCACCACCAGCGGCGAGGGCGGCATGATCCTCACCGAGTCGCCCGAGCTGCGCGACGAGGCGCGGATCCACCGGGACCAGGGCAAGGGCTCCTTCACCACCAACCACCACATCCGGTCCGGCGCCTCCTGGCGGCTGAGCGAGCTGAACGCCGTCGTCGGCACGGTGCACCTGCGCCGGCTCAAGGAGTTCGTGGAGACCCGGCGGCGGGTGGCCCAGCGGTACGACACCGCGCTCGCCGGGCTCGACGGCCTCCGGCCCACGGTCGAGCCGGTCGGCTGCCGCAGCAACTACTACAAGTACGTCGCCCTGCTGCCGGCGGGCGTCGACCGCGCCGCGTTCAAGCGGGCGGTGGCCGAGGAGTACGGGGTGCGGCTCTCCGGCGAGGTGTACGACCTGCCGCTGCACCTCCAGCCGGTGCTGGCCCCGTACCGGCGCGGGCCGCTGCCGGTGGCCGAGGACCTCTGCGCGCGGCAGATCTGCCTGCCGGTGCACTCCGACATGACCGAGGACGAGACCGACCAGGTGATCGAGGCGGTCTCCGCCGTCCACCGCCGGCTCGCCGGATGACCACGACGATCCGGATCACCCGGACGACCAGGACCACCCGGATCACCCGGACGACCGGGATGACCGGGACGACCCGCGCCGACCGGCGCGGTCGCAGCACCCCGTACACCAGCACCGCCCAGGGAGTCCCCGCCGACCGGCCGGCCCGCCCGGCCCGGACGGCGCGGGAGAAGGCCGGACAAGGAGAGAGAACGTGCGCGTAGCCGTCACCGGGGGATGCGGATTCATCGGCTCACACGTGGTGGACCGGCTGCTCGCGGCCGGCCACGAGGTGCTCGCGGTGGACACCACCGACAAGTACCTCAACGCCGACGCCGAGCACGCCCGCATCGACATCCTCGACCTGCCCGCCCTCACCGCCGCCCTGGACGGCTGCGAAGTGGTCTTCCACCTCGCCGCCATGGCCGACGTCGAACACGTCGCCGCCGACCCCGTCCGGGCCGTGCGGATCAACATCGACGGCACCGAGAGCGTCCTGGAGGCGGCCCGGCGCAGCGGGCTCAGCCGGACGGTGCTGGCCAGCACCGTCTGGGTCTACGGCGCCGCCCTCACCGACGACCAGTTGGACAGCGGCGAGCAGGAGCTGGACGAGCACGTGCCCATCGAACTGGAGCACAGCGGGCACCTGTACGTGGCCACCAAGCTGGCCGCCGAGATGCTGGTGCACAGCTACCGGGAGCTGTACGGGCAGCACTTCACCATCCTGCGCTACGGCATCCCGTACGGGCCGCGGATGCGGGACGAGCTGGTGGTCGCCCGGTTCGTGCAGGCCGCCCTGGCCGGACGGCCGATCACCATCGCGGGCGACGGCCGTCAGAGCCGCAACTTCGTCTACGTCGAGGACCTCGCGGACGCGCACGTGCGCGCGCTCTCCCCCGCCGCGGAGGACCAGACCTTCGCACTGGAGGGCTCCACCGCCATCTCCGTCCGGGACATCGCCGACACCGTCGACGGGTTGCTCGGCCCGGTCACCATCTCGCACATCGAGGCCCGGACCGCCGACTACGCCGGGCGCCGCATCTCGGCCGCGCAGGCGAAGCGGCTGCTCGGCTGGTCGCCGCAGACCACCTTCGCGGACGGCCTGCGACAGTACGCGCGGTGGTACCGCGACGAGGCCGGCCCCACCGCCGGCGCCTCCTGAGGCGGCGCCCCGGTGCCGCACGCCCTACTGGTCTCCGGCTCGCTCGGACAGGGCCACGACGTGATGGCCCGGGCCTGCGCCGACTCGCTGCGGGCCCGCGGCTGGACCACGGCCACCGTGGACGCGATGGCGCTGCTCGGGCAGCGCGCGGGCGCGGCCGGCGAGGCGGTCTTCCGCCGGCTGCTCGACCTGCCCGGTGTCTACGACGCCTTCCACTTCGCGGCGCTGCGGCCCGGCAGCCGCCCCGCCCTGCTCGCCGACGCCGCGGCGCGGACCCGGCTGGTCCCGGCCCTGCGGGAGCTGGTCACCCGGCAGCGGCCCGAACTGGTGGTGTCGGTGTTCGCCACCGCGACCTCGGCGGTGAACCGGCTGCCCCGGCGGACCGGCGGACCGGCGTTCCGGCACCTGGTGCTCTGCACCGACGTCACACCGCACCGGCTCTGGGTGCAGGAGGGCACCGACCTCTTCCTGGTCACCTCCGAGGTCGCGGCGTGCGCGGTGCGGCGCTACCGGCCGGACGCCGCGATCGCCGTGCTGCCGGCGCCGCTGCGGGAGCCGTTCTACCACCCGCCCACCCGCGCGGCGGCCCGGGGCGACTTCGGTGTGCCGCCGGACGCCCCGTGCGTCCTGCTGATGTCCGGCTCCTGGGGGCTCGGCCCGCTCGCCCGCACGGCGGCCGACCTGGCCGACGCCGGACCGCACGTGCTCGCCGTGGCCGGGCACAACCGCGAGCTGGAACGCCGGCTGCGCCACGCCGCCGGGCGCCGCCCGCGCCTGCACCCGTTCGGCTACACCGACCGGATCCCCGCGCTGATGGCCGCCGCCGACCTGGTGGTGACCAGCTCGGGCGACACCTGCAGCGAGGCCCGGGCGCTCGGCCGCCGGCTGCTCCTGCTGGACGTCGTCCAGGGCCACGGCCGGGACAACCTCCAGCACGAACTGGAGCTGGGCCACGCCGACGTCACCTCCGCCCGTCCGGCCGACGTGGTCCGCACCGCGCTCGCCGCACTGGACCGCCCGGCGCCGCCCCCGTCCGTCGGCGCCTCCCCGGAGGCCTGGCGGACGGGGTTCGCGGCCGCGCTGGCCCGGGTCGGGTTGGCGTAGCCGCCCGCCCCGCGGCCCGGGCGGGTCACCCCGCGCGGTCGGGCACGCCGTGGTCGCGCAGGGGGCCGAGGGTCAGGCCGTGGGAGCGGCAGTGGCCGGCGAGGAGCGGGAGGGCGGCGAGGGTGGCCCGCCAGGAGCCGGGGGCGGAGGTGCAGTCGGAGTCGTGCAGCAGGAGGGTGGCACCGCCGACGAGGCCGGGGCGGGCGGTGGTGTGGACGGAGGCGGCGGTGGCGTCCGCCGTCCAGTCCCGGCCCCAGGCCGTCCAGAGCACCGTCCGCAGACCGAGCCGGTGGGCGGCGAGCGCCGGACCGGCCGCGAGGACACCGTACGGCGGTCGGTACCAGAGCGGACGGGCCCCGCAGAGCTCGGTGACCGCCTCGGTGGCGCGGCGCAGTTCGCGCAGGTCACGGACGGGGGCCGGGTACCACTGGGTCCGGTGGTACCAACCGTGCACGGCGACCTCGTGGCCGCGGGCCACCAGCTCGCGGCCGAGCTCCGGGGCCCGCTCCAGCATCGTGCCGAGCACGAAGAAGGTGGCCCGGACCCCGAGCCCGTCCAGGGCGTCCAGCACGTACGGGGTGCTGCGCCGGTCCGGGCCGTCGTCGAAGGTCAGGGCCACGTGGCGGGGGACGTCGCCGTACCCGGCCGTACGGCGGGCGAGCGTCCGGCGGACGGGCGGCAGCCGGACGGCGGCCGGCGCGAGGTGGCACAGCTCGGCGCCCGCCGCGACGAGGGCCGCCCGGCGGGCCGTACGCGCCCGGTCCATCGGTACCCGCCCCGGTCAGCCGAACCGGGACGCCATGCGCCGGAACACTCCCGGCGCGGCGCCGTGGACGCGCGCGGCCAGGCCGAGCCAGCGCGGGACGAAAGGCCGGTCACGGGAGGTGGTGATCGTCCCGACCACGGCCTCGGCGACCCGTTCCGGGGCCACCGGGCGGGGGCGTTCACGCTGGTAGGGCGTGCCGCGGCGGGTGAAGAAGGGCGTGTCCACCGGCCCCGGCAGGACGATCCCGACGCCGACTCCGGTCCCGCGCAGCTCGTACCGGAGGCTCTCGGCGAACATCGCCAGCCCGGCCTTGGTGGCCGCGTAGGCCGCCTCGTCGCGGACGCCGACCTGTCCGGCCATCGAGCCGAGCAGGACGATCCGGCCGCGCCCGCGCTCCAGCATGCCGGGGAGCAGCAGGCGGACCAGCCGCAGCGGAGCGGCCAGGTTGACCTCGATCAGCCGGTCCAGGGTGTCGGTGGGGGTCTGGGCGAAGGGCCCCCGCCAGCCGAGGCCGGCCCCGGCGATCAGGACGTCGACCCGGCCGGCGGCGGCCAGCGCCGCCTCGGCGAGGCGTTGCGGGCCGTCCGGCTTGGCGAGGTCCTCGGGCAGGGCCCGGCCGCCGGTGCGGGCGGCGATCTCGTCGAGCCGGGTGCGGTCGGTGCCGGAGAGCAGCAGTTGCCAGCCGGCCGGCGCGAGGCGGACGGCGGTGGCCGCGCCGATGCCGGAGGAGGCGCCGGTGATCAGCGCGACCGGCGGCCCGGCCGCGGGGCTGCCGGGCCGGTCGGCCCGCCGGGACCGGTGATGGCCTTCGTCCGCCATGGCTGCTCCCGTTCCTCGCCGATCTGGCCGTCCGTTTTGTCCGGCAAGTCACCTTCGCACGAGGGCGCCGCCCGGGCTACCGGGGTGGCAGCGCGGCCGCCTCGGCCCGCCCCCGCGCCCCCGCCTCCGACGGCCCCACCTCGGCCTCCACCTCCCCGAACCGGGAGAGCACGAAGGTGCCGCCGACCGCCACCGCGAAGCCGGCCAGCGCGCACCAGGCGTAGCCCGGGCGCGCCGCGTCGCCCAGGGCGACCACCCCGACCAGCGCCGGGCCGAAGGTCTCGGTCACCGTCCCGGCCGCCGTCGCCGCCGTGACGGTGCCGCGCTGCAGGGCGAGCGCGTACGCGAGGTAGCCGCCGAGACCACCGAGGGCGAGCCCGTACGCCGCCGGGTCGGTGAGGACCTCGGCCACCCCGCCGACGTCGAGGACGCGGACGGCCAGGCTGGTCACGCCGAAGCCGACCCCGGCGAGCAGGCCGAGGCCGCCCGCCGCGGCGTTGCCGTCCCGGCGGGCCAGCAGCAGGGTGAGCAGCAGCATCAGGACCGTGGTGCCGAGCAGTGCCCAGTGGAAGGCCGCCGGGGCGTACTCGCGGCCCTCGCGCCCGGAGCCGAGGGCCAGCAGGGTGAGTCCGACGACCACCGCGACGATCGCGGCCACGTCGCCGCGCCGCAGCCGGGCGCCGAGCAGCCAGACCGCGGCGAGCGCCGTCACCGCGAGGCCCGCGTTGGTGACCGCCTGGACCAGGAAGAGCGGCAGGCTGCGCAGCGCGACGACGCTCAGCACGAAGCCGCCGATGTCCAGCGCCGTCCCCAGCAGGAACTGCCAGGAGCGCACCAGGGCGGCCAGCAGGCCGACCCGTACCCGGTCCGCCCGCGGCGCCGACCGGGCGCCGCGCGCCTGGAAGACCGAGCCGAAGCCGAAGCAGACGGTGGCGACCAGGGCGGTGGTGAGTCCGAGCAGCATGACTCTCCTCGGGGCAGGCTCCACGACCAGTCTGGGCCCGCGCGGGCCCGCGCGCACGGGAGTGGGCCCACGGCGAGGGGTCGGGACCGCACGGGGCCGGGGTCCGGCGCGAGCCGCTACGGCTTGACGGCCACGGCCGCGTAGCCGGAGGCCTCGATGTCGGTGACGGCGGCGTCGCCGGGGTCGGCCGGGCGCCACCGGGGGACGGGGACGAGGCCGGGGGCGAGCGCGGTCCAGCCGGCGAGGAACCGGCTGAGTTCACGGTGGGCACGGGCCTGGAGGGGCGTGCCTGCGGCGCGGTAGATGCCGGTCACCCGGGCGACTTCCTCGGGGGCGAAGTCGGCGGTGAGGTGGGAGATCACCAGGGCGCTGCCGGGCGCGAGGGCGGCCTTCAGGTGCTCGACGATCGCGTGGGCGCGGTGGGGGCCGGGGAACCCCCGGTCGGCCGGGGCGTCGGGGCCGTCCGCGCGGTCGGGGACGCCGGGGCCGGCGAGGTCGTCGGGGACGAAGTGCAGGACGGCGTTGAGGGAGAGCGCGACCGGGCGGGAGAGGTCGATGGTGTCGCGCAGGCCCGGCGCGGCGAGCAGGGCCACCGGGTCGGCGAGGTCGGCCTCGATGTACGCGGTGCGGCCCTCCCGCGCCCCGGTGAGCAGGGCCTGGGCGTGCGAGAGCACGATCGGGTCGTTGTCGACGTAGACGACGCGGGCCGCCGGATTCACCCGCTGGGCGATCTCGTGCAGATTGGGCGACGTGGGGATGCCGGTGCCGATGTCCAGGAACTGGTCCAGGCCGGCCTCGGCGAGGGACCTGGTCGAGCGGTGCATGAAGGCCCGGTTGGCGCGCGCGGCGGAGCGCACCCAGGGAAGGACGGCGAGCGCCTGCCCGGCCGCCTCGCGATCGGCGGCGAAGTTGGTGAAGCCGCCGAGGTAGTAGTCGTACATCCGGGCCGAGTGCGGCACGTTCAGTCGCAGGTCGACCCCGTCGTAAAGGCTCATCGCTCTCCCCCGCCGGCGGACTCACCGATTGCTGCCCACGCTACCCGCCGGCCAACCGCCGCCGGGGCCCGCCGCGTTCGGCAGGGCCGATGATCGGCCATGAGGACGAGATGACATTCAGTATTCATCCAACGACCCGGCGTGACGGACCTGATGGAATGAGGGCGGCGGGCACGGAGTCCGCACCCTCAGGCGGCCGGCGATCGGTCGGCCGCCGCGGAAGGCAGGTTCGATGACGATCGACAGGGGTGTCCGCACGCTCGGGCACCGGGGAGGGCCGGCGCCGGTGGGCACCGGGGCCGACGGCGGCCGGGCAGACCGTCCGAGCGCCGGCCGCGACGCCCCCGGGGGCGACGGATACGACGGTCCGGAGAACGCCAACATCCGGCTGGAGCTGGCCTACTCGGCGTTCTGTGAGACCCACGAGCCGGCCTGGCACGCCCTCGCGCTGACCCGGATCGGCAACCGGGCGGACGTGACGCTGGTCGTCGAGGCGGTGAAGGAGGACCTCGCCCGGCGCTGGGCCCAGGTCCTGCGGTTCGAGGAGCCGGCCGCGTACGCGTGGCGGCTGGCCAACCGGCACGTCGCCGACTGGGTGGCCGGCGAGGAACAGGTCGAGGTGGAGGCCGTCACCTTCGCGGCGGTCATCGGGGCGTTCAAGGATGTCGCCAACGGGCTCCTGTACAGCGAGGCGGACGGCGTCCGGCTGTACGCGGCGATCCTCGAACTCCCGGACCGGCAGCGGGACGTGATCGTACTGCGGTACCTGCTCGGGCTGCACGTCAAGGTGATCGGCGCCTATCTGGGCCGGCCGGTCGCCACCGTCCACTCCAACCTCCGGCACGCCCGGGAACGGCTGGCCAAGCGGCTCGGTGTGCGCGAACTGCCGGACCGGGGAGGCGAGCAGTGACCCCCTGGCACGGCGCCGAGGTGCCCGGCGGTCCGGCCGCTCCCCCGGGCACCGAGCCGCCGGCCGGCGGTGGCGCGGCGGGTCCGCGGATTCCCCGGCCCGAACGGGCGCACGCCGAGCGGATCGCCGCACTGCGCCAGGCCAGGCTGACGGCGGCCCCCGCGCATCTGCCGTCCGAGCACGAGCAGGCCGCCTTCGAGCTGGGTCTGGTGGTCGCCCTCGTGCTGGGCGCCCCGAACGCCTCCCGGGGCCTGGACCTGCTGGTCAACGCGCGGCGGATCCAACCGGAGGGGGCGGAGGTGTTCGCCGCGCTGCTCTACGCCACCGGCCACGAGGAGGGCGCCGAGTTCTGGTGGCGCTTCGCGGCCGGGTCGGGCAGCGGCACGGCGGCGTACTGCCTGCACCTGTACCACCTCCGGTTCGGCGAGACCGACGACGCCGACTACTGGCGGGCGTGGTCGGACCAGCTCGCCGCCGCCGAGGGCCCCCCGGAGTCTCGGCCGGCCGGCCGGTCCCCCCTGCGGGCGGACCGGCCCCTGCTGCCGGACGACGTCCGGCGGGACATCCTCTCGCGCTGCCATCGGGGACTGGCACCGCAACTGCCCCCGGCGCTGGTGACGGTGATCGACCAGTTGCCACGACAGTCCGAACCGGGGGAACCCGACGGCGTACCCAGCCCCTGGGGGCTGACCTCGGGCGCGACGTCGCTCTGCTCCTGGGACGGCGCGCAGGGGTGAACCGTGCGGCGGACGCGCCACCCCGTTCGGGTGAGTCGCGGTTCGGGTGAGTCGCGCGCGGCCCGCGGTCGGCCCGGGCCCGGCAGCCGCCCGGCGGGCGGGGCGCTCCGCCCGGCCGGGGCACCCGCGTGACACCGGAGCGATCAGGTGCCGGGGGCGGCCGGCCGAGCGGGGCGGTCAGCCGAGCGGGGCGGTCAGCCGAGCGGGGCGAGGCGGCCGGCGACCTCCGGGCACCGGCCGGTTCCCTCGGCGACGACCGCCAGTTCCCCCCAGTGCGGCGGCAGGGCCGGATCGGCGGCGGCGTGGACGACGTAGTGCTGCGGAGCCATCGCGGTGTCCCGGCCGGGCAACGCCCCGATCACCGTGCGGTGGGCGAGCGAGGGCGTCAACTCCGGGTCGGCGGTGGCGATCCGGGCGACCAGACGGCCGTCGGCGAACTCGACCCGGGTAGCGGCGCCGAGGGCGTCCGCCACCAGCGCCCGAACGGCGTCCAGGTCGACCCAGGAGCCCTCGATCCGCTGCCACGCACCGGCCCGGACGGCGCCGCCCAGCCCGGTCAGCGCGGGGAGTTCGGCGAGCGGGACCGGACCGCGCGCGGCCGCTTCGAGCACGGCGGGCACGGCGAGCGCGAAGCGGCCGGTCTCCTCGCGGTCGAGCACCTGCGGGCAGGCGACCAGCGCGAACTCCAGACTGCCGGAGATCCGCAGGATGTTGAGCATCACCCGGACCGCGACCGGCTGGTCGGGCAGCCAGGTCAGCTCGGGGTCGCTGGTCGGGGCCGGACGGGCCTCGGACATCGCCTCGGGGATGGTCAGGCTGAGGTCGTTGACCACGACCTGGCGGGGGAAGCGGGAGCCGCGCAGATGGGCGATGTCCTCGATCAGCGCCCAGACCTCGCCCGCCGGGATGGTGCTGTGCCAGTAACCCGCGAGCGAGGCCACCTTGGCGCGGCCGATCAGCTCGTCGAGGTCGTCCGCGTCGGTGTCCAGGGCGAGCAGGGCGTCCTGGGCGAGGGTGCCGATGTGGTCGGCCATCACGGCGCGCTGCCGGTTGGCGGAGAGCGCCGACATCACCACGTCCGTCCGGTCCGCCCGCCGGGCCACCAGGGCCGCGAAGACGGCGAGCAGGACGACGGACGGGCTCGCGCCGGTGCGCCGGGAGGTGGCGGCCAGGTCGGCGGCCGCCGTCCGCGAGCGCAGCACGACGGCGGCGACGCCGTCCGGCGGGCCGGTGATCCGGGAGTCGGCGAAGACGGCCTGCGGGGCGGCGGACAGGACCTTGCGCCAGTGCCGGAGCGCGGCGGCGGCCTTGCGGCGGCCCTGGTCGCTCTGCTCGACCGCCGCCACCTCCAGCGGGGTCCGGGCGGTGACGGGCGGGAGCTCCTGGCCGGCGGCGAGGGCCAGCCAGTCCTGGATGAGCAGGGTGGTCGCGGCGCCGTCCGCGCCGGCGTGGCAGACGACCACGATCAGTCGGAGCACCCGGTCGGCCTCGGCCAGCAGGGTGAACCGGAGCCGGGGGCCGGCCGTCAGGTCGAACGGGACGGCGACGTCGGCCCGGCCCACCTCGTCGGCCAGCGCGTCGATCCCGCCGCTTCCGTCGAAGCCCTCGAATGCCTCGAAGGCCGCCACGCCCTCGGAGCCCTCGACCGACCGGCCGGCCGGCGCGCGTACGGTGACGGTGAACTCGCCCTCGCCGCAGACCAGCTGGCGCTCGGGGAAGCCGTCCGGGCCCGGGCCGGCCGGGAAGACCGTCCGCAGCGAGTCGTGCCGCTCGACGAGTCGGCGGAGGGCGTCGAGCGCGGCCGGCACGGTCACCCCGTCGGGGACCGGCCAGACGGACTCCTTGTTGATCTGCTCGGGTCTGTCGCGCCGGATGCAGCGGATCATGTTGTCCTGGCCGAGGGTCAGCGGCCCGAAGCCGCTGCTCGCGCCGCTGTACCGGACAATGATCCGCCGGATGCTCTCTGTCACGTCGTACGCGCCCTTCGGCCGGCCGGGGGGATGTCAGCGGAGTGCGGGTCGGGACGCTATCAGCGGCCCGCCGCAGTGGTACAGACCAGAATTCTGGGACGGCCGACAGAGCGTCAATTCTCTTGTCAGCGTGCTTGAATGGCCTCGGACAAGGCATTCCAGCGATGCCGGCGGAGCCGGAAGGGCCGGCCACCCGGCAACGCCACCGCGGCCCGGAACGGTCCGGGCACCGGCACGTCGTCGAGCAGGCAGGGGCCCTCACCCAGCGTGCCCGGGTCGGCCAGGCGCAACGGCGCGGGACCGGCCAGCGGCAGCCCGAAGCCCTGCACCAGCCGCCCGCCGTAGGCCTTGACGCAGGCCTCACGGCGGCACCAGAGGGTGGTGAAGCGCTCGGCCAGCGCCTCGGGGCTCCCCGAGGCCGCGAGGAACTCCGCCTCGGCACCCGGGAAGTAGCGCGCGGCGACCCGGCCGGCCACCCGCGCGTCACGGATCTCCTCGACGTCGACGCCGACCGGCCGCCCACCGGTGAGGGCCAGGACGGCCAGGGCGCCGGACCCGGAGTAGCTGACGCCGATCCGCCCGCGCCCCTCCACCGGCTCGGGTTTGCCGTGCGGGCCGTGCCGCCAGACGAGTTCGGCAGCGGGCAGGCCGAGGCGCTCCGCCACCAGCAGCCGGACGGCACCGTGCACCACGATGAAGCGCCGCCCGACCGCCGGGTCGCGGGCCGGACCGCGGCCGGCGGCCCGGGCGAGTTCGGCCGGGTCCAGCAGGCTCCGGAGCTCTCGGACCACCGCGTCGGGCTGGTCGGTGGGAATGGTCCACAGGTCGACCGGGTCGACCGGGTCGGTGCCGTCGAGGCGGGCGTCGGCGAGGTCGGCGGGGCCGGATGCGTCAGCCAGGTCCACGCGGTCGGACGCGTCGGCGGGATCGGCGGGCGGCCCCGCGGTCACGGGCCCACCCGGAGGGTCAGCGTGCTCAGGACTCCCAGCCTGCGGTCGAGGCCGGCAGCCAGGACCGGCCGGCCCCGCGCCTGCCAGTCGGGCAGCCGCCCGGCCAGCTCCGCCCAGAGCCCGGTGAACGGCTGCCCGGGCGGCGCGACGACCGCCGGCTCACGCCCCTGGTCCACCACCGGTTCGCCGCCGGCGCCCGCCGCCAGGCCGGCGTCCAGCAGGACGGCGGCGTCCTCGGCCAGGGCCCGCACCTCGTCGTTCAGTACCTTGCCCGCCATATCGGCGTCCACGGCCGAGCTTTGACGAATCGTCAGCTCGGCCCCGGCGGTCTCGTCGAGGACCAGCACGACGACGCCGTGCCGCTCGGGCAGCTCCACCGGTGCCGCCGGCCGGTAGTGCAGCGCGGTCTGCTCGGCCAGCACCACCACCGCGCGCCGGCAGGCACCGGTGCGCTGGTACTCGGCGGCCACCCGCAGCGCGCTGAACGCCACCGCCGACCCCTGGTCGCAGAGCGCGAAGGCCAGCGGCGAGCCGGGGCAGGAGCGGCTCAGCGCCAGGGAGCTGGGCGCGCCCGGACGGACGTCCGGCGAGTCGAAGGCCAGGATCAACAGGTCCACCGGGACGCCGTCGGCCAGCGCCTCCTCCAGCAGGCCCTCGGCCAGCTCGGCGTAGGAGTGGCCGACGCCCTCGGTCAGGAGGTCCTCCCGCACCGGCAGGCCGTACGGCCGGACCAGGTCCGTGACGAACACCCGCAGGTCCGGGTCGAGCGAGGTCTCCGACCTGCCGTCGAAGGACCGGGCGAGGATCCGGGTGACGCCCAGCGCGGGCGGCGACGCGGAAGCGGCGGCCACCCGGTCAGTCCTCGGGAATGATGTGCCCGGCGACGTAGTCGGCCAGGTTGCTCACCGAGCGCAGGTCGTCCTCGCCGATCTGCTCGACGTCGACCTGGATGTCCAGCGTCTCCTCGACCTCCAGGATCAGCTCGATGGTGCCGGCCGAGGTGAGACCGAGGTCGTCGAAGAGGCAGGCGTTCTCCGGGATCTCGGGCAGGTCGCGCTTGAGGACGCGCGGCAGCAGTTCGCCGATGCTCCGCAGGACCCGCTCGCGAAGCTCGGTGTCAGTGGTCTGGACCGCCGATTCTGGCATGGATGTCCCGTCCCGTCGTGCGTGAGAGGTGAATGGGTGCGGCCGGCCGGAGGTGTGGTCGTCCTCGCCGTGCCGGTACGTCGCCCGGTGCGCGCCGGACCGACGATGCGTCAGTGCTCGACGGCCATGGCGGAGAAGGTGGCTCCGACACCGGCGGCGGCGATCAGGTAGCGGTCGCCGCGGCGGAGCAGCCCCTGCGTGGTGGCGGTGTGGAGATTGATGAGGCTGTCCGCAGCGAAACTGTGCCCCACCGAGCGCACGTTGTCCAGCACCACCTTCTCCACCGGGAAGCCGATCCGCCGGCAGATCATGCGCCAAGAGGCCTGGTTGACGTTGTGCGGAAGCACCAGGGCGAGGTCCGAGAGGTCCAGACCTGCCTGGTCGAGGGCGGCCTCGATCGCCTCGATCATCACCACCGGGTACTCCCGCTGGTAGCGCGCCAGCAGGTCCGCGTCCTCGGCCAGGCGGCCGTCGAACTCGGGGCGGTGCCGGACGGCGTAGGAGAGCACGCGGTTGCGCTCGCCGGTCGCCCGGACCAGGCAGGCGGCCGCGCCCTCGGCGAAGATCCCGGTCTCGGGCACCAGCTGGGCGTCCTTGGTGAAGGTCTTCTCCCCGGCCAGCACCAGCGCCAGGGCGTCCGGGTCGGCCTGGCCGGCCAGCAGTCGGCCGGCCAGGTCGACGGCCAGCAGACCCACCGCGCAGGCGTGGTGGGTCACCGTGAAGGCCGCGGCGTGCGCGAGGCCGTAGCGGCCGAGCAGGTCGTGCAGCGGGTTGAGCGGATAGGGCACCGCCACCGGCATGCTGCGCGCGTGGATCACGAAGCGGACGTGCCGTTCGCGTCCGCGCAGCTCCGGTAAGGCGTCGACGGCGGCGCCGAGCAGGTCGGGCAGCTTCCCGTCCGGGTCCAGCCGCAGCTGGTCCAGGCCGTGGAAACGGCGGAAGAGTCGAAGTTGACGCGGGGTCAGGCCGATTCGCTCGCCCACTGCCTCAATGGGCACGGTGTGGTGGGGGAGGTGAACGGCCACTGCCTCCAGTGCTGTCACGCGGGCTAGTATTCCCACGCCCGACGGGTCGCACAAGTGATCTCGGGCCCCTTCGCAGACTCATCCGCCCCCGTGCCGTCGAGCAGGTGGAGCCCCCATGACCGATCGTGAACCCCCCGTTTCCGCTGCCCAGGCCCGTCCGGAGCTGGTCGCCCTGCTGGTCGAGGCCGCCGGCGCGCCACCCGAATGGGCCGCGCTGGTCACCCCGCAGGCCCGGCTGGACGCCGATCTGATGCTGGACGAGTACGAACTGACGGCGCTCGATGCCCTTCTGCGCGGGTACTTCGGGGCATCGGCCGACCTCACCGCACTGCGTGCCGGGCTGGACCTGGCCGGACTGGAAGCCCTGACCGTCGCCGAGGTGCAGCGGCTGCTGCCCGCCGAGGAGCCCGCCCGATGAGCCGATTCCTGCTGGTGGTACCCCCGTTGACGGGACACGTCAATCCGGTCGCGGGCATCGCCCGCGAGCTGACCGCCCGTGGCCACGAGGTCGCCTGGACCGGCACCGAGTCGGTGCTGCGGCCCCTGCTCGGGCCCGAGGCCGTCGTCCTGGGGACCGGCACCCGGGCGTTCCGCGCGCAGGGCGGGCACGGGCTGGCCGCCCTGCGTTCGCTCTGGGAGGGCTTCATCGTCCCGTACGCGCGGTTCACCGCGAAGCCGCTGGACGCGGCGGTGCGGGAGTTCCGGCCGGACGCCCTGCTGGTCGACCAGCACACCCCGGCGGGCGCGCTGGTCGCGCACCGGCACGGCCTGCCGTGGGCCAGCCTGGCGCCCGGGGCGATGGAGCTGGGGCGGCCGTTCCGGGCGCTGCCGCGGGTCGAGGCCTGGATGACCGAACTGCTCACCGGCCTCTGGCGGCGGGCCGGCCTGCCCGAGGAGGAGTACACCGACCCGCGCTTCTCCCCCACCCTCGTCCTGGCACCGACCGGGCCCGCGCTGACCGGCCCGACGGCCTTCCCGGCGCACTACGCGCTGGTCGGGCCGGTCCTGGCCGAGCGGCCCGCCGACCCGCACTTCCCCTGGGAGCGGCTGGAGCCGGGCCGGCGGCGGGTACTGGTCACCATGGGGACGCTGGCCGGGGACCTCGGCGCGGACTTCCACGCCCGGGCCGTCCGGGCGCTGGAGCTGTGCGGGGACGACGTGCAGCCGGTGATCGCCGCACCGGCCGCGCTGCTGCCCGAACTGCCCCGCCAGGCGGTGGCGGTGGACCGGGCCCCGGTCCTGGAGCTGATGGCCCGCGGCGCGCTGGACGCGGTGCTGTGCCACGGCGGGATGAACACAGTCGGCGAGGCGCTGGCGCACGGGCTGCCGCTGGTGACGGCACCCATCCGGCACGACCAGCCGTTCGTCGCGGCGCAGGTCGCGGCGGCCGGCGCCGGGCTGCGGGTGCCGTTCGCCCGCGTCACGCCCGACGGGCTGGCGACCGCGCTGCGGACGGTTCTTGACGCACCGCGGTACCGCGAGAGCGCTGTCCGGGTGGGTGCGGCGCTGCGCGCCGGCGGCGGGGCCGTGACGGCGGCCGACCGGCTGGAGGCCCTGGTCGGAGCCGGGGCAGAACGATCGAATCCATTGGTCTAGGCCATTGTATCCGGGGCGCCGCAGACCCTAGTGTGGCGCGAAGCACCGCTTCCCAGGTGCCCCGGCCACCATCCCCGAACGGACCGTCCAGCCCTCTCCGCGCTGGACGTCGTCGACGTGGCAATCCATCCCCGCACGGGAGTTCTGGTTGATCGAGACCAAGGGACTTCGCAAGTCCTATCCGTCCAAACAACGCGGCCAGGCTGCCGTCGACGCCGTCCGCGGCATCGATCTGGACGTGGCCGCAGGTGAGATATTCGGCTTCCTCGGGCCCAACGGCGCCGGCAAGACGACCACCCTGCGCATGCTCGCCACACTCATCCGGCCGGACGGCGGCGAGGTCCGGATCGCCGGCGCCGACCTGCTCACCGACCCGGACGGAGTCCGCCAACGCATCGGCTACGTCGCCCAGGGCGGCGGCACCGCCGACACCGTCACCGCCCGCGAGGAGCTGGTGCTGCAGGCCCGGATGCACGGCACCCGCAAGGCACGGGCCCAGCAGCTGGCCGAGGAGGCCCTGGACGCCTTCGGGCTCACCGAGTTCGGTGACCGCGCGTGCCGCACCTACTCGGGCGGCCAGCGCCGCCGGCTGGACATCGCGCTGGGCGTCATCCACGCGCCCCAGGTGCTCTTCCTCGACGAGCCCACGGTCGGCCTCGACCCGGCCAGCCGGGGACAGGTGTGGGCCGAGATCCGGCGCCTGAGCGCCGAGGGCCTGACCGTGGTGGTGACGACGCACTACCTGGAGGAGGCCGACGCGCTCTGCGACCGGGTGGCGATCGTCGACCACGGCGGGATCGTCGCCGAGGGCACGCCCGAGGCCCTGAAGCGGGAGATCTCCGGCGACGTCGTCCTGGTCGGCCTCACCGCCGGCGAGGCCGAACCCGCCGCCAAGGCGCTGCGCGACCAGCCGTACCTGCGCCGCCTGGAGACACAGGGCGACGACGGCCTGCGGCTCTACCTCGACGACGGCGCGGCCGCGATCCCACGGCTGCTGCGCGCCCTGGACGGCGCCGGGGTCGTACCCGGCACCGTGCAACTGCAACGGCCCAGCCTGGACGACGTGTTCCTGGCCCGGACGGGCCGTTCCATCGAGCAGTCCTGAGCACTGATCCCCGAGAGGCCCCCATGAAGCTCGCCCGCGACACCTGGCTGGTCTTCCAGCGGCAGCTGCTGCTCATGTGGCGAACCCCGATCTGGATCGCCGTCGGGCTGATCCAGCCCATCTTCTATCTGCTGCTGTTCGCACCACTGCTCAAGAAGGTGCTGGCGCCGATGGGCGCGACCACCTACGCCGAGACCTACCAGATCTACGTACCGGGCCTGTTGGCGGTGCTCTGCATCTTCGGCGGGCTGTACACCGGCTTCAGCCTGCTCGGCGAGCTGAAGGCCGGCATCATCGAGCGGTCCCGGGTGACCCCGGTCAGCCGGCTGGCCCTGCTGCTCGGCCGGGCGCTGCGCGAGACGGTGGCGCTGCTCGTCCAGGCCGTCCTGATCACGCTGATCGCGCTGCCGTTCGGGCTGCGGGTCGCACCGCTGGACCTGCTGCTGGCGTACCTGCTGCTCGGCCTGCTGGCCCTGATGACCTCGGCGATCTCCTACGGCATCGCCCTGGTGCTGCCGGCCGACGAGGCGATGGCCCCGGTGGTGAACACCCTCGCGCAGCCGATCGCGCTGCTGTCCGGCGTCCTGCTGCCACTGGCGCTGGCACCGGTGTGGCAGCAGACCATGGCCAAGTGGAACCCCTTCTACTGGGCGGTGGAGGGCATGCGGGCGCTCTTCTCCGGCCATGCCGGGGACAGTGTGGTCTGGCAGGGGCTGCTGGTGGTCGTCCTGATGACGGTGGCCTCGGTGTACTGCTCGGCCCGGCTGTTCTCCACCCGGGTGCGCTGAGCCCCGGGACCGCGCGCGAGGACGGACACGAGGGTGGGGCGGGGGCTTCTCGAAGCCCCCGCCCCACCCTCGTGCGTGCCGCTCCCCTACCGTGCCGCCTCCGCCTCCGCCCGCGCCCCGGGGTCGGCCTCGGCGCCGGCCCCGGCACCGGCCTCGGCCTCGGCCTCGGCGCGGATGAAGCGGGCCAGGTCGGCCACACCGTCGCGGATCTGACGTGCGGTGAGTGAACTGACGGAGAGCCGGAGGCGGCGCTCTCCCCCGCCCGCCGGGTAGAACGGCGCCATCGGCGTCCAGAGCACGCCGTACTCCCGGGCACACCGCTCCATGGCCGCCTCGTCGGCCGTGAAGGGCACCGTCAGCACGGCGAAGAAGCCGCCCTCCGGCTCGTTCCAGGACAGGCCCAGCCGCTCGCGCTCGGCCGCGGGGAACTCCTCCTCCAGCGCGGCCAGCAGCGCCGCCATGTTGGCCGCGTAGTAGGCCGTCGCCGGGGCGTTGGCGGCCCGCAGCCGGCAGTCGTGGCGCAGCAGCATGCCGCCGATCACGGCCTGGCTGAGCGCCGGGGTGTTGACCGTCGTCATGCTCTTCAGCTTCGCCAGCTCGTCCGCGAGCAGCGAGCGCCGGCCACCGGGCCCGGCCACCTCCTGGTCCGCGACGACGTAGCCGAGCCGGGCGCCCGGGAAGCAGGTCTTGGCGAAGGAGCCGAGGTAGACGACCTGGCGGCGGCGGTCCAGCGCCTTCAGGGTGGGCCGCTCACCGGGGTCACGGGCGAAGAAGCCGTACGGGTTGTCCTCGATGACCAGCAGCCCCTCCTCGGCGGCGGCGTCCAGCAGCCCCGTCCGGGCGGGGACCGGCATGCTGGTGCCGGAGGGGTTGGCGAAGTCGGGGACGACGTAGAGCGCCCGCGGGCGCCGCCCCTGGGCCCGGACGGCCCGGGCCGCCGCCCGGACGGCCCGCGGATCGGGGCCGCCGTCGGGGCCCTCGGGCACCGGGACGGTGGTCAGGTCGAGCAGCCGGGCGGCGCCGGTGACGCCGACGTAGCAGGGTGAGCTGACCAGCAGGACGTCGTCCGGGCCCGCGCAGAGGGCGCGCAGCGTCAGCAGCATGCCCTCCTGGGCGCCGACGGTGAGCACCAGGGACTCGGGGGCGACGGTGAGGCCCTCGTCGTTGGCCAGGGTGCGGGCGACCAGGTCGGCGATGACGCCCTTGGTCGGGCCGTACTGGAACAGGGTGGTGCGGGCGGCGTCGCGGTCGAGGCCCCGGGCGGCGAGGTGCTCCAGATAGGCGTCCAGGTGGTCGTGGACGTCCTCCGGTTCGAAGAAGCCCTCGTAGGGGCGGCCGGGGGCGAAGGAGACCGCCCCGGGGTAGCGGGTGGTGACCTCGTTGAGGAAGGTCATCGCGTCCAGCAGCGGATCGGCCAGCGAGCCGTGCAGGTCACCCAGCGCGAGCGGCCCGACGGCGGGCCCGGTGGCGGCGGCGGGCCGGGCGGCGGACGCGGCGGCAGGAGCGGCGGCGGTCACCGCAGGGCCTCGCGCAGCCGCTCGGCGGCGTACCGCTGGGCCTCCCCGGCCGCGTCCAGGACGCCCGTCATGGCGAAGAACCCGTGCGGCATGCCCGCGTACCGGCGGGACTCGACGGGGACGCCGGCCGCCCGCAGCGCCTCGGCGTAGCGCTCCCCCTCGTCGCGCAGCGGGTCGTACTCGGCGGTGATCACGGTGGCGGGCGGCAGCCCGGCCAGGCTCGGGGCGCGCAGCGGGGAGGCGTGCGGGTGGTCGCCGTCGGCGGGATCGGCCAGGTAGTGGCCCCAGTACCAGGCCACCGAGCGGCGGTTGAAGAGCAGCGGGTCGTCGAACCGCTCGGCCGACGGGGCCTCGGCGGCCCGGTGGTCGGTGTTGGGGTAGACCAGCAGTTGGTGGCGCAGGGCCGGGCCGCCCCCGTCGCGGGCGAGCAGGGTGAGGGCCGCGGCGAGGTTGCCGCCGGCGCTGTCGCCGCCGACGGCCAGCCGGGCCGGGTCGAGGCCGAGGGCGTCGGCGTTCCCGGCCAGCCAGCCGGCGGCGGCGCGGCAGTCGTGGACGGCGGCGGGGAAGGGGTGTTCGGGGGCGAGACGGTAGCCGACGGAGGCGGTGACGCAGCCGACGGCGTTGGTGAGCCGGCGGCAGATCGCGTCGCTGGTGTCGGGCGAGCCGAGCGTCCAGCCGCCGCCGAAGAGGTAGAGCAGGGCGGGCAGCCGCCGGCCGGGCGGCTCGGGGCGGTAGAGCCGCAGGGCGAGTTCGCCGCCGGGGCCGGCGATGCGGTGCTCCTCGACGGCCGCGACGGGCTCGGGGGTACCGGCGGCGGCCCGGATGTCGGCGAGGTCGGCGGCGCGGGCCTGGGCCGGGGTGAGGCTGTAGAGCGGGGGTGTGCCGGCCCGCGCGCGGCGCTCGCGCAGCGCCTGGGCCTGGGGGTGCAGCGGCATGGTCATCCGATCGGGCAGGGGGAGGTGGGCTCCGCGGCTCAGCGGTCGGCCTCGACGTAGACCGTCTCGTCGGTGCGGAACGCGGTGTCGAGGTCGGCGACGTCGGCGCGGACGCCCTCCCGGTAGGCGCAGGGGCGGATCCGGTCGGCCTCGAAGCCGGCCCGGGTGAGGACGTGCCGCAGCTCGTCCAGGTCGTAGATCCACTGGTGGCCGTAGTACCGGAAGATCTGGTTGATCAAGAAAGCCGGGCGTTGCGGCATCGGCGGGCCGAAGCCCATCGTGGTGAGGCGCCGGCGGTGCTTGGCGAGGAAGCCGTCGTCGGTCGCGTAACCGGTCAGGTAGCGGGCCAGGTCGGGGGTGGTGATCCGCAGGACACCGCCGGGGCGCAGTACCCGCCGGGCCTCGCGCAGCCAGCCGACCGCGATCGGCATGGTGACGTGCTCGATCAGGTGCTCGGCGTAGACCCAGTCCACGCTGGCGTCCGCGAAGGGCAGCGGCCGGCCGATGTCGAGCTGGGTGAACCAGCGGTCGCCGTCGACGCGGTAGAGGGTGCCGGGCTCGGTACTGGTCTCGGGGCTGCGCAGGGCGGTCAGGTCGGTGCCGAGGCCCTCCGGGTGGGCCGTCCGGAAGGCGGCGAACTCGATGCCGGTGATGCCGAGCTCGCGGAAGCCCCGGTGGTCCTTGGGGAGGCCGCCGACGGCCGGTTCGAGCTGTCGGCAGGTGGCGACGTCGCCGCTGAACGCGTCGAGCCGGACGGCGAGGTCCTCCGGATCGTCCCAGTCCCAGCCGGGGAAGGCGTCCTGGTTCTTCATGTCGTCGGTCTTTCTGTCGGGCGTGCGGTGCGGAGCTCGGGCGCGGGGCGTCGGTGCGGCGCCTTCGCGCGGAGCCTCGGTACGGGGCCTGACCGGGCTGCCCCTCCGGCCGGAGGGGCAGCCCGGTCAGGCGGTGGGCCAGGGCGCGAGGACGGTGCCGTCCAGGTCCGCGGGCGTGGGCCGGCCCAACAGGGCCAGGGTGTGCTCCAGTTCGTCGCGGAGCAGGTCGAGGACCCGCAGCACGCCGTCCTCGCCCTCGACGGCGAGCCCCCAGAGGACGGGGCGGCCGACCAGGACGGCGCGGGCGCCGAGCGCGAGCGCGACGGCGATGTCGGTCCCCGTCCGGACGCCGCCGTCGAGCAGCACCGGGACCTCCGGCGGGAGGGCGGCGACCACCTCGGGCAGGGCCGCGAGCGCGGGCAGCGCGCCGTCCAGTTGACGGCCGCCGTGGTTGGACACCACCACGGCGTCCACGCCGTGTTCGGCGGCGATCCTGGCGTCCTCGGCCGTCAGGATGCCCTTGAGGACCAGCGGGAGGCTGCTGCGCTCGCGCAGCCAGGCCAGGTCGGACCAGGTCAGGCTGGGGTCGAACTGCTCCCGTGCGTGGTCGGCGATGCCGGAGGAGCCGGTGTCGGCCCGGTGGCTGGCGGCCATCAGCGCGGGATCGAGGTTGACGGCGCGGATCTGCGGCGGGACGGCGAAGCCGTTGCGCAGGTCGCGCATCCGGCGGCCGATCCGGGGGGCGTCCACGGTCAGCATCAGGGCGGCGAAGCCGGCGGCCTCGGCCCGTTCGACCAGCGCGGCGAGCGCGTCACGGCGCCGCAGCCAGTAGAGCTGCAGCCAGAGCGGGCCGGTGGCGGCGGCGGCCATGGACTCCAGGGTCCGGCTGGCGAAGATTCCGGCGACCAGGAACGCCCCGGCCCGGCCGGCTGCCCGAGCGGTCGCGGTTTCCCCGTCCGAATGGACCAGTTGGTGGTAGGCCATCGGGGCAATTCCGACCGGCAGCCGCAGCTCGCTTCCGAGCAGCGGGACGGCCGTCGAGCAGGTCGAGACGTCGACGAGCGTGCGGGGCCTCAGTGCGTAGTGGCCGAACATTTCCCGGTTGGCCGCCAGGGTGCGTTCGAGTCCGCTGCCACCCTCGATGAAGTCCCATATTTCTGGTGGCAGTTGGGTGCGCGCCGCGCGCTCGTACCCGGCCAGCGTGAGTAGTCCCACGGGCATCCTCGTTCCCGGACGGCCGCGCTCGGACCAGTCCCGCTTCGGCAGCGTAGGAGGTACGAGCCGGATTGGTATAGACCTTGATTTGACCAAACGTCTGTGCAAAAGTCTGGCAACGGAATTGGCCGTATTGGTTTGAGAACGGCGTCCATGTCAAATCTCCTCTGCGTGGAGTGGCGTTGACCGGCATTTCCCTCTCCTCACTTCCGCCCTCTGCACCGCCGCACGCCGACGCCCCGGACAACTGGGTGACCCGGTTCCTGCTGGCCGGCCCGGAGGGCGAGGAGTGCCTGCGCTTCGGCACACCCGTCGACCGCGGCACTCTGCGCGCCCTGGTCGACGAGCAGGCCGCGCGGCTCGCCGCGGCCGGCCTCGGCCCCGGCGGCACGGCGGCGTTGCGGCTGCCACCGTCGCTGGGCTTCGTCGCCGTGCTGCTCGCCTGCTGGCGATTGCGCGCCCAAGTGGCCCTGCTGGACCACCGGCTGACCGACCATGAGATCGAGCTCGCGGTCGAACGGCTGGCCCCGCAGGTGCTGGTAGGGTCCGCTCATCGGCCCTCGGCGGCGCTGCGCGGCTTCTCCGAGATCGAGCCGGTGGCCGTCCGGCTACCGGACGGGCGACCTGCCCGGACCGGCCACGCGCTGGTCCAGCTGAGCTCCGGGTCCACCGGCCCGGCCAAGGTCATCGCCCGCACCGCCGGTGATCTGATCCGAGAACTCGGCTGCTACCAGCGGCTGGTGGACTTCCCCGGTGAGGGCGAGCGGGTGGTACTGCTCTCCTCGGTGGTGCATGTGCTCGGACTGGTCGGCGGACTGCTGAACAGCCTGCACGCCCGCGCACCGCTGACCGTGCCGGACCGGATGACGGCGGCGGGCATTCTGGCCGCCGTCGCCGACGAGGCCGACCGGCCCACCACCGTGATCGGCGTACCCTTCCACGCCGAACTGCTGGCCGGCGTGGCCGCGCCCCCGGCGCTGCCACGACTGCGCCGGATGGTGGTGGCCGGGGAGCTGGTCCGCCCGGGCCTGCCGGCCGCCTTCACCGCCAGGTACGGCGTGCCGCTGGGCACCATGTACGGCATGACCGAGCTCGGTGTCATCGCCACCGATCTCGACGGCGCCCTGCACCCGGCGAAGCAGCCCGTCCACGGCATGGAACTCCGCCTGGTGGCGGGCGAGTTGCAGCTGAGGACGGCCGCCTCGCCGTACCCGGGACTGGACGACCCGACCCGCTGGTCGGACGGCTGGCTGCACACCCGTGACGCCGCCGAACTGGACCCGGCCACCGGGCTCGTCACCGTCCTCGGGCGGCGGGACTCCCAGGTCTCGATCGGCGGGCTGAAGGTCGACCTCACCGAGGTCGAACTGATCCTGGCCGGCCTGCCCCAGGTCCGTGAGGCCGTCGTGGTCTTCGACGAGGGCGCCATCGAGGCGTACCTCGCCACCGACGACGACGCCGACCGGGCTCTGGTCCGGGACGCGCTGGCCCAGCGGCTCGCCGCCTACAAGCGGCCCCGCCGACTGGCCTTCCTCCCGCGACTCCCGCGCACCGCGACCGGAAAGCTGCTGCGCGACCCGGCCGCCCTCCGGGCGACCGCAGCCGCGGCGGGCTGACCCGGCCTGCCGGACAACCCGCCGCACCCGGCCCCGGACCGGCGCCGCCGAACCGACGTGTCCCGACCCTCCGCCGCCTCCCCCGACGATCCGCGCGCCGCAGCGCGCGAGTACAGGAGCACACCATGCAGGACCGCATCCGCGAGTTCGTCCTCGCCGCCCTGACCGAGATGCAGTACGACGTCTCCGAGGTCACCGGCGACACCGACCTCGGCCCGGCCGGCCTCGACCTGGAGTCGCTCGCCCTCGCCGACCTCTCGGTGCAGGTCGAGGACGAGTTCGGGATCAAGTTCGACTTCGACGAGATGGAGAGCACCGCGCTGATGACGCTCGACGAGTTCACCGCCGACATCGCGAAGCGCTTCGACGCCGCCAACGCCACCTCGGGCAGCCCGGCGTGAGCGATCCCGTCCTCCCCGACCGGGCCGAGGTCCTGACGATCCTGGCGGCGTTCGGGCAGCGCGCCGCAGGCGACGTCCCCGAGGAACTCGGGTCACTCGAACTCACTTGGCTGATAGCTGAGTTCGAGCAGCGCTACGGCATCGAGCCGGACCTCGACGACGAACGCTTCGAGGCGATCCGGACCGTGGACGACGCCGTCGAGGTGCTCCGCTCGGCCGTCCTCGCGGCGGCCGCGGCCGCCGCGACGCCGCAGACCGCGGGGGCCGCGCAGTCATGACCGGCCATGCCCCGCCCGCCGTCCGGCCCGTAGTCACCGGCGTCGGCGTGCTCAGCGCGGCCGGCACCGGGCTCGACGCGCTGGCCGACGCGGCCGCCCACGGCAAGACCGCCTTCACCGCGGTGACCAGGTTCGACGTCTCCGCGCGCCGGACCGGCCGGGCCGCGCTGCTGGCCGAGCCGATGCCACTCGCCGACGCCGTGCTCGCCGCCGTGGACCAGGCCTGCCAGCAGGCCGGCCTGCCCGCCGGCGGCGCGAGCGGCGAAGGTGGCCGGAGCGGCGAAGGCGACCGTCGGGCGGCGACCGACCGGGGCGCGGGGCCCACCGCGGACCGGGACGACATGCCCGTCCTGCTCGCCCTGCACAGTGACCTCAACACCCGGGCCGTGGCCGCCGCCGTGGCCGCCGGCGCGGCCGCCGCCTGGGACCTCGCGGGAGTCACCCGGGTGTACACCGGTGCCTGCGTCGCCGCCGGCACCGCCGTGGCCGACGCCGCCGCGCTGGTGGCCGCCGGCCGGCACCGCCGGGTGCTGGTCGCCGCCGGCCACCTGGTGGAACCGGGCGTCTTCGCCGCCTTCGACGCCGGCCGCGCGCTGGCCCGCGACGGCGAGTTGCGCCCGTTCAGCGCCGGCCGGACCGGCACCCTGCTCGGCGACGCGGCCGCCGCCGTCGTCATCGAGACCGAGTCGGAGGCCGGGCGGCGCGGCGCACCGGTGCTCGCCCGGCTGGCCGGCTGGGGCCGGGCCGGCGACGCCCACCACGTCTGCCGCCCGGAGCCGACCGGCGACGGCGTGGCCCGGGCCGTCGAGGCCGCGCTCGCCCGGGGCGGCGTCAGCCCGGCCGAGGTCGGCTACGTCAACGCCAACGGCACCGGCTCGCCGCTGGCCGACGGGGCCGAGGCGAGCGCGCTGCGCCGGGTCTTCGGCGCCCACACCGAACGGCTGCCGGTGAGCTCCAGCAAGGCCGTCCACGGCCATGCCCTGGAGGCCTCGGCGCTGCTCGAACTCGCCGTCACCATAGCGGCGTTGCGCGACGGCCGGCTGCCGGTGAACGCCGGCTGGCTCGGCCCGGACCCGGACGTCGGACTGGACCTCGTCCTGGACGGCCCGCGCACCGAGCGGCCGCGCTACGCGCTGACCCTCAACTCCGCGTTCGGCGGCGCCAACACCGCGCTCCTGGTGGCGGCCCGATGACCGGGCTGCGGGTCCTCGCCGAAGCCCGCTGGCCGGAGCCGGGCCGCCACGAGCCGCTCCCGCCGATCCCCGGTTTCACCGCCTCCTCCTTCAATCCGCTGGTGGCCGAGACCGCCGAACGCTGCCTGCGCGCCCGTCACGGCGGCGCCCCGGCCCCCGGCCGGACCGCCCTGCTGCTGGCCAGCGCGGGCGGCGACCGCGCCACCGCCCGTGCCATCGACGACGCCGCCGCCTCCGGGCAGCGGGTGCCGCCCCTGCTGTTCTTCCAGTCCAACCCGAACGCCGTCCTCGGACACATCGCCGCCCGCTGGGGCCTGACCGGTCCGGTGGTGGCGATCAGCCCGGCCGACTCGGTACCGGGCCGGGTACCGCTGGACGCGCTCGACCTGGCGGCGCTGCTCCTCGCGGACGGCGACGCCGACCAGGTCCTCGTGATCGCCGCCGAGCAGGCGGAGTCCGCCGACGGAACGGACCGGGCCGCCGCCGTCCTGGTCACGGCCGGCTGACCCGAGCCGCCCCGTCACCCGTCCCACAGCCACCCCCGAGCCGTCCCGCACGGCCCACCGCCGCCGCGTTCCCCGCACCGCCATCGAGCGAGCGGCGCCACACGCCGCACCCGCCGAAGTACGCCCAGCACCACGCACCATGGGAGGGATTCACCACCGTGAGCATCCGCAGTATCCGCACCCTTCTCGCGGACGACCCCGACGTCGGCGCCGGCAACGTCCTGACCAGCCGGATGGCCCTGGGCCTCGGGCTGGACGAGCCGCTGCTGACCTTCGACACCCCGGTGGACGACCATGCCGCCTGGCAGCCCTTCACCCTGCGCGAGCTGGACCGCGCCGTCCGGGCCCGGGCCGCGGCCCTGCACGGCCTCGGCGTGACCCGCCGCGACCCGGTGGTGGTCTACGCGACGGACGCCGCCGACCACGTGCTCTCCTTCCTCGCGCTGGCCCGGCTCGGCGCGATCCCGGCCCTGCTCAACCCGAACGTGGACGGCGAGCGCGCCGCCCGCTACATCGCCCGGCTCGGCCCCGTCGGCATCCTCGCCGACGCCGCGCACCTGGCCGCCCTGGCCGGCCACGACCCCGGCGCCCCGCTGCTCCCGGAGATCGGCACGCTCGGCTCGGGCGACCCGGACGCCGCGCCCGCGCCCTACCGGCACTGGTCCGGCGACCCGGTGGCGATCACGCACTCCTCCGGCACCACCGGGATGCCCAAGGCCGTGGTCCACTCGCACGCGAGCCTGTACGCGGCGATCCGCCACCGCCTGCGCCTGCCCCGCCCGCAGGGCCAGGACCGGATGCTCAGCGCGCTGCCCGCGCCGCACGCCGCCACCCTGATCGCGGTCAACCTCGCGCTCAGCTCGCACACCCGGCTCGACCTGCTCTCCCGGCAGTCCGGCGCCGGCGTGCTGGACGCCATCGAGAGCCGGCGGCCCACCGGTGTCATCGGCTTCGCCGCCACCTGGGCCGAGCTGGCCCACCACGACTTGGCCGAGCGGGAGTTGACGTCGGTCGCGCTCTGGTGGAACACCGGTGACTGCGCCCACGAGGTGCACATCCGCCGGCTGATCGCCACCGGCAGCCGCGAGTCCGTCACCCGTGCGGGCCGGGTCCGGGTGCCCGGCTCGCTGTTCGTGGACGGCCTCGGCTCCACCGAGATGGGCCATTCCCACTTCTTCATCTCCCACGGCCCCGGCACCGAGCGGTACGGCCGGTGCGTCGGCCGCCCGCACGCCTTCGTCGACTGCGAGGTGGTCGGCCCGGACGGCGAGCCGCTGGGCCCCGGGGAGGTCGGCGAACTCGCCACCTCCTCCCCCACCCTGGCGCTCGGCTACTGGAACGACTCGGCCACCACCTTCCGCACCCGGATCCGCGGCCGCTTCCTCACCGGGGACCTGATGTACCGGGACGAGGAGGGCTACTACTACCACGTCGACCGGGCCGTGGACTCGGTCGAACTCGGCGACGGCAAGCGGCTGTTCACCGCGATGTCGGAAGAGCGGGTACTCGCGGCCTGCCCCGACGTGGCGGACTGCACGGTCGTCGCCGTCCGGGACGGCGACCGGGTGGTCACCGACGTCCTGCTGCTCCTGGCGGCCGACGCCGATCCGGCCGCGGACCGCACCAAGGCGGTCACGGCCGCCCTCGACGAGGCCGCGGCCGCCACCGTCCGGCAGGTCCTGGTGGTGTCCGGCGAGGACATCCCGCTCGGGCCGACCGGCAAGGTCCGCAAGGTGCTGCTGCGTCAGCGCTACCTCGACTCGGTGGCCGCCCGATGAGCGCGGCCGGCGGCCGTCCGGGCGCGCCCACCGGCCGTCCGGGCGCCGTGGTCACCGGAATCGGCCTGGTCACACCGGTGGGCCGGAAGCCGGCCGACGTCTTCGAGGCGCTCACCGCCGGCCACTCGGGCATCCGCGCGCTGCCCGAGGGCCACGCTGCGCACGGCTGGCTCACCGCCGCCGGCCTGGCACCCGCCGTCGAGGGCCGCGAGGTGCTGCCGCCGACCGAGACCAGGTGCGTCGACCGGTTCGTGCTGCTCGCGCTCGCCGCCGCCGACGACGCGCTCGCCGACGCCGGCCTGGTGGTCGGGCGGGACGCCGACCCGCACCGCACCGCCGTGGTCCTGGCCACCGGCGGCGGCGGGCTGGAGACCTTCGAGCAGCAGTCGCACCGGCGGCTGGAGCGTGGCCGGCCCGGCGTCAGCCCGTATCTGCTGCCCGGCATGCTCTCCAACATGGCCACCGCCCGGATCGCCATCAAGCACGGGATCCGGGGCTTCAGTTCGGCGATCGTGACGGCCTGCGCGGCCGGTGCCCAGGCCGTGGCCGAGGGGCTGCGGCTGATCCGGGCCGGCGACGCCGATGTGGTGGTCTGTGGCGGCAGCGAGTCCTCGCTGCACCCGACGATCGCCGCCGCCTTCACCAACGCCCGCGCGCTGTCGTCCGGTTGGGACGATCCGGCGCAGGCCAGCCGGCCGTTCGACGCCCGCCGCAACGGCTTCGTGCTCGGCGAGGGCAGCGCCGTCCTGGTGCTGGAGCGGGCCGAGCACGCGGACGCCCGCGGCGCGGCCGGCTACGCCGACCTGACCGGCTGGGGCGCCTCCACCGACGCGCACCACCCGACCATGCCCCGCCCGGACGGCTCGGGCGCGGCCGACGCGATGCGCGCCGCGATCGCCAACGCGGGCCTGGCGCCGGCCGACATCGGCTATGTCAACGCACACGGCACCGGTACCAAGCTGGGCGATGTCGCCGAGACCGCCGCCCTGCGCGCCGTCTTCGGCGAACACGGGCCGGCGGTCAGCTCGACCAAGGGAGCGACCGGCCATCTGCTCGGTGCCGCAGGCGCGTTGGAGGCGGCGGTGACCGCACTCGCGGTGGCCCGGGGGACGCTGCCACCGACGCTCAACCTGGACGACCCCGACCCGGCCTGCGCGCTCGACCACGTGCGCGGCGCGGCCCGGTCCACCCCGCCGGGCGCCGCGCTGAGCAACGCCTTCGCCTTCGGCGGACACAACCTCAGCCTGGTCTTCGGCCCGGCCTCCACCCGGTCCACCAAGTAGCGGCCGGCTGCCGGGCCGCGCCCCGGCCTGCCGTGCGACGCCCCGCCGGAGCCGGCCCGGCCCGGCGGGGTGCCCGGGCCGGGCCGAGCCCCGGCCATCCATCATTCGCCACCCCCGGGGAGAACCCGTTGTCCATCCAGTCCATCACCCATGTCGAGTTCCACTGCGCCGACGCGGACAAGACCGCGGCCGGCCTCTGCGCCGACTTCGGCTTCGCCCCCGATGAACAGACGCCCGATGAACAGACGCCCGGGTCCCCCGTCCCGGCGGCGCCCGCCGCCGGGCCGCTCGGCGCGCGCACCGTCCGGCTGCGGCAGGGCGGCATCCGGCTGCACCTCGTCTCCGCCACCGACCCCGACCACCCGGTCGCCCGCTTCGTGGCCGTGCACGGCGACGGCGTCGGGGTGATCGCCCTCGGCTGCACCGACCCGCAGGCTTCGCTGGAGCGCGCCGAGCGGCACGGCGCCCGCGTCCTGGACCGGACCGGCGGGCTGGTGGCCGGCTTCGGCGACGTCGCGCTGCGGTTCGTCCCCGAGGCGCCGGCCGGGCCCGCCCCCGCGACGCCCGCCACCACCCTGCTGGACGCCCTCGACCACGCCGCGATCTGCGTGCCGGCCGGGGAGCTCGCCCCCGCCGTCAAGTTCTGCGAGGCCGCGCTCGGCCTCCACCGGATCTTCGGCGAGTACATCGAGGTCGGCGAGCAGGCGATGGACTCCAGTGTGGTGCAGAGCGCCTCCGGTGAGGTCACCTTCACCCTGATCGAGCCCGACACCACCCGCCGGCCCGGCCAGATCGACACCTTCCTGGCCGACAACGAGGGCGCGGGCGTCCAGCACCTGGCCTTCCGCACCGGCGACATCGCCACCGCCGTCCGCACCGTCCGCGACCGCGGGGTGGAGTTCCTCAGCACCCCGGGCGCCTACTACGACGCGCTGGCGGAGCGGCTCGGCGGGACGGCCATCCCGGTCGACACGCTGCGCGAACTCGACGTCCTGGTCGACCAGGACCACGGCGGGCAGCTGTTCCAGATCTTCCTGCGCTCGACGCACCCGCGCCGCACCTACTTCCTGGAGCTGATCGAGCGCCAGGGCGCGGGCACCTTCGGCACCGCCAACATCAAGGCCCTGTACGAGGCCGTCGAGCGGCAGGGCTCTGCCGCCTCCGTCTGAGCAACCCCCGCCCCGCAGAAGGAGGCCCCCGCATGACCACCGCACCCGAGTTCCGGCTCACCGAGGCCGAGCGCGCGCTGCTGCCCACGCCCGAGGAGGTGGCCGGGTACCTCGAACACGGCTGGTACCTCTCCCGCCGGCTGTTCAGCGACGAGGAACTGGACACCCTGCAGGCCGCCACCGAGAAGTACTACGAGGGCCACCGGGACCGCGAGCTGCCCGTCCGCCCGCCGAACCTCGCCGCCTGGGACCCCTCGCACGGCCCGGTCCAGCGGCACAACGACTACGTCCACTACGAGAGCGACGCGATCGCCGCGATCCTGCGCAAGCCGCTGCTGGGCGCCGTCGCCGCGCTGCTCGCCGAGGCCGAGGAGATCCGGGTCTTCCAGGCGACGCTGATCTACAAGCCGCCGGTGCCCGAGGAGCCCACCAACCAGGTGCCCTGGCACTTCGACAAGCACTACTGGCAGACCTCCAGCTCCGACCGGATGCTCACCGCCTTCCTCCCGTTCCACGACTGCCGGGAGGAGAACGGCACCATCACCATGATCGACGGCAGCCACCGCTGGCGCGAGCTGAACTCCGGCGAGGACTCCACCCGCCACTTCGCCCACCGCGACCGCTCCGAGCTGGAGTCGATCCTGGCCGCCAACGCGCACCACAACGGGCAGCAGGTGCGCAAGGTCCCGGTCGAGATCCCGCGCGGGCACGTCAGCTTCCACCACTGCCGGACCTACCACGGCAGCGGCGCCAACCTCTCCGACGCCCCGCGCCGCGCGATCTCGCTGCACCTGCAGGACGGCGCGAACGAGTACCGCCGGCACGCCAGGCCGGACGGCGGCACGGTGGTCTACAACCACGACGTGGTGGTCCGCCGCACCGCCGACGACCGGCCGGACTACGCCGACCCGGACATCTGCCCGACGCTCTGGCGGGGCACCCCGTGACGGCGGCGGCCGGCGGCGCGACAGTGGAGGCCGCTGACACCGCGCCCGCCCCGGACGGCGGCGCGGGGGTGGCGCCGCTCGGCACGCCCGCGCGGCGCTACCGGATGCTGCGGCTGATCCGCGGCTTCGAGGAGCTGGCGCTCGGCCTGGTGAAGTCCGGGGTGATCACCGGCGGCATCCACCCCTACATCGGCCAGGAGGCGGTCGCGGTCGGCGTGTGCGCCGCGCTGGGCCCGGGCGACCGGCTCACCTCCACCCACCGCGGGCACGGCCACGTGCTCGCCCGGGGCGTCGACCCGCGCCGCCTGCTCGCCGAACTGGCGGGCCGGGTCGGCGGGTTGAACCGGGGCCGGGGCGGCTCGATGCACGCCGCCGACCTCTCGCTGGGCATCCTCGGGGCCAACGGCATCGTCGGGGCCGGCGCGCCGATCGCGGTCGGCGCCGCCTGGGCGGCCCGGCAGGCCGGCACCGACCGGGTGGCGGTCTCCTTCTTCGGCGACGGCGCGCTCAACCAGGGTGTGCTGCTGGAGTCGTTCAACCTGGCCGCGATGTGGCGGCTGCCGGTGGTCTTCGTCTGCGAGAACAACGGCTACGCGACCACGCTGCCGGCCGCCACCGCCGTCGCGGGCAGCGCCGTCGGACGGGCGGCCGCCTTCGGCATCCCCGCCGTCACCGTCGACGGGATGGACACCGAGGCCGTCCGGGCCGCGGCCGAGGAGGCCGTCGCCCGGGCGCGGGCCGGCGGCGGTCCGGGCTTCCTGGAGTGCCGCACCTACCGTTTCGAGGGCCACCACACCATGGAGCGCCGGATGAAGCTGCGCTACCGCAGCGCGGAGGAGGTGGCCGACTGGCGGGCCCGCGACCCGCTGCTGCCCGCCGCCGCCGCGATCGGCGAGGCCGCCGCCACCGAGCTCGACGCCGCCGTGGCAGCCGAGCTGGCGGAGGCCGAGCGATTCGCACTCGCCTCCGAACTCCCGGACCTGGAGGGCGCTTTGGACTATCTCTACGCCGACGGACGGCGGCCGCGGGCGGGGGCGACGGGATGACCAGGCTCTCCTACACCAAGGCGCTCAACCGGGCGCTGGCCGACGAGCTGGCCGACGACCCCGCGGTCTGCGTGTTCGGCGAGGACATCGGCGCCGGCCTGGCCGGCCCGACCCTCGGACTGCTCGACCGGTTCGGGCCGGAGCGGATCGTCGACACCCCGCTCTCCGAACAGGCCTTCACCGCGATGGCGATCGGCGCGGCACTGGCCGGGCGGCGGCCGGTGCTGGAATTCCAGATCCCCTCGCTGCTGTTCCTCGTCTTCGAGCAACTCGTCAACCAGGCCCACAAGTTCTCCCTGATGACCGGTGGCCAGGCGAGTGTCCCGCTGACCTGCGTCGTCCCCGGGTCCGGCTCCCGGGACGGCTGGGCGGGCCAGCACTCCGACCACCCGTACAGCCTGTTCGCGCACGCCGGGGTGAAGACCGTGGTCCCCGCCACGCCGACCGACGCGTACGGCCTGCTGCGCTCGGCCGTACGCGACCCGGACCCGGTGGTGGTGTTCGCGCCGGCCGCCGCACTCGCCGTGCGCGAGACCGTCACCTGGGCGCTGGAGCCGATTCCGCTCGGCTCGGCGCGCGTGCACCGGCCCGGCAGCGATGTCACCCTGGTCGCCGTCGGTCACCTGGTGCACGACGCGCTGGCCGTCGCGGCCGAACTCGCCGACGAGATCTCGGTCGAGGTCCTCGACCCGCGCACGCTGCACCCCTTCGACTGGGAGTCGCTCGCCGCCTCACTGGAACGCACCGGCCGGCTGGTGGTCATCGACGACTCCAACCGCAGCTGCGGGATCGGCGCCGAGGTGCTGGCCACGGCCGCGGAGGAGATGCGGCTGATCGCCCCACCCCGCCGGATCACCCGCCCGGACGGCGCGGTGCTGCCGTTCGCCCCCGCCCTCGACCGCGCCCTCCAGCCCGGCCGGGAGCAGCTGCGGCACGCCCTGCGCGCCGTCATGAAGTAGCCCCCGCCGTCATCGACCGGCCCGTCGGCTGCGCGACCCCTGTCCGGCGCGCAGCCGCCGTGGCAGAATCCCGTCCCCCCGTGAAGGAGCTCACATGTCCAACAACCGTTACCACTGGGACCGTTCGCACCCCGGACTGACCGGCCTGCAGGAGGCCATCGACCCGCTGCGCCGCGAGGTCGTCGGCCACACCGTCTACGGCGGCCTGACCAGCATCGGGCACGTCCGCACCTTCCTGGACCGGCACGTGTTCGCCGTCTGGGACTTCATGTCGCTGCTGAAGAGCCTGCAGCGCGAGCTGACCTGCGTCGACGTGCCCTGGGTCCCGAACGGGCCGACCGCCAGCCGTCGCCTGATCAACGACATCGTGCTGGTGGAGGAGAGCGACGAGCTCGGCGAGGGCTTCACCAGCCACTTCGAGCTGTACGTCGAGGGCATGCGGCAGGCCGGCGCCGACCCGGCACCGGTCGAGGCGTTCCTGGAGCTGCTGCGCGCGGGCACCCCGGTGCCCGAGGCGCTGAAGAAGGCCGGGGTGCCGCAGGCCGCCGTCGACTTCACCACGACCACCTGGGAGATCATCGAGAACGCGCCGGTGCACTGCCGCGCGGCGGCGTTCGCCTTCGGCCGCGAGGACCTCATCCCCGACATGTTCGCCCAGGTCATCAAGATCGAGGACCCGGACGGCGCGCTCACCGTCTTCAAGGACTACCTGGCCCGGCACATCGAGGTGGACGGCGAGCAGCACACTCCGATGGCGATGCAGATGCTGATCGACCTCTGTGGCGACGACGACGCCAAGTGGACCGCCTGCGCGGACACCGTCCGGCTCGCGCTCAAGGCCCGGGTGCAGCTCTGGACGGCGATCGAGGCGGCCTTCCCGGCCTGACCGGCCCGGTCGCGGCAGCTGAGGGGGGGAAGGCCTTCGGGCCTTCCCCCCTCACGTCGTTCCGCACCGGCCGGTAGGTCAGAGCACCTTCGGCACGGCGGCGGCCAGCGCGGGCAGCACGTCGGCCGGATCGCGGAAGCGGTGCAGCGCGGCCCGCCCCTCGGCGCCGCGCAGCCGGGCGGCCAGCCGCGCCGGAAGCACCACCGTGGTGAGCGAGCCGGCCCCGTGGAAGCCCTCGACCGTCCAGGAGACCCACGGCAGCGGGTAGTTGGCGGCCGGGCTGAAGAACACCGGCCGGTGCCCCTGGAAGGAGACCTCGTACGCGCCGAACCGGCTCCAGTTGGAGAAGCTGAACCGGCGGTGCGCGGGGTCGAAGCCGAGCGGCACGCAGTCACGCAGCCGGGACCGCCCGATCGCCTCCAGGAAGGCCTGGTTGGAACGGAGGTTGAGATGCCCGTCCGCGAAGTCCTCCACTGCCTCCCGGAGCGCGGCCGCCAGGGCGGCCGGCCCGTCCTGCGGCGCGTGCGGCAGATGGACGTCCCCCAGCAGGTTGCCGACCAGGGTCGGCGGCAGGCCGAGCGGGCGGCGCGCGTTGACCGGGACGGTCAGCCAGCGGGTCTCGCCGTCCTCGTCCAAGGCCCTGACGGTACTGACGACGTGGGCGCAGAGCACGTCGCCGGAGGAGAGTCTTCGGCCCGCCGCCGCGCTGAACTCCTCCCGCATCCGGGCGATCTCGGCCTCGCCGAAGTACAGCTGGACGGTCCGGTTGGCGCGCGGCCCGGCCGCCACCTCACGGGCCAGCAGGGCGGCCTCGGCGGGCTCGGGCAGCCGGAACCCGGGCCGCCCGCAGTCCTCGACGGGCAGCACCTTCGCCAGTAACGCGTCCTGGTCCTCGACCAGTTCGGCCTCGGGCAGCTCCCCGCCCTCGACCGCGGCGGACCAGGCCCGCAGCAGCAGCATGAAGCTCTGCAGGTCCCCGATCGCGTGGTGCCAGGAGCAGCCCAGCACCGTGCCACCGGCCGAGGGGCGGGTGATCCGGACGGTGAGCAGCGGGACGCCGCCGAGCCGGGCGGCCGGGGCGTCCACCGGGTCGACCAGACCGGCGCCGGCCGAGGTGACCCGGCCCATCGCCTCCGCGAGCGTGCCGTCGACGTCGTAACTGTCCATCGGCACACCGGAGTCGTCGCAGACGGCGGTCAACTCGTCGCCCACGGTGCGCAGTCGCCCGGCGAAGACCGGGACCTGTGCCAGCGCGCGGGCGAGGCCGGCGGCGAGCCGGTCCTCGTCCAGGGCCTGCTCGAAGAAGAGGACGACCGAGACCGAGAGGTCGGCCAGCATGGTGTCCATCAGCCCGCAGCGCAGCACCGCCCCGGGGGCCCGGCCGGCCCGGACGAGCCGGGATTCGCGCAACTGCGGCCAGAGGCTCATCGGTCCGTCCAGGGGATCGCGGGGGCCGGTCCGGATCGTTCCGGACGAGGGGCAGACACGTCGACGACGGGGCAGCCGCGCCGGACGACGGGGCAAACGATAGGGCAGCTGACCGGTTCGGATCCAGTGGTCCAGTCCACTTGTCCGGTCCGGTCCGCGGTCGGTCCACAGTCGGTCCACGACCGATCCAGCACCCGCCCAGGACCCGCCCAGGACCGGTCCGCAGCCGGTCCGCGGCCCGTCCCCGGTCGAGCCGCGACCGGGCCGGGCCGGAAAGCCGGGGGGCCCCGGCCGGACTAGAATGCGAGTCATGGGAGAGCGCGCTGGCGCGCCCGTCGCGCCGCCTCTGGTTCTCGTCACCGACCAGGATTCGCAACTGATCGATCCTGGCCGGTCGTACCACGTCGGCCGTGACCCGACCGGCGAGATCGTCCTCGACGACCCGCGGGTCTCCTGGCACCACGCGGTGCTGCACACCAGCGACGGCCACTGGCAACTGGACGACGTCGGCAGCACCAACGGCACCTTCACCGACGGCCGCCGGATCGACCACGAGGACGTCGGCCCCGGCACCCTGCTGCGGTTCGGCAACCCCGCGGACGGCCCGTCCGCGACCTTCGCCGGAGTGCCCGCGCCGGCCGCCGCCGAGCGACCGTCACTGATCGCCCCGCAGGCCTCCGGCGTCTTCCGCCGGCCCAGCGCGGTCATCCGGCTGCCGGGCCGGACGGTACGGATCGGCCGGGCCGACGACAACGACCTCGTCCTGGACGACCTGGTGGTCTCGCGCCACCACGCCGAGCTGCGCACGCTCCCCGACGGCGGCCACGAGATCGTCGACCTGACCAGCCACAACGGCACCTACCTGAACGGCCGCCCGGTGCACCGGGCCCCGGTCGGCCCGGCCGACATCGTCGGCATCGGCCACTCCGCGTTCTGCCTCTCCGGCGACGAGCTGGCCGAGTACACCGACACCGGCGAGATCTCGCTCAACGTCCAGGGCCTGGTGGTCCGGGTCGGCCCCGAGCACCGGGTGCTGCTGGACGGCGTCGGCTTCCCGCTCGCCGAGAAGGCCCTGCTCGCGGTGGCCGGCCCGAGCGGCGCCGGCAAGTCCACCCTGCTCAACGCCCTGACCGGGCTGCGTCCGGCCGACGAGGGCACCGTCCTGTACGACGGGCGCGACCTCTACCGCGACTACGCCGAACTGCGCCGCCGGATCGGCCTGGTGCCGCAGGACGACATCCTGCACACCCAGCTCACCGTCCGCCGCGCGCTCTCCTACGCGGCCGAACTGCGCTTCCCCGGCGACACCACCAAGCGGGAGCGCGAGACCCGGGTCGACGAGGTGATCCACGAGCTCGGGCTGGACAGCCGGGCCGACCTGGTCATCTCCAGCCTCTCCGGCGGCCAGCGCAAGCGCGTCAGTGTCGCCCTGGAGCTGCTCACCAAGCCCTCGCTGCTCTTCCTCGACGAGCCGACCTCCGGGCTGGACCCCGGTATGGAGCGCTCGGTGATGACGATGCTGCGCAGCCTCGCCGACGACGGCCGCACGGTCGTCGTGGTCACCCACAGCGTGCTGAGCCTGTCCGTCTGCGACCGGCTGCTGGTGCTGGCCCCGGGCGGCCGTACCGCCTACTACGGCCCGCCCGGCGAGGCGCTGGCGTTCTTCGGCTACGCCGAGTGGCCGGAGGCCTTCGAGGCGTTCGAGAGCGAGGACCACGCCGCCTGGCAGCGCCGGTTCCGGGAGTCCCCGCAGTTCCAGCGGTACGTGGCCGCCGGCGCGGTGGGGGCGGTGCCCGCCGCGCACGCCGCCGCGGGCGCCGGGAGCCCGATCGGGCCGGAGAAGCCGCAGGGCTGGTTCTCCCAGCTGGCGACCCTGGTCCGCCGCTACACCGCCGTCCTGGCGGCCGACCGGCTCTTCCTCACGGTGATGATCGCCCTGCCGTTCATCATCGGCGTGATGTGCCGGGCGATGGCCGGCAGCCGGATCTCCCCCGACAACGCGATCAACGTGGTACTCACGCTCTGTATCGGCGGGCTGCTCACCGGCTCCGCCAACGCGGTGCGCGAGATCGTCAAGGAACGGCCGATCTACCAACGGGAGCGGGTGGTCGGGCTCTCCAGATCGGCCTACCTGGTCTCCAAGGTGGTGGTGCTCGGCACGATCACGGTGGCCCAGGCCGCCGTGCTGACCACCGTCGGCCTGGCCGGGGTGGACCTCAGCCCGACGCTCCCCACCGGCGTCCAGGTGCACGCCGGTGTCGTGCTGCCGCCGCTGGCCGAGCTGATCCTGGCCGTCGCGATGCTCTCCTTCTCGGCGATGATGCTCGGCCTGCTGGTCTCCGCGCTGGTCCGCAAGGAGGAGGCCACCATGCCGATGCTGGTGCTCCTCTCGGTGGTGCAGATCGTCTTCAGCGGCGCCATGCTGAAGCTGCACGGGGTGCCCGGCCTGGAGCAGTTCGCCTGGCTGGTGCCCTCGCGCTGGGGTCTGGCCGCGATGGCCCAGACCGTCGACCTGCACACGGTCTTCCCGACCGCCATCACCGCGGATCCGCTGTTCCGTCCCGACCGCACCCGCTGGCTGCAGTGCATCGGCATCCTGGTGGGCCTCTCGGCGGTGCTCGGCGGCGTCGTGCTCGCGCTGCTGCGCCGGCAGGAGCCCGCGATCATGCGGAAGTGATCGCGCGTGATCGCGCGATGGTGAAGTGCCCTCCGATGGACGGAGCCCATGGACGAATTCGCGTTCCGCCCGACCCATGTCGCCCCACCGGACGGGATGGCCTCCTGGGCGGCCCCGGACCCGGCGCAGCCGTCGGCCCGGCTGGACCCGCTGCTGCCGGTCCAACTGGTCGGCCGGCAGGGCGACTGGGGGAACGTGCTCTGCTCCAACGGATGGAGCACCTGGGTGGACGGCCGGTTGCTGATCAACCTCCCCGCGACGCCGCCGGACGCCACCGGCCCGCCGGCCCGGACGGCCGACCCCCGCCCGGCGCTCGCCGAGGCCGAGGGCGTGCTGGCCCGCTACCGGGCGCTGCTGGAGGACCTCGCGGCCGGCAGCGCCGACCTGGAGACCTTCCGGGAGCGGACCCACGGCCTGCGGGTCGGACTGGTCGTCGACGGCGAGGCGCTCTGGGTCTTCGACCCGGTGCACGACCGGTGGTGCTACTGCGACGGCCTCCAGCTGCAGACGTACGCGGCCCCCGGACGGCCGCACGCCACCCCCGGCGCCACCCCCGGCCCGACACCCGGCGCGCCCCCCGGCCCGACACCCGGCCCGACCGCCGGCACGGCGCCCGACGCGGCACCCGGCCCGGCACCGTCCGGGTACGAGCCCACCCGGACGGGTGAGCTGTGATCCCCCCGGACCGGCCGGCCGGACGGGAGTCCGCCGAACGGGTGCCGCACACCGAGGAGGCTCCCGGCCTGCCGTCCGGCATGGTCGGCCGACGGGTGGCCGGCTACCGGCTGGAGGCCGAGATCGGGCGGGGCGGCATGGCCGTCGTCTACCGGGCCAAGGACCTGCGGCTGGGCCGGACGGTCGCGGTGAAGCTGCTGGCACCCGAGCTCGCCCGCAACGAGGTGTTCCGCCAGCGGTTCATCCACGAGTCGGAGGCCGCCGCGGCGATCGACCACCCGCACATCATCCCGGTGTTCGAGGCGGGCGAGACGGACGGCATCCTGTTCATCGCGATGCGCTTCGTCGACGGCGGCGACCTGCGCGGGCTGATGAACCGGGGCAGCCCCTTCGCGGTCGGGCGGGCGGCCCGGCTGGCCCTGCAGATCGGCTCCGCGCTGGACTCCGCGCACGACCACGACCTGGTCCACCGGGACGTCAAGCCCGGCAACGTGCTGGTCGCCGCCGGGACGGACAGCGAACACCCGGAGCACCTGTACCTGGCCGACTTCGGCCTCACCAAGAAGTCGCTCTCGCTCAGCGGGCTGACCACCGTCGGCCAGATCGTCGGCACCCTGGACTACGCGGCGCCCGAGCAGATCTCCGGACGGCCGCTGGACGGCCGCTGCGACCAGTACAGCCTGGGGTGCGTGGTGTTCGAGATGCTGGCCGGGACGCCGCCGTTCCGCCGGGAGAGTGACCTCGCCCTGCTCTGGGCCCACCTCAACGACCCGCCGCCGACGCTGCGCGACCACCGCCCGGACCTGTCCGAGGCGGTGGACGCCGTGGTGGCCCGGGCACTCGCCAAATCACCCGAGGACCGGTACTCCAGCTGCCTGCAGTTCGTGGCCGAGCTGCGCTCCGCCGACGCCGACGCCCCCGGCCCGGCCACCGCGTGGCAGGGTGACGGACCGCCCACCCAGGTGCTCCCCGGCGCGGGCCGGGGCCGCCCGGGCGCCTCGCCGCCGGTACCCGAACCACCGCCCTGGGCGACCCCGATCGTCTACCCCCGGATGCGCTGAGGCACGACCCCGGGCGTGCTGAGGCGCGGCCGCGCCCGCGGGCGCGTGCTGAGGCGCGGCGGGGCCCGGTCCGTCCGGCGGTCGGTTAGCTGTCGTCCGCCGGGATCTCGCCGCGCCGGCCCCGGCCGGCCGCCAGCAGACCGCCCAGCAGGCCGGCGACCACCCCCCAGGCCGCCGCCAGCGGCACCGCCACCCACAGCTGCGGGCTGAGCGAGAGCGACCCGCCGCCGAGGCTCGCCGCCGGGCTGGTGTCCCCCAGGACGGAGCCGAGGAGGTCGCCCAGCCCGCCCTCCCCGGCGCCCACGCCGAGCACCGAGAGGCCGTAGGCGGCGGAGACCCGTGACCAGACGCCCACCAGCAGCATGGTCACCGCCGCCGCCGCGCCCAGCCGGACGGCGTGCTGCCAGAGCCGGACCCCGCGCGGCGAGCGGTAGGCGGTGAGGAATCCCGCCGCCAGCAGCAGCCCGGCCGCCAGCGGCAGCAGCAGCCAGACCAGGCCGTTCTGCTCCGCGAGGCTGCCCAGATCGATGGTGGCCTGCTGCCCGTCCGGCCCGCGCAGCACCGAGGACAGCGCGTCGGGCACCGGCAAGCCGAGTGCCCCGACCAGATGGCCGTGCCACTGCGCGCCCAGCCCCAGCCCGAACGCGAGCCAGACCAGGTTGGGCAGCGCCAGCAGGAGGAGCGCCAGCGTCTCCCGCGCGTTGCCGTGCACCACGGCGGTGACCAGGCCCGCCACCAGCCCGGCCGCCACGCAGACCAGCAGCACCAACAGCATCGCGAACGCGGCCGGCCGGACGGCCTGCTGGAACGGCACCAGGCCGCGGGGCAGCGGCGCCCGCCGGGAGACCGCGAAGGTGAGCGCCAGCACCACCAGCAGCCAGAGCAGGCCGAGGCCGACGGTGCTCACCCCCTCCGCGTGGAAGCCGATCTCGGGGGTCAGCCCGAGGGCGCCGCCGAGCTGCTGGGCGAGGTCGTTGCCGAGCGGGACGACGAAGGTGTGCCGGGCGGCGAGGGTGAGCAGCACCAGGGCCACCACCCAGACGGCCGCCGTCCGGGCCACCCGGCCGAGCAGTTCGACGCCGCCGGCGACCGCCCGGAAGCGCAGCTGACGCAGGAACACCTCCGCCATGACCAGGGCGCCGACCAGTCCCACGCTCAGCGGCATCGCGGTGATCCCGGCGTCCACCTGGGCGAAGAAGCCGGCGCCGCCGTCGAGCTGCACGGAGCCGCCGACCGCGAGCGCCAGCGCACCGGCCAGGACGTAGGGGAACCCGCCGCCCGGGAGCGAGTCGGCGCCGGCGGCCCAGAGGCCGAGCGCGGCCACCGCCGCCATCGCCGCGATCCCGGCGAGGACGACCGCCAGCGCGTCCAGCCAGCCGCGCAGAACACCGGGCGGGCCGGGGGCCGGGGTGGTGGGCTCCTGAGGCATACGGGCTCCTGGTGGACTCGGGTACCCCCCTCGCGTCTGGGTCCAGCGTCACCCAGGACCGGTTCCCGCGCGCTGTGTACGCACAGCGACCCGGCACCGGCGTGCTGTTGCGGCGGATGCCCGGCCGGGGCAGAAATGGAAGCCAGTGGCAGGAGCGTTCCGCGCCGGCCGCTTCCCCGGCCGCCCGCGAAACGGAGCCTCGATGAGTTCCCAACCGCCCAACTCCGGGCCGCCGACCGGGCCGCCCTCGGGCCCGCCGTCGGGCCCGCTCTCCGGGCCGCCGTCGAGCGGCCCGCCGGGACCGCCGTCCGTTCCGCCGTCCGGGCCGGGCGGCTCCTCGGGCGGTGCGCCGGGCGGTCCGTCCGGCGGACGTCCGACGCCCTGGTGGCGCTCCGGCAAGAAGCTGGCGCTGGCCGCGGGCACGGCGGGGCTGGCCGTGCTGGCGACGGTGCTGATCGTCAACAGCACCGGCGGCGGGGGCGGGCAGGCCAGTGACGCCATTCCGGCCGCCAACGAGGTGGCGCTGCAGTCGCCGAGCGATCCGGGGGCGGCGCCGTTCACCCAGTCGGTGGAGACCACCGCCGTCTCCGCTCCCCAGCCGACCACCGCCGCGGCCAAGCCGACCGGCGGCACCCAGAGCGCCGGCTCCGCCAAGCCGACCGGCGGTACGCCGGGCACCCCCGCGACCTCGCCGGCCGGCATCCACACCGTGCAGGGTTCGTCGTCCGGGCTCTACGCGGGCGCGATGTCCAAGCCGGCCTGCGACACCGAGAAGCTGATCTCCATGACCTCGACCGGGGACACCGGCCGGGCCTGGGCCTCCGCCCAGGGGATCGAGCAGTCCGCCATCCCGAGCTACATGCGTTCGCTGACCTCGGTCTACCTGCGGGTGGACACCCGGGTGACCAACCACGGCTACAAGGGCGGGGTGGCCGTCGCCTACCAGTCGGTGCTGCAGGCGGGCACCTCCGTCCTGGTGGACGCGCAGGGCGTGCCGCGGGTGCGCTGCGGCTGCGGGAACCCGCTGAAGCCGCCGGAGCTGGTGACCGACGCCAAGTACACCGGCAAGTCCTGGACCGGCTTCCAGCCGGCGTCGCTGGTCATCGTGGTGGCGGCGCCGAAGCCGGTGGCCGAGTTCGTGCTGGTGAACATCGACACCGGTGGCTGGTTCGCCCGGGTGACCGGGCAGATCAAGGTGGAGGACCGGCCGGTCCTGCCGCCGCGGGAGCTGGCACCGGGCATTCCGCCGGCCGCGCCGATGCCACCGGTCTCCCCGTCGGCGTCGGGGTCCGGCGCCACCTCGGCCAGTACGTCGGGTTCGGGCTCGGCCTCGACCTCGGGTGCCAGTTCCGGGTCGACCTCGGGCTCGACCGGTCCGTCCACCGGGTCGGCCTCGGCGTCCAGCTCCTCCGGTTCGCCGTCGGGGCCGTCGTCCTCGGCGAGCACCGGGTCGGCCTCGGCCTCGTCGTCGAGCAGCTCCGCCGGACCCTCCTCGTCCTCCCCACCGGGCTCGTCCGGTCCGTCCACGGCGAGCGTGAAGCCGTCCACCGCGAGTGTCACGCCGTCCACGGCCACCACCACCGCGCACACGGCGACGGCCACCGGCACCACGGCCACGGCGACGGCCACCGGCACCACGACCTCGGCAGCGGCCACCGGCACCACGACCTCGGCTTCGCGGTCGGCCCTCACGACGGCGACCTGCGTGACGCTCTCGCCCTCGACCCTGCCGCCCTGCGTCACCCCGTCGGGCGGCACGCCGAGCTGACCCGCCGAATCCCCCCTCGCGGCGGGGCGCCCCGGACCCACCGGGGCGCCCCGCCGCGTTCTCGTCGGCACCACTCCCGATGGCCGAAGACAATGGTTGGAGAATCAAACGCACTGACGCTAGGGTGAGTCTCGAAATCAAACCAACTGATTCGCCACTGCCCTGGAGCGCTCGTGACCGTCCCCCGCCCCGCCGCGTCCCGCACCCCGGAGGTGCCCGATGCCGCGCACTGACCGCAGCGGAACCGTCCTGCTGGCCGCCTGCCTCGGCCTGTTCACCGTGTTCGTGCAGACCACCCAGACCATCGGCACCCTGGGCGCGGTCCGCGCGGACCTCGGTCTCGACTCCGCCGACCTGGTCTGGGTCCCGAGCATGTACACCCTGGTGGTGGCCTCCGTCGTGCTCGGCGCCGGCGCGTTCGCCGACCGGTGGGGGCGGCGGCGGATCTTCCTGCTGGGCGCCCTCGCGATGGCCGCCGGCGGGGTGGTCCTGGTGTTCGCCGGGAGCCTGTCCGCCGTCCTGGCCGGGCAGGCGGTCGCCGGCCTCGGCGGCGCGCTGATCACCCCCAGCTCGCTCGCCCTGGTGACCGGCGCCTTCCCCGACCCGCGCCGGCGAGCCGGCGCGATCTCCGCCTGGGCCGCCGCCTCCGGCCTGGGCCTCGCCCTCGGGCCGATCACGGCCGGGCTGGCCCTGCGCTGGTCGAGCTGGCACACCGCGTTCTGGCTGGGCCCGGTGATCGCGGCGCTCGCCGCCGCCGCCGCCCTGTCCGGCGTGCCCGAGTCCCGGGCCGAGGGCGTCCGGCTGGACTGGCCCGGGCAGATCCTCGCCACCGCCGGGCTCGCCCTGCTCATCTACTGGCTGATCGACGGCGGCCACCACAGCTACGTCGGCGGCGCCCCACTGGCCGCCGCCCTCGGCGCGGCCGTGCTGCTCACCGCCTTCGCCGCGGTCCAACTGCGCCGCAGCCACCCGCTGCTCGACCTGCGGCTGATGCGCGACCCCTCGTACAGCGCCGCCCTCCTGCTGGCCGGCACCGTCCTGTTCGGCTTCGTCGGCCTCTCCCTCCTCCAGGTGCTCTGGCTGCAGCAGGTACGCGGGCTGAGCGCGCTCCAGGTGGGTGTCCAACTCCTCGCACAGTTCGGCATGTTCATCCTGGCCTCGGTGGCCGCCGGGGTACTCGGGCCACGCGTCGGGGCGGCGCGACTGATCGTCACCGGGCTGCTGCTGGCGGCGGCGGGCGCCGCCCTGTTCGCCACCGTCGCGCCGGCCGACGGCTTCGGCGGCTACGCCCCGGCGCTGATGGCCTTCGGATTCGGCTGCGGCCTGGCCAACGCGCCCTCGACCGCCCTGGCGGTCGGCCATGTGCCGCGCGGCAAGGAGGGCGCGGCGGCCGGGACGGTCAACGCCGCCCGCCAGGTGGGCGCGGTGCTCGGTACCAGCGTCCTCGGCACGCTGATGACCAGCCGCTTCGAGGAGCGCCTCGCCACCCTCGGCCGCCCGCGACCGCAGGACGTCGCCCAGGCGTTCACCGACGCCGTCGGCCGCGCGGCCTCGGTGGGCGCGCTCGTCCTCCTGGTCGGCACGGCGACGGGCGGTCTGCTGCTCGCCCTCGCCCACCGGCGCCGGCCGGCCACCGTCCAGGGTGACGCGGAGGTCGTCACCCTGCCGGTCCCGGACGCACTGAAGTCCTGACGATACGTCATGTACCGTGGCGCAGCTGACCCTTGCCGGTTCCGGGGTCACACGCGTGCTGCCCTCCGGAGCACCCGCGCCGGTCGCCGCTCTCGCCCGGCGACCGGCGTCCGGGGCTCGGCGTCCGGGGCCCGGCGCCGGGACTACCGGAGCCGGGCCGGGCGCAGGGTCCACGACCAGGCGAGCAGCGCGAGCAGGCTGAACGCGGCACCGAGCAGGCAGACGGCGGACCAGCCGGCCGCCGCGTACACCGCCGTGGAGGTGATCGCGCCGAGCGCGCTGCCGAGGGAGTAGAACACCATGTAGCCGCCGATCAGCCGACCGCCCGCGGTCGGGTCCAGGGCCAGCACCATGCTCTGGTTGGTGACATGGACGGCCTGGACGGCGAAGTCCAGCAGGATCGCCCCGACCGCGAGGGCCCAGAGCGACTGCCGGGTGAGCGCGAGCGGCAGCCAGGAGAGCGCCAGCAGGGCGAGGCCGGCGCCGACCGTCCACCGGCCGAGCCCCCGGTCGAACAGCCGGCCGGCCGGCGCCGCGGCCGCCGCACCGGCCGCGCCGGCCAGACCGAACGCCCCGACCGCGGCGGGCGAGAGCGACAGCGGGGCCTCGCTCAGCGGGAGCGCGACGCAGCTCCACAGCGTGCTGAAGGACGCGAACACCAGGAGGGTGATCAACCCCCGCTGCCGGAAGACCGGCTCCCGCAGCGGCAGTCGGGCGAGCGAACGCAGCGCCCGGCGGTAGTCGACCACCACCGAACGACCTCCGGCCCAGGGGGCGTCGGTCCGGGAAGCGTCGGTCCGGGGACCGGTCCGGGGCAGGGCGCGGCGCAGGGCCACCGCGAGGACCAGGGTGAGCACGGCGGACAGCGCGTACACGGCGCGCCACCCGGCGAGGCCGGCCAGTGCGCCGGCGACCGTCCGGGCCAGCAGGATGCCGAGGACGACGCCACTGGTCACCGTGCCGACCACCCGCCCGCGCTCGCCGGCCGGGGCGAGGACGGAGGCGAACGCCACCAGGGACTGGGTGAGCACCGCGAGCAGACCCACCCCCATCAGACCGGCCAGCAGAGCGGCCGTGCTGCCCGCCGTGGCCACCGCCGTCAGCGCGAGCGCCAGCAGCACGGCCTGCGCGGTCACCAGGCGCCGCCGCTCCAGCAGGTCGCCGAGCGGGACCAGCAGGATCAGGCCCAGCCCGTACCCGATCTGCGTGCATGTCACCACCGCGCCGACGGCGGCCCGGCCGATGTCGAGTTCATCGGCGATGGCGACCAGCAGGGGCTGGGCGGCGTACACATTCGCCACGGCGGCCCCACTGGCGAGGGCGAACAGCAGCGTGAGGGGGCGGGTCAGGACCCGCGGTGGACTCTGGTTGCATGATGCTACCGACATGGCAGCACGATAGGCTTGAGAGGTAGCATCATGCAACCAGCTACAACGGCGATCGGCGCCCAGGAGGTCGGAGATGGTGAAGCGGACCAGGTTGGACGACAGCTCGTGCCCCGTGGCGCGCTCGGTGGACGCGATCGGCGACTGGTGGTCGCTGCTGATCGTCCGCGACGCCTTCGACGGCAGTCGCCGGTTCGGCGAGTTCCAGCGCAGTCTCGGCGTCGCCAAGAACATCCTGAGCAATCGCCTGCGCGCCCTGGTCGACGCCGGGATCCTCGCCGTCGAACCGGCCGCCGACGGCAGCGCCTACCAGGCGTACGCGCTCACCCCGAAGGGCGAGGACCTCTTCCCGGTGGTCGTGGCGCTCCGCCAGTGGGGCGAACGGCATTTCTTCGACCCCGGCGAGCCGCACTCCGAGCTCCTGGACCGGCGTGACGACCGACCGCTGCGCGACCTGGCCGTGCTGGCCGCCGACGGCCGCCCGGTCCGGCCGGCGGACACCGCCGTACGCAAGGTGCCGGAATCCGGGGCGAACTGACGGCGGATCAGCCGATGTCGGGGCGGATCTTCGACAGGCCCCGGTAGCGCTCCGGCTCGACGACGCCGGACAGGCCGTTGAGCAGCAGCCTCGTCCCGCCCCGGAGGTGGGCGGTGTCCTGGGTGCCGTCCCCGCTCAGCACCAGGTACGCGAACTGCTCGTTCCAGTCGAGCCGCGATCCGCCGCCCTCGGCGGCGAGTTCGACCGTCACCAGGGAGACCCAGCGGCGCAGGCCGTCCACATGGGCCTCGTAGACGTAGACGATGCGCTCGTCGGGCACGATGTCGTGGAACCGGGAGCGGTATTCGAGCCGCTCCTCGATGTCCCCGGAGACGAACAGGTTGGCCGCCACCTCACTGCCGCCGACCCGGAAGTCCAGCGCGTGGGTGGCGTTCTTCGAGGAGCCGGGGAGGCGGAACCAGCGGGTGCGCAGCGCGGGCTCGGCGAAGGCCGCGAAGACCCGCTCCGGTGGCGCCGAGAAGTCGACCCGCAAGGCGAACGAACCGTGGACGACCTGCGATTCTCCGCCGGTCGGGGAAGTGCCTTCACTGGTGTGATCAAGGCGGCCAGAGCTCACTCGGCGACACTACCACGCAGGCCGATCACCACTCGGCCGGTCGGACGGGGACCTCGTCGTGTCGCCGCCCGACCGGCCTGAATGACCGTCAACTTCCTTCGTCCACAGGATCAGACCCAGCCGTCGAGCGACGCCAGGAAGCCGTCCAGGTCGTCCCGGTGGATGCAGTGACCGGTGTCCGGGACGTACCGCACCTCGAACCCGCTCGCGCGCAGCGTCGCGGCCAGCTCGTCCGGGACGAGGTGGTGGTCGCCGGCGCCCTGGACCAGCGACGGCACGACCGGCCGGGCGGGGACGTAGTCGTGCGTGCTCTCCAGCCAGTCGACGGCCGTGACGTCCCAGCGCGCGTACCCGGCGAGCTCGGCCTCGATGTCCTCGGGTGCCCAGCGGGGGAACATCGGACGGATGGCGTCAGCGGTCGCCACCTTGGTGAACCGGGCGAACTCCCGGATCTCCCCCACCGCCTTCTCGGTGAACCGCCAGGCGGGGTCGCTGTAGACGACCTTGGCCGGGCGCAGCCCCGCCACCGCCAGCGAGAGCACCGAGGCGCCGAACGAGTGACCGATCGCCAGGTCGGCACCGGCCGGCAGCGACTCCACCAGGTCGGCGGCGAGCACCTCCGGCGTGTAGGTGTCGGCGTGCGGGCTGTCGCCGTGGCCGCGCAGGTCCGGCATGATCACCCGGTAGCCGCGTTCGGCCAGCCGGGGTGCCACCCGGCTCCAGGTGTCCGCGGAGGAGATGATGCTGTGGACGAGCAGCGCGACCTTGTCGCCGTCGCCGACTTCGTGGAGCTTGAGCCTCATGGGCCGGGTCTTCCTCTCAACGCACGGGATGCGGGCGGGCCGGGTGGGCCGGGGGTGCCTCTCGACGCACGGGACGCGAACGGGCCGGGCGGGCCCGACCGGCCGTCACCGGTCGGCGGCGGTCAGGTGCATCAGGGCCTGGGCCGCCAGGCGGTAGCCGAACGCGCCGAGGCCGACCACCACACCGCCGGCCAGCGGGGCGATCACCGACTCGTGCCGGAACTGCTCGCGCGCCCACACATTGCTCAGGTGCACCTCGACCCAGGGCCGCGGGTAGGCCGCCAGGGCGTCGCGCAGGCTCCAGCCGGCGATCATCAGGGCACCGGGGTTGACGACGGCGCCGACGCTGCTGAGGCTGTGCTCGTGGATGGCCCGGACGAGGTCGCCCTCCGAGTCGTGCTGGATGGAGCGGACGTCCCAGCCCCGGCCGCTCACCTCCTCGGCGACGGCCTTCTCGATGTCGGCCAGCGTGTCGGTGCCGTAGATCTCCGGCTCGCGCCGGCCGAGGATGCCGAGGTTGGGGCCGTTCAGGAGAAGCATGGTGGTACTCATGAGTCACCTCGCTGGTCGGAGACGCGGATCGCGCGGGGCGCCCGGTCGGGGGCCTGCGCCGGGCCGGGGGGCTGCGCCCGGTCGGGAGACGGTGCCCGGTCGGAGGCCTGCGCCGGGTCGGAGGCCTGCGCCGGGTCGGCGTGCTTGTCGCCCAGGCCGAGTTCGGCCCCGGCGACCTCCTCGGCGCGGGTCATCGCGTACCGCAGGATGGGCGGCGCCATCAGCGAGGTCACGATCGCGACGAGGACGATGATGGTGTAGGTCTCGGTGTTCAGGACGCCGAGCCGCAGGCCGGTCATCGCCACGATCACCTCGACGACGCCGCGGGAGTTCATACCGGCGCCGAGCGCCAGCGCCTCCCACCGGTTCAGCCGGCTGAGCCGGGCCCCGATGAAGGCGCCCGCGAACTTGCCGAAGATCGCCACCGCGAGCACCGCGACGGCGGCGCCCAGCACGACCGGGCGGCCCAGGGCGGTGAGGTCCATCCGCAGACCGGCGGTCGCGAAGAAGAGCGGGGCCAGGAAGGCCAGCACCGTGGTCCGCAGCGGAGCGAGCTTCTCGCTGTCCAACTGGCCGCTGGTGCCGATCAGGACACCGCAGACGAAGGCGCCGAAGATGGCCTCCAGGTGCATCGCCTGCGTCGCCGCCGCGCTGAACAGCACCAGCACCACGGCGGTGGCGATGGTGGGCGCCGGGCTCTCCGACCGCCCGGCCGCCCGCAGCGCCGCGCCGACCAGCGGACGGCCGATCAGGAAGGCGAAGACCACCACCCCGATCGGGTACAGGATCGAGGTGGTGACGACACCGGCGGTCAGCCCGGCGGTGGCCATCGCCGAGACGACGGAGAGCAGGAACCAGCCCACCACGTCGTCGACCACCCCGGCGGCGAGGATCAGCTGGCCGATGTCGCGGTGCAGGAGCTTCATGTCCAGCAGGGTCTTGGCGATCACGGGGATCGCGGTGACGCACATCGCCACGCCGAGGAAGAGCGCGAAGACCGCCGGGTCCGCGTGGGCCGGCAGGAACGAGCGGGGCAGCAGGTAGCCGGTGCCGATCCCGAGGCCCAGCGGCAGCAGCAGACCGGCGATGCTGACCCGGGCGGCGGTGAGACCGCGCCGCCGCACCAGGCCGAACTTCAGCTCCGCGCCGGTGACGCCGACCAGCAGCAGCACACCGAGCTGGCCGACGGCGTCCAGGAGGTGCATCTGGTCGGGCTTCTGCGGCAGCAGCCAGTCGGAGAAGCCGGGCAGCAGGGGTTCGAGGATCGACGGCCCGAGGACCACCCCCGCGCACAGCTCGCCGGCGACCGCGGGCAGGTTGAAGCGCTGCGCCAGCCGTCCGAGGACGAGCGCCAGCAGCAGCAGGACGGCTATTTGGAGGAGGAACACCAGGAGCGAATGCTGGCCGATCGTCGGCACGGGTGCGGCGGTTCGCATGTCGACCTATTCCGGGAGATGGTTCAGCGATTGGTTGCGACGCCCTGCCCGGTCAGTCTCCGGGCCACGATCTCGATCACCTGGGCGCTCCGGTCGGCGAGGAAGAAGTGCCCGCCGGCGAGGACCTCCAGCTCGGTCGGCCCGGTGGTGTGCTCTTCCCAGGCCCGCGCCTCGTCGATCGACACCCGGGGGTCGGCGTCGCCGGTGAGCACCGTCACCGGGCAGTCCAACTCCTGGCCGGGGTCGTGCCGGTAGCGCTCGACGGCCGTGTAGTCGCTGCGGATCGCCGGCAGGATCATCGCCAGGATCTCCGGGTCGGCCAGCATCACCTGGCTGGTGCCGCTCAGCGTCTTCAGCTCGGCCACCACGTCCTCGTCCGAGCCGGTGTGGACCTTCTCGTCGCGGTAGCGGGACGGCGCGCGCCGGCCGGAGGCGAACAGCCGGACCGGCGTCGGCAGCCCGGCCCGCCGCATCCGCAGGGCCACCTCGTACGCGAGCACCGCGCCCATGCTGTGGCCGAACAGCGCCAGCGGCTTGTCGTCCAGGTGCCGCAGCGCCGCGAAGATCTGGTCGGCGAAGTCGGGGATGTTGTCGATGCCCGGCTCCTGGTGCCGGGTCTGGCGGCCCGGGTACTGGACGGCCAGCACCTCGATCCCCTTCGGGGCGAGCGCCCGCGACACCGGGAAGAAGAAGCTCGCCGACCCGCCCGCGTAGGGCAGGCAGACGAGCCGGACGGCGCTGTTCGGCGCCGGATGGAAGACACTGACCCACTTCTGGTACTGGGCCGTCGCTTGCGCCATGCCGAGAGGTTCCCTTCGGGCATCGGTCCGTGGCACGTTCCCCAGCACAGGCCGATCGGCGATGGTGGGCGGACTCCGCACGGGTCCTCGGTTTGTTCGGGACGTGGGCAGACTAAGCCGGTCCGGGCCCGTCGGGGTATCCCCCGATCTGGTGGCCCGGGGCGGACGTTGACGCTTTCCGCAGGCCGCGATAGTAGTCTTCCGATGTTCCTGTCAGGGCTGTCGCGCCCCGTTGCCGCGCACAGCCGCCACGGCGTCCGGGCAGAGCACCTCCCCCGCTTCTCCGCCGTGGTCCCGCCGCCGTGCCCATCCGCCGTGCACCGGTCCGCACCGGTCCGCCGCCTCCCTGCGATGAGGGGTCCCTATGCCCAAGGTGTCACCGCACGAGCCCCCGACCGGCCCGACGGACACGGACGTGGTCGTCGTCGGCAACGGGCCGGTCGGGGCCGCGCTGTCCGTCCTGCTCGCCCGGCGCGGCTGGCGGACGACCGTGCTGGAACGCCGCCGCCGCCCGTACACGCTGCCCCGGGCCACCAGCTTCGACGGGGAGACCGCCCGGCTGCTCGCCGCCTGCGGCATCGGCCCGGACCTGGACCGGATCACCGAACCGGCCTCCGGCTACCAGTGGCGCACGGCGAGCGGCGAGACCCTGCTGGACATCGAGTTCCGGCCGCGCGGCCCGTACGGCTGGCCGGACGCCAACACCATGCACCAGCCCGCCCTGGAGGAGCTGCTCGCCACCCGGGCGGCGCGGCTGCCCGGGGTCACCGTGGAGCGCGGCCGGCAGGTCGTCGGCATCACCGAGCAGGCCGACCGGGTCGTGGTGACGGCCGAGGACGAGGACGGCGCGCTGCGGAGCGTCTCGGCCCGCTGGGTGGTGGGGTGCGACGGCGCCAACAGCTTCGTCCGGGAGCACCTCGACGTCCCCGTCACCGACCTCGGGTTCTCCTACGAGTGGCTGCTGTGCGACGTCGAGCTGCGCGAACCCCGGGCGTTCGTGCCGACCAACGTGCAGATCTGCGACCCGGCCCGGCCCACCACCCTGGTGGGCAGCGGCCCCGGGCACCGGCGCTGGGAGTTCATGCGGCTGCCGGGCGAGCGGGCCGCCGAGCTGAACCGTGAGGAGACGGCGTGGCGGCTGCTGGCCCCGTTCGGGGTCACCCCCGGGACCGCCACCCTGCTGCGCAGCACCACCTACATGTTCCAGGCCAGGTGGGCCGACCAGTGGCGGGTGGGGCGCGTGCTGCTGGCCGGCGACGCGGCCCACCTGATGCCGCCGTTCGCCGGGCAGGGCATGTGCTCGGGCATCCGGGACGTGGTCAACCTGTCCTGGAAGCTGGACCTGGTCCTGCGCGGCCTCGCCGACGACACGGTGCTGGACAGCTACACCGAGGAGCGCCGGGCGCAGGTCAAGGAGTCGATCCTGGCCTCGGTCCAACTGGGCCGGGTGATCTGCGTGACGGACCCGGCGGCCGCCGCCGAGCGGGACGCCACGGTGCTGGCCAACCGACGCGGCCGGGGGCCGACCCGGCCGGAGCCGGCCAGGCCGCTCGGCGAGGGCCTGCTGTACCGCGCCGGCGGGGACGGGCCGGTCCGGCCGGCCGGCGAGGTGGTACCGCAGGGGGCGGTGGCGGGCCCCGATGGCAGCGGCCTGTTCGACGAGGTGGTCGGGCGCGGCTTCGTGCTGCTGCTCGCGGCCGGGGCCCAGGCCCGGCTGGGGGCGGAGCGGCTGTCCTTCCTGGCCGGCCTGGAGGCGCACGTGGTGCGTCTGCTGCCGGGCGGCCCGGCCCCCGACGGAGGCGGCGCGACGGGCCCCGAGCGGGCGGCCGGTGACGCCGGGACGGTCGAGGTGGTGGACGTGGACGGCGTCTACGGGGCGTATCTGGCCCGGTACGGGGCGAGTGCGCTGCTGGTGCGCCCGGACTACCACGTGTTCGGCGCGGCCGGGGGCCCGGAGGGCGCGGCCGCCCTGGTGGACGAGCTGCGGGCCCGGCTGGAGGCCGCCGTGCCGGCGGGCCACGGGGGCTGAGCCGACGACGGCCCGTCCGGACCGGGTGGGTCCGGACGGGCCGTGCCGTGCGGCGTGGTCGTGCTCCCGGCGCGGCGGCGCCGGACGGACCGTCACCGGACGCCGTCCGGCCGGCCCTCCTGCCGACGCGCGAGCAGCACGGCACCGCGCAGCGAGGAGAGGCCGCCCAGGCGGGCCGGGGCGACCGGCAACGGGGGCACGCCCGGCCGGGCGAACCCGGCGAGGTGGCCGGCCACCCGGTCGACGAGCCCGGGGACACCGGCCGCGAAGCCGCCGCCGAGTACGGCGAGCCGGGGGTGGAGCAGTTCGGTGACGCCGGTGATGGCGGCGGCCAGGGCGTAGCCGGTCCGGTCGAGCGCCGTGACGGCCCAGGTCCGCCCGTCGCGCAGCCCCGCCCGCAGCTCGTCGAAGGTGACGGGAGCGCCGCGCAGCAGCGCCGCGCGCCCGAGGGTGGCGGGCCCGGAGGCGGTCGCCTGAAGGCACCCCCGGCGGCCGCAGACACAGGTGGGGCCGTCGAGTTCGACGACCAGGTGGCCGAGCTCGAAGGAGCCCCGGTCCGGCCCGGGGCAGAGCCGGCCGCCGAGCACGAGGCCACCGCCGATGCCGGTGCCGACGCCCAGGTAGAGCAGGTCCGCGCAGTCCGCCGCCCCGGCCTCGGCGAGGGCCGCCAGGTCGCCGTCGTCCGCCCAGGCGACGGCCGCCCCGGGGAAGAGCGCGCGCAGCGCCGGGCCCAGCGGCAGGCCGGTCCACTCCGACCGGCTGGGCCAGGCGGTGACCCGCTCGTCCGGGCCGACGGTGGCGGGCACCGCGACGCCGACGGCCCGGAACGGCTCACCCGTCCGGGTCGTCAGCGTGCCCACGCACTCGGCGAGCCGGGCCAGGTCGTGGTCGGCGCCGCGGCGCGGGCCCCAGGCGAAGGCGGTCTCCTCGGCCGGGCCGGTCGCCGACTCCGTCCGGAGGGCGACCTTGGTCCCGCCGATGTCGATGCCGAGGTAGCGGGGCGCGCCGTCGGCGCGTCCCTCGGCGGGCTGCCCGGTGCCGTGGCCCGGTCCGCCGTCGCGGGTCCGCATGGTGTGCCGCCTCCGGTGCGGTCGGGTCAGCGCCCGGTCAGGGCCGGGCAGAGGGCGAGGAGCTCGGCCGGGCGGCGCAGCACCACGTCGGGGCCGGCCGCGAGCAGCTCCGCCTCGTCGGGCCCGGCCCAGAGGGCGGCGGCCGAGGCGACGCCGGCGCCGCGGGCGCTGGCGAGGTCGGTCGGCGCGTCACCGATCATGATGGCCTGCTCGGCGGGCACGTCCAGCAGTTCCAGCGCGCGCAGCACGATGTCGGGGGCGGGCTTGGGCCGGGCCACCTCGTCGGAGCCGATCACATGGGCGAAGTACGGGAGCAGGCCGAGGCCGTCGAGCAGCGAGCGGGCCCGGTCGCCGGCCTTGCCGGTGGCCACGGCCAGCCGCAGCCCCCGGTCGCGGAGTTCCTGGAGCAGCTCGACGACGCCGTCGAAGACCTGCACCTGGTGCGCGAGCCGGTAGCTCTCGCGGACGAAGGGCGCCTCCATCTCCAGTGGCAGCCCCATGATCCGCATGATGTCGGGGAAGTAGCGGCCCTGGTGGCGCTGGTACTCCTCGAACGGCGCCGGGCCGTCCCCGACCACCTCGGCGTAGGCGATGGCGAAGGCCTGGCCCATCACCGCGAAGCTGTCGACGATGACCCCGTCCAGGTCGAAGACGACCGCTCGCCGGGGGTGTGCTGGTCTGTCGGTGGTCGTGGCGGACCCGTGTGCCGATGTGGCGGTCATGAGGTCCTCACCTCCTCGTGGGTGGTCGCCGGGCGGGCGGATCGCGCCCGGCCGGCAACGCGGGCCGACTCGTAGAAACTCTCGATGAGCTGGACCGTGCCACGCGCCTGCGCGATGGCCCGGCCGCGGTTCGCGGGATCGGCCAGGAGCGCGGCGAGGCCGTCCAGTTGACGCCGGTACTCGGCCCCGATCGGCTCGGCGGGCACCGGGATCCGACGGGTGGTGCCCTCCTGCGTCAGGGTCAGGACGGGCTCCGGCTGCCGGTTGGGGCTGAAGCCGAAGGTGCAGCGCAGCTCCGCGCTGCCGGCGCTGCCCTCGACCAGGATCCGCGAGACGTCCAGGGCCTCGTGCGAGGCCCAACTGGCCCGCAGCGCGACGGAGATGCCGTCCTCGCGGATCAGGAAGCCGCGGGCGGTGTCCTCCACGTCGCCCGCGAGCGCGTCGGCGGGCCGGTCCTGGCGCCAGGCGGCGGACCACGCGCCGACGTTGACGAAGTCGTCGGAGGTCGAGCCGACCACCTGGGCGAACTCGGCCGGGCCGACCAGGGAGGCCAGCGCGTCCAGCAGGTGCCAGCCGAGGTCGACCAGCACGCCGCCGCCGGACTTGCTGCGCTGGGTGAACCAGCCGCCGGCCTTCGGCACGCCGCGCGCCCGCACCCAGGCCAGGTCGACGTGCCGCACCCGCCCCAGCCCGGGGACGAGCCCGGCCAGTTCGCGGACATCGGCGCGGTGGCGGGCGGCGCTGCCGGCCAGCAGCATGCCGCCGCCGTGCTCGGCCCGCGCCAGGGTGTCGGCCTCGGCGCCGGTCAGGCAGACCGGCTTCTCCAGGAAGACCGAGAGGCCGCGCCGCAGCAGCGCCGCGGCCACCTCGGCGTGCAGGTGGTTGGGCACCGCGACGACCGCGACGTCGACGTCGCGGCTGTCGAGGGCGTCCACCGCCGCGTGGGCGGGGATGCCCGTCGCCTCACCGACCGCCGCCCGCAGCGCCGGGTCGGGGTCGACGACGGCGACGACGTCGAAGTCCTCGTGTGTCCTGAGCCGCGAGAGCCAGAGCTCCCGGCCGGCCCAGCCGAGCCCGACGACGGCGGTGCGAAGCCTCACAGGGCTGCCACTGCGTCGGCGATGATCCCGGCCGTGGCGTGCAGGGCGTCCTCCGAGGCGAGCAGGACGCGGTGGTGCAGCCAGACGCAGTCCGCGCTGATGGCCTCGGTGTTGGGGCAGCGCTCGGCGACCGCCTCCGGGCTCTCCTCGGGGGCGGCGGTCTCCCAGAACGCGTCGGTGCGGTAGATCGCGCGGAACGCGGCGAAGGCCGGCAGGCCGGCGTCGACCAGGCGGTCCACCAGCTCGTTGCGGCCCTCCTCGGAGATGCCGGGGACGCGGAACATCGCCATGTAGTGCGAGTTGCGGTCGGCCCGCGGGTCGGTGCCCTGGGGGACGATGCCGTCGATCGCGCCGAGCAGGCCGGACAGCAGGTTCCAGCGCTGCTCGCGCAGCTCCGTCTGGGCGTCCAGGCGGCGCAGCTGGGCGCGGAGCACGGACGCCGAGAACTCGTTGAGCCGCATGTTGGTGCCGGCGATCTGGTGGAAGTACCGGCGGTCGGTGCGCGGCCGGCCGCAGCTGTGGCGTAGGAAGGCGGCCTCGTACAGCTCCGACTCGGGGAACAGCAGGGCGCCGCCCTCGCCGGCGGTCATCAGCTTGCCGTTCTGGAAGCTGAAGGCGGCCACCGAGCCGAGCTCGCCGACCCGCTTGCCCTGCCAGCGCGCGCCGTGCGCGTGCGCGGCGTCCTGGAGCAGCGGTACCCCGGTGTCCTCGGAGAGCTTGCCGAGGGCGTCCATGTCGGCGATGAGTCCGGCCATGTGGACGGGCATGATCACCCGGGTCCGCGGGGTGACGGCGGCGGCCGCGGCGGCCACGTCGATGTTGTAGGTGACGGGGTCGACGTCGACGGGGACGGCGACCGCGCCGAGCCGCTGGGCGGCCTGGGAGGAGGAGATGAAGGTGAAGCCCGGCACGATGACCTCGGTGCCGGGACCGGCCCCCAGACACTGCAGCGCCAGCTCCAGGGCGTGCGTGCCGTTGGTGACCGCCAGGGCGTGCGGCGCACCGTGGTAGTCGGCGAACTCACGCTCGAAGGAGTTCACCTCGTCCCCGCCCATGCGCCACCACTGGCCCTGCTCCAGAGCGCGTATCAGGCCGCTCCGCTCGTCGTCGTCGTACTGCGGCCAGGAGGGGAATTCCGGTGCCGGTCGCGCGTTCATGTCTCTCCAAATCTCCGCTGCGAACTGGTCTCCGCTTTTGGACTGCCGGGCGGATTGAGCGGGCGGGGCGCGTGGCCGACGGAACAGCGGAACAATGGCCCCTGGGATTTCACGCAAGGTATTGCGGCCTCACAGTAGGCGCCGCCCTCGGCGCCCCACATCCCTCGGTCTGGTAGTCGTCGGCCCCGACCTGCTGATCACCGGTCAGCGCAGCCCGAAGAATGCGCGGTACTCGTCCACTTGACCGTTCAGCATGTGGATTCCGTGATGGACGTCGAACCCCAGGGCGGCCGCCTGCCGCAGCAGTGGCGTCTCCCTCGGTTTCATGATGATGTCCGCCACCACGCCGCCGGGCGCGAGGGCGTCCGGGCGGAACGGCAGCGGGTCGCCGGGGCGCAGGCCCAGCGGGCTGGCGTTCACCGCGATGTCGCTGTCGCGCAGGGGCGGTTCGGCCGCGGCACGGACCCGGCCGGGCCAGTGCTCGGCCAGCCGGGCCACGAGCGCGGCCAGCCGGGGCCCGTCCGGGTCGGTGACGGCGAGCCGCTCCGCGCCGGCCGCGAGCACGGCGGCCGCGATGGCGCTGCCCGCCCCGCCGGCGCCGGCCAGCGCGACCCGGCGGCCGCGGACGTCGTGGCCGGCCAGGGCCAGGCCCGCCACGAAGCCGGAGCCGTCGAAGTTCTCCGCGAGCCAGCCGCCGTCCGGTTCGCGGCGCAGGACGTTGGCGGTGCCGGTGATCTCCACCGTGCGGCTGCGCCGGTCGGCGAGCCCGGCGGCGGCGGCCTTGTGCGGCACGGTGACGAACAGGCCGTCCAGGTTGCCGACCCGCTGCAGGCCGCGGACCACCGTCGCCAGGTCGGCCGGCCGGGCGTGCACCGGGACGAGCACCGCGTCGATGCCCAGCCGGGCGAACAGCGGGTTCAGCAGCCCGGGTGACTGGACCTGGGCGACCGGGTCGCCGAGCACGGCGTACAGGCGGGTGGCACCGCTGATGGGCACGCCCCGCGGGGTGTCGGCGGGCTGCGGGGCGGGTGCGGGCCGCGGGGTGCCGGCGGGCTGCGGGGTGCTCCGCGGGGTGTCGGTCATCAGGGCCTCTCGGGGCGGGGCGCGGTGCCCGGCGGGAACAGATCGGCGAACAACTCGGCGACGGTGAAGGCGAGTTCCATCGACTGCTCGGCGTTCAGGCGCGGGTCGCAGGCGGTCCGGTAGCGGCCGGGCAGATCGTGCTCGGCGATCCCCCGGGCACCGCCGAGGCACTCGGTGACGTCCTCGCCGGTCGCCTCCAGGTGGAGGCCGCCGGGGTGGGTGCCGAGCGCCCGGTGCACGTCGAGGAAGCCGGCGATCTCCTCGACGACGTGGTCGACGTGGCGGGTCTTGTACCCGTTGTCCGCCGTGCGGGAGTTGCCGTGCATCGGGTCGCACTGCCAGACCACCTGGTGACCGGAGGCGGTGACCTTCTCGACGATCGGCGGAAGCACCTCGCGCACCCGTGCGTGCCCCATCCGGCTGATCAGCGTCAGCCGGCCGGGCGTGCCGTGCGGGTCGAGCCGGCGCGCGTACTCGACCGCCTGCTCGGGCGTGGTCCCCGGGCCGATCTTCACCCCGATCGGGTTGGCCAGCAGCTCCGCGAAGGCGATGTGCGCGTCGTCCGGGCCGCGGGTCCGCTCCCCGATCCAGAGGAAGTGCGCCAGTCCGCTGGAGAACAGCGGCTCCGGCCCGTCCTCGGCCACCTGGAGCACGGCGCTCTCGTAGTCCAGCAGCAGGGCCTCGTGACTGACGTAGATCTCGCTCTGCCGCGCCGTCCGCCCGCGCGCCCCGAGGGCCGACATGAGGCGCAGGCCGCGGCCGATCTCCTCGACCGCCGGCGCGTACCGGCCGCCCGCGGGCGAGCTGTGGACGAAGCGGAGGTTCTCGGCGTGCAGCGCGTGCGGGTCCCCCAGGTCCTCGCGGCAGAGCCGGCGGGCGGTGGCCACCGTGCGGGCGGCCTCGGCGTGGGCCCGCAGCATCCGCTCCGGGTCCGGCGTGCGGGCGGCGAGGGTGGGCTCGACGCCGTTGACGATGTCGCCGCGGTAGACCGGCAGGCCCTGGCCGTCGACCTGCTGGGAGCGCGGCTTGGCGTACTGGCCGGCGGCCCGGGCGACCGGCACCACCGGCAGCCCGGTGGCATGGCTGAACACCAGGGCCATCCGCTTCAACAGGCCCAGGTTGGCGCGCAGGTGCGGCTCGGTGTTGTCGGCGAAGGTCTCCGCGCAGTCCCCGCTCTGGAGCAGGAAGGCCTCGCCCCGGGCGACGGCCGCGAGCCGTTCGGACAGCCGCGCGGTCTCGGCGGGCGCCACGATCGGGGCGGCGGTGCGCAGCCGGCCGACCACCTCCCGGGCCCGGGCCCGGTCCGGCCAGCGGGGCTGCTGCGCGGCGGGGCGGGCCAGCGCGGCGGCGAGGCGGTCGGCGAGCGGCCGGTCCTGCGGGTGCCCGGTCCGCTCCGGGGCCCGGCCGGCGGGCGGCTGTGGTGAGTAGCTCATGCCACCGCTGCTCCCGTGCCGGCGGATCCGTCACCCTCGTGCCCGTCACCCTCGTACCCGTGGCCGTCGTGCCCGTCGCCGTCGTGCCCGTCGCCGTCCTGCCCGTCGCCGTCCTGCCCGATCAGCCGGGCGAGCGGCTGCCGCGGCATCCGTGCCAGGGCCTCCTCGACGGCCCACTCGGGCACGTCGTGGACCAGTGCCGCGCCCTCGGGGCCGTCCAGGACGAAGGCGAGCCCGCTGAGGGCCTTCTTGTCCCGGCGCATCAGGCGGACCAGTTCGGCCGGGTCCACGCCCTCGGGCAGCGCGCCCGGCAGGCCGTAGGAGGCGACGACCTCCCGGTGCTCGTCCACCCGGGCCGGGTCGATCCGGTCCAGGACGCCCGCGAGCAGACCCGCGAAGACGGTGCCGACGGCGACCGCCTCACCGTGGCGCAGCGCGAAGTCGGTGGCCACCTCCAGGGCGTGGCCCAGGGTGTGGCCGTAGTTGAGCAGGTGCCGCGGCCCGGTGTCGCGCTCGTCGGCCGAGACGATGCCGGCCTTGAGGGTCACGCTGGCCGCGATCCGGTCCGCCAGCCCGAGGGGGCGCAGGTCACCGGCGCCGATGAAGTGGCAGCGGGCGATCTCGCCCAGCCCGTTGAGCAGTTCGCGGCGCGGCAGCGTCGACAGGTAGTCGGTGTCGCAGAGCACCGCGGCGGGCTGCCAGTAGGCGCCCACCAGGTTCTTGCCGGACGGCAGGTTGACCGCCGTCTTGCCGCCGACACTGGCGTCCACCTGGGCGAGCAGCGTGGTCGGCAGGTGCACGACGGGCACGCCGCGGTGGTAGAGCGCCGCCGCCAGGCCGACCACGTCGGTGGTCGTGCCGCCGCCGCAGGAGACCACGGCGTCGGACCGGGTGAGGCCGAACCGCACGAACGCCGCGCAGAGCGCCTCGACGGTGGCGAGGTTCTTGTCCGGCTCACCGTCCCGGGCGGGCAGCAGCAGGGTCTCGACACCGGTGTCGGGGACCCACTCCGCGGGCCGCGCCGACACCACCGCCACCCGCCGGGCGCCGAGGCCCCGGATCACCTCGGCCAAGGAGGAACGCACTCCCGGGCCGATGAGCACGTCGTACGAACGGTCGCCGATGCGCACCGGAACTTGTTCTCTCACGCCGCTTCAACCTGTTCTGTAGACGTAGCACGCCGACTGTTCGGTGGTGCGCGCCCGCTCGGCGGTGCGCGTGCTGCTCGGTGTCGCGCTTGCTGTCAGCCGGGGTGCGCGCGCCCCGGGGCCGCGCCCGGGGCCCCGGCGGCGGTCGGCCGCCGGGATCCCGGGCGTGCGGGGGGCGCGCCGGCCGTTACTGGCCGGTGGTCACCCGCAGGATGCGGGCCTCGGCCCGCTCCTTGCGGTCGTGCTCGTCCAGCTGCGGGTACGAGGGGCAGCCGAAGACCCGCTGGAACGGCGCGAAGGTGTCCCACTCCGGCCGGCGGCGCATCTCCTGCGCCACCGCGTTGTGCTCGCTCCAGAAGTCGCCGCCGATCAGGCGGATCAGGTAGCGCTCCAGCGCGTCGCGGGAGGTGGTCCGGCCGGCGTCGGCGGCCACCGAGACCAGCTCGCCGTCGTAGAAGGCGTGGATGAGCCGGATGTAGGTGTCGTACCCGGTCTTGAAGTAGTTCGCGTACTCGTCGATCAGCGCGTCGGCGTCGGCCGGGGCCTTCAGCGCCGCGTCGATCGTCTCGGCGGCGCGGGTGGCGGTGGCCGTCGCGACGAGCACCCCGCCGGAGAACATCGGGTCGCCGAAGCAGCCCGCGTCGCCGACCATGACCCAGCCGGGGCCGGTGACGGTGTCCGCGTGGTAGCAGTAGTCCGTCTCGATCTTGAGGTCCATGCTGGGGCGGGTGCCGGTCAGTCGCGCGGTGATCCGCGGCACCCGGTTCAGGTGCTCGTCGAACGCCGCCTCCGGCGTGCTCGCGCGGAACACGTCGCGCGGCATCACGGTGCCGACGCTGATGACCTCCTTGGAGATCGGGATCGCCCACACCCAGCCGTCGTTGTGCGCGCCGACCTGGATGTCGCCCTCGGCACCGAGGTTGTGCTTCTCGTCGAGGCCCTCGTAGTGCCGGAACACCCCGACCATCCGGAGCTTCTCCAGCGTCTTGCGGAGCCCGAACTTGTTGGCGATGCGCCCGGCCCGGCCGCTGGCGTCGATCACGTAGGACGCCCGGACCTCGTGCTCCTCGCCGTCCTTCTCGTAGCTGACGCCGACCATCCGGTCGCCCTCCATCAGCAGGTCCTTGACGCCGGCGCCGAGGTGGACCTCCGCACCGGCCTTGGCCGCCTCCTCGACGAGCATCGCGTCGAACCGGGCGCGCTCGACCTGGAAGGCGCGGTCGAAGCGCCCCTCGCCCTGCTTGCTGAAGTCCGCGCGGAAGACCCCGGAGAAGAACTTCTTCTCCGTCGGGTCGATGAATTCGCCACCGAACTTCGGGACGTAGCCCCTGGTCTCCAGCGCCTCACGCAGACCGATCCGGTCGAAAAGGCCCATCATGTAGGGCAGCAGGGACTCGCCTATGTGAAAGCGCGGAAACTCGTCGCGCTCCAGGAGCACCACGGAATGGCCCTGCTTGGCCAGGACAAAGGCGCTGACCGCGCCGGCCGGGCCGCCGCCGATGACAACCACATCAGCCGAGTTCTTCGCCATTGGATTCCCTTCCAGAATTTGTCGTACATCGCCTGCGGATGGTGCTCCTGCGCGTCAGGGGAGTTCCCCGGACACGATCGTGCCGACGAGCACCCGGTGCTCGCCGTCGTCGACGACGGTGCGTACCCGCTCCCGTCCGTCCCGGACCGTCAGGTGGCGCCGGCCCTTCAGGACGGCCTGGCCGTCCTCGAACGCCCGGCCGTAGAGCACGCCCTGCATGTCCCCCTCGGGGGGCGGGGCCGGGTTCTCCCGGGCGCGGTCCTCCAACTCCTTCCAGTCGCTCCACCGGCGGGGCAGCAGCTTGAAGGTGTAGACGACGCTCCAGCGGGTCACCCGCCCCCGGCGCTGCAGCGCGAAGTCGCCGTCGCCCTTGTCCACCAGCCGGTACTGGCAGCCGTACTGGGTCTGCACCGCGTCGGTGACCAGCAGTGGTTCGAGGTAGGACGGTCCCGGGTAGCCCACGTCGACCAGCCACTCGTCGCCGTCCAGCGCCACCCGGACGAACATGTGCTCGACCTCGGTGCCGAAGTTCTCCCTGCCCTCGGCGGTGCTGGCCGCCATCAGGGAGACCTGGTAGCCCAGGACGCCGAGCAGCCGGAAGAACAGCCGGTTCAGCTGGAAGCAGGTGCCGCCCCGCCCCTGGACGACGGCCGTCTCGAACACGGCGTCCTCGTCGAGGTCGACGAGGTTGACGCCGTCGGTGAAGTCCTGGGCGGCGATGTTGTACGGGATCGCCATCAGATGCCGCTTGTGCAGCGTCCGCAGCGTCTCGATGTCCACGCCCGTCCGCCCGGCGCAACCGATGCGCCGGAGGTAGGCGTCCGCGTCGAACATGTCGTCATCTCCTCTCGTGTGCGCGGGCCGGCTCGGCGGCCGGTCCGGTTCCCCGCTCGGGGGCCGGTCGGGGGCCGGATCCGGTCCGGCTCGGGGCCGTTCGGGCCCCCTCGGCCGGGCCGCGTCGGGGCCCGGCCGGAACAGCTCAGACCGAGATCGCCGCGACGCCCCCCGCCCCCGCGCCGAACATGCGCTCTTGCATGTGCGCGACAATCATCCCCGGCGTCGGGTGATCGAAAACAAGACCGGCCGAGAGCTTCGCCCCCATCAGTTCGCCCAGCCGGTTGCGCAGTTCGAGCGCGGTCAGCGAGTCGAAGCCGATCTCGAAGAGACCCTGGTCCACGTCGATGTGGTGCGACGCGCTGTAGCCGAGGACCACCGCCACCTGGGCGCGGACCACGTCCAGCAGGACCGTCGCCCGCTCCGCGCCGGGCAGCCCGGCCAGCCGCTCGGCCAGCCGGCGGCGCTCGTCACCGGAGACGGCCGCCCGGGCCGACTGCCGGCTCGCCCGCACCAGCCCGCGCAGCAGCGGCGGTGCCTCGCGCCCGGCCGCGGCGTCGGCGCGCAGGGCCCGCAGGTCCAGCTTGGCCGGCACCAGCAGCGCCCGGTCACCGCGCAGCGCGGTGTCGAACAGCTCCATGCCCTCGGCCGGCGTCATCCCCAGCAGACCGCCGCGCCGGTTCAGCCGGCTGCGGGTGAGGTCGTCGGTGCCGGCCGCCATGCCCGAGTCCTGCTCCCACAGGCCCCAGGCCAGCGACAGCGCCGGCAGACCGGCCGCCCGGCGCCGGGCCATCAGCCCGTCCATGAACGCGTTCGCCGCCGCGTAGGCGCCGGTGCCCGCGCCCAGGAACACCGCCGAGACCGAGGAGTAGACCACGAACGCGTCCAACTCCGGTGCCAGCTTGCGGGTCAGCTCGTCCAGGTGCTGCGTCGCGGTCACCTTCGCGCCGAACACCCGCTCCAGTCGCTCCCGGTCGACCTCACCGATCACACCCGCGTCGAACAGACCCGCGGCGTGCAGGACGGCGGTCAGCCGGCGCCCGTCCCGCTGGGCGGCGGTCAGCAGCTCGGCCACCGCGTCCCGGTCGGTCACGTCGCAGGCCGGCACCGTCACCGACTCGGCGCCCAGCGCGGCCAGCTCGGCCACCAACTCCCGGGCGCCCTCGGCCTCCAGGCCACGCCGACTGGTCAGCACCAGATGGCGGACACCGTGCCGGGTGACCAGGTGCCGGGCCAGCACCGCACCCAGCGAACCCGTCCCACCGGTGATCAGCACCCGCCCCGCCGGGTCCAGCACCGGCTCCGCCCGGACGACGGCGCCGGCCCGGGCCAGCCGGGGCACGTACAGGGCCGAACCGCGCACCGCGACCTGCGGCTCGCCGACGGCCAGCACCCGGCCGAGCACCGACCCGGGCAGCGACTCGACGTCCACCGGGTCGGACGCGTCGGTGTCCAGCAGCACGATCCGGTCCGGGTTCTCCGCCTGCGCGGCCCGGACCAGGCCCCAGACGGCGGCCCCGGCCGGGTCCACCACCGTGGCGTCACCGCCGGCGGGCACCGCGCCCCTGGTCACCACCACCAGCCGGGTGTCCTCCAGCCCGGCACCGGCCAGCCAGGTCTGGACCACCTCCAGTACGCGGTCCGTCACCTCCAGCGGACTGTCCGCGTCGCCGCCGGTGACCGCCGCCAGGAGCGCCGTCGCCGGGACCTCCGCCCCGGACAGCGCGTCCTCCGCGAGCGTGGCCACCTCCTCGGCGGTGGACAGCCGCAGCCAGGACGGCGCCCCGGTGGCCTCGGCCGGAAGCACCTCCGTCCAGTCCACCGCGAACAGCGAGTCACCGCCGGTGCGTCCCGCCGCCGCGCCCAACTGCTCGGCGGACACCGGACGGAACACCAGCGAGTCCGCCGTCAGCACCGCGCCGCCGGCCTCGTCGACCGCCTCCAGCGAGAGCGCGTCCGGCGTCGGCTGGGCGACCCGCACCCGCAGCGACGAGGCGCCCGCGGCGTGCAGGACCAGCCCGTTCCAGGCGAACGGCAGCATCGTGCGCTCGTCGCCCGCGCTCAGGAACGCCTTGGCGTGCAGCGCGGCGTCCAGCAGCGCCGGGTGGATGCCGTACCCGGCGGCGCTGCCCCGGTCCTCCTCCGGCAGGGCGATCTCGGCGAAGACCTCGTCGCCGCGCCGCCAGGCCGCCCGCAGCCCCCGGAACACCGGCCCGTAGACGTAGTCGTGCTCCAGCAGACCGGCGTAGAACTCCTCGGGGCCGATCTCCACCCGCTCCGCGCCGGGCGGCGGCCAGGCGGTGAAGTCGAACCCGGAGCCGGCCGGCCGCACCGTGGCCGTGAGCACCCCGGTGGCGTGCCGGGTCCACGGCTCGCCGACGGTCTCCTCGCGGGTCGAGTAGACGGCCACCGGGCGGGCGCCGCTCTCGTCGGGGCCCCCGACCGTGACCTGGACCCGGACGCCGCCCTGGGCGGGCAGGATCAGCGGGGCCTCGATCACCAGCTCGTCCAGCGTGCCGCAGCCGACCTCGTCACCGGCCCGCACCGCCAGCTCCACCAGCCCGGTGCCGGGTAGCAGGACCACGTCGCCGACGGCGTGGTCGGCCAGCCACGGGTGGGTGCGCAGCGACAGCCGGGAGGTGCACAGCACCCCGCCCGTCTCGGGCACCTCCACCACCGCGCCCAGCAGCGGATGGTCCACCCCCGCCAGGCCCAGCGAGGTCGCGTCGGTGGCGGCCCTGGCCATCTGCAGCCAGTAGTGCTGATGGTCGAAGGCGTAGGTCGGCAGCTCCACCCCGGCGCCCTCGGCGCCGGCGGGCAGCACCCCGGTCCAGTCCACGGCCACGCCCCGGACGAAGAGTTCGGCCATCGAGGTCAGCAGCCGGCGCGGTCCGCCCTCGTCGCGGCGCAGCGAGCCGACCACCAGGGCGTCGGCCCCGGTCTGCTCCACGACCTCGGTGATCGGCTGGGCCAGCACCGGGTGGGCACTGGCCTCCACGAAGACGGTGTGACCCTCGCTCAGCAGCGTGGCCACGGCCGGCCCGAACCGCACCTGGCCGCGCAGGTTCCGGTAGACGTAGCCGCCGTCGATGACACCGGCCTCGCGGATCCACTCGCCGGTCACCGTCGAGAAGAACGGGACCAGCGGCGCCCGGCCGCGGATGTCCGCGAACGCCTCCGCCAGGGTCTCCTCCAGCGCCTCGGCGTGCCGGGTGTGCGAGGCGAAGTCCACCGCGACCCGGCGCACCCGGACCCCTTCGGCGGTCAGCGCCTCGACGGCCTCGTCCAGCACGTCGAGGTCGCCGGCGACGACCACCGAAGCGGGGCCGTTGACCACCGCGACCTCCAGCCGGCCCGACCAGCGCTCCAGCCGGGCCGCCGCCTCCGCCTCGGAGAGGGCCACCGAGGCCATCCCGCCGAGGCCGGCCAGCTGCCCGGCGATCACCTGGCTGCGCACCGCCACGATCCGCGCGGCGTCCTCCAGGGACAGCGCACCGGCCACGCAGGCGGCCGCGATCTCGCCCTGCGAGTGACCGAGCACCGCGTCCGGCACCACCCCCACCGACGCCCAGACGGAGGCCAGCCCGAGCATCACCGCGAAGCTCGCCGGCTGCACCACGTCGGCGCGGTCCAGGACCTCGACGGGCGCCTCGCCGCGCAGCACCTCCTCCAGCGACCAGTCCACCCACGGCTCCAGGGCCCGGGCGCACTCCGCGACGCGCTCGGCGAACACCGGTGAGGAGTCCAGCAGTTCACGGCCCATGCCGACCCACTGCGCCCCCTGGCCGGGGAACACCAGCACCGTCCGGCCCGCCGCGCCCGAGGAGCCGGCGCTGCCGGTCACCACCCCCGGGCCGCTCTCACCGCTCGCCAGCGCGGCCAGCCCGGCCAGCGCCTCCTGCGACGAGCCGGCCACCAGCACCGCGCGCTCGGGCAGCAGTGCCCGCCGGGAGACCAGCGCACCGGCCAGCGCCGCCGTGTCGACCGTCCCCGCGAGGGCCGTCAGCCGCCCGGCCTGGCCCGCCAGCGAGCCGGCGCTCTTCGCCGAGACCACCAGCGGCACCACCGCGTCGGGAGCGGCCTCGACCGTGACCGGCGCCGGCTCCTCCGGCGGGGCCTGCTCCAGGATCACATGCGCGTTCGTCCCGCTCAGCCCGAAGGAGGAGACCCCGGCCCGGCGCGGCCGGTCCGTCTCCGGCCACTGCCGCGCCTCGGTCAGCAGCTCGACGGCGCCCGCCGTCCAGTCCACCTGGGAGGACGGCGCGTCCACGTGCAGGGTCGCGGGCATCACGCCGTACCGCAGCGCCTGCACCATCTTGATCACGCCCGAGACACCGGCCGCCGCCTGCGCGTGGCCGATGTTGGACTTCAGCGAGCCCAGCCAGAGCGGCCGCTCCCGGTCCCTACCGCGCCCGTAGGTGGCGAGCAGCGCCTGCGCCTCGATCGGGTCACCCAGCACCGTCCCGGTGCCGTGCCCCTCCACCAGGTCCACATCGGCGGTCGACAGTCCGGCCGCCGCGAGGGCCTTGCGGATGACGCGCTGCTGCGAGGGACCGTTGGGCGCGGTCAGACCGTTGGAGGCGCCGTCCTGGTTCACCGCGCTGCCGCGCAGCACCGCGAGTACCGGGTGCCCGTTGCGCCGCGCCTCGGAGAGCCGCTCCAGCACCACCACACCCGCGCCCTCCGCCCAGCCGGTGCCGTCCGCCGCGTCCGCGTAGGACTTGCACCGGCCGTCCGTCGCCAGCGCCTTCTGCCGCGAGAACTCCATGAACATGCTCGGGCTGGACATCACCGTCGAACCGCCGGCCAGCGCCAGCGAGCACTCGCCCTGCCGCAGCGCCTGGGCGGCCAGGTGGATCGCCACCAGCGACGAGGAGCAGGCGGTGTCCACGGTGACCGCCGGGCCCTCGAAGCCGAACACGTAGGACACCCGGCCCGAGGCCACGCTCGCGCCGGCGCCGGTCAGAGCGAAGCCGCCCAGCTCGGCCGGCACGGTGCCACCGGCGTAGTAGTCGACCCCCATGATGCCGTTGAACACCCCGACGTCGGTGCCCTTCAACGCCCCCGGATCGATGCCCGCCCGCTCCAGGGCCTCCCACGAGGTCTCCAGCAGCAGCCGCTGCTGCGGGTCCATCGCGAGCGCCTCGCGCGGCGAGATCCCGAAGAAGGCCGGGTCGAACAGGGGCGCCTCGTGCAGGAACCCGCCCTGGCTGACGTAGGAGGTGCCCTCGCTCTCCGGGTCGGCGTCGAACAGCTCGTCCAGGCCCCAGCCGCGGTCGGAGGGGAACAGCGACACGCCGTCCCGCCCCTCGGCGACCAGCTGCCACAGGTCCTCCGGGCCGGCCACCCCGCCGGGCAGCCGGCAGGCCATCCCGACGATCGCGACCGGATCGTCCGGGTCGTGCACGGCCGCCGCCGGCACGACCGGGCCCGCCGGGGCCACCGTGCCGTCGAACTCGCCGTCCAGGAAACGGGCCAGGGCGAGCGGGGTCGGGTAGTCGAAGACCGCCGTGGCGGGCAGGCCGAGGCCGGTCGCCTCGCGCAGCCGGTTCCGCAGCTCGACGGAGGTCAGCGAGTCGAACCCGGCATCCTTGAAGGCCCGTTCGGCCGCGACGTTCGCCGCGCCCGCGTGGCCGAGCACCGAGGCGACATGCGTACGGACCAGCTCCAGCAGCAGCGCCTCGCGCTCGGCCGCCGCCAGCCCCGCCAGCCGGCCGGCCAGCCCGCCACCGCCGCCGGCCGCGGTGGAGCGGGCCGTCTGCCGCCCCGGGCGGACCAGCCCCCGCAGCAGGGCCGGCACCCCGGCGCCGGCCGCGGCGGCCGTGCGCAGGGCCCGCAGATCGAGCTTGACCGGCACCAGCAGCGCCTCGCCGCCGTGCAGCGCGGTGTCGAACAGCGCCATGCCCTCCGCCGCCGTCAGCGGCTGTGCGCCGCCGCGCCGGTTCATCCGGCTCCGGGACAGCTCGTCCAGGTCGGCGCCCATGCCGTCGGTCTGCTCCCACGGGCCCCAGGCCAGCGACAGCGCCGGCAGGCCGTCCGCCCGGCGCCGGGCCATCAGCCCGTCCATGAACGCGTTCGCGGCGGCGTAGCTGCCGGTGCCCGCGCCCAGGAAGACCGCCGAGACCGAGGAGTAGGTGATGAACGCGTCCAGGTCCGGGGCGAGTTCGCGGGTCAGCTCGTCCAGGTGCCGGGTCGCGGTCACCTTGGGCGCGAACACCCGCTCCAGCCGCTCCGGGTCGAGCTCGCCGATCACACCGCCGTCGAAGACTCCCGCCGCGTGGACCACGGCGGTCAGCCGGCGCCCGTCGTGCCGGACGGCGGTCAGCAGCTCGGCCACCGCGTCCCGGTCGGTCACGTCGCAGGCCGGCACCGTCACCGACTCGGCGCCCAGCCCGGCCAGCTCGGCCACCAACTCCCGGGCACCCTCGGCCTCCAGCCCGCGCCGACTGGTCAGCACCAGGTGCCGGACACCGTGGTCGGTGACCAGGTGCCGGGCCAGCACCGCGCCCAGCGAACCCGTCCCACCGGTGATCAGCACCCGCCCCGCCGGGTCCAGCACCGGCTCCGCGCCCCGGACGACGGCCGCCCGGGCCAGCCGCGGCCCGTACAGCGCCGAACCGCGCACCGCCACCTGCGGCTCACCGAGCGCGAGCACCTCGGCGAGCACGGCCTCGGGGTCGGTGCCGGGGTCGGTGTCGAGCAGGACGATCCGGTCCGGGTTCTCCGCCTGGGCCGCGCGGAGCAGGCCCCAGACGGCGGCGGCGGCCGGGTCGGTCACCGCGGCGTCTCCACCGGCGGCCACCGCGCCCCGGGTGGCCACGACCAGCCGGGCGTCCTCCGGGCCCGGTGCGGCCAGCCAGGCCTGGACCACCGCCAGCACCCGCCGGGTCAGCGCGAGCGGGGAGTCGTCGGCACCCTCCGTACCGGCCACCAGCAGCACGGCCGTCGGCGCCTCACCGGCGTCCGTCCCCTCGAACTCGGCCGCCAGATCCGCCGGAGTGGCGATCCGGGCCCACCCCGGGGCCGCCCCGGCGGCGTTGCCGGGCAGGGCGGCGAGTTCCGTCCACTCCACCCGGAACAGCGCGTCGGTGCCCGGCGCCCCGGCCGCCGCCTCCAACTGCTCGGCGGAGACGGCCCGGGAGACCAGCGAGTCCAGCGTCAGGACGAGCCCGCCGGCGTCGTCGACCGCCTCCAGCGACAGCGCGTCCGGCGCCGGCCGGGCCACCCGCACGCGCACCGAGGAGGCGCCCGCCGCGTGCAGCACCAGGCCGTTCCAGGCGAACGGCAGCCGCACCACCGGCTCCTCGTCCGTCGCGGCCCCGTCCAGCCCGGCCGCCGCGTCCAGGATGCTGGAGTGCAGGGCGGCGTCGAACAGACCGGGGTGGATGCCGAAGCGGGCCCCCTGCTCGCGCAGTTCGTCCGGCAGGGCGACCTCGGCGAAGATCTCCTCGTCGCGCCGCCAGACCGCGCGCACGCACTGGAACGACCGGCCGTAGGCGTAGCCCGCCCGGGCCAGCAGGTCGTAGCCGCCGGTGATGTCCACCGGCCGCGCGCCCGGCGGGGGCCAGGCGGTGAAGTCGAACTCCGGCGCGGCGGCACCGGCCGGCGTCGGCAGCAGCGTGCCGGTGGCGTGGCGGGTCCACGCGTCCGTGGCGTCCTCGCGGGAGGAGTAGACCTCCACCGTCCGCGCGCCGCGCTCGTCCGGGCCGCCGACGGCGACCTGGACGCGCAGACCGCCCTGCTCGGGCACCACCAGCGGGGCCTCGATGACCAGTTCGTCCAGCGTGCCGCAGCCGACCTCGTCACCGGCCCGCACCGCCAGCTCCACCAGCCCGGTGCCGGGGACCAGGACCACTCCCCCGACGGCGTGGTCGGCCAGCCAGCCGTGCGTCCGCAGCGAGAGCCGGGAGGTGAACACCAGCCCGTCGGAGTGCGGGAGTTGGACCACCGCACCGAGCAGCGGGTGATCCGCCGCGCCCTGGCCGAGCGAGGTCGCGTCGGTGCTCGGGGTGGCGGGGAGCCAGTAGTGCTCGTGCTCGAAGGCGTAGGTGGGCAGGTCCAGATGCGTACGCGTGAACCCGGCGGGCAGGGTCGCGGCCCAATCCACCGCGACGCCCCGGACGAAGAGTTCGGCCACCGTAGTGAGGAGGGTGTGCGCCTCGGGGCGGCCGTCGCGCAGCGCCGCCACCGCGACCGCGTTCTCGCCGGCGGACTCCGCGACGACGCCGCTGAGCGCGGCACCCGGGCCCAGCTCGACGAACAGCGCGCCACCGAGTTCGGCGGCCGCGGTGATCCCGTCGGCGAACCGGACCGGGCGGCGTACATGGTCCACCCAGGAGGCCGGGTCGGCGAGTTGACCCGGCTCGGCCACCCGGCCAGTCACGTTGGAGACGACCGGGAACCGCGCCTCACCCCAGGTCACCTCGCCGAGCACGGCGGCGAACTCGGCCAGCATCGGCTCCATCAGCGCCGAGTGGAAGGCGTGCGAGACCGTCAGCCGCTTGACCTTGCGCCCCTGCTCCTTCAGGCTCTCGGCGGCCTTCAGTACGGCCGCCTCCTTCCCGGAGAGCACCACCGAGGACGGACCGTTCACCGCCGCCAAGTCGACGCCATCGCCCAGGAATCCGGCGACCTCCGCCTCCGTCGCCGCCACCGCCACCATCGCACCACCGGACGGCAGCGCCTGCATCAGCCGACCCCGCGCGGCCACCACCGCCGCCGCGTCCGCCAACGACAGCACACCCGCGACATGCGCGGCCGTGATCTCACCGATCGAATGCCCCAGCACCGCGTCCGGCCGCACGCCCCAGGACTCCACCAGCCGGAACAACGCCGTCTCCACCGCGAACAAGCCGGCCTGGGTGAACACCGTCTGGCCGAGATCGCCCGCCGTACCGAACACGACATCCTTGACCGAGTGCTCCACCCGGCCCGCCAACCCCGCGTCCAACGCCGCACACGCCGCGTCGAACGCCTCGGCGAACACCGGATACCGCTCCGCCAACTCCCGGCCCATCCCCACCCGCTGCGAACCCTGCCCCGGGAAGACGAGGACCACCTTCCCCGGACCGCCCGACGGCGACGCACTGCCGGTCGCCCCGGCGGCCGCGGCCTCCCCGCGGGCCAGCGCTGCCAGGCCCGCCAGCGCCTCCTCCCGCGAACCGGCCACCAGGACCGCACGGTCGGCCAGCACCGCGCGCTGGGCGATCAGCGCACCCGCCACCGCGACCGGCGAGCCGGCCCCGGAGCGGTCGGCTCCCTCGACGAAGGAGGCCAGCCGGCCGGCCTGAGCGGCCAGCGCGGCGGTCGAGGCGGCCGACAGCACCAGCGGGACCACGCCGTCGGGCGCGGCCTCGACCGCGACCGGGGCCTCCTCGGGGGCCTGCTCCAGGATCAGGTGCGCGTTGGTGCCGCTGACACCGAAGCCGGACACGCCCGCCCGGCGGGGGCGGCCGGTCTCCGGCCACGCCCGCGCCTCGGTCAGCAGCTCGACGGCGCCCGCCGTCCAGTCCACCTGGGAGGACGGCGCGTCCACGTGCAGCGTCGGCGGCATCACGCCGTGCCGCAGCGCCTGCACCATCTTGATCACCCCGGACACACCGGCGGCGGCCTGGGTGTGACCGATGTTGGACTTCAGCGACCCGAGCCGCAACGGCCGCTCCGCGGGCCGGTCCTGGCCGTAGGTGGCGAGCAGTGCCTGCGCCTCGATCGGGTCGCCCAGCACCGTCCCGGTGCCGTGCCCCTCCACCAGGTCCACATCGGCGGTGGTCAGGCCCGCGTTGGCCAGCGCCTTGCGGATCACCCGCTGCTGCGAGGGGCCGTTGGGCGCGGTCAGACCGTTGGACGCGCCGTCCTGGTTCACCGCGCTGCCGCGCACCACCGCCAGGACGTGGTGCCCCTTGCGGCGCGCCTCGGAGAGCCGCTCCAGCACCACCACACCCGCGCCCTCGGCCCAGCCCGTGCCGTCGGCCGCGTCGGCATAGGCCTTGCAGCGACCGTCGGAGGCCAGACCGCGCTGCCGCGAGAAGTCGATGAAGAGGCCGGGGGTCGCCATCACGGTCGCGCCGCCGGCCAGCGCCATCGAGCACTCGCCCCGGCGCAGCGCCTGGGCGGCCAGGTGGATCGCCACCAGCGAGGACGAGCAGGCCGTGTCGAGCGTGACGGCCGGGCCCTCGAAGCCGAACACGTACGAGATCCGGCCGGAGGCCACGCTGGCGGCCGCTCCCGTCCCGGTGAAGCCCTCCAGCTCGGGCGGCACGCTCCCACCCGCGAAGTAGTCGACGCCCATGATCCCGTTGAACACCCCGACGTCGGTGCCCTTCAGCGTGGCCGGGTCGATGCCGGCCCGCTCCAGGGCCTCCCACGAGGTCTCCAGCAGCAGCCGCTGTTGCGGGTCCATGGCGAGCGCCTCACGCGGCGAGATCCCGAAGAAGCCCCCGTCGAAGAGGCCGGCCTGGTGCAGGAAGCCGCCCTGGTCCACATAGGAGGTGCCGCGGTTCTCCGGGTCCTCGTCGAACAGGCCGTCCAGGTCCCATCCCCGGTCGGTGGGGAAGGCCGACACGCCGTCCCGGCCCTCGCTGACCAGGTTCCAGAGCCCCTCGGGGCTGTCGACACCGCCGGGCAGTCGGCACGCCATACCCACGATCGCCACCGGCTCGCTGGAGGCGCTGACGAGTTGCCGGTTCCGCTTCTTCAGCGAGCCGACCTCTTCGAGCGACTTTCGCAGCGCCTCGACAAGCTTCTCGTATGAAGTACTCACTCAACTGCCCCCATCACGTTGTACCGCATCAGCTTTCGAGGCCCTCGTCGTCGCCGCCGAGCGCCAGTTGAACGAGGTCGTCGACATCCAGATCGGCGAGCGTGCCCGGCCGGTCGTCCTCGTCCGCCTCGCCGGCCACCGGGCCGCCGGTGTCGAGCGCGGCCAGCGCGACCAGGGCTTCCAGCAGCCCGGCCTCCCGGAACCGGGCCATCGGGAGGGAGACCAGGGCGTGCCGCAGCCGGTCCTCGTCCACTTCCGGCCCGCTCGCCGCACCGTCCGGGAGCAGTTCGCCGTGCACGTGGCGGGCCAGCGCCAGCGGGGTCGGGTAGTCGAAGACCACGGTGGCGGACAGGTTGAGGCCGGTGGCCTCGCGGAGCCGGTTGCGCAGTTCGACGGAGGTGAGCGAGTCGAACCCGGCGTCCTTGAACGACGTCCCGGCCACCACCCCGTCCGGTCCGGCGTGTCCCAGCACCAGCGCGACCTGGGTCCGCAGCAGGTCCACCAGCAGGCCCTCCTGGTCGGCGCGGGCGAGCCCGGCCAGCCGACGGACCAGGCCGTCGCCGCCGTCGCCCGACGCGGCCCGGGCCGCCTGCCGGCCGACGCGGACCTGACCGCGCAGCAGGGGCGGCACTCCCGCCCCCGTCGCGGCGTCGGCCCTGATCGCCCGGAGGTCCAGCTTGATCGGCACCAGCAGCGCCTCGTCGGCGGCCAGCGCGGCGTCGAACAGGGCGGTCCCCTCGTCCGGCCCGAGCGCCAGGATGCCGCCGCGGCGGTTCGTCCGGGTGCGGCCGGCCGCCTCGGCGCCGGTGGTCATCCCGGTGGCGGTCTGCTCCCAGGGGCCCCAGGCCAGTGAGAGCGCCGGCAGGCCGGCCGCCCGGCGCCGGGCCATCAGCCCGTCCAGATAGGCGTTGGCCGCCGCGTAGTTGCCCTGGCCGGCCGAGCCGAACAGGCCGGAGGCGGACGAGAAGACGACGAACGCGTCCAGGTCGGGGGCGAGTTCACGGGTCAGTTGGTCCAGGTGGCCGACGGCGGTCACCTTCGGGGCGAAGACGTTCGCCAGCCGCTCCTCGGTCAAGGCCCCGATCACACCGTCGTCCAGGACGCCCGCGGTGTGCACGACGGCCGTCAGCGGCCGCTCCCGGCCGGCCGAGGCGAGCAGCGCCGCCAGTGCGTCGCGGTCGGCGACGTCGCAGGCCGGCACCGTCACCGACTCGGCGCCCAGCGCGGCCAGCTCGGCCACCAACTCCCGGGCGCCCTCGGCCTCCAGGCCACGCCGACTGGTCAGCACCAGATGGCGGACACCGTGCCGGGTGACCAGGTGCCGGGCCAGCAGCGCGCCCAGTGAACCCGTCCCGCCCGTCACCAGGACCGTGCCGTCCGCGCGGAACACCGGCTCACCGCCGGGGGCGTCACCGCCGCCGGCCCGGACCAGCCGCGGTGCGGACAGCACCGCCCCGCGCACCGCCACCTGCGGCTCGCCGAGCGCGAGCACCTCGGCGAGCACGGTCTCGGGATCGGTGCCGGGGTCGGTGTCGAGCAGGACGATCCGGTCGGGGTTCTCCACCTGGGCAGCCCGGACCAGGCCCCAGACGGCGCTGCCGGCCGGGTCGGTCAGCGCGGCGTCGCCGCCGGCCGGCACCGCGCCCCGGGTGGCCACGACCAGTCGGGCGTCCTCCGGGCCCGGCGCGACCAGCCAGGCCTGGAGCACGTCGAGCACCCGGGAGCTCAGTTCCAGCGCGTCTCCGCCGACGGCCGTCAGCACGACGGCGTCCGGCAGCGCGCCCTGCTCGGCCAGGGCGGCCACCTCGGCGGCGGTGGCCACCGACACCCGGCTCGGCGCCGGTGCGAAGGCCCGCGCCGCCGACGGCAGCACGGTCCACTCCACCCGGAACAGCGAGTCGCCGCCCGGCGCGCCGGCCGCCGCCTCCAACTGCTCGGCGGAGACGGCCCGGAACACCAGGGAGTCCAGCGTCAGGACCGGCCCGCCCGTCTCGTCGGCGGCCTGGAGCGACACCGCGTCCGGGCCGGAGGGCGCCACCCGCACCCGCAGCGCCGAGGCGCCGACGGCGTGCAGGGCCAGCCCGTTCCAGGCGAACGGCAGGACCGTCCGGGGCTCGTCCGCCCCCGAGGGGGCGCCGGCCGGCTGGACGAACCCGTTGGCGTGCAGGGCGGCGTCGAGCAGCGCGGGGTGGATGCCGAAGCGGTCCGCCTCCTCGCGGAAGCCGTCCGGCAGCGCGATCTCGGCGAAGACCTCCTCGCCGCGCCGCCAGACCGCCCGCAGGCCCTGGAAGGCCGGGCCGTAGGTGTAGCCGAGCCGGATCAGGTCGGCGTAGAAGCCGTCGACGTCGACCTCGACCGGCTGGGCGCCGGGCGGCGGCCAGGCGGTGAGGTCGAACGGCGGCGCGGCGGCGGCCGCCTTCGCGGGCGCCACGGTGCCGGCGGCGTGGCGGATCCAGGTCTCCGCGGTGTCCTCGCGGGAGGAGTAGACCTCCACCGTGCGCGCGCCGCGCTCGTCGGGGCCGCCGACGGCGACCTGGACGCGGACGCCGCCGTGCTCGGGCACCACCAGCGGGGCCTCGATGACCAGTTCGGCCAGCGTGCCGCAGCCTGCCTCGTCACCGGCCCGGACGGCCAGCTCCACCAGACCGGTGCCGGGCACCAGGACCACTCCCCCGACGGCATGGTCGGCCAGCCACGGATGCGTGCGCAGGGAGAGCCGGGAGGTGAACACCAGGCCGTCGGACTGCGGGAGTTGGACGACCGCGCCGAGCATTGGGTGATCCGTGCCGGTCAGCCCCAGGAAGGCGGCGTCAGTGGCCGGGGCGGTCTGCAGCCAGTAGTGCCGGTGGTCGAAGGCGTAGGTGGGCAGGTCCAGATGGCCGGTCGTGAGCCCGGCGGGCAGGGTTGCGGCCCAGTCCACCGCGACGCCCCGGACGAAGAGTTCGGCGACCGAGGTGAGCAGGGTGTGCGCCTCGGGGCGGCCGTCGCGCAGCGCCGCCACCGCGACCGCGTTCTCGCCGGCGGACTCCGCGACGACGCCGCTGAGCGCGGCACCCGGGCCCAGCTCGACGAAGACCGCGCCACCGAGTTCGGCGGCCGCGGTGATCCCGTCGGCGAACCGGACCGGGCGGCGTACATGGTCCACCCAGTAGGCGGGATCGGCGAGTTGACCCGGCTCGGCCGGGCGGCCGGTGAGGTTGGAGATCACCGGCAGCTTCGGCTCACGCCAGGTGACCTCGGCGAGCACGGTGGCGAACTCGGCCAGCATCGGGTCCATCAGCGCCGAGTGGAAGGCGTGCGAGACCGCCAGCCGCTTGACCTTACGACCCTGCTCCTTCAGGCTCTCGGCCGCCTTCAGCACGGCCGCCTCCTTCCCGGAGAGCACCACCGAGGACGGACCGTTCACCGCCGCCAAGTCGACGCCATCGCCCAGGAATCCGGCGACCTCCGCCTCCGTCGCCGCCACCGCGACCATCGCACCACCGGACGGCAGCGCCTGCATCAGCCGGCCCCGCGCGGCCACCACCGCCGCCGCGTCCGCCAGCGACAGCACACCCGCGACATGCGCGGCCGTGATCTCACCGATCGAATGCCCCAGCACCGCGTCCGGCCGCACGCCCCAGGACTCCACCAGCCGGAACAACGCCGTCTCCACCGCGAACAAGCCGGCCTGGGTGAACACCGTCTGGTCGAGATCGCCCGCCGTGCCGTACACGACGTCCTTGACCGAGTGCTCCACCCGGCCCGCCAACCCCGCGTCCAACGCCGCGCACGCCGCGTCGAACGCCTCGGCGAACACCGGATACCGCTCCGCCAACTCCCGGCCCATCCCCACCCGCTGCGAACCCTGCCCCGGGAACACGAACACCGCACGGGCGGTATCGGACACCGTGCCGGTCACCACACCGGCCGCGGCCTCCCCGCGGGCCAGCGCACCCAGACCCGCCAGCGCCTCCTCCGACGAACCCGCCAGCACCACCGCACGCTCACCCAGCAACGCCCGCTGCGACACCAGCGCGGCGGCCAGCGCCGCCGTGTCGACCGCGCCCGCGAGGGCGGTCAGCCGGCCGGCCTGGCCGGCCAGCGACCTCGCGCTCTTCGCGGAGACCACCAGCGGCACCACGCCCACGGGCGGAGCCTGCTCCGCGACCGGCTCCGGCTCCTCCTCGGGCGCCTGCTCCAGGATCAGGTGCGCGTTCGTCCCGCTGACACCGAAGCCGGACACGCCCACCCGGCGGGGGTGGCCGGTCTCCGGCCACGCCCGCGCCTCGGTCAGCAGCTCCACCGCACCGACCGACCAGTCCACCTGCGAGGACGGCGCGTCCACGTGCAGCGTCGGCGGCAGCACCCCGTGCCGCAGCGCCTCCACCATCTTGATCACCCCGGCGACACCCGCCGCCATCTGGGTGTGGCCGATGTTCGACTTCAGCGAACCCAGCCAGAGCGGGCGCCCCGGCTCCCGGTCCTGGCCGTAGGTGGCCAGCAGCGCCTGCGCCTCGATCGGGTCGCCCAGCACCGTCCCGGTGCCGTGCCCCTCGACCACGTCGACCTCCACCGGGGTCAGGCCCGCGTTCGCCAGGGCCTTGCGGATCACCCGCTGCTGGGAGAGCCCGTTGGGCGCGGTCAGACCGTTGGACGCGCCGTCCTGGTTCACCGCGCTGCCACGCAGCACGGCAAGCACCTGATGCCCCTGGCGACGCGCCTCGGACAGCCGCTCCAGCACCACCACACCCGCGCCCTCGGCCCAGCCCGTGCCGTCCGCCGCGTCCGCGTAGGACTTGCACCGGCCGTCCGTCGCCAGACCCCGCTGCCGCGAGAACTCCACGAAGGTGCCGGGGGTCGCCATCACGGTCGCGCCGCCGGCCAGCGCCATCGAGCACTCGCCCTGCCGCAGCGCCTGCGCCGCCAGGTGCATCGCCACCAGCGAGGACGAACACGCCGTGTCGACCGTCACCGCCGGACCCTCGAAGCCGAACACATAGGCGACCCGGCCGGAGGCCACGCTGCCCATCCCGCCGGTGCCGGTGAAGCCCTCCAGCTCGGCGGGCACGGCGCCGCCGGCCCCGTAGCCCTGGCCCATGACGCCGGAGAAGACGCCGGCGTCCGTGCCCTTCAGCGCGAGCGGGTCGATGCCCGCCCGCTCCAGCGCCTCCCAGGACGTCTCCAGCAGCAGCCGCTGCTGCGGGTCCATCGCCAGCGCCTCGCGCGGCGAGATCCCGAAGAAGGCGGCGTCGAACTGCCCGGCCTCGTAGAGGAATCCGCCCTGGCTCACATAGGAGGTGCCCGCCTTTCCGGGGTCGGCGTCGAACAGCCCCTCCACGTCCCAGCCGCGGTCCTCGGGGAAGCCGGACATCGCGTCCCGGCCCTCGCTGACCAGCCGCCACAGGTCCGCCGGGCTCGTCACACCGCCGGGCAGCCGGCAGGCCATTCCGACGATCGCGATCGGCTCGTCCGGGTCGGCGAGCGCGACCGTCGGCGCCGCCGCGGCGCTCTCGGCGGCCACATGGCCGAACTCGGCGTGCAGGTAGCGGGCGAACGCGAGCGGGGTCGGGTGGTCGAAGACCACCGTCGCGGCCAGCTTGAGGCCGGTCGCCTCGCGCAGCCGGTTGCGCAGCTCGACCGAGGTCAGCGAGTCGAAGCCGGAGTCCCGGAACGCCGTCCCGCTCTTGACCGCCTCCGGCCCGCCGTGGCCGAGCACCGTCGCCGCGTGCGAGCGGACCAGCTCCAGCAGCAGCGCCGCCTGCTCGGCCGCCGCGAGCCCGGCCAGCCGCCCGGCCAGCCCGCCGCCGCCGTCGCCCGAGGCCGCCCGCACCAGCCGGCGCCCGGTCCGGACCAGGCCGCGCAGCAGGGTCGGGATGTCCCGGCCGGCCGCGGCGCCGGCCCGCAGCGCCCGCAGGTCCAGCTTGGCCGGGACGAGCAGCGCCCGGCCGGTGCGCAGGGCCGCGTCGAAGAGCGCCATGCCCTCCTCGGCCGTCATCGGCAGCACGCCGCCGCGCCGGTTCATCCGGCTCCGCGTGAGGTCGTCCATGCCGGCCGCCATACCGCCGGCGGTCTGGTTCCACAGGCCCCAGGCCAGCGAGGTCGCGGCCAGGCCGGCCGCCCGGCGCTGGTACGCCAGCGCGTCCAGGAAGGCGTTGGCGGCCGCGTAGCTACCGGTGCCCGCGCCGAGGAACACCGAGGAGACGGAGGAGAAGACGACGAACGCGTCCAGGTCGGGGGCCAGTTCGCGGGTCAGCGCGTCCAGGTGCTGTGCCGCGGTCACCTTCGGGGCGAAGACCTGTGCGACCCGCTCGGGGTCCAGGGTCCCGATGACGCCGGCGTCGGCGATGCCCGCGGTGTGCACGACGGCGGTCAGTCGGCGACCGTCCCGCCGGACGGCGGTCAGCAGGGCCGCCACCGCCTCCCGGTCGGTCACGTCGCAGGACTCGACCGAGACCTCGGCGGCACCGAGTCCGGTCAGTTCGGCGACCAGCTCCGCCGCGCCCTCCGCCGCCGGGCCGCGCCGGCTGACCAGCGCCAGCCGGCGGACGCCGTGGTTGGCGACCAGGTGCCGGGCGAGGATCCCGCCCAGCGAGCCGGTGCCACCGGTGATCAGGACGGTGCCCTCGGGGTCGAGGCCCGCCCAGTCCGCGCCGTCGGCCGAGCCGGTCGAGCCGGCCCGGACCAGCCGAGGGAGGGACAGCGCCGGTCCCCGCAAAGCCAGTTCGGGCTCCTCGGCGGCGAGCACCGCGCCCAGGACGGGGGCGAGCGCGCCGTCGGCGGCGCGGTCCCCGGCGGGATCGAGGTCGAGCAGGACGATCCGGTCCGGGTTCTCGGTCTGCGCGGCGCGGATCAGGCCCCAGACCGCGCCACCGGCCGGGTCGGTGACCGCGCCGTCCGCGCCGGCCCCCACCGCGCCCCGGGTGGCCACGACCAGCCGGACCGTCTCCAGGCCCGGAGCGGCCAGCCAGGCCTGCACGGCCGCCAGGACCCGGTTGGTGAGCACGAGCGCCATGTCGACGCCGTGGCCGCCGTCCTCGTCCGCGGCGGCGTCCAGGACCACCGCGGTGGGCAGCGCCGCCTCCGGGGTCGCGCTGTCGGCCAGCGCGGTGATCCCGGCCGCGTCGGACACCGTGACCCAGACCGGCGGCTCGGCCGCCGGCCCCGGAACCGGGGGAAGCTCGCTCCATTCGACCCGGAACAGCGCGTCATCGCCCGCCGTCCCGGTCGCGGCCGTCAACTGCTCGGCGGTCACTGGCCGCAGCTCCACCGCGTCCGCCGTCAGGACCAGGCCGCCGGCCGGGTCGACCGCCTCCAGTGTGAGGGCGTCGCCGCCCTGCCGCCCGATCCGCACGCGCAGCACGGAGGCGCCGACGGCGTGCAGGGCGAGCCCCTGCCAGGCGAGCGGCTGCCAGACCCGGACGCCGGTCGCGGCGCCGTCGGCCGTGGCCCGCAGCGCCGGGTGCAGGGCGGCGTCGAGCAGGGCGGGGTGCAGGCCGAACCGGCCGGCCTCCTCGCGGCTGTCCTCGTCCACCGCGACCTCGGCGAAGGTCTCCTCGCCGCGCTGCCAGAGCCCGCGCACCACCCGGAAGGCCGGACCGTGCTCGTAGCCGTACCCGCCGAGACCGGTGTAGAGCGCGTCGAGGTCGACGGGCCGCGCCCCGGCGGGCGGCCAGACGGTGAAGTCGGCCTGCGGGCTGCCGGTCTTGGTCGTCGCGGTGAGCGTGCCGGTGGCGTGGCGGGTCCAGGTGTCACCACCGGTGTCGCCGGCGGCGTCCTCGCGGGTCGCGTAGACGGCGACGGGGCGGGCTCCGCTCTCGTCGGGGCCGCCGACGGTGACCTGGACCCGGACGCCGCCCTGTTCGGGGAGCAGCAGCGGAGCCCTCACCACCAGCTCGTCGAGGGTCCCGCAGCCGAGTTCGTCGCCGGCCCGGACGGCCAGCTCCACCAGGGCACTGCTCGGGAGCAGGACGGCTCCCCCGACCACGTGGTCGGCCAGCCAGGGGTGCGTCCGGAGCGACAGCCGCGAGGTGCCGAGCAGGCCGCCCGTCTCGGGCACCTCCACCACCGCACCCATCAGCGGGTGGTCGGCGGAGGCCTGGCCGAGCGAGGCCGCGTCGGCCGCCGGGCCGAGCTGGAGCCAGTAGTGCCGGTGGTCGAAGGCGTAGGTCGGCAGGTCGACGCGACCGGTGCCGGTGGGCAGGACGCCCGTCCAGTCCACGGCGACGCCCCGGACGAAGAGTTCGGCCATCGAGGTGAGCAGCCGGCGCGGGCCGCCCTCGTCGCGCCGCAGCGTCCCGGTGACCACGGCCGACACCTCGGCCTCGTCCACGATCTCGCTGACCGGCTGGACCAGCACCGGGTGGGCGCTGGCCTCCACGAACACCGTGTGGCCCTGGCCGAGCAGTTCGGCGACCGCCGGCCCGAAGCGGACCTGGCCGCGCAGGTTGCGGTACCAGTAGCCGCCGTCCAGCACCCCGGCCTCGTCGACCCACGTGCCGGTGACGGTGGAGAAGAACGGGATCTGCGGCGCCCGGCTGCGGATGTCCGCGAAGGCCTCGGCCAGCGTCCCCTCGATCGCCTCGACGTGGCGGGTGTGGGAGGCGTAGTCCACCGCGACCCGGCGCACCCGCACCCCGTCGGCCGCCAGGACCGCCAGGGCCTCGTCCAGCGCCTCGGCGTCACCGGCCACCACCACGGAGGACGGGCCGTTGACGGCCGCCACCTCCACCCGGTCCGCCCAACGCTCCAACCGCTCGACGGCGTCGCTCTCGGAGAGCGCCACCGAAGCCATCCCGCCGCGCCCCGCGAGGCTGCCCGCGATCACCTGGCTGCGCACCGCCACGATCCGCGCCGCGTCCTCCAGCGACAAGGCACCGGCCACGCAGGCCGCCGCGATCTCACCCTGCGAGTGACCCAGGACGGCGTCCGGGACCACCCCCACCGACGCCCAGACGGCGGAAAGACCGACCATCACGGCGAAGCTCGCCGGCTGCAGCACATCGACGCGCTCCAGCAGCTCGGCGGGGGCCTCACCGCGCAGCACCTCGACCAGCGACCAGTCCACCCACGGCTCCAACGCCGCCGCACACGCGGCGACCCGCTCCGCGAACACCGGCGAGGAATCCAGCAGCTCACGCCCCATCCCGGCCCACTGCGAACCCTGCCCCGGGAACACCAGGACGAGCTTGCCCGCCCCGCCCGCCGTCCCCGTCACCAGACCCGGAGCCGACTCCCCGCGCGCCAGCGCACCCAGCCCCGCCAGCACCTCCTCCGACGAACCCGCCACCACCACCGCACGCTCACCGAGCACCGCGCGCCCGGTGGCCAAGGCCGCGGCGACGTCCGCCGGCGGCGTCCCGTCGGTGCTCCCGACGAAGGCCGCCAGCCGCTCGGCCTGCCCGGCCAGCGAAGCGGCCGAGGCCGCCGACACCACCAGCGGCAGCACACCGCCGGGTGCGGCCGGGGCCGCGACCGGATCGGCCGCCGGTTCGGCGGGGGGCTCCTCCAGCACGACATGCGCGTTGGTCCCGCTGACGCCGAAGGAGGACACCCCGGCCCGGCGGGGGCGGCCGGTCTCCGGCCACGCCCGCGCCTCGGTCAGCAGCTCCACCGCACCGGCGGACCAGTCCACCTCGGAGGAGGGCGCGTCCACGTGCAGGGTCGCGGGCAGCACGCCGTGCCGCATCGCCTGCACCATCTTGATCACGCCCGCGACACCCGCCGCCGCCTGGGTGTGGCCGATGTTCGACTTCAGCGAACCCAGCCAGAGCGGGCGCCCCGGCTCACGCTCCTGACCGTAGGTGGCCAGCAGCGCCTGCGCCTCGATCGGGTCACCCAGCACCGTCCCGGTGCCGTGCCCCTCCACCACGTCCACGTCGGCCGGCGTGAGCCCGGCCGCCGCCAGGGCCTTGCGGATGACGCGCTGCTGCGACGGGCCGTTCGGCGCCGTCAGACCGTTCGACGCGCCGTCCTGGTTCACCGCGCTGCCACGCAGCACGGCCAGAACGTGGTGCCCGTTGGCCCGTGCCTCGGAGAGCCGCTCCAGCACGACCATGCCCGCGCCCTCGGCCCAGCCGGTGCCGTCCGCCGCGTCCGCGTAGGACTTGCACCGGCCGTCGGCGGCCAGCGCCCGCTGCCGCGAGAACTCCATGAACATGCCCGGCCCGGCCATCACGGTCGCGCCGCCGGCCAGCGCCAGCGAGCACTCCCCGCGCCGCAGCGCCTGCGCCGCCAGGTGCATCGCGACCAGCGAGGAGGAACACGCCGTGTCGACCGTCACCGCCGGACCCTCGAACCCGAACACGTACGAGATCCGGCCCGACGCCACACTGCCGGTGGTCCCCGTCCCGGTGAAGCCCTCCAGCTCCGGGGGGACCGGACCGCCGGTCGCGTAGCCCTCGTTGATCACTCCGACGAAGACGCCGACGTCCGAGCCCTTGAGCCCCGCCGCGTCGACGCCGGCCCGCTCCAGCGCCTCCCACGAGGTCTCCAGCAGCAGGCGCTGCTGCGGGTCCATCGCCACCGCCTCGCGCGGCGAGATCCCGAAGAAGCCGGCGTCGAACAGCCCGGCCTCGTGCAGGAAGCCGCCCCGGCTCACATAGGAAGTGCCGCTCTTCTCCGGGTCCTCGTCGAACAGCCCGTCCAGGTCCCAGCCGCGGTCGGTCGGGAAGCCCGACACGCCGTCCCCGCGCTCGGTGACCAGCCGCCAGAGGTCGTCCGGACCCTGCACCGCACCCGGCAGCCGGCAGGCCATGCCCACGATCGCGATCGGCTCGGACTTCTCGGCCTCCAGCTCCAGCACGCGTTGCTGGGACCGGCGCGCCTCCGCGAGGACGCGCTTGAGATAGTCGCGAAGCTTGCTTTCATCCGCCATCGAAGTTCGGCTCCTAGAGGGCTGTGGCGTCGGGTGGTGTGCGGGGGTGCCGGGTGGGCGGGGTACCGGTGGCGGTCAGCTGCCGAACTCGGTGTCGATGAGGTCGAAGAGCTCGTCGTCGGAGGCGGTGTCGTAGTCGATCTGTTCCTCGGCGGGCCCGCCGCCGTTCGCCGTCGACCAGGTGGCCAGCAGGCCCTGGAGCCTGGTGGCGACCTGGGCACGGGCCGCGTCGCCGGCCGGGGTCTCGGCCAGCATCGCCTCCAGCCGGCTCAGCTCGACCAGCAGCGGGTGCGAGGTGGCCGCGGCCTCGGCGGCCGGGTCCAGCCGGTCGTACAGGTAGTGCGCCAGGGACAGCGGCGTCGGGTAGTCGAAGACCACCGTGGCCGGCAGGCTCAGCCCCGTCGCCTCCCGGAGCCGGTTGCGCAGCTCGACGGAGGTGAGCGAGTCGAAGCCGGCGTCCTTGAACGCCGTCTCCGGCCTGACCTGATCCGCCCCGGCGTGGCCGAGGACCGTCGCCACCCGGCCGCGCACCAGGTCCAGCAGCAGCGCCTCCTGCTCGGCCGGCGCGAGCCCGGCCAGCCGGCGGGCCAGCCCGCCGCCACCGTCGCCGGCGGCCGCCCGGACGGCCTGCCGGCCGGTGCGGACCAGGCCGCGCAGCAGCGGCGGGACACCGCCGCCGAGCGCGGCGTCGGCGCGCAGCGCCCGCAGGTCCAGTTCGACCGGCACGAGCAGGGCCTCGCCGGTGCGCAGCGCCGCGTCGAACAGGTCCATGCCCGCCTCGGCCGTCAGGGGCCGGACACCCCCGCGCCGGCCGGACCCGTCGGCGGAGCCGTCCGGCCCGGCGGCCTGCGCCCAGCCGCCCCAGGCCAGCGACGTGCCGGGCAGGCCCGCCGCACGGCGTCGGTGCGCCACCGCGTCCAAGTGGGCGTTGGCCGCGGCGTAGCCGCCGGTGCCCGCGCCCAGGAAGACCGAGGACGCGGAGGACATCAGCACGAACGCGCCCAGGTCCGGGGCCAGTTCGCGACTGAGCTCGTCCAGGTGGCGGACGGCGGTCACCTTCGGCGCGAAGACCCGCGCCAGCCGGTCCGGGTCGGCCTCGCCGATCACTCCGGCGTCGAAGACCCGGGCGGCGTGGACGATTCCGGTCAGCGGGTGCTCGGCCGGGACGGCGCCGAGGAGGGCGGCGACCGCGTCCCGGTCGGTGACGTCGCACGCCACCACCGACACGGCCGCCCCGGCGGCGGTGAGTTCGGCGGCGAGCGCCGCCGCGCCCTCGGCGTCCGGGCCGCGCCGGCCGGCCAGGACGAGGTGGCGGACGCCGTGCCGCACGACCAGGTGGCGGGCCGTCAGGGCGCCCAGCGAGCCGGTGCCGCCGGTGATCAGGACCGTGCCGTCCGGGCGGAAGGCCGGCTCGCCGCCCGGTGCGTCGGCGCCGGCGGCGGGGGCCAGGCGCGGCACGTGCAGCGCCGTCCCGCGCACCGCGACCTGCGGCTCGCCGAGCGCGAGCACCTCGGCGAGCACGGTCCCGGCATCGGTCTCGGCGTCGGCGTCGGCGTCGGCGTCGGTGTCGGTGTCGAGCAGGACGATCCGGTCGGGGTTCTCCGACTGGGCCGCCCGGACCAGGCCCCAGACGGCCGCACCCGCCGGGTCGGTCAGGGCGGCGTCGCCGCCGGCCGGCACCGCGCCCCGGGTCCGCACCACCAGCCGGGCATCTTCCAGGGACTCGTCGGCCAGCCAGGCCTGCACCACCGCCAGCACCCGCGAGGTCAGCGTGAGGACAGCGTCCGCGTCCTCACCGTCCGCGACGGCCGGCAGCAGGACCACGGGAGGAACGTCCCCGCCGGCCGTCAGGGCCGCGAGGTCCGCCGCGGTGCTCACGGTCGCCCGGCGGGGCGCCGGCCCGGCGGGCCGCAGCGGGGCCGGGGGCAGCACCGTCCAGTCCACCCGGTACAGCGTGTCGTCACCCGCCGTGCCCGACGCGGCCGCCAACTGCTCGGCGGTGAGCGGCCGCAGCGTCACACCGGCCGCCGTCAGGACCGGGCCGCCGGTCTCGTCGACCGCCGCCAGCGCCAGCGTGTCGGGCCCCTGCACGGTGACCCGCACCCGCAGCGCCGAGGCGCCGACGGCGTGCAGGGCCAGCCCGTGCCACGCCAACGGCTGCCACGTCCGGTCGAGGTCCGCCGCGCCCGCGTCCCGCAGGGCGGGGTGCAGGGCTGCGTCGAGCAGCGCGGGGTGCAGGCCGAACCGGGCGGCGCCGTCCCGCTGCTCCCCGGGCAGGACGACCTCGGCGAACAGCTCGTCGCCGCGCCGCCAGGCCGCCCGGACGGCCCGGAACAAGGGCCCGTACTCGTGGCCGTGCCCGATGAGCTCGGTGTAGAGGCCGTCGACGTCGACCGGTTCCGCACCGGCCGGGGGCCAGACCGCGGTGTCGAACTGCGGGGCGGCGCCCGCCGTAGGCGCCACCGCCAGGGTTCCGGTGACGTGGCGGGTCCAGGTCTCGGCGGCGTCCTCGTGGGCGGAGTACACCTCCACCGTGCGCGCGCCGTACTCGTCCGGGCCGCCGACGGCGACCTGGACCCGGACGCCGCCGTGCTCGGGCACCACCAGCGGGGCCTCGACGACCAGCTCGTCCAGCGCACCGCAGCCGACCTCGTCACCGGCCCGGACGGCCAGCTCCACCAGCGCGGAGCCGGGCACCAGCACGAGGCCGCCGACGGTGTGGTCGGCCAGCCAGGCGTGGGTGCGCAGCGAGAGCCGGGAGGTGAACACCAGGCCGTCGGACTGCGGGAGTTGGACCACCGCGCCGAGCAGCGGGTGATCGGCCCGGCCCTGGCCGAGCGAGGCCGCGTCGGTGGCCGGGGCACTGCGAAGCCAGTAGTGCTCGTGGTCGAAGGCGTAGGTGGGCAGGTCCAGATGAGCGGTCGTGAGCCCGGCGGGCAGGGTTGCGGCCCAGTCCACCGCGACGCCCCGGACGAAGAGTTCGGCGACCGAGGCGAGCAGGGTGTGCGCCTCGGAGCGGCCGTCGCGCAGCGCCGCCACCGCGACCGCGTTCTCGCCGGCGGACTCCGCCACCACACCGCTCAGCGCGGCACCCGGGCCCAGCTCGACGAAGACCGCGCCACCGAGTTCGGCCGCCGCGGTGATCCCGTCGGCGAACCGGACCGGGCGGCGTACATGGTCCACCCAGTAAGCCGGGTCAGCGAGTTGACCCGGCTCGGCCACCCGGCCAGTCACGTTGGAGACGACCGGGAACCGCGCCTCACCCCAGGTCACGTCGGCCAGGACCGCGGCGAACTCGGCCAGCATCGGCTCCATCAGCGCCGAGTGGAAGGCGTGCGAGACCGTCAGCCGCTTGACCTTGCGCCCCTGCTCCTTCAGGCTCTCCGCGGCCTTCAGCACGGCCGCCTCCGCACCGGAGAGCACCACCGAGGACGGACCGTTCACCGCCGCCAAGTCGACGCCATCGCCCAGGAATTCGGCGACCTCCGCCTCCGTCGCGGCCACCGCGACCATCGCGCCACCGGACGGCAGCGCCTGCATCAGCCGGCCTCGCGCGGCCACCACGGCCGCCGCGTCCGCCAGCGACAGCACTCCGGAGACGTGCGCGGCCGTGATCTCACCGATCGAATGCCCCAGTACCGCATCGGGCCGGACACCCCAGGACTCCACCAGCCGGAACAGCGCCGTCTCCACCGCGAACAGACCCGCCTGGGTGTAGACCGTCTGGTCGAGATCGCCCGCCGTGCCGAACACGACGTCCTTGACCGAGTGCTCCACCCGGCCCGCCAACCCCGCGTCCAACGCCGCGCACGCCGCGTCGAACGCCTCGGCGAACACCGGGTACCGCTCGGCCAACTCCCGGCCCATCCCCACCCGCTGCGAACCCTGCCCCGGGAACACCAGCACCGTGCGGGCGGTGTCGGACACCGTGCCGGTCACCAACGCGGCATCGGCCTCCCCGCGCGCCAGCGCACCCAGACCCGCCAGCGCCTCCTCCGACGAACCCGCCAGCACCACCGCACGCTCGGACAGCAACGCCCGCTGCGACAGCAATGCGGCGGCGACGTCCGGCGCCCCGATCCCGGAGGTCTCCACGAAGGGGGCCAGCCGCCCGGCCTGGCCGGCCAGCGACCCCGTGCTCTTCGCCGACAGCACCAGCGGCACCAGGGCGTCGGGGGCGGTCACGACCGCCTGCTCCACCTCGGCGTCCTCCGGCACCTGCTCCAGGATCAGGTGCGCGTTCGTCCCGCTCAGTCCGAACGAGGAGACACCCACCCGGCGGGGGCGGCCGGTCTCCGGCCACGCCCGCGCCTCGGTCAGCAGCTCCACCGCACCGACCGACCAGTCCACCTGCGAGGACGGCGCGTCCACGTGCAGCGTCGGCGGCAGCACCCCGTGCCGCAGCGCCTCCACCATCTTGATCACCCCGGCCACGCCCGAAGCCGCCTGGGTGTGGCCGATGTTCGACTTCAGCGAACCCAGCCAGAGCGGCCGCTCCGGGTCGCGGCCGCGGCCGTAGGTGGCCAGCAGCGCCTGCGCCTCGATCGGGTCACCGAGCACCGTCCCGGTGCCGTGGCCCTCGACCGCGTCGATGTCGGACGGGGTCAGCCCGGCCGCCGCCAGGGCCTTGCGGATGACGCGCTGCTGCGAGGGGCCGTTGGGCGCCGTCAGACCGTTGGAGGCGCCGTCCTGGTTCACCGCGCTGCCCCGCACCACCGCCAGGACGTGGTGCCCGTTGCGCCGCGCCTCGGAGAGCCGCTCCAGCACCACCACACCCGCACCCTCGGCCCAGCCCGTACCGTCGGCGGCCTCCGCGTAGGACTTGCACCGGCCGTCGGCCGCCAGGCCCCGCTGCCGCGAGAACTGGACGAACGCGCCGGGGCCGGTCATGACGGCCGCGCCGCTGGCGAGGGCCAGCGAGCACTCACCGGACCGCAGCGACTGCGCGGCCAGGTGCATCGCGACCAGTGAGGAGGAGCACGCCGTGTCGACCGTCACCGCCGGGCCCTCGAAGCCGAACACGTAGGAGACGCGGCCGGAGGCCACACTGCTGCCGGCGCCGGTCGTGACGAAGCCCTCCAGCTCGGCGGGGACATCGCTGCCCGAGCCGTAGCCGGCGCCCATCAGGCCGGAGAACACCCCGACGTCGGTGCCCTTCAGCGTGGCCGGGTCGATGCCCGCCCGCTCCAGCGCCTCCCACGAGGTCTCCAGCAGCAGCCGCTGCTGCGGGTCCATCGCCAGCGCCTCACGCGGCGAGATCCCGAAGAAGCCCCCGTCGAAGAGGCCGGCCTCGTGGAGGAACCCGCCCTGGTCGACGTAGGAGGTGCCGGCCTTGTCCGGGTCGGCGTCGAACAGGCCGTCGAGGTCCCAGCCGCGATCGGACGGGAAGCCGGACATCGCGTCCCGGCCCTCGCTGACCAGCCGCCACAGGTCCGCCGGGCTCGCCACGCCGCCGGGCAGCCGGCAGGCCATCCCGACGATCGCGATCGGCTCGCCGGGATCGGCGGCCACCGCCGGCAGCGCGGGCGCCGCCGGGACACCCGTCCCCGTCGTCTCCCCGAACTCACCGTGCAGGTGACGGGCGAGCGCGAGCGGGGTCGGGTGGTCGAACACGACCGTCGCGGGCAGCTTGAGGCCGGTGGCCTCGCGCAGCCGGTTGCGCAGTTCGACCGAGGTCAGCGAGTCGAAGCCGGAGTCACGGAACGCGGTGTCGGTCTTGACGCCCTCCGGTCCCGCGTGGCCGAGCACGGTCGCCGCGTGCGTGCGGACCAGCTCCAGCAGCAGCGCCGCCTGCTCGTCCGCCGCCAGCCCGGCCAGCCGACCGGCCAGCCCGCCCGTGCTGTCGCTCGCGGCAGACCGCGCGGTCTGCCGGCTCACCCGGATCAGGCCGCGCAGCAGGGGCTGCACCTCACGGCCCGCCGCCGCGTCGGCGCGCATGGACCGCAGGTCGAGCTTGATCGGGACGAGCAGCGCGTCATCGGTGCGCAGCGCCGCGTCGAAGAGGTCCAGGCCTTCCTCCGAGCCCAGCGAGCGGCTCCGGCTTCGGCCGGTCCGGGCCTCCGCCGCGGTGTCGAGGTGGGCGGTCATCGCGGTGGCCTGTTCCCAGAGGCCCCAGGCCAGCGACACGGCCGGCAGACCGTCGGCGCGGCGCCGGTGGGCGACCGCGTCCAGATACGCGTTGGCCGCCGCGTAGTTGCCCTGCCCCGCCGACCCGAACACCCCGGCCGCCGACGAGAAGAGCACGAACGACCGCAGCTCCGGCGCCAGTTCACGCGTCAACTCGTCCAGATGCCGCACCGCGCTCACCTTCGGGGCGAACACGTAGGCCAGTCGCTCGGGCGTCAGAGCGCCGATCACCCCGTCGTCCAGGACGCCGGCGGTGTGCACCACACCCGTCAGCGGGTGCTCGGCCGGCACCGCCGCCAGCAGCGCCGCCACCGCCCCACGATCGGTCACATCACAGGCCACCACCGACACCGACGCCCCGAGCCCGGCCAACTCCGCGGCCAACTCCGGCGCACCCTCGGCATCGAGACCGCGCCGGCTGACCAGCAGCAACTGCCGGACCCCGTGCCCGGTCACCAGCCGCCGTGCCAGCAGCCCACCGAGGGTGCCGGTGCCGCCGGTGAGCAGGACGGTACCCGCCGGGTCGAACGCCGGGGCCGGGTCGGCCTCGACGGCGTCGACGGCACGGTCGGCCGACCCGGTGGCCCGGGCGATCCGGGGCGCGAACAGCGTGGTCCCGCGCACGGCGACCTGCGGCTCACCCGTGGAAAGCACGGCGGCGAGCACCGGTTCGACGTCGGTACCGGGGGCGGCGTCGGTGTCGAGCAGCACGATCCGGTCCGGGTTCTCCGCCTGGGCGACCCGGATCAGACCCCAGACCGCCGCACCCGCCGGGTCCGTCACCGCGGCGTCGCCGCCGGCGGCCACCGCACCCCGGGTGACGACGACCAGCCGCGCCGCCTCCAGCCCCCGGGTGGCCAGCCAGGCCTGGACGATCTCCAGCACCCGGCCGGTCAGACCGAGCGCCGCGTTCTCGTCCGCGGCGTCCCCGACCGCGTCCAGGACGACGACGGGCGGCACGCCCGAGCCGTTGGTCAGCATGGCCACGTGGTCCGGGGAGGCCACCGGCACCCAGGCCGGCGGCAGTTCCAGGCCCGGAGCGGCGCTCGTGGGCAACTCCGTCCAGTCCACCCGGAACAGCGCGTCCCGGCTCTCCTCGGCGCCCGCCCCGCCCAACTGGTCGGCGGACACGGCGCGCGAGACCAGCGAGCGGAGCGTCAGGACGGGTCCGCCGGTCTCGTCGGCGGCCTCCAGGGAGAGGGTCTGCGCATCGGACCGCACCAGGCGGACCCGCAGGGCCGAGGCGCCGGCCGCGTGCAGCCGCAGCCCGTTCCAGCCGAACGGCAGGTGCACCTCGGACTCGCCGCCCGACCGGTTCTCGCCCGTCGGATCCCCGAGCGCCACCTCCAGCATCACGGGGTGCAGGGCGGCGTCGAGCAGCGCGGGGTGGATGCCGAACCGGGCGGCGCCGTCCCGCTGCTCCTCGGGCAGGACGACCTCGGCGAAGAGCTCCTCGCCGCGCCGCCACACCGCCCGCACGCCCTGGAAGGCCGGCCCGTAGCCGTACCCCGCCTGCGCCAGCAGGTCGTAGCCGCCGGTGACGCCCACCGGCTGCGCGTCGGCGGGCGGCCAGGCGGTGAAGTCGAACGCCGGACCGGCGGCGTCCGAGGTCGCCGTCAGCGTGCCGGTGGCGTGGCGGGTCCAGGTGTCGCCCCCGGTGTGCCCGGCGGCGTCCTCGCGGACGGAGTAGATGCCGACGCTGCGGGCGCCGGTCCCGTCGGGGCCGCCGACGGTGACCTGGACCCGGACGCCGCCCTGCTCGGGCAGCACCAGCGGGGCCTCGATCACCAGCTCGTCGAGGGTGCCGCAGCCGACCTCGTCACCGGCCCGCACCGCCAGCTCCACCAGACCGGTGCCGGGCACCAGCACGGCGCCGCCGACGGCGTGGTCGGCCAGCCACGGGTGGGTGTGCAGGGAGAGCCGGGAGGTGCAGAGCACGCCGCCCGTCTCGGGTACCGCCACCACCGCGCCGATCAGCGGGTGGTCGACGCCGGCCTGGCCGAGCGAGGCCGCGTCCGTGGCCGGGGCGGTGCGCAGCCAGTAGTGCTGCTGGTCGAAGGCGTAGGTCGGCAGGTCCAGCTGGGCGGAATCGGCACCGGTGGGGAGCACGCCGGTCCAGTCCACCTCGATGCCCCGGACGAAGAGTTCGGCCATCGAGGTCAGCAGCCGGCGCGGGCCGCCCTCGTCGCGCCGCAGCGTCCCGGTGACCACGGCCTCGGCCTCGGCCGCGTCCACGATCTCGTTGACCGGCTGGACCAGCACCGGGTGGGCGCTGGCCTCCACGAACACCGTGTGGCCCTGGCCGAGCAGTTCGGCGACCGCCGGCCCGAAGCGGACCTGGCCGCGCAGGTTGCGGTACCAGTACCCGCCGTCCAGCACGCCCGCCTCGTCGACCCACCCACCGGTGACGGTGGAGAAGAACGGCACCAGCGGGGCCTGCCCCCGGATGTCCGCGAAAGCCTCGGCCAGCGTCCCCTCGATCGCCTCGACGTGCCGGGAGTGCGAGGCGTAGTCCACCGCCACCCGGCGCACCCGCACCCCGTCGGCCGCCAGGACCGCCAGGGCCTCGTCCAGCGCCTCGGCGTCACCGGCCACCACCACGGACGTGGGGCTGTTGACGGCCGCCACCTCCACCCGGTCGGCCCAGCGCTCCAGGCGCTCGACGGCCTCAGACTCCGAGAGCGCCACCGAGGCCATCCCGCCACGCCCCGCGAGACTGCCCGCGATCACCTGGCTGCGCACCGCCACGATCCGCGCCGCGTCCTCCAACGACAGCGCACCCGAGACGCAGGCCGCCGCGATCTCGCCCTGCGAGTGACCGACCACCGCGTCCGGGACGACACCCACCGACGCCCAGACGGCGGCCAGACCGACCATCACCGCGAAACTCGCCGGCTGCAGCACATCCACCCGCTCCAACAGCTCGGCCGGAGCCTCACCCCGCAGCACCTCGACCAGCGACCAGTCCACCCAGCGCTCCAGCGCGGCGGCGCACTCCGCCACCCGCGCGGCGAACACCGGCGAGGAGTCCAGCAGTTCACGCCCCATCCCGACCCACTGCGAACCCTGCCCCGGGAACACCAGCACCGACCGGCCCGCCCCGGACGGGCTGCCCGTCACCAGACCGGGAGCCGACTCGCCCCGCGCCAGCGCCCCCAGCCCGGCCAGCACCTCGGACCGCGAACCCGCCACCAGCACCGCACGCTCACCGAGCACCGCCCGCCGCGTCGCGAGAACGCCGGCCACGGCGGCCGGCGACACCGATCCGGACGCCTCGACGAAGGCCGCCAGCCGCTCGGCCTGCCCGGCCAGCGAGGCGCTCGACGCCGCCGAGACCACCAGCGGCACCACACCGTCGGGCGCGGCCTCGACCGCGACCGGGGCCTCCTCGGGGGCCTGCTCCAGGATCAGGTGCGCGTTCGTCCCGCTCAGCCCGAACGAGGAGACACCCACCCGGCGGGGGCGGCCGGTCTCCGGCCACACCCGCGCCTCGGTCAGCAGTTCCACCGCGCCGACCGACCAGTCCACCTGCGGTGTCGGCTCCTCGACGTGCAGGGTGGGCGGCAGCACCCCGTGCCGCAGCGCCTCCACCATCTTGATCACGCCCGCGACACCCGCCGCCGCCTGGGTGTGGCCGACGTTGGACTTGACCGAGCCGAGCCAGAGCGGGAGGTCCGCGGCGCGGCCGCGGCCGTAGGTGGCGAGCAGCGCCTGCGCCTCGATCGGGTCACCCAGTGAGGTGCCCGTCCCGTGGGCCTCGACCACGTCGACGTCGGTGGTGGACAGGCCCGCGTTGGCGAGGGCCTTGCGGATCACCCGCTGCTGCGACGGGCCGTTCGGCGCGGTCAGACCGTTGGAGGCGCCGTCCTGGTTCACCGCGCTGCCGCGCAGCACGGCCAGGATCCGGTGTCCGTTGCGGCGCGCCTCGGAGAGCCGCTCCAGCACCACGACCCCCGCGCCCTCGCCCCACCCGGTGCCGTCGGCCGTCGAGGAGAACGCCTTGCACCGGCCGTCGGGGGCCAGTGCCTTCTGCCGCGAGAACTCCACGAACGTGTGCGGCGTCGCCATGATCGTCGCGCCGCCGGCCAGCGCCAGCGAGCACTCGCCCGAGCGCAGGGCCTGCGCCGCCAGGTGCATCGCCACCAGCGAGGACGAACACGCCGTGTCGACCGTCACCGCCGGACCCTCGAAGCCGAAGACGTAGGACACCCGGCCGGAGGCGACGCTCATCGCCGAACCGGTGGCGGTGAACCCGCTCAGCTCGGGCGGGATGACGCCGCCGATCCCGTAGCCCTGCGTCATCACACCGGAGAACACCCCGACGTCCCGGCCCTTCAGCGAGACCGGGTCGACCCCGGCCCGCTCCAGCGCCTCCCAGGACATCTCCAGCAGCAGCCGCTGCTGCGGGTCCATCGCCAGCGCCTCACGCGGCGAGATCCCGAAGAAGCCCGCGTCGAAGAGCCCCGCGTCGTGCAGGAAGCCGCCCTGGTCGACGTAGGAGGTGCCGATGTTCTCCTGGTCCTCGTCGTAGAGGCCGCCCACGTCCCACCCGCGGTCCACCGGGAAGCCGGACACCGCGTCGCGGCCCTCCGACACCAGCCGCCACAGGTCCTCCGGGGTGACCACGCCGCCGGGCAGCCGGCAGGCCATCCCGACGATCGCGATCGGCTCGTCCGGGTCGGCCGCGACCACCGTGGGGACGGCGGCGGCGGCAGCGGTGTCACCGAGCTCCTCACGCAGGAAGCGGGCGAGCGCCACCGGCGTGGGGTAGTCGTAGACGACGGTCGTGGGCAGGTTGAGGCCGGTGGCCTCGCGCAGCCGGTTGCGCAGCTGGACGGAGGTCAGCGAGTCGAAGCCGGCGTCCTTGAACGCCTTCTCCGCCTTGACGTTGGCCGCCCCGGCGTGCCCGAGCACGGTCGCGACGTGCGTGCGCACCAGCTCCAGCAGCAGGGTCTCCTGCTCCGCCGCGGCCAGCCCGGCGAGCCGGTCGGCCAGCCCGGAGGCGGTCCGGACGGCCCGGCGGCCGACGGGCACCAGGCTGCGCAGCAGCGGCAGGACTCCGCGCCCCGTCGCGGCCTCGGCCCGGACGGCCCGCAGGTCCAGCTTGATCGGCACGGTCACGGCCCGGCCGGTGCGCAGGGCCGCGTCGAAGAGCTCCAGGCCCTCCGCCGGCGCGATCGCGAGGAAGCCACCCCGGTTCACCCGGCTCTGGTCCGCCTCGGTGAGGTGCGCGGCCATGCCGCCGGCCTGTTCCCAGAGGCCCCAGGCCAGCGACACGGCCGGCAGACCGTCGGCGCGGCGCCGGTGGGCGACCGCGTCCAACTGGGCGTTGGCCGCCGCGTAGTTGCCCTGCCCCGCCGACCCGAACACCCCGGCCGCCGACGAGAAGAGCACGAACGACCGCAGCTCCGGCGCCAGTTCACGCGTCAACTCGTCCAGATGCCGCACCGCGGTCACCTTCGGGGCGAACACGTAGGCCAGTCGCTCGGGCGTCAGAGCGCCGATCACCCCGTCGTCCAGGACGCCGGCGGTGTGCACCACACCCGTCAGCGGGTGCTCGGCCGGCACCGCCGCCAGCAGCGCCGCCACCGCCCCACGATCGGTCACATCACAGGCCACCACCGACACCGACGCCCCGAGCCCGGCCAACTCCGCGGCCAACTCCGGCGCACCCTCGGCATCGAGACCGCGCCGGCTGACCAGCAGCAACTGCCGGACCCCGTGCCCGGTCACCAGGTGCCGCGCCAGCAGCGCGCCCAGCGAACCCGTGCCGCCGGTGACCAGGACGGTACCCGCCGGGTCGAACGCCGGGGCCGGGTCGGCCTCGACGGCGTCGACGGCGCGGACCAGGCGCGGCGCGGACAGGGTCCTCCCGCGCACGGCGACCTGCGGCTCGCCCGTGGCCAGCGCCGCGGCGAGCACAGCGTCGACGGGGGCTTCAGTACCGGTGTCGGTGTCGGTGCCGGTGCCGGTGCCGGTGTCGAGCAGCACGATCCGGTCCGGGTTCTCCGCCTGGGCGACCCGGATCAGACCCCAGACCGCCGCACCCGCCGGGTCCGTCACCGCGGCGTCGCCGCCGGCGGCCACCGCACCCCGGGTGTGCACCACGAGGCGCGAACCTTCGAAGTGCGGCGCGGCCAGCCAGGCCTGCACGGTCACCAGCACCCGGCCGGTCAGAGCGAGCGCCGCGTTCTCGTCCGCGGCGTCCCCGACCGCGTCCAGGACGACGACGGACGGCACCGGCTCAGCGTCGGTCGGCGCGGTCACCTCCGCCGGGCCGGACAGGGCGGTCCACCGCACGGCGACCGGGGCGGCCGCCGCGGGCAGCTCGGTCCACTCCACCCGGAACAGCGCGTCACCACCCGCCGCGCCCGCCGAGGTGGCCAACTGCTCCACCGCGAGCGGACGAAGCGTCACCGCCTCGGCCGCCAGGACGGCGGCGCCGGTCTCGTCGGCGGCCTCGAACGACAGTGTGCCGGCGCCGAGTCGGGCGAGTCTGACCCGCAGTGCCGCCGCGCCCGTGGCGTGCAGCACGAGCCCGCTCCACCGCAGCGGCTGCCACAGCCGGTCGCCGTCGGCCGCCACGGTGTCCCGCAGGCCCGGGTGCAGGGCGGCGTCGAGCAGCGCCGGGTGGATGCCGAAGCGGTCGGCCTGGTCCCGGTGGTCCTCGGGCAGGGCGATCTCGGCGAAGAGTTCCTCGCCGCGCCGCCACAGCGCGCGCAGGCCCTGGAAGGCCGGGCCGTAGGCGTAGCCCTGGGCGACCAGATCGGGGTAGAGGTCATCGATGTCGGCCGGCTGTGCCCCCGCCGGGGGCCAGGCCGTGAAGTCGAAGGCCGGGGCGGCGTCGCCGACCGCGGTCGGCGCCAGCCGGCCGGCGGCGTGGCGGGTCCACGTCTCGGCGGCGTCCTCGCGGGAGGAGTAGACCTCCACCGTGCGCGCGCCGCGCTCGTCCGGGCCGCCGACGGCGACCTGGACCCGGACGCCGCCGTGCTCGGGCACCACCAGCGGTGCCTCGATCACCAGTTCGTCCAGCGTGCCGCAGCCGACCTCGTCACCGGCCCGCACGGCCAGCTCCACCAGACCGGTACCGGGGACCAGGACCACTCCCCCGACGGCGTGGTCGGCCAGCCAGCCGTGCGTCCGCAGCGAGAGCCGGGAGGTGAACACCAGCCCGTCGGACTGCGGAAGTGGGACCACCGCGCCGAGCAGCGGGTGACCGGCGCCGGTCAGGCCGAGCGCCGCCGCGTCCGTCACCGAGGCCATCATCTGGAGCCAGTAGTGCTCGTGGTCGAACGCGTAGGTGGGCAGCTCCACCCGAGCGGCACCGGCACCGGCGGGCAGGGTCTTGACCCAGTCCACCTCGACACCCCGGACGAAGAGTTCGGCGACCGAGGCGAGCAGGGTGTGCGCCTCGGGGCGGCCGTCGCGCAGCGCCGCCACCGACACGGCACGGCCGTCGGCCGTCTCGTCCACCACACCGCTCAGCGCGGCACCCGGGCCAAGCTCGACGAAGACCGCGCCGCCGAGCTCGGCCGCCGCGGTGATCCCGTCGGCGAACCGGACCGGGCGGCGTACATGGTCCACCCAGTAGGCGGGATCGGCGAGTTGACCCGGCTCGGCCACCCGGCCAGTCACGTTGGAGACGACCGGGAACCGCGCCTCACCCCAGGTCACCTCGGCGAGCACGGTGGCGAACTCGGCCAGCATCGGCTCCATCAGCGCCGAGTGGAAGGCGTGCGAGACCGTCAGCCGCTTGACCTTGCGCCCCTGCTCCTTCAGGCTCTCGGCGGCCTTCAGTACGGCCGCCTCCTCCCCGGAGAGCACCACCGAGGACGGACCGTTCACCGCCGCCAAGTCGACGCCATCGCCCAGGAATCCGGCGACCTCCGCCTCCGTCGCCGCCACCGCCACCATCGCACCACCGGACGGCAGCGCCTGCATCAGCCGACCCCGCGCGGCCACCACCGCCGCCGCGTCCGCCAGCGACAGCACACCCGCGACGTGCGCGGCCGTGATCTCACCGATCGAATGCCCCAGCACCGCGTCCGGCCGCACACCCCAGGACTCCACCAGCCGGAACAACGCCGTCTCCACCGCGAACAAGCCGGCCTGGGTGAACACCGTCTGGCCGAGATCGCCCGCCGTACCGAACACGACGTCCTTGACCGAGTGCTCCACCCGGCCCGCCAACCCCGCGTCCAACGCCGCACACGCCGCGTCGAACGCCTCGGCGAACACCGGGTACCGCTCGGCCAACTCCCGGCCCATCCCCACCCGCTGCGAACCCTGCCCCGGGAAGACGAACACCGTACGGGCCGAGCCGCCTCCGGTCACCAGCGCGGCGTCGGACTCCCCGCGCGCCAGCGCACCCAGCCCCGCCAACGCCTCCTCCGACGAACCCGCCAGCACCACCGCACGCTCACCCAGCAACGCCCGCTGCGACACCAGCGCGGCGGCGACGTCCGGAAGCTCCTGCTCCGACGCCCCGACGAAGGCGGTCAGCCGCTCGGCCTGGCCGGCCAGCGAGCCGGCGCTCTTCGCCGAGACCACCAGCGGCACCGTGCCGGCACCCGGCGCGGCCTCGCCCGCGACCGGCTCCAGCTCCTCCTCGGGCGCCTGCTCCAGGATCAGGTGCGCGTTCGTCCCGCTGACACCGAAGGACGACACCCCGGCCCGGCGCACCCGGTCCACCTCCGGCCACGGCCGGCTGCGGTCGAGCAGCTCGACGGCGCCCGCCGTCCAGTCCACCTGCGAGGACGGCGCGTCCACGTGCAGGGTCGCGGGCAGCACGCCGTGCCGCAGCGCCTGGACCATCTTGATCACACCCGACACACCGGCCGCGGCCTGGGCGTGGCCGATGTTCGACTTCAACGACCCGAGCCACAACGGCCGCCCGGGCTCGCGCTCCTGGCCGTAGGTGGCCAGCAGCGCCTGCGCCTCGATCGGGTCACCCAGCACCGTGCCGGTGCCGTGCCCCTCCACCACGTCCACGTCGGCCGGGGTGAGCCCGGCCGCCGCCAGCGCCTTGCGGATGACCACCTGCTGGGAGAGCCCGTTGGGCGCGGTCAGACCGTTGGAGGCGCCGTCCTGGTTCACCGCGCTGCCACGCAGCACGGCAAGCACCTGATGCCCCTTGCGCCGTGCCTCGGAGAGCCGCTCCAGCACCACCACACCCGCGCCCTCGGCCCACCCGGTGCCGTCCGCGGCGTCCGCGTAGGACTTGCACCGGCCGTCGGAGGCCAGCCCCCGCTGCCGCGAGAACTCCACGAAGGTGTGCGGGGTGGCCATCACGGTCGCACCCCCCGCGAGCGCCATCGAGCACTCGCCGCGCCGCAGCGCCTGCGCGGCCAGGTGGATCGCCACCAGCGAGGACGAGCACGCCGTGTCGACCGTCACCGCCGGGCCCTCGAAGCCGAACACGTACGAGATCCGGCCGGACGCCACGCTGCCCGCCGCACCCGTACCGGCGAAGCCCTCCAACTCCGGCGGCACGCTGCCGCCGAAGAAGTAGTCGACGCCCATGATCCCGTTGAACACCCCGACGTCCGCGCCCTTGAGCGAGGCCGGGTCGACGCCGGCCCGCTCCAGGGCCTCCCACGAGGTCTCCAGCAGCAGCCGCTGCTGCGGGTCCATGGCGAGCGCCTCACGCGGCGAGATCCCGAAGAACTCGGCGTCGAACTTCCCGGCGTCACGCAGGAATCCGCCCTGCCCGACATAGGAGGTGCCGGCCTTGTCCGGGTCGTCGTCGAGGAGCGTGTCCAAGTCCCAGCCGCGGTCGTCCGGGAACGCCGACACGCCGTCCCGGCCCTCGCTGACCAGCTGCCACAGGCTGTCGGGGCCGGTGACGCCGCCGGGCAGCCGGCAGGCCATGCCCACGATCGCCACCGGCTCGTCCGCGTTCCGCTGGACCTGCTTGCGCAGGTCGTGCAGTTCGGCCGTGACACGCTTGAGGTACTTGAGGATCTTTTCGTCCGTGGCCATCGTCAATTCCTCACCGGGGGGGTTGGGCAGACCGTGAAGGCGTGGGGGGTTCAGGAGATTCCGAGCTCGTCGTTGATGAAGTCCAGGACCTCATCGGCCGAGGCGGACTCCAACTGCTCGGCCACCGTGGACTCTTCCGTCTGCTCGACTCCGTTGAACTTCGCCACCAACCCCTGAAGGCGGAGCACGATGCTGGATTTCTTGGACTCGTCGGACAGCAGTCCGGCGATCAGTGACTCGATGTCCTCGATCTTCGCGTTCACGATCGAGAGCGCGTCGTCGGTGGTGCCGAGTTCGCCGTGCAGGAAGCGGGCCAGCGCGAGCGGGGCCGGGTAGTCGAACACCACGGTCGCGGCCAGCTTCAGGCCGGTCGCCTCGCGGAGCCGGTTGCGCAGCTCCACCGAGGTCAGCGAGTCGAAGCCGGCGTCCTTGAACGCCGTCTCCGGTCCGACCTGGTCCGGCCCGGCGTGACCGAGCACGGTCGCCACCTGGCCGCGGACCAGGTCCAGCAGCAGGGCCTCCTGGGCGGCCGGTGCCAGGCCGGCGAGGCGACGGGTCAGCCCGCCGCTGTCACCGGCCGCGGTGCGTGCCAACTGCCGTCCGGCGCGGACCAGTCCGCGCAGCAGCGGCTGGGCCGTGCGGCCGGCGGCCGCGTCGGCCCGCAGCGAGCGCAGGTCCAGCTTGATCGGCACCACCAGCGCCGTGTCGGTCCGCAGGGCCGCGTCGAACAGCCGCATGCCCTCGGCCGGGCCGATCGGCAGGACCCCGCCACGGCTCATCCGGGCCTGGTCGGCGGCGCCCAGGTGGGCGGTCATGCCGCTGATCTGCTCCCAGAGGCCCCAGGCGAGGGACGTGCCGGGCAGGCCCGCCGCCCGGCGCCGGTGGGCCAGCGCGTCGAGGAAGGCGTTGGCCGCCGCGTAGTTGCCCTGGCCGGCGGAGCCGAACAGGCCGGACGCGGAGGAGAACACCGCGAACGTGGTGAGGTCGAGGTCGCGGGTGAGCTCGTCCAGGTGGCTCACGGCGGTCACCTTCGGACCGAACACGTAGGCCAGCCGCTCGGGCGTCAGCGCGCCGATCACCCCGTCGTCCAGGACGCCGGCGGTGTGCACGACGCCGGTCAGCGGATGCTCGGCCGGCACCGCCGCCAGCAGCGCCGCGACCGCCTCCCGGTCGGTCACGTCGCAGGCGGTGACCGTCACCGCCGCCCCGAGACCGGCCAGTTCGGCCACCAGCTCGGTCGCGCCCGCCGCCCGCACCCCGCGCCGGCTGGCCAGCACCAGGTGCCGGACGCCGTGCTCGGTGACCAGGTGCCGCGCCAGCAGTGCGCCGAGGGAACCCGTCCCACCGGTGACCAGGACGGTCCCGTCGGGGCGGAACGCCTCCGGTGCCTCCGTACCCGGCCGGGCCTGGGCCCGGACCAGGCGCGGCACGGACAGCGCCGCCGCCCGGACCGCGACCTGCGGCTCACCGCCGGCCAGGACGGCGCCGAGCACGGTGCCGAAGGAGTCCTCGGTGTCCGGGTCGAGGTCGAGCAGGACGATCCGGTCGGGGTTCTCGGCCTGGGCGGTGCGCAGCAGACCCCACACCGCCGCTCCGGCCAGGTCGGTGACGTCGGCGTCGGGCCCGGCCGGCACCGCGCCCCGGGTGACCACCACGAGCCGCGCGTCCTCGAAGGCCTCGTCGGCCAGCCAGGCCTGGACGACCTCCAGTGCCGTTCCGGTCAGGGCGGCCACCTGGTCGGCGCCGCCGGTGCCCTGGGCCTCCAGGACGGCGACGGCGGGTGCCTCGCCGGCCAGCGCGGCCACGTCCTCGCCGCCGGTGACCGACACCCAGGACGGCACCGGGCCGGCTGCCGCCGGTGCCGGGGGCAGCGCGCTCCACTCCAGGCGGAACAGCGCGTCGCGGCCCTCGTCGGCCGCCGCCGCGGTGTCCAGCTGCTCGACGTCCACCGGCCGGAAGGTCACCGAGTCGACCGTGAGGACGGCGCCGCCGGCCTCGTCGACGGCGGTCAGCGCCAGCTTGTCGGGCCCCTGCGGGGCGATCCGGACCCTGATCGCCCCGGCGCCGGCGGCGTGCAGCACCAGCCCGTTCCAGGCGAACGGCAGCACGTTGTGGCCGTCCTCCGGCTGGGCGAACGCCTGCGTGTGCAGGGCCGCGTCGAGCAGCGCCGGGTGGATGCCGAAGCGGGTGGCCTCGTCGCGCCGCTCGTCCGGCAGGACGACCTCGGCGAACAGTTCCTCGTCGCGCCGCCAGACCGCCCGCAGGCCCTGGAAGGCCGGGCCGTAGGCGTAGCCGTGCCGGGCGAGGTCGTCGTAGAACCCGGCGACGTCGAGGCCGACGGGCTCCGCGCCGGCCGGCGGCCAGACGGTGGCGTCGAAGCCGGGCGTCGCCGCGACGTCGGCCGGAGCCGTCGTCAGGGTGCCGGCCGCGTGCCTGGTCCAGGCGCCCGGGCCGATCTCGCCGGCCGCGTCCTCGCGGGCCGAGTAGACGGCGACGGTGCGCGTGCCGTGCTCGTCGGGGCCGCCGACGGCGACCTGGACCCGGACGCCGCCGTGCTCGGGCACCACCAGCGGGGCCTCGATGACGAGTTCGTCCAGCGCGCCGGCGGCCACCACGTCACCGGCCCGGACGGCCAGCTCCACCAGACCGGTGCCGGGCACCAGGACGACGCCGCCGACGGCGTGGTCGGCCAGCCAGGCGTGGGTGCGCAGCGAGAGCCGGGAGGTGCAGAGCACCCCGCCGGTCTCGGGCACCTCCACCACCGCGCCGAGCAGCGGGTGGTCGGCCGTGACCTGGCCGAGCGAGACCGCGTCGGTGGCCTGGGTGGTCTGCAGCCAGTAGTGCCGGTGGTCGAAGGCGTAGGTGGGCAGCTCCAGGTGGGCGCTGCCGGCGCCGGCGGGCAGGGTCGCGGCCCAATCCACCGCGACGCCCCGGACGAAGAGTTCGGCCACCGAGGTGAGCAGGGTGTGCGCCTCGGGGCGGCCGTCGCGCAGCGCGGCGACGCAGAGCGCGTCCTCGCCGGCGGACTCCGCGACCACTCCGCTGAGCGCGGCACCCGGGCCCAGCTCGACGAACAGCGCGCCACCGAGTTCGGCGGCCGCGGTGATCCCGTCGGCGAACCGGACCGGGCGGCGTACATGGTCCACCCAGTAGGCGGGATCGGCGAGTTGACCCGGCTCGGCCACCCGGCCGGTGACGTTGGAGACGACCGGGAACCGCGCCTCGCCCCAGGTCACCTCGCCGAGCACGGCGGCGAACTCGGCCAGCATCGGCTCCATCAGCGCCGAGTGGAAGGCGTGCGAGACCGCCAGCCGCTTGACCTTACGACCCTGCTCCTTCAGGCTCTCGGCCGCCTTCAGCACGGCCGCCTCCTCCCCGGAGAGCACCACCGAGGACGGACCGTTCACCGCCGCCAAGTCGACGCCATCGCCCAGGAATTCGGCGACCTCTGCCTCCGTCGCCGCCACCGCCACCATCGCGCCACCGGATGGCAGCGCCTGCATCAGCCGGCCCCGCGCGGCCACCACGGCCGCCGCGTCCGCCAGCGACAGCACACCCGCGACATGCGCGGCCGTGATCTCACCGATCGAATGCCCCAGCACCGCGTCCGGCCGCACGCCCCAGGACTCCACCAGCCGGAACAACGCCGTCTCCACCGCGAACAAGCCGGCCTGGGTGAACACCGTCTGGCCGAGATCGCCCGCCGTACCGAACACGACATCCTTGACCGAGTGCTCCACCCGGCCCGCCAACCCCGCGTCCAACGCCGCACACGCCGCGTCGAACGCCTCGGCGAACACCGGATACCGCTCCGCCAACTCCCGGCCCATCCCCACCCGCTGCGAACCCTGCCCCGGGAAGACGAACACCGTGCGGTCCGCGTCGGACACCGTGCCGGTCACCACCCCGGCCGCGGCCTCCCCGCGCGCCGGCGCGGCCAGCCCCGCCAGCGCCTCCTCCGTGGAACCCGCCAGCACCACCGCGCGCTCGGAGAGCAGCGCCCGCTGCGACAGCAACGCGGCGGCGACGTCCGGCGCCCCGGCCCCGGAGGTCTCCACGAAGGCGGTCAGCCGCCCGGCCTGGCCGGCCAGCGAGCCCGCGCTCTTCGCGGACAGCACCAGCGGCACCAGGGCGTCGGGGGCGGTCACGACCGCCTGCTCCGCCTCGGCCTCGACCGGCGCCTGCTCCAGGATCAGGTGCGCGTTGGTGCCGCTGACACCGAACGCGGACACCCCGCCGCGGCGGGGGCGGCCGGTCTCCGGCCACGCCCGCGCCTCGGTCAGCAGCTCGACCGCGCCGGCCTCCCAGTCCACCTCGGTCGAGGGCGACTCGACGTGCAGGGTGGGCGGCAGCACCCCGTGCCGCAGCGACTCCACCATCTTGATCACGCCCGCGACACCAGCGGCGGCCTGCGCGTGCCCCAGGTTGGACTTGACGGACCCGAGCCAGAGCGGACGCCCCGGCTCCCGGTCCTGGCCGTAGGTGGCCAGCAGCGCCTGTGCCTCGATCGGGTCACCGAGCACCGTGCCGGTGCCGTGCGCCTCGACCGCGTCCACCTCGACGGTGGACAGGCCCGCGTTGGCCAGGGCCTTGCGGATCACCCGCTGCTGCGAGGGGCCGTTGGGCGCGGTCAGACCGTTGGACGCGCCGTCCTGGTTCACCGCACTGCCACGCACCACCGCGAGCACCGGGTGCCCCTTGCGGCGCGCCTCGGAAAGCCGCTCCAGCACCACCACACCCGCGCCCTCGGCCCAGCCGGTGCCGTCGGCCGTCGAGGAGAAGGCCTTGCAGCGGCCGTCGGGCGAGAGCGCCTGCTGGCGGGAGAACTCCACGAAGGTGTGCGGGTTGGCCAGGACGGTCGCGCCGCCGGCGAGTGCCATCGAGCACTCGCCCTGCCGCAGCGCCTGCGCGGCCAGGTGGATCGCCACCAGCGAGGAGGAGCACGCCGTGTCGACGGTGACCGCCGGGCCCTCGAAGCCGAACACGTAGGAGACGCGGCCCGAGGCCACGCTGCCGGCGGAACCCGTCGCGGTGAAGCCGCTCAGCTCCGGCGGGATCTCGCCGCCGAACCCGTAGCCCTGGCTCATCACGCCGGAGAAGACGCCGACGTCGGTGCCCTTCAGCGCCGCCGGGTCGATGCCCGCGCGCTCCAGCGCCTCCCAGGACGCCTCCAGCAGCAGCCGCTGCTGCGGGTCCATCGCCAGCGCCTCACGCGGCGAGATCCCGAAGAACCCGGCGTCGAACAGCCCGGCCTCGTGCAGGAAGCCGCCCCGGTCGACGTAGGAGGTGCCGACCCGGCCGGGGTCGGCGTCGAACAGGCCGTCCAGGTCCCAGCCGCGGTCCTCCGGGAACGGGGAGAGGGCTTCCCGGCCGTCGGCGACCAACCGCCACAGGTCGTCCGGGCTCGCCACGCCGCCGGGCAGCCGGCAGGCCATCCCGACGATCGCGATCGGCTCGTCCGGGTCGGCGACCAGCACGGTCGGCGCCGCCGATCCGGCCGCGGCGGCGACGTGGCCGAACGCGCCGTGCAGGTGGCGGGCCAGGGCGAGCGGGGTCGGGTAGTCGAAGACCACGGTGGTGGGCAGGTTGAGACCGGTCGCCTCGCGTACCCGGTTGCGCAGTTCGACGGAGGTCAGCGAGTCGAAGCCGGCGTCCTTGAACGCCTTCTCCGCCTTGACGTTGTCCGCCCCGGCGTGGCCGAGGACGGTCGCCACCTGGCCGCGGACCAGCTCCAGCAGCAGGGCCTCCTGCTCGGCCGCCGACAGCCCGGCCAGCCGGTCCGCCAGCCCGCCGCCGCCGCGCTGCGCGGCGGCGGCCCGCACGGCCTGCCGGCCGGCCCGGACCAGACCCCGCATCAGCGGCTGGACGGCGCCGCCGGAGGCCGCGTCGGCGCGGGCGGCCCGCAGGTCGAGCTTGATCGGCACCACCAGGGCCCGGTCGGCGTTCAGGGCCGCGTCGAACAGGGCCAGGCCCTCGGCCGGGGTCAGCGCCAGGACGCCGCCGCGGCTCATCCGTGCCTGGTCGACCTCGCTCAGGTGCGCGGTCAGACCGGTGCTCTGCTCCCACAGGCCCCAGGCCAGCGAGACACCCGGCAGGCCGGCCGCGCGACGGCCGGCCATCAGGCCGTCCAGGTAGGCGTTGGCCGCCGCGTAGCTGCCCTGGCCGGCCGAGCCGAACAGGCCGGCGGCGGAGGAGAACACCGCGAACGTGGTCAGTCCGAGCTCACGGGTGAGCTCGTCCAGGTGCCGCACGGCGGTCACCTTGGGCGCGAAGACGCCCGCGATCCGCTCCGGCGTCAGCGCGCCGATCACCCCGTCGTCCAGCACACCGGCGGTGTGCACGACCCCGGTCAGCGGGTGCTCGGCCGGCACGGTGGCCAGCAGCGCCGCCACCGCGTCGCGGTCGGCGACGTCGCAGGCGGTGACCGTCACCGCCGCGCCCAGCCCGGCCAGTTCGGCCGCCAGCTCGGGCGCGCCCGCCGCCTCGGCCCCGCGCCGGCTGACCAGCACCAGGTGCCGGACGCCGTGCTCGGTGACCAGGTGACGGGCCACCAGGGCGCCCAGCGAGCCGGTGCCGCCGGTGACCAGGACGGTGCCCTCCGGGCGGAACGCCGGGTCGGTGCCGGTCGCGTCGCCGCCGGTGGCCCGGACGAGCCGCGGCGCGGACAGCACGCCGCCGCGCACGGCGACCTGCGGTTCGCCGCCGGCGAGCAGGGCGGCGAGCAGCGGTTCGACGTCCGTGCCGGAGGTGACGTCGGTGGCCGTGTCGGTGTCGAGCAGGACGATCCGGTCCGGGTTCTCCGCCTGGGCGGCGCGGATCAGGCCCCAGACCGCGGCGCCGGCCGGGTCGGTCACCGCGGCGTCGCCGCCGGCCGGCACCGCGCCGCGGGTCACCAGCACCAGCCGGGATTCCTCCAGGCTCGGTGCGGCCAGCCAGGTCTGGACGAGCTCCAGGATCCGGTTGGTCAGCGCCAGGGCGTCGCCGCGCCGGCCGACCGCCTCGACCAGCGCGACCACCGGGGTGGTGACGTTGTCGGCGAGGATCTGCACCTCGTCGGCGTGGAACAGCGGCACCCACGGCGGCAGCGCCTCGCCTCCGGCGGGCGCCGCGGGCAGTTCGGCCCACTCGACCCGGAAGAGCGAGTCGGGTCCGGCGTCCGCCGAGGCGGCCGCGAGCTGCTCGGCGGAGACCGGCAGGAAGGAGAGCGCGTCCAGCGTCAGGACCGGGCCGCCGGTCTCGTCGGCGGCCTCCAGCGACAGCCCGCCCTGGTCGGACGGCGCGAGCCGCACCCGCAGCGCCGAGGCGCCGGCGGCGTGCAGCGTGAGGCCGGTCCACTCGGCCGGCTGCCACAGCCGCGGTCCGCCCACGCTCTCGTCCGCGACGGCGGCGTGCCGCAGGCCGGACTGGAGGGCGGCGTCCAGGAGCGCCGGGTGGATGCCGAAGCGGCCGGCGTCGGGGCGCTGCTCCTCGGGCAGGACGACCTCGGCGAAGACCTCCTCGCCGCGCCGCCAGAGCCCTCGGACGCCCTGGAAGGCCGGGCCGAAGGCGTAGCCGAGGCGGAGCAGGTCGTCGTACAGCTCGTCGGCGCCCGCCTGCCGGGCACCGGTGGGCGGCCAGACGACGAGGTCGGCGTGGGCCTCGGTACGGGCCGCCGTCGCCGCGGCGAGCCGGCCGGTGGCGTGCCTGGTCCAGGCGTCGGCGCCGGTGTCGTCGGCGGCGTCCTCGCGGGTCGCGTAGATGTCGACGCTGCGGGCACCGGTCTCGTCGGGGCCACCGACGGTGACCTGGACCCGGACGCCGCCCTGTTCGGGCAGCACCAGCGGGGTCTCGACGACCAGCTCGTCGAGGGTGCCGCAGCCGACCTCGTCGCCGGCCCGGACGGCCAGCTCCACCAGCGCGGAGCCGGGCACCGGCACGGCGCCGCCGACGACGTGGTCGGCCAGCCAGGGGTGCGTGCGCAGCGAGAGCCGGGAGGTGAAGGCCAGCCCGTCCGACTGCGGCAGCCGGACGACGGCGCCGATCAGCGGGTGGTCGACGGAGGCCTGGCCGAGCGAGGCCGCGTCGGTGGCCGGCGCCGTCCGCAGCCAGTAGTGCCGGTGGTCGAAGGCATAGGTCGGCAGGTCGACGGGGGCGGTGCCGGTGGGCAGCACGCCCGTCCAGTCCACGGCGACGCCCCGGACGAAGAGTTCGGCCATCGAGGTCAGCAGCCGGCGCGGGCCGCCCTCGTCCCGCCGCAGCGAACCGGTGACCACGGCCGACACCTCGGCGGCGTCCACGATCTCGCTGACCGGCTGGACCAGCACCGGGTGGGCACTGGACTCCACGAACACGGTGTGACCCTCGCTCAGCAGCGCGGCGACGGCGGGGCCGAAGCGGACCTGGCCGCGCAGGTTGCGGTACCAGTAGCCGCCGTCCAGCACCCCGGCCTCGTCGACCCACGCGCCGGTGACGGTGGAGAAGAACGGCACCAGCGGGGCCTGGCTGCGGATGTCCGCGAAGGCCTCGGCGAGGGTCCCCTCGATCGCCTCGACGTGCCGGGTGTGGGAGGCGTAGTCCACCGCCACCCGACGCACCCGGACCCCGTCGGCGGCCAACGCGTCCAGCGCCTCGGTCAGCGCCTCGGCGTCACCGGCCACCACCACGGAGGACGGGCCGTTGACGGCCGCCACCTCCACCCGGTCCGCCCAACGCTCCAGCCTCGCGACGGCCTCGGCCTCGGAGAGGGCGACGGAGGCCATGCCGCCGAGGCCGGCCAGCTGCCCGGCGATCACCTGGCTGCGCACCGCCACGATCCGGGCCGCGTCCTCCAGGGAGAGCGCGCCCGCCACGCAGGCCGCCGCGATCTCGCCCTGCGAGTGGCCGACCACCGCGTCCGGAACGACACCCACCGACGCCCAGACGGCGGCCAGACCGACCATCACGGCGAAACTCGCCGGCTGCAGCACATCGACGCGCTCCAGCAGCTCGGCCGGGGCCTCACCCCGCAGCACCTCGACCAGCGACCAGTCCACCCACGGCTCCAACGCCGCCGCACACGCGGCGACCCGCTCCGCGAACACCGGCGAGGAATCCAGCAGCTCACGCCCCATCCCGGCCCACTGCGAACCCTGCCCCGGGAACACCAGCACCGACCGGCCCGCCCCGGCCGACCCGAGCGAACCACCGGTCACCAGCGCGGGAGCGGACTCGCCCCGGGCCAGTGCGGCCAGCGCGGCCAGGGCCTCGTCCGTCGAACCGGCCACCACCACCGCGCGCTCGGAGAGCAGCGCCCGCCGGGAGACCAGGGCGGCCGCCGTACCGGCCGGCGTCGCCGCGTCCGCAGCGTCGAGGAAGGCCGCCAGCCGCTCGGCCTGGCCGGCCAGCGAAGCCGACGAGGCTGCCGACACCACCAGCGGCACCACCTCGGCGCCCGGCAGCAGCTCGCCCGCCTCGGGCTCGGGCGCCACCGCCTCGGCGGACTCCTCCAGGATCAGGTGCGCGTTGGTGCCGCTGATGCCGAAGGAGGAGATCCCGGCCCGGCGCGGCCGGCCACCGCCGGCCCAGTCGCGCGGCTCGGTCAGCAGCTCCACCGCGCCGGCCGTCCAGTCCACCTGCGGCGTCGGCTCGGTCACGTTCAGCGTGGCGGGCAGCACGCCGTGCCGCAGCGCCTGGACCATCTTGATGACGGCGGCGACACCGGCGGCGGCCTGGGTGTGGCCGATGTTGGACTTCAGCGAGCCCAGCCAGAGCGGACGCTCCGGGTCGCGGTCCCGGCCGTAGGTGGCCAGCAGGGCCTGCGCCTCGATCGGGTCACCCAGTGCCGTCCCGGTGCCGTGCGCCTCCACCGCGTCGATGTCGGAGGCGTCCAGGCCCGCGTTGGCCAGGGCCTTGCGGATCACCCGCTGCTGCGAGGGGCCGTTGGGGGCGGTCAGGCCGTTGGAGGCGCCGTCCTGGTTCACCGCGCTGCCCCGCAGCACGGCGAGCACCTGGTGCCCGTTGCGCCGTGCCTCGGAGAGCCGCTCCAGCACCACGATGCCCACGCCCTCGGACAGGATGGTGCCGTCGGCGCCCGCCGAGAACGCCTTGACCCGGCCGTCGGCCGCCAGGCCGCGCTGACGCGACATGCCGAGCACGCCGACCGGCGAGCCCATCACGGCGACGCCGCCGGCCAGGGCCAGCGAGCACTCGCCCGACCGCAGCGCCTGCGCGGCCAGGTGGATCGCCACCAGCGAGGAGGAGCACGCCGTGTCGACCGTCACCGCCGGACCCTCGAACCCGAACACGTAGGAGACCCGGCCCGAGGCCACGCTGCCCGCGGTCGCGGTGGTCACGAAGCCTTCGAGCTCGGCGGGCATGCTGGTGAGCGACTCGACGTAGTCGTGGATGGAGACACCGGAGAAGACGCCGATGTTGCCGCCGCGCGCCGTGCCGGGATTGATCCCGGCGCGCTCCATGGCCTCCCAGGACGCCTCCAGCAGCAGCCGCTGCTGCGGGTCCATGGCGAGCGCCTCACGCGGCGAGATGCCGAAGAACTCGGCGTCGAACTTCCCCGCGCCTTGCAGGAATCCGCCCTTGTGCACGTAGGAGGTGCCGGGCGTCGACGCGTCGTCGTCGAAGAGCTCGTCCAGGTTCCAGCCGCGGTCGTCCGGGAAGCCCACCATCCCGTCGCGCCCCTCGTGCACCAGGCGCCACAGGCCCTCGGGGTCGAGGACGCCGCCGGGCAGCCGGCAGGCCATCCCGACGATCGCGATCGGCTCGTCCGGGTCGGCCGCGACCACGGTGGGGACGGCGGCGGCGCCGGCCGCCGTGTCGCCGAGTTCCTCGCGCAGGAAGCGGGCGAGCGCCACCGGCGTGGGGTAGTCGAAGATGAGGGTGGCGGGCAGCTTGACCCCGGTCGCGGCGCTCAGCCGGTTGCGGAGCTCGACCGCGGTGAGCGAGTCGAAGCCGATGTCGCTGAAGCCGCGGGTGCCCTGGGCCAGTTCCTGGCCGTTGAAGCCGAGCACGGCGGTGGCCTCGGCCTGGACGATGCCCAGCAGGATGCTCTCCTGCTCGGCCTCGGACTTCCCCGCGAGGCGGCGGACCAGCCCGCTGCCGTCACCGGCGGCGGCCCGCGCCACCCGGCGCCCGCTCCGCACCAGGCTGCGCAGCATGTGCGGGACGGCGCCGCCGGACGCGGTGTCGGAGCGCAGCGCCCGCAGGTCGAGCTTGATCGGGACGAGCAGCGCCTGCTCGGCGTGCAGTCCGGTGTCGAAGTGGGCCAGGCCCTCGGCCGGGGTCAGCGCCAGGACGCCGCCGCGGCTCATCCGTGCCTGGTCGACCTCGCTCAGGTGCGCGGTCAGACCGGTGCTCTGCTCCCACAGGCCCCAGGCCAGCGAGACACCGGGCAGGCCGCTCGCGCGACGACGGGTCATCACGGCGTCGAGGTAGGCGTTGGCCGCCGCGTAGCTGCCCTGGCCGGCCGAGCCGAGCAGCGCGGCGGCGGACGAGAAGACCACGAACGCCCGCAGTTCCGGGGCGAGTTCGCGGACCAGCTGGTCCAGGTGGCGCACCGCGGTCGCCTTGGGCGCGAAGACCCCGGCGATCCGCTCCGGGGTCAGCGCGCCGATCACCCCGTCGTCCAGGATGCCGGCCAGGTGCACGACGCCGGTCAGCGGGTGCTCGGCCGGGACGGCGGTCAGCAGGGCGGCGACCGCCGCACGGTCGGCGACGTCGCTCGCGACGACGGACACCGAGGCCCCGAGCCCGGCCAGTTCGGCGGCCAGGTCGCCGGCGCCCTCGGCGTCGGGACCTCGGCGGCCGGCCAGGACGAGATGGCGCACGCCGTGCCGGGTGACCAGGTGGCGGGCCACCACGGCGCCCAGCGAGCCGGTGCCGCCGGTGACCAGGACGGTGCCCTCCGGGTCGAAGGCCACGGGGGCGTCGGCCGCGTCGGCACCGCCGGCCGCCGGGGCGGCGTCGGCACGCACCAGTCGGGAGGCGGACAGCACGGTGCCGCGCACCGCGACCTGCGGCTCACCCGAGGCCAGCACCGCCCCGAGGACCGGGCCCGCCCCGGTGGCGGCGGCGGGGTCCAGGTCGACCAGGACGATCCGGTCCGGGTTCTCCGCCTGGGCCGCGCGGACCAGGCCCCAGACGGCGGCGCCGGCCGGGTCGGTCACCGCGGCGTCGCCGCCGGCCGGCACCGCGCCCCGGGTCGCCACGACCAGCCGGGCGTCGGCCAGGCCCGGTGCGGCCGTCCAGGCCTGGATCGCGGCCAGCACCCGGCAGGTCAGTGCCAGCGGGTCGGCGTCGGCGTCGTCCCCGCTCGCGTCGAGGACGGCGACCGGCGGGACGCTCTCGCGGTCGGCGAGCGCGGCCACGTCCTCCGGGCCGGACAACGGGGCCCAGACCGGCGCGGCCGTGGCGCCCTCGGGCGCGGGCAGCTGGGTCCACTCCACCCGGAACAGCGAGTCCCGGCCGTCCTGGCCCGCCGCGCTGCCCAACTGCTCGGCGGAGACCGGCAGGGAGACCAGCGAGTCCATCGTCAGGACCAGCTCGCCGGCCTCGTCGGCGGCCTGGAAGGACAGCGCGTCGGTGCCCCGGGGGGCGACCCGCACCCGCAGCGCGGAGGCGCCCAGGGCGTGCAGGACCAGCCCGTTCCAGGCGAACGGCAGCACATTGCGGCCGTCCTCCGGGTTGGTGAACGCGTTGGTGTGCAGGGCGGCGTCCAGCAGGGCCGGGTGGATGCCGAACCTGTCGGCGTTCTCCCGGTGGTCCGCGGGCAGCACGGCCTCGGCGAAGAGCTCCTCGCCGCGCCGCCAGACCGCCCGCAGGCCCTGGAACGCCGGGCCGTAGGAGTAGCCGCGGACGACCAGGTCGGTGTAGAAGTCGTCGATCTCCACCGGCTCGGCACCGGCCGGGGGCCAGGCGGTGAAGTCCACGGCGGGCGTGCCGCTGCCGCTCGGGGCGGTGGCCGAGAGCAGACCGGTGGCGTGCCGGGTCCACTCGCCGTCGCCGTCCTCACCGGCGGCGTCCTCACGCAGGGAGTAGACGTCCACGGTGCGGGAGCCGGTCGGGCCGGGGCCGCCGACGGCGACCTGCACCCGGACGCCGCCCTGCTCGGGCAGCACCAGCGGGGCCTCGATGATCAGCTCTTCGAGGATGCCGCAGCCGAACTCGTCGCCCGCGCGCACCGCCAGGTCGACGTAGACCGTGCCGGGGACGATCACCACGCCCTGCATCGCGTGGTCGGCGAGCCAGGGATGGGTGCGCAGCGACAGGCGGGAGGTGAACACCAGCCCGTCGGACTGCGGCAGCCGCACCACGGCGCCGAGCAGCGGGTGGTCGGTGCCGGTGAGGCCCAGCGAGGCGGCGTCGGTGGCCGACCCGGTCATGTGGAGCCAGTAGTGCTGGTGGTCGAACGCGTAGGTCGGCAGGTCGACGGGGGCGGTGCCGGTGGGCAGCACGCCCGTCCAGTCCACGGCGACGCCCCGGACGAAGAGTTCCGCGATCGAGGTGAGCAGGCGGCGCGGGCCGCCCTCGTCGCGGCGCAGCGAACCGGTGACCACGGCCGACGCGTCGGCGGCGTCCACGATCTCGCTGATCGGCTGGACCAGGACGGGGTGGGCACTGGACTCGACGAAGACGGTGTGCCCTTCGCTCAGCAGCGCGGCGACGGCGGGGCCGAAGCGGACCTGGCCGCGCAGGTTGCGGTACCAGTAGCCGCCGTCCAGCACCCCGGCCTCGCCGATCCACTCGCCCGTGACGGTGGAGAAGAACGGGATCTGCGGGGCCTGGCCGCGGATGTCCGCGAAGGCCTCGGCGAGGGTCTCCTGGATCGCCTCGACGTGCCGGGAGTGCGAGGCGTAGTCCACGGCGATCCGCCGCACCCGCACGCCCTGGTCCTCCAGGGAGTCCAGCACCTCGTCGAGGGCCTCGGCGTCACCGGCGACCACCACGGACCTCGGGCCGTTGACGGCCGCGACCTCCACGCGGTCGGCCCAGCGCTCCAGCCGCTCGACGGCGTCGCTCTCGGAGAGCGCCACCGAGGCCATCCCGCCGCGCCCGGCGAGGCTGCCGGCGATCACCTGGCTGCGCACCGCGACGATCCGCGCCGCGTCCTCCAGGGAGAGCGCGCCGGCCACGCAGGCCGCCGCGATCTCGCCCTGCGAGTGACCGACCACCGCGTCCGGGACGACACCCACCGAGGCCCAGACGGCGGCCAGACCGACCATCACCGCGAAGCTCGCCGGCTGCAGCACGTCCACCCGCTCCAGCAGTTCGGCGGGGGCCTCACCGCGCAGCACCTCGACCAGCGACCAGTCCACCCAGCGCTCCAGCGCGGCGGCGCACTCCGCCACCCGCGCGGCGAACACCGGGGAGGAGTCCAGCAGTTCACGCCCCATGCCGACCCACTGCGAACCCTGCCCCGGGAACACCAGGACGAGCTTGCCCGCCCCGCCCGACATCCCGGTCACCAGACCGGGGGCCGACTCCCCGCGCGCCAGCGCCCCCAGCCCCGCCAGCGCCTCGTCCGGCGAACCCGCCACCACCACCGCGCGCTCACCGAGCACCGCGCGCCCGGTGGCCAGCGTCCCCGCCACGTCGGCGAGGGGGACCGCCCGCGAGGCGTCGAGGAAGGAGACCAGCCGCTCGGCCTGGCCGGCCAGCGACCCCGCCGAGGCGGCGGAGACCACCAGCGGCACCACCACGTCGGGCGCGGCCCCGAGGGCGGCCGGCTCCTCCTCGGGCACCTGCTCCAGGATCAGGTGCGCGTTGGTCCCGCTCGCGCCGAAGGAGGACACCCCGGCCCGGCGCGGCCGGTCGTTCTCCGGCCACTCCCGGGACGCCGTCAGCAGCTCCACCGCGCCGGCGGTCCAGTCCACCTGCGGGGTGGGCGCGTCGATGTGCCGGGTGGCCGGCATCACGCCGTGCCGCAGCGCCTGCACCATGTTGATCACACCGGCGACGCCGGAGGCGGCCTGGGTGTGGCCGATCACCGACTTGACCGAGCCCAGCCGCAGCGGGCGGTCGGCCGGGCGGTCCTGGCCGTAGGTGGCCAGCAGCGCCTGCGCCTCGATCGGGTCACCGAGGACGGTGCCGGTGCCGTGGCCCTCGACCATGTCGATGTCGGCCGCGGACAGGTTGGCGCTGTCCAGCGCCTTGCGGATGACCCGCTGCTGCGCCGGTCCGTTGGGCGCGGTCAGACCGTTGGAGGCGCCGTCCTGGTTGAGCGCGGAGCCCCGGATGACCGCCAGCACGCGGTGACCGAGCTCCCGGGCCCGGGAGAGCTTCTCCAGCAGGACGACGCCCGCGCCCTCGGCCCAGCTGGAGCCGTCGGCACAGGCGGCGTAGGACTTGCAGCGGCCGTCGAAGGCCAGGCCGCGCTGGCGGGCGAAGCCCACGAACCCGCCCGGGGTGGCCATCACGGTCGCGCCGCCGGCCAGCGCCATCGAGCACTCGCCGCGGCGCAGTGCCTGGGCGGCCAGGTGGATGGCGACCAGCGACGAGGAGCACATGGTGTCGACGGTGACCGCCGGGCCCTCCAGCCCGAGGGAATAGGCGACGCGGCCGGAGGCGACGCCGCCGGCGGTGCCCAGGGCCCGCTCCAGGCTGAGGAAGCCCTCGTAGCCGCTGAGGTCCGGGGCGTAGTCCTGGTGCACGATGCCGGCGAAGACGCCGATGTCGGTGCCCCGGACGGAGTGCGGGGCGATGCCGGCCCGCTCCAGCGCCTCCCAGGACACCTCCAGCAGCTGCCGCTGCTGCGGGTCCATGGCGAGCGCCTCGCGCGGCGAGATGCCGAAGAACCCGGCGTCGAACTGGCCCGCGTCGTGCAGGAAGGCGCCTTCGCGCACATAGGTGGTGCCGGGGTTGTCCGGGTCCGGGTGGTACAGGCCTTCGAGGTCCCAGCCGCGGTCCTCGGGGAAGGCGGTGTACACGTCGGTGCCGTCGGTGACGACCCGCCAGAGGTCCTCGGGGGTGCGGATCCCGCCCGCGTAGCGGCAGGCCATCGACACGATGGCGATGGGCTCGGCGGGGGCTTCGAGGAGCTTCTGGTTCTCCTGCTGGAGCCGCGCGTTCTCCTTCAGCGAGGCACGAAGTGCGTTGACGATCTGCTCGTCCGGCGTCGTCATGTTCCTACGTCCTCCGTGTCAGTCCGCTGTCGGTGGTCAGCTGGTCGTACCGGGTCTTCAGGGGCATCCGGGTCGTCCGGGTCAGTTCGTCGTGCCGAGGGCGCGCGACACGAGGTCGGCGACGTCCATGGCGTCGATCAGGTCGGCGTCGTCCTCGGCCGGTCCGGCCGCCGCGTCGGTCGCGGGGGCGTCCTCGGTCTCGACGAGGGCGAGCAGGGTGTCCAGGAGGCCGGCCTCCTTGAAGCGGGCGAACGGGACGTCCGCGAGCGCGCGCCGCAGGTCGTCCTCCCGCCCGTCGAGGTCGTCGCCGGCGTCCCGCAGGAGCTCGGAGCGCAGGTAGCCGACGAGGGCGTCCGGGGTGGGGTAGTCGAAGATCAGCGTCGCCGGCAGCCGCAGGCCGGTGGCCACGTGCAGGCTGTTGCGGAGGTTGACGGCGGCCAGCGAGTCGAAGCCGACCTCCTGGAAGGCCTGCAGCGGGCCGATGCTCTCGGCGCCGCTGTGGCCCAGGACCGTCGCGGCGTGGCCGCAGACGAGCTTCAGCAGGATCCGGCTCTGCTCGGCCTCCGGGACGGCCCGCAGCGAGTCCACCAGCGAGGAGGTGGTGTCGCTGTTCCCGGCGTCCGGCTGGGAGGCCCGCAGGGCGGCGTCCGCCTCCGGGAGGTCCGCGAACAGCGGGCTGGCCCGGACGGAGGTGAACGCCGGGATGAAGGCGTCCCAGTCCATGTCGACCACCGACACGAACTTCTCCCGGGCCTCCACCGCCTGCTCGAAGGCGGTCATCGCGACCTGCGGGGCCATCGGCAGGACACCCCGGCGGCGCAGCTGGACGAGGGTCTCCTCGTCCATGCCGGCGCCGATCTGGTCGAGGGCGCCCCAGGCGATCGAGGTGGCCCGCAGGCCGCGTCCCCGGCGCCACTCGACCAGGGCGTCGAGCACGGTGTTGGCCGCGCCGGAGACGCTCTGCCCGCCGCCGCCCCAGACGCCGGCGATCGAGGAGAAGACCACGAACGCGTCGAGCGGGGTGTCCGCGACCAGGTCGTCGAGCCAGAAGGCGGTGTCCACCTTGGCGGCGAACACCTCGGCGAGGTCCGCCGCGGCGGTGTCGGTGACGGAGCTGGTCCAGGCCATGTCGGCCGCGTGCAGCACGGCGGTGAGCGGCTGGTCCGCCGGGCTCGCGGCGACCAGGCGGGCGAGTTCGTCCCGCTCGGCGTCGGCGCAGGAGAGCACGGTGGTGTCCGTGCCCAGCGCGGCGAGTTCCTCCCGCAGCCCGGCCAGCGCCTCCTCGGGTGTCCGGGGGCCGGTGGTGACGATCAGCCGGCGGGCGCCGGAGCGTGCCAGCCAGAGCGAGGCGTGCCGGCCGAGCCCCTCGGCGCCGCCGGTCACCAGCACCGTGCCGGTGGGCTGCCAGCCGCCGCCGGCGGTGGGCTCCGGCGCGGGCTTGCGGACCAGTCGGCGGCTGTAGACGCCCGAGCGGCGGACGGCCAGCTGGTCGTCGCCGGCGGTGCCGTTCAGCGCGCCGAGCAGGTACCGCGCCGTCCGGGCGTCGTTCGCCGCCGGCAGGTCGATCAGGCCGCCCCACCGGTCGGGGAACTCCAGGGCGGCGGCGCGGCCCAGGCCCCACAGCGCGGCTTGGGCCGGCGCGGTGAGGGTGTCCTGGATGCCGATGTTCACGGCGCCCCGGGTGAGGCACCAGAGCGGCCGGCCGGCCGCGGTGTCCCCCAGGGCCTGGATCAGCGTGAGGGTCGCCGCGGTGGCGCCCACGTCGGACGGGGCGGTTCCGGGGGCGAGCGCGAGCAGGGAGAGCACGCCGGTCACGTCGTGCTCGGCCAGCACGGCGGTCAGGCGCTCCGCGAGGCGGTCGCGCGTGGTCCCGGTGGTCGCGACCTCCAGCGTGACGAGGTCGAGCCCCTGCCCGGCCAGCGCCGCCGCCAGGTCGGCGGCGGAGGCGTCCGCCGGCCCCCCGGCGGGGAGGACCGCCAGCCACCGGCCGCCCGGCACCCCGACGGCCTCGCGTTCGAGCGGCCGCCAGGTGACGTTGTACCGCAGCTTCTCGGCGCTCGACCGGCGGCGGCGCCGGCCCCGCCAGTCCGCCAGGACCGGGACGACCGTGCGCAGCGCGTCCCGCTGGTCGGCCGAGGCCAGGTCGAGCAGGTGGGCGAGCGAGTCGGCGTCCGTCTGCTCGACGGCGGCCCAGAAGTCGGAGTCCGCGCCGTCCGCCGCCGAGGCGGAGTCGTCGGGCGTCTCGCCCTCCTGGAGCCAGAAGTGCCGGCGGTCGAAGGCGTAGGTCGGCAGGTCCGGCTGGGCGGTGTCGGCGCCGGCCGGCAGGACGCCGGTCCAGTCCACGGCGACGCCCCGGACGAAGAGTTCGGCCATCGAGGCCAGCAGCCGGCGCGGGCCGCCCTCGTCCCGGCGCAGCGTGCCGCCGACGACGGCGCGCAGCCGGACGCTGTCGTCCGCGGCGGTGTCGAAGATCTCGTTGACCGGCTGGACCAGCACCGGGTGGGCGCTGGACTCCACGAACACCGTGTGACCCTCGCTCAGCAGCGCGGCGACGGCGGGGCCGAAGCGGACCTGGCCGCGCAGGTTGCGGTACCAGTAGCCGCCGTCCAGCACGCCCGCCTCGTCGACCCACGCGCCGGTGACGGTGGAGAAGAACGGCACCAGCGGGGCCTGGCCGCGGATGTCCGCGAAGGCCTCGGCCAGCGTCCCCTCGATCGCCTCGACGTGGCGGGTGTGCGAGGCGTAGTCCACCGCGACCCGGCGCACCCGCACCCCGTCGGCCGTCAGGACCGCCAGGGCCTCGTCCAGCGCCTCGGCGTCACCGGCCACCACCACGGAGGACGGGCCGTTGACGGCCGCCACCTCCACCCGGTCCGCCCAACGCTCCAGGCGCTCGACGGCCTCAGACTCCGAGAGCGCCACCGAGGCCATCCCGCCACGCCCCGCGAGACTGCCCGCGATCACCTGACTGCGCACCGCCACGATCCGCGCCGCGTCCTCCAACGACAGCGCACCCGAGACGCAGGCCGCCGCGATCTCGCCCTGCGAGTGGCCCAGGACGGCGTCCGGGACCAGCCCGGCCGAGGCCCAGACGGCGGCCAGACCGACCATCACGGCGAAACTCGCCGGCTGCAGCACATCGACGCGCTCCAACAGCTCGGCCGGAGCCTCACCCCGCAGCACCTCGACCAGCGACCAGTCCACCCACGGCTCCAACGCCGCCGCACACGCGGCGACCCGCTCCGCGAACACCGGGGAGGAGTCCAGCAGCTCACGCCCCATCCCGGCCCACTGCGAACCCTGACCCGGGAACACCAGCACCGTCCGGCCCGGACTGGACACACTGCCCGTCACCAGCCCGGGCGCGGACTCGCCCCGGGTCAGCGCGCCCAGTCCGGCCAGTGCCTCGGACCGCGAACCGGCCACCACCACCGCGCGCTCGGAGAGCACCGCGCGCCGCGCGACCAGCGCACCCGCCACCGCGGTGAGGGGCGCCGCCGACGCCTCGACGAAGGAGGCCAGCCGACCGGCCTGGCCGGCCAGCGACCCGGTGCTCTTCGCCGACACCACCAGCGGCAGCACGGCGTCGGGCGCCGCCTCGACGGCGGGCTCCGCCCGGAGCGGTTCGGGCCCCTCCTCCAGGATCACGTGCGCGTTGGTCCCGCTCGCGCCGAACGAGGAGACCGCGGCGCGGCGCGGGCGGCCGTCGCGCGGCCACTCCCGTGCCTCGGTCAGCAGCTCCACCGCGCCGGCCGCCCAGTCCACCTGCGGCGTCGGCTCGGTCACATGGAGCGTCGCGGGCATCACACCGTGCCGCATCGCCTCCACCATCTTGATCACACCGGAGACACCCGCCGCCGCCTGGGTGTGGCCGATGTTCGACTTCAGCGACCCGAGCCGCAGCGGCCGGCCGGCCGGGCGGTCCTGGCCGTAGGTGGCCAGCAGCGCCTGGACCTCGATCGGGTCACCCAGTGAGGTGCCGGTGCCGTGGCCCTCGACGACGTCCACCTCGGACGCGTCCAGGCCGGCGTTCGCCAGCGCCCGGCGGATCACCCGCTGCTGCGAGGGGCCGTTGGGGGCGGTCAGGCCGTTGGAGGCGCCGTCCTGGTTCACCGCGCTGCCGCGCAGCACGGCGAGCACCGGGTGCCCGTTGCGCAGTGCCTCGGAGAGCCGCTCCAGCACCACGACGCCCACGCCCTCGGCCCAGCCGGTGCCGTCGGCCGTCGCGGAGTAGGCCTTGCAGCGGCCGTCGGCGGAGAGGCCGCGCTGCCGCGAGAACTCCAGGAAGGCGTCCGGGCTGGACATCACGGTCGCGCCGCCGGCCAGCGCCATCGAGCACTCGCCGCGCCGCAGCGCCTGCGCCGCCAGGTGCATCGCCACCAGCGACGAGGAGCAGGCCGTGTCCACCGTCACCGCCGGGCCCTCGAACCCGAAGACGTAGGACACCCGGCCCGAGGCCACGCTCGACGACGTACCGGTCATGACGTAGCCCTGGACGTCGTCGGGCACCTGCCGCAGCCTCGTCACGTAGTCGTGGTGGACGATTCCGGTGAAGACCCCGATGTCGCGGCCCCGGGTGGAGAGCGGGTCGATCCCGGCCCGCTCCAGCGCCTCCCAGGACGTCTCCAGCAGCAGCCGCTGCTGCGGGTCCATGGCGAGCGCCTCACGCGGCGAGATGCCGAAGAGTCCGGCGTCGAACTGGGCCGCGTCGTGCAGGAATCCGCCGACCCTGGTGTAGCTGGTGCCGGGGTGCGCCGGGTCCGGGTGGTAGAGCTTGTCGACGTCCCAGTCCCGGTCGGTGGGGAAGGCGGAGAGCCCGTCGCGCTCCTCCACGACCAGCGTCCAGAGTTCCTCGGGGCTGTTCACCCCGCCCGGCAGCCGGGTGCTCATCGCGACGATGGCGATCGGCTCGTCCGGGTCCGTCGCGGCCGCGGCGGGCACCGGGGCACTCGCCGGGCCCTCGCCGAGCAGTTCGGCGCGCAACTGGCCGGCCAGCGCGGCCGGGGTCGGGTAGTCGAAGACCAGACTGGTGGGCAGGGACAGACCGGTGAAGTCGTGCAGCCGGTTGCGGAGTTTGACGGCGCTGAGGGAGTCGAAGCCGAGCTCCCGGAAGGGCCGGCTGCCGTCGAAGGACTCGGCGCCCTCCTGGTGGCCGAGGACGGCGGCGGCGCTCTCCCGCACCAGGTCCATCAGCAGGCGGTGCTGTTCCGCGCCGGCGAGGTCGGCGAGCCGGGCGGCCAGCGAGCCGCCGGCCGCCGCGCCGCGCCGCACCACGCGCCGGGCCAGCGGGGCGTCCGCCGGGGTCGGCCCGGCGGCGGCGGGGCCGGTGCCCGCCGCGAGCGGCTCGGCGGGAGCGGCGGCGCCCTCCAGCGTCACCGGCCCGAAGGCGGCGACCGGTTCGCCCTCCGGGTCGGCCAGCTCCACCAGGTGTCCCCCGTCGCCGGTCGGGGTGATCCGCAGCCGCAGCGCGGCGGCGCCCTCGGCGTAGACGGCGAGGTCGGCGCAGGCGGCCGGCTCGCGGTCGTCGGTGTCGCCGCCGCCGGTGTGGGCGGCGAGGACCTTCAGCGCGGTGTCGATGAGCGCCGGGTGGAGCGTGAACACCTCGGCCTCGTCGGCCCGTTCGGCGGGCAGCTCGATGTCGGCGAGGAGCCGGCCGTCCCGCTGCCAGAGCCGGCGGACGCCGGCGACCTTGGCGGCGGGCCCGGCGGTGTCCTCGGCCTCGTCGGCGGCCGGCCAGCTCCGCAGGTCGAAGGCGGGCCGCGGCAGGCCGGGTGCCAGCAGGGCGCGGGCGTGGCAGGTCCACGGGCCCTGCTCCCGGCCGGCCGGGCGGGAGTGCACGCCGGCGCGGCGCAGGCCCTCCGGACCCGGGGCCGCCACGGAGACCCGCAGCTGGAGGTGCCCGTGCTCGGGCAGGGTCAGCGGCGTCTCGACGGTGATCTGCCGGACGGCTCCGCTGGCGGTCTCGCTGCCGGCCCGGACGAGCAGGTCCAGCAGCACGGCCGCCGGGACGGCGGTGTCGCCGGCGCCGGCCGGGTCGACCGGCAGGCCGGGGCTGCGCCGGGTCAGCCGCCCGGTGAGGACGGCACCGGTGCCGCCCCCGTCCCCGGGGACCTCGACGACGGTGCCGAGCAGCGGGTGCCCGGTGCTGCGGGCGCCGAGCGCCTCGGCGTCCGCGGCGGCGCCGCTCTCCACCCAGTAGCGCTCGTGCTGGAAGGCGTAGGTGGGCAGTTCGGCGCCGACCGTCGTCACCGGCCCGTCACCGGCCGTCGTCCCCGGCCGGCCGAGGACGGCGGGCCAGTCCACGTCCACGCCGCGCACGTGCAGTTCGGCGAGCGCGGTGAGGACGGCGGTGTCCTCGGGGGTGTCGGTGCGCAGCGTGGCCAGGCAGCCCCGCGCCTGCTCACCGAGCGTGCCGAGCGCCATCGCGGTCAGCACCCCGCCCGGCCCGAGTTCGAGGTAGGTGACGGCGCCCTGGTCGCGCAGCGACCCGACCGCGTCGCCGAACCGGACGGCGTGCCGCACCTGGTCGACCCAGTACCCGGCGGTGCCGAAGTACCCGTCCTCGGCGAGCCCGCCGGTGAGGGTGGAGACGACGGGGACGGTGGCCGGCCGGTACGTCAGCCGGGCCGCGACGGCCTCGAACTCCGCCAGCATGGGGGCCATCAGCGGCGAGTGGAAGGCGTGACTGACGGCGAGCCGCCGGGTCTTGCGGCCCTCGCGGGCCAGCTCGGCGGCGACGGCGAGCACCGCCTCCTCGGCGCCGGAGAGCACCAGGGAGTCCGGTCCGTTGACCGCCGCGACACCGACCACACCGGCCGCGCCGGCCAGCAGCGGCGCGACCTCGGCCTCGGTCGCCCGGACGGCCACCATCGCGCCGCCGGCGGGCAGCGCCTGCATCAACCGACCGCGCGCGGCGACCAGTTCACCCGCCGAGGCGAGGTCCAGGATGCCGGCCGCGTGCGCGGCGGTGATCTCACCGATCGAGTGACCGGCCAGCAGGTCCGGCCGGACGCCCCAGGAGGCGAAGAGCCGGAACAGCGCGGTCTCCAGGGCGAAGAGGCCGGCCTGGGTGTACAGGGTCTCGTCCAGCAGCGCGCCCTCCGCCGTCCCGGGGTCGGCGAAGACGACCTCGTGCAGCGGCCGCGCCAGGTGCCCGTCCAGGTGCCGCTCGACGGCGGCGCAGGCGGCGGCGAAGGCGTCCCGGAAGACGGGGAACGCCTCGGCGAGCCGGCGGCCCATGCCGGCCCACTGGCTGCCCTGCCCGGTGAAGAGGAAGGCCAGCTTGCCGTCGGCGTCGGCGTCGGCGGAGTTCCCGACGACGGTCGCGGCGCCGGGCGCGCCGTGTTCGAGGGCGCGCAGGGCGTCGGCCAGCTGTCGGCGGTCGCCCGCCAGGACGACGGCGCGGTGGTCGAGCCGGGCCCGGGTGGTGGCGAGCGCGTGGGCCGTGCCGGCGAGCGGGAGGTCGGCCCGGTCGTCGACGAAGCGGGCGAGCCGGCCGGCCTGGCCGCGCAGCGCGGCCGCCGTCCGGGCCGAGAGCGGGACCGGCACCGGCACGGTCGGGCCGGCGTCGGCCCGCTCCTGCGGCGCGGGCCCGGCCGGGGCCGGGGCCGGGGCCGGGGCCTCGGCCGGGGCCTGCTGCACCAGGACGTGCGCGTTGGTCCCGCCGATGCCGAAGGAGGACACCCCCGCCCGGCGCGGGCGGCCGGTCTCCGGCCACTCCCGGGCCTCGGTCAGCAGCTCCACCGCGCCGACCGACCAGTCCACATGGGTCGAGGGCCGGTCCACGTGCAGCGTCCGGGGCAGCACCCCGTGCCGAATGGCCATCACCATCTTGATCACACCGGCCACCCCGGCCGCGGCCTGGGTGTGGCCGATGTTCGACTTGACCGAGCCGAGCCAGAGCGGGCGGTCGGCGGGCCGGTCCTGGCCGTAGGTGGCGAGCAGGGCCTGCGCCTCGATCGGGTCGCCCAGCACGGTGCCCGTGCCGTGCGCCTCGACCGCGTCCACCTCGACCGGCGACAGGCCCGCGTTCGCCAGCGCCTTGCGGATCACCCGCTGCTGGGAGAGGCCGTTCGGCGCGGTCAGACCGTTGGACGCGCCGTCCTGGTTCACCGCGCTGCCGCTGACCACCGCGAGCACCTGGTGCCCGCGCCGGCGCGCCTCGGAGAGCCGCTCGACGAGCAGCACGCCCACGCCCTCGGCCCAGCCGGTGCCGTCGGCACCGTCCGCGAAGGCCTTGCAGCGGCCGTCCGGGGCCAGCCCGCGCTGGCGGGAGAACTCGACGAAGGTCTCCAGGTTGCCCATCACCATCACACCGCCGGCCAGCGCCATCGAGCACTCGCCGCGGCGCAGCGCCTGCGCGGCCAGGTGCAGGGCGACCAGCGAGGAGGAGCAGGCGGTGTCGACCGTGACGGCCGGTCCCTCGAAGCCGAACTGGTAGGCGACGCGGCCCGAGAGCACGCTGGCGGAGCCGCCGGTGAGCCGGAAGCCCTCGACCCCGGCCGCCCGGTGCATCCGCACGGTGTAGTCGTGGCTGTTGACGCCGACGAAGACGCCGATGTCCTGCCCGCTCAGCCCGGTGGGGTCGATCGCGGCGCGCTCGAAGGCCTCCCAGGAGGTCTCCAGCAGCAGCCGCTGCTGCGGGTCCATGGCGAGCGCCTCGTTCGGGGAGATGCCGAAGAAGCCGGCGTCGAACCCGGTGGCGTCGTCGAGGAAGGCGGCGTGCCGGACGTAGGTCTTGCCCGCGCTGTCCGGGTCGGCGTCGTAGTGCCGCTCGATGTCCCAGCCGCGGTCCTCGGGGAACTCGGTGACGGCGTCGACGCCGTCGGCCACCAGCCGCCAGAGGTCCTCGGGGCTGTGCACGCCGCCCGGGAGACGGCAGGACATCGCCACGATCGCGATCGGCTCGTCGGGGTCGGCGGCCGCGGTCGCCCCGCCGGCGCGGGTGCCCTCGGAGGCGGTGGCGCTCTCGGACGCGGTGGTGCCGAAGAGCCTGACGCGCAGGTGCTCGGCGAGGGCCGCCGGCTTCGGGTAGTCGAAGACGATGGTCGAGGAGAGCGTGAGGCCGCTCGCGGCCGCCAGCCGGTTCCGCAGCTCCACGGCGGTCAGCGAGTCGAAGCCGGCCTCCTTGAAGGCGCGGTCGGCCCGGACGGCGTCGGGGGCGGCGTGGCCGAGCACGTTGGCGGCGTGCCGGCGCACCAGGGCCACCAGCTCCTCCGTCCGCTCGGCCGTGCCCAGGCGGGCGAGGCGCTCCCGCAGCGCCGCGGTGTCCGTGCCGTCGGCGGTCCGGGCGGTCCGCCGCCCGGCGGGTGCCAGGCCGCGCAGCAGCGGTGCGACGGGGCCGCCGCGGGCCGCCGCGCGCAGGGCGGGCAGGTCGAACTTCGCGGCCACCAGCGCGGCGGGCGTTCCGGCGTCGGCGCGCAGGGCGGCGTCGAACAGCGCCATCCCCTCGGCGTCGGAGAGCCCGACCATGCCCAGGCGCCGGGTGCGGTGCAGGTCGGCGGCACCGAGGTGACGGGTCATGCCGCTGGCCTGGCTCCAGTAGCCCCAGGCGAGCGAGACGCCGGGCAGGCCGAGCGCGCGGCGCCGGTGGGCGAGCGCGTCCAGGCAGGCGTTGGCCGCCGCGTAGTTGCCCTGCCCGGGGTTGCCCAGGACACCGGCGGCGGAGGAGAAGAGCACGAAGGCCGCGAGGTCCAGCTCCCGGGTCAGCTCGTGCAGGTGCAGGGCCGCGTCCAGCTTCGGCCGCAGCACGGTGTCGACCCGCTCCGGGGTCAGCGCCGTGACCACGCCGTCGTCCAGGACGCCGGCGGTGTGGACGACGGCGGTCAGCGGGTGCTCGGCCGGCACCGCCGCGAGGAGCGCCGCGACCTGGTCGCGGTCGGCCGTGTCGCAGGCGGTGACGGTGACGGTGGCGCCCAGCGCGGTGAGTTCTTCGCGCAGCTCCGCCGCGCCCTCGGCGGCGGGGCCGCGGCGGCTGACGAGCAGCAGGTGCCGGACGGCGTGCGCGGTGACCAACTGCCGGGCGACCAGGGCGCCGAGCGTGCCGGTCCCGCCGGTGACCAGGACGGTCCCGGCGGGGTCGAGCCCCCCGGTGCCGCCGGCCGTCGCGGTGTCCTCGGCCGTCGCGGCGCTGTCGGCCGTCCCGGCGCGCGGCGGGACGGTGGCGCGCACCAGCCGGGGCGCCTCGGCCACGCCGGCCCGCACCCGGACCCGCGGTTCACCACTGGCCAGCACGGCCGGCAGCAACGCGTCGGCGGTGTCGGCGGGTTCGACGACGACGATGCGGTCCGGGTGCTCGGACTGGGCCGAGCGCAGCAGGCCGGACACGGCGGCGCCGGCGAGATCGCCCGCGTCCCCGGTGACGGCCACGACCAGCCGGGACTGCGCCAGCGCGGGTGCGGAGAGCCAGGCCTGGAGGAGGGCCAACGCGGCGGCCACGGCGGCCCGGGGGTCGCCGCCCGGGTGCTCCACCGCGTACCGCAGGACGTCCGGGGCCGGGCCCTCCGAGGCGGCCAGGGCCTCGACGTCCCCCGCGGTCGCGACCGCGGCCGTGCTGAGCGCCCGGTCCACGGCGGGCAGGGACAGCGCGGTCCACTGCGGGACGAACAGCGCGTCCTGGGTCAACTCCCGGGTGATCCCGTCCTGTTCGGGCGAGAACGGCCGGGCGAGGACCGCGTCGGCGGTCAGCACCGGCCCACCGTCCGGATCACTCAGCTCCAGCCGGGCCCCCTCGTCCGACAACTCGGACATACGGACCCGCAGCTCGGAGGCGCCCGAGGCGAGCAGGGTCACCCCGCGCCACTCGGCCGCGAGCATGCCCTCCGGGAGGATCGTGCGGAGCGCCGCGTCCAGCAGTGCCGGGTGCAGGCCGTAGCGGTCGGCGGGTCCGGCCGCGTCGTCCAGGGCGACCTCGGTCGCCGGGCCGCCGGCGGGCCGGGCGGCCGGGTCGTCCGCCGGGGCGGGGGCCAGCGTGCCGTGGGCGTGGCGCGTCCACTCCGCGTCCAGCGCCGCGTCGTCCGCGCGGGAGTAGACCTCGACGGCGCGCCGGCCGGTGTCGTCCGCCGCTCCGACGGTCATCTGAACGGACCGGCCCCCGCGCAGCGGGAGCACCACGGGCCGCTCCACCGTCAGGTCGGCGACGGTCGGCGTGCCGACCTCGTCACCGAACCGGACGGCCAGCTCGACCAGGGCCGCGTTCGGCACCAGCACGGCGTCGCCCACCACGTGGTCGGCCAGCCAGGAGTGCGCGCCGAGCGACCACCGCGCGGTGGTCATGAAGCCGCCCGAGCCGGGCACACCGACGATCGCGCCGATCAGCGGGTGGTCGGCGGAGGCCTGGCCGAGCGAGGCCGCGTCGGTGGCCGGCGCCGTCCGCAGCCAGTAGTGCCGGTGGTCGAAGGCATAGGTCGGCAGGTCGACGGGGGCGGTGCCGGTGGGCAGCACGCCCGTCCAGTCCACGGCGACGCCCCGGACGAAGAGTTCGGCCATCGAGGTCAGCAGCCGGCGCGGGCCGCCCTCGTCCCGCCGCAGCGAACCGGTGACCACGGCCGACACCTCGGCGGCGTCCACGATCTCGCTGGCCGGCTGGACCAGCACCGGGTGGGCACTGGACTCCACGAACACGGTGTGACCCTGGCCGAGCAGTTCGGCGACGGCGGGGCCGAAGCGGACCTGGCCGCGCAGGTTGCGGTACCAGTAGCCGCCGTCCAGCACGCCCGCCTCGTCGACCCAACCGCTGGTGACCGTCGAGTAGAACGGGATCTGCGGCGCCCGGCCGCGGATGTCCGCGAAGGCCTCGGCCAGCGTCCCCTCGATCGCCTCGACGTGGCGGGTGTGGGAGGCGTAGTCCACCGCCACCCGACGCACCCGCACCCCGTCGGCCGCCAGGACCGCCAGGGCCTCGTCCAGCGCCTCGGCGTCACCGGCCACCACCACGGAGGACGGGCCGTTGACGGCCGCCACCTCCACCCGGTCCGCCCAACGCTCCAGCCTCGCGACGGCCTCGGCCTCGGAGAGGGCGACGGAGGCCATGCCGCCACGCCCCGCGAGGCTGCCCGCGATCACCTGGCTGCGCACCGCCACGATCCGCGACGCGTCCTCCAGCGACAGCGCGCCCGCCACGCAGGCCGCCGCGATCTCGCCCTGCGAGTGACCGACCACCGCGTCCGGAACGACACCCACCGACGCCCAGACGGCGGCCAGACCGACCATCACCGCGAAGCTCGCCGGCTGCAGCACATCCACCCGCTCCAGCAGTTCGGCGGGGGCCTCACCCCGCAGCACCTCGACCAGCGACCAGTCCACCCACGGCTCCAACGCCGCCGCGCACGCGGCGACCCGCTCCGCGAACACCGGCGAGGAATCCAGCAGTTCACGACCCATCCCAGCCCACTGCGAGCCCTGCCCCGGGAACACCAGCACCGACCGGCCCGCCCCGGACGGGCTGCCCGTCACCAGACCGGGAGCCGACTCGCCCCGCGCCAGCGCACCCAGCCCCGCCAGCACCTCCTCCGACGAACCCGCCACCACCACCGCACGCTCGTCCATCAGCGCCCGGCGGGTCACCAGCGCACCGGCCAGCGCCGCCGTGTCGACCGCCCCCGCCAGAGCCGTCAGCCGCCCGGCCTGGCCCGCCAGCGAGGCGGTGCTCCTGGCCGACAGCACCAGGGGCAGCACGGCGTCGGGCGCGGCCTCGACCACGACCGGGGCCTCCTCGGGGGCCTGCTCCAGGATCAGGTGCGCGTTCGTCCCGCTGACACCGAAGGAGGAGACGGCGGCCCGGCGGGGGCGGCCGGTCTCCGGCCACTCCAGCGCCTCGGTCAGCAGCTCGACGGCGCCCGCCGTCCAGTCCACCTGGGAGGACGGCGCGTCCACGTGCAGGGTCGGCGGCATCACGCCGTGCCGCAGCGCCTGCACCATCTTGATCACGCCCGACACGCCGGCGGCGGCCTGGGTGTGACCGATGTTGGACTTCAACGACCCGAGCCGCAACGGCCGCTCCGCGGGCCGGTCCTGGCCGTAGGTGGCCAGCAGTGCCTGCGCCTCGATCGGGTCGCCCAGCACCGTCCCGGTGCCGTGCCCCTCCACCAGGTCCACCTCGGCGGTGGTCAGGCCCGCGTTCGCCAGCGCCTTGCGGATCACCCGCTGCTGCGAGGGGCCGTTGGGCGCGGTCAGACCGTTCGACGCGCCGTCCTGGTTCACCGCGCTGCCGCGCACCACCGCGAGTACCCGGTGCCCGTTGGCCCGTGCCTCGGAGAGCCGCTCCAGTACCACCACACCCGCGCCCTCGGCCCAGCCCGTGCCGTCCGCCGCGTCCGCGTAGGACTTGCACCGGCCGTCGCCGGCCAGCGCCCGCTGCCGCGAGAACTCCACGAAGGTATCCGGCGTCGCCATCACGGTCGCACCGCCGGCCAGCGCCAGCGAGCACTCCCCGCGCCGCAGCGCCTGCGCCGCCAGGTGCATCGCCACCAGCGACGAGGAACACGCCGTGTCCACCGTCACCGCCGGGCCCTCGAACCCGAACACATAGGACACCCGGCCCGAGGCCACGCTCGACGCCGTGCCGGTGGCGACGAAGCCCTCCAGCTCCGCCGGCGCCGCGCCGCCCGCGCCGTAGCTCTGGCCCATGACACCGGAGAACACCCCGACGTCGGCGCCCTTCAGCCCGGCCGGGTCGATACCGGCCCGCTCCATGGCCTCCCAGGACGCCTCCAGCAGCAGCCGCTGCTGCGGGTCCATCGCCAGCGCCTCACGCGGCGAGATCCCGAAGAACCCGGCGTCGAACAGCCCGGCGTCGCGCAGGAAGCCGCCCCGGTCGGCGGTGGAGGTGCCGGCCTGCTCCGGATCCCCGGAGAACAGCCCCTCCAGATCCCAGCCACGGTCCTCCGGGAAGCCGGACAGGGCTTCCCGGCCCTCGCTGACCAGCCGCCACAGCTCGTCCGGTCCGGTGACACCGCCCGGCAGCCGGCACGCCATGCCGACGATCGCGATCGGCTCGTCCGGGTCGCCGGGCAGCACGCGGCCGGCCGGCTCCGGGGTCTCGCCGAGGCCGAGGGCGCGGGCCCGCAGGTGGGCCGCCAGCGCCTCCGGCGTCGGGTGGTCGAAGCTGACGGTGGCGGGCAGGCGCAGCCCGGTGGTCTCGGTCAGCCGGTTGCGCAGTTCGACGACGGCGAGCGAGGTGAGGCCGAGGTCACGGAAGGCCCGGCCGGCCGGGATCGGCCCGGCGCCCGGCCGGGTCAGTACGGCGGCGGCCTCGGTCCGGACCAGTTCTTCGAGCAGGGCGAGCTGGGCGCGCTCGTCCAGGCCCGCCAGGCGCTCGCGCAGGACGGCGGTGACGGCCTCGTCGGGCCGGGCGGTCGCGGGCGCCGCCTCGGCGAGGGCGCGGAGCACGGCCGGGACGGGGCCGTCCTGCTCGAACGGGCCGGTCCGCAGCGCCACCAGCGCCGGGGTTCCGGTCTCGATCAGCAGGTCGAACGCGGCGAGCCCGTCCCGCAGGCGGCGGGCCCGGTCGGCCTCGGCACCGGCCGACGGCTCCCCGGTGCTCCAGGCCAGCGCCGCGCCGCGACGGCCGCTCAGCCGACGGGTGTGCGCCAGCGCCTCGGTCAGCGCCTCGGCCACGGCCGTGTCGGGGGCCGCGGGGGCACCCAGGACGGCGGCGGTCCCGGTGACGGTGACGAAGGCGGCGAGCTCGGTGCCGGCCGTGAGCTCGTCGAGGGCCAGGGCGAGGGCGGGGTCGGCGGCGGCGTGCACCACGGCGGTCACCGGGCGGCCGAGGCCGGCCAGTGCGGCGCGCAGCACGGTCCGCGGCGCGGCCGGGTCGGTCGGGTCGACGGTCACCCTGGTGACCGCCACCCCGGCGGGCTCGGCGGCGGGTTCGGCGGCCTCGCCCGGCGTCGGGGAGTCGACCAGCAGCAGGCTCTCCACCCGGTGCGCGGTCGTCAGGTGGCCCACCAGGGCGGCACCGGCGGCGGTGTCGGCGCCGGTGACGACCACGGTCGGGCCGAGGCCCGGCGCGTCGGCGGGTCGCGGCCGGTCGGTGACCGGGACCGGGACCAGTCTCGGGACCAGCAGCTCCCCGGCGCGCAGCGCGAGCTGGGGCTCACCGGAGGCGACGGCGGCGAGCAGCGCGCGGGCCTCGCGGTCCGCGTCGCCGTCGCGGTCGCCGTCGCGGTCCGCGTCGCCTTCGAGGTCGAGCAGGGTCACCGCCTCGGGGCGGTCGGCGTCGGCCTGGACGGACCGCACGACGGCCCAGAGCGGGACGCCGTCGAGGTCCGGCGCGCCGTCCCCGGCGGCGGCGGTCACCGCGCCGCGGGTGAGGACGACCAGCCGGGCTCCGGCCGGGACCGGCCGGGCGGCGGCGGCACGGCCGTCGGCGCCGCCGGGGGCCGGGGCGAGCACCGTCACACCGGGAGCGGGCTCCCCGGCAGCCACGGCGGCGTCCAGGGCCGCGAGGTCGGGATGGAGCCGGACGTCCAGGCCGGCGGCCCGCAGGCCGGTGGCGAGCGCGTCGGCGGGGCCGACCAGCGCCCAGCCGGCGGTGGCGGGCCCGGAGCCCTCGGCGGGCGCGGCCGGCGCCGGCACCCAGACCGGTGCGAACAGGGCGTCATGGTGTCCGTCGGCGGCGTAGCGCAGCCGGGCGGGCTGCTCGGCCAGCAGGCGGCGGACGATCTTCCCGGAGGGCGTCCGGGGGATGCCGGCGACCTCGTAGACCCGCTCCGGCAGCTTGTAGGCGGAGAGCCGCTCGCGGCAGCGGTCGATCAGCGCGGCGGTGTCGAGACCGGCCGGGCCCGGGACGACCCAGGCGACGGGCACCTCGCCGAGCGTGTCGTGCGCCACCCCGGCCACTCCGGCGTCGGCGACGCCCTCGACGGTGCGCAGGACGGCCTCGACCTCGTCGGGGTGGATGTTCTCGCCGCCGCGGATGACCAGGTCCTTGAGCCGGCCGCAGATGGTGAAGTAGCCGGCCTCGTCGCGCCGGGCGAGGTCGCCGGTGTGGAACCAGCCGTCCCGCAGCGCCTCGGCGGTGGCCTCCGGGCTGTTGTGGTAGCCGACCATGACGTTCGGTCCGCTGACCCAGACCTCGCCCTCCTCGCCGGCCGCGACGTCCCGGCCGGTGCGCGGGTCGACGATCCGCACCCCGACGCCCGGCACGGGCAGGCCGCAGGAGCCCTCGACGCGGGCGGCGTCCGGCGGGTTGATGGTGATCGCCCCGCAGGTCTCGGTGCTCCCGTAGGCGTCGACCAGCGGTACCCCGAAGCCCTCCTCGAAGGAGCGGCGCAGCTCGGAGCCGGTGACGGCGCCGCCGACCAGCCCGATCCGCAGGTCGGGCAGCGACAGGCCGGTCCGCCGGGCGGTGCTGACCAGGTGGTGGTACGTGGTGGGGACGCCGGCCAGGAAGGTGGAGCGGTCCGCACGGAGCGCGGTGAGGATGTCGTCCGCGGAACTGCCGTCCATGATCCGGGCGGTGGCACCGGCCACCGGGACGGAGAGCACGCAGGCGATGTGCGAGAGGCTGTGGAAGAGCGGCAGCGGCCACAGCACGCGGTCCTGCTCGGACAGGCCCGGGACGGGTACGTAGCAGGACGCGACGGACCAGAGGCAGTTGCGCTGGGTGGACAGCACGCCCTTGGGCCGGCCGGTGGTGCCCGAGGTGTAGAACATCCAGGCCACCTCGTCCAGGCCGAGGTCGTCGGGGGCCTCGGTGGCGGGCTCGGTGACGGCGAGTTCGTCGAAGGCGAGGGCGCCCGCCGGGGCCGGTGCCGGACCGGTGGCCAGGACGCTGACGCCCGAAGCCGGGTCCGGGAGCAAGCGCAGGAACGTTTCTGCGCTACCGGCCTCGGTCAGGGCGAAGACCGCGCCGCTGTCGCTCAGCAGGTACTCGGTCTCGGCCGCCGTCGCCCGCGGATTGACCGGTACCCCGATCCCGCCGGCCCGCACGACGGCGAGATAGCCCTCCACCATGGCGACGGAGTTGCCGAGGCAGAGTGCCACCCGGTCCCCGCGGCGGACGCCGAGGCCGGCCAGGTGACCGGCCAGCCTCCGCGTCCGCGCTTCGAGCTCTCCGTAGGTGACCGCGTGCCGGTCGTCCTCGAAAGCGATCTTGTCCGTGAGCCGGACCGCGTTCTCCCGGAGGATGACCGGGAGCGGGGTGATCAGATCGGGGCGCACCTTACCGCGAACTCCTTCCGGAGAGCAGGGAGTTACCAGGAAACGGGCAGGGACTTCACAGCGAAGACGGACCCGTGGGTCCGCAGCGGGATCTCGTCCGCCGGCACCGCCAGGCGCAGGTCGGGGAAGGCCTCCAGCAGCGCGCGCAGGCCGACCCGCAGCTGCAGGCGGGCCAGGTTCTGGCCGATGCACTGGTGGACGCCGTACCCGAAGGCCACATGGCCCGCGGTGTCCCGGCTGAAGTCGAGCTCCGCCGGGCAGCCGAACTTCGCCGGGTCCCGGTTGGCCGCCGGCAGGGAGACGGTGACCGTCTCGCCCTTCTTCACGGCGTGGCCGCCGAGTTCGAGGTCCTCCAGGGCGGTCCGGAAGATCTCGTACTGGTTGACGGTGATGTACCGGAGGATCTCCTCCACCGCGTCGTCGATCTTCGAGGGGTCCGCCCGCAGGACGGCCAGCTGCTCGGGGTGGTGCAGCAGCGCGAACACACCGACCGTCAGCGCGCCCTCCGTGGTCTCGTAACCGGCGAACAGCAGCAGGGCGGTGATGTTGCCCAGCTCCTCGTCGGTCAGCTCCCCGGAGGCGATCAGCCGGCTCAGGATGTCGTCCCCGGGCTCCGCCTTCTTGCGCGCGATGGTCTCGTGGATGAAGGCGCCCACCTGGGCGAACGCCGCCATCGACTCCTGCGCGTCACCGAACGGGTTGTTCATGACCGCCGGCGCCTCGGCGTAGCGGTCCCGCTCGCTGTAGGGCAGGCCGATCAGGTCGGACAGCACGCGCAGGACCAGCGGGTTGGCGAAGCTCTCCAGCAGGTCGGCGGAGTTGCCCTGCTCGCGCATGATCTTGATCTGCTCGGCGGCCACGGCCTCGACCTGCGGCGCCAGCTGGTTGATCGTGCGGCCGGTGAACTCACGCGTCAGCATCCGGCGGAACCGGGTCTGCTCCGGCGGGTCCATGTGGATGAACATCCCCGGCATGGCCGGGAACTGCGGGACCGGGCCGCCGTACTTGGTGACCGGGAAGTGCCCGATCTCCAGGTTGTGGCTGAACTTCGGGTCGCTCAGGACCTGCCGGGCGAGCTCGTGGCTGGTGGCGATCCACCCGACGTGTCCGTCGGGGTAGACCATCCGCGCCAGCGGGCGCTCCTTCCGCAGCTCGTCGAAAATCGCCGGCGGGTCGAACTTGTCAGTCCGCGCCCAGGCATCCTCGTAAGAGATCGCCTCGCTCATGACGCACCTTCTCCGTTTCGGGTCGAAAATATCCCTGCGCACGAAAACGGCGGCCCCGCCGAATCGGCCCGGAGCCGGTTCCTGGACGATCCGCCGGGCCCGCGCGGATGAGCGGGCCCGTGAACTCCGGGTGAATTCGGCAAAAGGCCCGCCGTGACGTGCCCGCCGGCCGCGAATGGCAGCCGTGAAATCAGAGAGCCAGCTTCTTGAGCGTCTCGTTGGCGTTCGCCAGGGACTGCTCGCCGAGCGGCTTGAGAGCCGCCATGGCCGGCACGATCGCCGAGAGGGTCAGCTCGGCGTGCACGAACTTCAGGTTGTCGGCGAGGCCGATCGAGCTCAGCACGGCGCGCAGGTAGGGCTCCTGGTGGTCCCAGCCCTCCCGCGGGGTCCTCGGCGCGTACGAGCCGCCGCGGGCGGTCACCACGATCACCGTCTTGCCGCTCAGCGGGCCGGACTCGGCACCCGGGGGCACCATGTGGGCCGGGCTGACCAGGAGGTCGATCCACGACTTGATCGTCGACGGGACGGCGTAGTTGTACATCGGCACGCCCAGCACGATGGTGCTCGCCTCGCGGACCTCGGCCACCACCGACTCGGTGAGCGCCTTCTCCTCCGGCGTCAGCCCGTGGTCACGGCTGGGGTCCAGGAGGAACTCGCGCACCGCGTGGGTGATGTGCGGGACCGGCTGGGCGGCGAGGTCCCGGTAGGTGTAGGCGTCGCCGGGGTGGTTCTGGCGCCACTGGCCGGCGAAGTGGGACGACAGCTGCCTCGTCACGGAGCCGGTTGCGCGGATGCTCGAATCAATGTGGAGAAGAGAAGACACAAAAGGCCCCTGGATTGTCCTGAGCGATTCACCGAGAACTGCTTTTCCAACTCTCTTCGAGTCTAAGGAGAAGCGCCCCGGACGGGCATCCCTCAGTCTGGTAGCGCGGGTGGCCACCGGCCCCGTGAGGAGCCGCGCAACCGGCCCGCGCGCCGGTCCCGAGTTCGGACGGCGCCCCGCGGAACCCCTACCGGAAGGGTGGGTTCCGCGAACGTCCGCGAACCGTTCGCACCGGCGCGCGGGCCTCACACGGCCAGCCGCCCCACCGGAGCCTCGGCCACGAATGCGGACTCGGCCCCCAATTCGGTCGTCCGCTCCTCCACCAGCCGGTTCCAGGTGCCGGCCAGCTCGACCCGGGAGGCGACGTCGAGCTTGCGGAAGATCTTCTTGAGATGGAACGCCACGGTGTGCGGCGACATGAAGAGCTGCCGCCCGACCCGGCCGTTGGTGAGACCCTGGCTCACCAACTCGGCCACCGCGTACTCGGTGTCGGTCAACTGACTGGCCTGCGTCCTGGTCCGGCTCGGGCGGCGCGAGAACTGGCCGCTGTTGCCCTCGACCTCCCTGAGCTTGCTGCGCACCCGCAGCACGTCCCGGGACGCACCGACCGCCTGGTAGTCGTCCGCCGCGCGTTTCAGCAGCTCGACGGCCTGCTCCGGCTCGGAGCTGCGGGCGAACCGCACCGCGCTCGCGTCCTCCAGCGCGGAGGCCTGCGCCCACCGGTCCAGATGCAGGCCGGACGCCCGCTCCAGGGCCGCGGCGTTCTGCTCGAACAGGCCGATGGCGTGCGCGGACGCCGCCTGCACGGTGCGGAAACTGGGATTGCGTGCCGCGAGTGCGTTGATCTGGGTGACCGTCCGGACGGCGATCTCGTCGTCCCCCAGCCGCTGCGCGGCGCGGACCAGCCAGGCGGCCGCCGCCGGCTGCGAGACCAGCAACTCCCTTGCCAGCGCACCGTCGTGCACCAGGCCCTTCAGGAGGTGGGCGATGCTCTCGGTGCCGTCCCGGGCTTCCAGGACCTGCGCGACGGCCCAGGCGCACTGGCCGGCCATCAGGTTCGCGTGCCCGAGCAGCGCGTGGTCCCGCAGCCGGTTCGCGTACTGGAGGGCCGTGGTGAGGTCCAGCCGCCGGGTCGAACTGACGGCCATCACGAGAAACCCGCTCGGTGTCAGCGACCGGTTGCCGGCCTGTTGCGCCAGCCGGAGCCCCGCCACCGCGGAGGCGGCCGCCCCGTCCAGATCGCCCTTGGCCAGGTCGAGCTCCGCCTCACACAGCAAATGAGCAGCACGCTTCTCAACTTGGTGAGAACCGTGGACAGGTGACGAGTCGTCGGCGAGCATGATGGTGGCCGCCCCCAGACCGCGGACGCGTGTCAGCAGCGTCGCGTGCCAGATTCTCGCCTTCAGCGTGCATGCGCCCGGCCCACCGGCCCGCGCCCGGACCGTGGCGGCAGCGGCCAGATCCATACTCCTACCGAGCTGGCCGTCGAGCCAGGACTGCGCGGAACGCGCCGCCAACTGGACGACTTCATCGGATAACCCCAGGGAAGGACCGGGCGTCGTGGAAGTCCGAATTGACACTGTATCCTCCGACTCGGAATCAGTGACGCCCTGAATCGCCCGGCTGCTCGACGGGCATCGTGGGGTGCCACTCGATTCGACATGGGAATGTGGGGCCTGCAACGCGATCGTGCCGGTCGTGCCTGGTCGACCACGGTCCGGCGGCGGTCCGGCGGTCGGCGGCGGACCGTGGAGTCCACCGCGCTCCGGCCCCGGAGACCGGCCGCCGGGGCCCCGCCCGCAGGACGGACGCACCGGGCCCGGCACACCGCGGTACCGGGGCGCCGTTCGACAACTCCCCGCGAGGGAGCCGGCGTTCGACGCCATGGAGACCTGCCGGTGCCGTCCGGGGTACTGGACGAGAGATCGGCCACGGCACGACGGAACCCCGACCGCTGAACACACAGCGGCACGCAGCCGACGAGCCGGAAGAGCCCGAGCCGCTCACGCCGCGACTGATGCGACCACGGCGTCGACAGGACTCTGAACAGTCACCCGACCGCCGGACGAGGTCCGCGGGGGAAGACGGGGAAAGGGGGGCGCGGTACCGGCTCCGTCGCCGGTCACCCGCGGGCACAAGGGCAGCGAGCACCATCCGATCCGTAAGAGGCTTTTCCCGTGGACAGCGTGACGTGCCCCCGGGCAGCCGGGGCCGCGACGGCGACCCCGATCACCGCGACCGGCGGAGGCAGCGCCCCGCCGACGGTCACCCATGAGCATGCCCAGAACACCGAGGCGTTGGAAAGGCCCGGCCACATCGTGGAACAGACCGTCTCGCCGCCGCACCTGTTCAGACATGTCGCGACCCACCACGACCTGTGACTCGACCCGCACGACGCATCTCACCCCCTCGGCCCGCAGCCTCACCCGCTGTGCGACAGCCCCAGGACGAGCCCGACCGTGCCCGCAGGAAAGGGCCGGCGCCCCCGGCCCCCGCCGGAAGGGCGCACTCGGACGTACCGTCTGGCCTGTGCATGCCGACTCAGACTCTACGTCATGTCGAACACGATCGGGTGATGATCGTGATCACTCCTGTGACGGGAGTGACGACCCGAACACCCTGATCCATGAGGTGCACGAAGGGCGGCCGACCGCTCCGAGCCAGGCCGACGGCCGGCGCGGGGCAGCCCGCACCGGCCGGACGACTCTCAGCCCGTCACGGCGAGTTCGGCCACCACCGCACGGTGATCCGTACCCGGCACCCGGTGCTCGGACACCGCCACCCCGGTCAAACCTTTCCCATGAAGAACATGGTCGATCTGGATCATCGGCGGCAGCCGGGGGAAGTCCGCGTTGTCCTCCGGCCAGGTGGGCGAACCGCCGCGCCCCAGCTCGGCATGGGTGTCCGTCAGGCCGGTGGCGAGCAGGTCACGCATCGGCGCGTGGTCCAGGGTCGCGTTGAAGTCGCCCAGGAAGACGGCATCGCGGGTGCCGCCCTCGGCCGCCGCCCGCAGGCCCTCGAAGTCCTCGGACCAGCGCCGGGCGTCGCCCAGCGGGTAGTAGGTGTGCACGGCCGTCAGCCGAACGACCCGGCCGCCGACCGACACCTCGGCGGCCACCTGCGCCCGGGCCGCCGCCGGGGCCGATTCGTCCAGCGGCGCGAGCGGCAACCGGGAGTACAGCGCGGTGTCGCCGCCCGGCGGCAGCTGTCGGTGCGGCAGCACCTCCGCGATGCCGGCCCGCTCCAGCGCGGCGGCCGCGGAGCCGCGCAGCTCCTCCACCGCGAGCACGTCGACCCGCTGCTCGCGCACCAGCCGGACTAACGCGTCGGCGTCGACCTGCCCCAGGTAGGCGTTGCTCGTCGCGACGCGCAGCCGCGGCACGTCGGCGGCCACCGTGCCACCCGCGGGCACGAACCTCGGCACCAGCCAGCAGAGCTGAACCACCGCCAGCAGTCCGGCCAGACCCGCCGCCCACCAGGAGCGCAGCGCGAGCAGCACGCCCAGCACCAGCAGGGTGGCCACCGCCGCGTAGGGCAGCAGCACGACCGGGAGCGCCAGCGCCGTCCCGTCGTCCCAGCCGCCCAGCCGGGTGGCGACCAGCACCGCGGGCAGCACCAGGCCCACCCCGCAGAGTCCGGTCAACGCCCTCCGGGTCCACCTCCACCAGCTCCGCCCGGCCACCCGCTCACCCACGCGCCCCTCCGTCCCTCGACCGCCCGCCCCGCCGGGCCGCTCGACCATGTGGACGAGCGCCCGTCGGCTCCACCGAAAGACGCGGCGGGCCGTGGCCCCGGTTCCGGACGGGGGCGGCGGGGTGCGCGGGGCACCCGGAGTACGAACCGCTCCACGGACCCAGGGAACTTCTACACCCCTGTAGAGGTAAGCTGCCGTCTGCACACCCGCCGCCCGCCGCGCGGCCACCACAGCAGAGGAGCAGAGCACACCATGTTCGACGGCCTGAAGAACCTCGTGGACCGGGCCACCGGCCTCGCACGCGAGCACAGCGACCTCGTCGGCCAGGGCCTGGAGAAGGTCGCCGGCGTGATCGACGACCGGACCGACGGCACGTACGCGGGTCCGCTCGGCACCGGTGTCGAGAAGGCCAAGGACTTCATCCGCACCCCGGACGGCGACCAGAAGCCCGCCGAGTAGCGGACGCGGCAGACGACCGGGCCCGCGCGGCAGAACGCGCGGGCCCGGTCGGCGGGTTCGTCGGGCGGGTCTCCTCAGTCAGTACCCGTCAGGTGCTGTCCGTCAGGCCGAGGTCAGGTCGGCCGAGGTGTGGTCGGCCGAGGTCAGGTCGGCCGGGGCGAGGTGCGCCGTCCACTTGGCGCGCCAGGCGAGGGCGTCGGCGACCGCCTCCTCGATCGTGCGCCGCGCGGTCCAGCCGAGCAGTTCACGGGCGGTGTCCACGGCGGCGTAGCACCCGATCACGTCTCCGGGGCGGGGATCCGCCTCCCGGACGTCGAGTTCGGCCCCGACGGCCGCCTCGAAGGCCGCGATCAGTTCGCGGACCGTGGTGCCCTCGCCGGTGCCGATGTTGATCACCCGGAAGCGGTCCTCGGCCGCCGGCTCGACGACCTCGTCGAACCGGGTGAGCGCGGCGACATGGGCCTCGGCGAGGTCCTGCACATGGATGTAGTCCCGGATGCCGGAACCGTCGCGGGTCGCCCAGTCCACCCCGGTGACGGTGAACGGCACGCCGTCGGCGTGGGCCTCGATCAGCTTGCCGAGGGCGTGGGTCGGCCGGAGGTCCTGCAGGCCGGTGCGCAGTCGCGGATCGGCGCCGATCGGGTTGAAGTAGCGCAGCGCGATGACGCGGACGTGCTCGGCGCCGTCACCCCGGGTCCAGTCCTGGAGGACCTGTTCCATCATCTGCTTGGTGCGCGCGTACGGACTGTCGGCGGCGACCGGGCAGCTCTCGTCCACCCGGGCGTCCGGGGTGGGCGCGTAGATGGAGGCGGAACTGCTGAAGACCACCCGGGTGCAGCCGTTGCGGCGCAGGCCCTCCAGCAGCTCGACGGTCTTGGCGACGTTCTCCCGGTAGTAGAACAGCGGCCTGGCCACCGACTCGGGCACCACGATCCGCGCGGCGCAGTGCAGCGTGGCGGCGATGTCGGGGTGCTCGGCGAAGATCCGGTCCAGCAGCCCGGCGTCGGCGATGTCCCCCTGGTAGAACACCCGGCCTTCGACGAACTCCGGCCGCCCCTTGGAGAGGTCGTCCAGGACGACCGGTGTGATGCCCTGGTCGAGCAGCGCGGACGCGACGGTGCTGCCGATGTATCCCGCGCCACCGGTGATCAGGACCTTCTTCATACGCGAACGCTCCCTTGCTCCCGACGGACGCCTCGGCAGCGTCCGGTGAGTGAGGGGACGACGGTTCGGGCGCGACGGTTCCACCGGCCGGCGGATCTTCGGCGCGCGTCAGTTCCGGTCCGGGCGTCAGCTCCGGCTGGCCCGGCGGCGGAGCCGGAAGCCGGTGGCGACCAGCAGCACGGCGGCGACGGCGGTGGCGACGGCCGCCCAGGTCGCCGTCGAGGAGCCGCCGGTCCCGGCGGCGGTGCTCGGCGCCGACGACGCGGCCGCGCCGGCGGCGGCGGACGCCACCGGGGACACGGGCACGAGTGCGGACGCCGGCGGGAGCCCGGGCCCGGACGTGGCGGTGGGCGGCGCGGTGGGCGGCGCGGTGGGGGTGGGCAGCGTCGGGTCGGAGATGACGGCCGCCTCGATGTCCAGTTCGCGCTCGCCGTGCCCGAGGGACGGGAAGGCGCAGTCGACGGTGATCTTCCAGTGGCCGGCCGGCAGCAGCTCCCGGGTGGTGTACGCCCCCGGGTGCCCGGGGACGGCGACCAGCCGCCAGGGCCCGGCCGCCCGGCCGTCGGCGGAGGTCGCGGCGAGTGTCCCGGCGAACTCCTCGGTGACCGGGTCGTGGTCGTTCTCCCAGGTGGCGACGGTGGTGACGTGCCCGCTGTCCTGGCCGGTGACCTCCAGGTGGACGGTGTCGCCGTGGGCGGCGGCGGGCACCGCGGCGGGTGCGAGGACGACCGCCCCGGCGAGGGCGAGGGCGGCGGCGAACGGTCGGGTGCGCATGGCGGGGCTTTCCTCGTGGGGGGGTGGCCGGGTGCGGCCGCCGCGCTGCTGCGCGGCGGCCGCACCCGGGCGGGTGGTGGGGACGGCTACGGCGGGGGCGACCCGCCGTCAGCCGGTCTTCTGCAGCGTCCAGGACTGGTAGGCCTGGCCGTTGGGCTTCTGCAGCTCCAGCAGCCAACCGCCGTAGTACCAGCGGTTGCTGACACCCAGGACGAGGTTCGAGCCGTCGGCGTTCAGGGTGAACCCGCCGGCCGACGGGGTGAGCCGCCACTTCTGCGCGGCAGCGCCGGAGCAGGGCTGCTGCGCGAGGTACTGGCCGGCCACCGGGTCGCCGCCCAGCTGGAGGCACTTGTCCGAGCGGGCGGACTTGATCCGCACGGCGCCCGAACCGGCGTCCTCGAAGCTCCACTTCTGGTTGGCGTAGCCGGTGCGCTGGTAGGCGATGGCCACCGTGCCGTCGTTGAGCGAGCTGCCCCAGAGGTCGGCGGCCTGGCCGGTCAACCCGTTCACCAGCGTGTAGCGGCTGCCGGGCTGCGGCTGACCGCCGTCGGCGAGGGTGCGGAAGGTGGCGGCGCGGCCGGGCTTGGAGACGGCGCCCGCGCCGTCCCGCACCGCGACGGCCACGGTGTACGAGGTGGCGGGCGCCAGCCGGACGAGACCGACGACCGTGGAGCGGACGGTGCCGAGGGTCTGGCCGTTCAGCAGCACGTCGTACCCGGCGGCGGCCGGCACGGCCGGCCAGCTCAGCATCACCGAGTTCTGGGTGATCTGACTGGTCGTCACTTCGGGCCCGGCGGCGCCGGAGGTGGGCGAGGAGGTCGGCGAGGGCGTGGGCGAGGCGGTGCGGGTCGGCGAGCCGGTGGGCGACGGGGTCGTGGTCGCCGTCGGGCTCCCGGTCGGGGTCGGGGTCGTCGTCGCGGTCGGCGTGGGGGTCGGGGTCGGGGTGCCGGTCGACGTGCCGGTCGGGCTCGGCGAGGCGGTGCGGGTCGGCGAGGCCGTCGCGGTGGCCGTCGGGGTCGGACTGGGGTTCGGACCGGTGCCGCCGCCCGCGATCAGGAAGCGGTTGTTGGCGACGTTCCAGTGCGTGGCCAGGTAACTGCCCGGCGCGGGTGCGGTGTTGTAGTAGTCGTCGTGGTGGCAGTCGAGCCGGGCGTCACTGGCGTTGTCCGGGCAGACCGTCTTCATCGCCGGGTAGTACGGGGTGTCCGAGTAGCACATCAGGTCCCACTCGTCGACGCAGTGGCCGCCCTTGCTGGAGTTGGGCGCACTGTTGCTCACCGCGCCCAGGTTGTGGCCGAGTTCGTGCGCCGCCGTGTGGCCTCCCCAGCAGCCCGAGTCGGTCCGGCCGTACGAGGGGCCGAAGTTGCTCAGGTTGTCCTGCCCGGGTCGCTCGTCGCCCGCGAAGGTGCCGATGCCGCAGTAGACCTTGGCATCGGTGAACATCATGTACTTGCGGTCCTTGCGATTGAACCCCTGCGCGGCCAGCGCGCGGTTGCTCGCGTTGAAGTCCTGGATCTCGGAGTCCGCGATCTGCACGTTCAACACCGATGCGGTGCAGTCGGGTTCGGTGACGAAACGGACGTGCCGCACACCACCGGTCTCCTCGGCGCTGGCGTTGTAGATGACGTCGACCTCGGCGGCCCACTTCTTGAACGAGGCCAGGTACTGGGCGAACCGGTCGTTGCCGGGGGTGTGGACGTACACCGCCTGGACCCGGTTGCCGGTGCTGCCGTCACCCTCGCAGACGAGCGCGGCGCCGGCGGCGGCCGCGTTCTGCTGCGGGGCCGGCGCTCCGGCGGGGGCGCCGGCGTCACCCAGGAGGGCCTTCTGCCCCGCGTCCAGGACCGGCGTCGCTCCCTTCAACAGGTCCGCGACGGCAGGTGGTTGGGCATCCGGTGCCGGGGTGAGCACCGGCGCCTGGGCGGCCGCGGCGGCCACCGGCGGGACGTCCTTGCGGATGTCGATGTCCTTGGGCGGCGCGTCCGGGCCGTGGCTGCACAGCTGCCCGCCCGAGACCTCCAACGAGCCGGCGCACCGGTCGCCGGTCGGCAGGGTCAGGCCCGCGTAGACCAGGCCGCGCTCCGGCTGGTCCTTGGGTATCTCGCGCAGCGGGGTGGCCTTCTTCTCCCGCTGCGGGGCGGGTGCCTGGGTGGCCCCCTCGGCGGTCCCGGTCTCCCCCGGCCCGCCGTCCTCGGTGACCGCTCCGGCCGTGCCCGCCTCCGCCCGGTCGGCCGAACTGTCCACCGCCGCCGCCGCCGTGCCGCGGTCCGCAGCCGGTTCGAACGCGGTCTGGATCCCCAGTGCGCCCGCGACCAGCCCGGCCACCACCGCGGCGGCCAGGAGCGCCGTCCGGCGCCCCGGCCTGCCGCGCCTGCGACGCCGACGGTCCGTACTCCGGTGTTCGCTGCTCCGGTTTCCCATCGTGTTCTTCTCCTCTCCTCGGTACGACGGCCCGCCCACCGCTCGACGCGGCGGCCGGACCTTCCGACACCCCGGAGACCGGACCCGGCCGGACCGGATAACAAAAACCTCCTTTCGAAATTCGCGCGCGTCTGCGAGACCGCCTCGAACGCCCCGGCGCAGCCCGGCGAACGGGCCGGCCGGGTGTGGGGCGGGGGACCCGGCGCGAGGCGGGCAGCCCCGGCGCGAGGCGCCGCCAGGGCTCCTTGATCACCCGTGCGGGGGAAAGAACGATGGTTGCGCTTTGAACAGTTGCGACCGCTGGCCAGAATGGGCTACCCCGGTCGACCGACCGGTCACCGAAGACCGAAGGGCGGCGCATGGAGCCGGGTCCGCTGAGCTCCGGCCGGGGGCGCGCCCCCGTCGGCGACCGTCACACCGGCGTGCGGTGAGCACCGCCCTCGTGCTCGGCGGCGGCCTGGCCGGGCTGCTGGCCGCCGCGGCCCTCGAACCGCACGCCCGGCACGTCACCGTCGTCGAGCAGGACACCCTCCCCGACGGGCCGCACCCACGCCGGGGACTGCCGCAGGGCGACTTCAGCCACATCCTGCTCGGCGGCGGCGCCGACGCCGTGGACGCCCTTCTCCCGGGAACCGTCGACGCGTTGCTCACCGCCGGGGCCCACCGCCGGCCGATGCCCTCCGGCCTGCTGATGCGGCTGGGCCCGGGCTGGCTCCAGGCCTTCGAGTCGAGCGCCTATCTGATCGCCTGCAGCCGGCACCTGCTCGACCACACCGTCCGGCAACGACTGCGCGGCCGCGCCACCGTCACGATCCGCGAGGGCACCTCCGTCCTCGGCCTGACCGGAGACGCGACCCAGGTCCGCGGGGCACTGGTCGAGAACCCGGACGGATCCCGGGAGAGCCTGCCGGCCGACCTCGTGGTGGACGCGACCGGCCGCCGCTCGCAGGCCCCGCGATGGCTGCGCGCGCTGGGTTCCGCGGGCCCGCGCGAGGTGACGGTCGACGCCGGACTCGCCTACGCCGCCCGCCTGTTCGACGCCCCGCGCGGCAACCACGGCTTCCCGATCGTCAGCATCGTCCCCGTCCCCGGCCGACGCGCGCCCGGGCGGGGCGCCACCGTCGTCCCGATCGAGAACGACCGTTGGATCATCACCCTCTCCGGCACCCGGGCAGGCGAACCCTCCCGCACCGAGGCCGAGTTCCACACCTTCCTCCGGGGGCTCGACCACCCGGTCGTCCACGACCTCGCCCGCACCGCCCGCCCCATCGGTCCGATCCGCACCTGCCACGGCACGCTGAACCGCCGCCGCTGCTACCGGGACGGGACCCCGGCGGGGTTCGCCGCCACCGGCGACGCGCTCGCCGCCCTCAACCCGGTCTACGGCCACGGCATGGCGGTCGCCGCCCAGTGCGCGGTCGCCATCCGGAGCGCCCTCGACACCGAGGGACTCCACCCGCACGTCAGCAGCGCCGTCCAGCAGCGGATCGCCCGCGCGGTCGACACCCCCTGGAACATGGCCGAGGAGCAGGACCGGGCCTTTCCCGGCGTCCGGTCGAACGAACCTCCCGCCCACCGGCCCGCCGGCCGGTTCACCCGCTGGTACACCGGCCGGCTGCTGCGCGCGGCTCTCACCGACCCCGGCGTCTCGGCGGCCTACTTCGACGTGTTCTCGCTCGCCGCCCCCGCCGCCCGGCTGACCGCGCCCTCGGTGGCCCTCGCCACGCTGCGCCCCCGCCGGTCGGCGGCACCGACCGTCGCCGAGGCGATCGCCCGCTTCCCACGGGTGGCCGAACTGACCGGACCGTACTGAGCGCCCGCCCCGGGCAGGGCCGACGACCCGTTCGCCGACTCGGGCGAACGTACGGCGGGCGAACGTACGGCGAGCGAACGTACGGCGGGCGCCGGGGAGCGCGCTCGGGGGGTACGCGCTCCCCGGCATGGGGTGGTGGCGGCCACCCCGGCCGGGGTGGTCCGAACGTCCGTACCCCGGCTGCCGTGACGGGAATGCTAGACCCGCGCCGACATCGTGACCAGCACTCCGACCGGCCCTTTTCCTGCCCGGCACATGCCATCCGGGGCCCCTGCGCCCGGCATCACTCCGACCACCAGGACAGGCCCGCCACCCAGCGCCCGACCCAACCCGCGAAACCCGGCTCCCCCACCAACCCACCCTCCCGGGTGCCGTAAGGGACCGCACCCTCCCCCGTGATCAGCCAGACCTCACCGCGCCCGGGGCCCGAGACCACCAGGTGCCAGTACATCCCGCAGCCGTCCGTGCCCAACACGATCGAGCCGTGGTGGAAGACCCGCTCCAGCAGGGCGTCCACCTCCTCCTCCGGCCGCGGATCGTCGTCCCACTGCCAGGCGGCGGTCAGCGGGAACGGCTCCGCCAGCACCTGCGGCGGACGGCCGGCGCCCCAGTCGGCCGGCAGCGCGGCGACCGGTATCAGCCCGTAGTACGGCGGGCCGTCCGAGGAGCCGTCACAGATCTCGGCCACGACCGTCCGGTACGGCTCGGGCAGCACGATGCCGTGCTCCGCTTCGAAGGCACGCACCGCGTCCCAGCCGAGCGGCGGTGTCCGCAGGGCCGGCGCGCTCCGGTCGGCAGCTGAATCGGCGGCCGGAGCGGCGGCCGGACCGGTGGTGAAGGCGGCACGCAGCAGAGCGAGCTCTTCGGACGAGGCGTGGTCTGTCATGCCGTCAGGAGTACCAGAGGGGTCCGACAACACCGGGTCCGGCCGGGGGAACGGGCCCCCGGACCGCCCCCGGACCGCCCCCGGACCGCGGCGGGCTCAGGCCGCGACGCCCAGGCTTCCGACGCCGTACCGGTGGGCGCCCTGCGCGTGCATGGTGGCGAGGGAGGCCGCCAGGCGGTCCGGGTCGCCCGCCAGCCAGAGGCGCAGCCCGGCGGCGAGCGCGGCACTGGCGGGGCCGACCCGCAGTCCGGCCACCCGGGTGACCCGCTCGCCGACCAGCGGGAGCAGGTCGGCGACCGGTACGGGCAGCCAGAGGGTGACGGCGCAGGGCGCGGGCCGGGCGAGGACGCGGAGCAGGGCCAGCACGCCGGCGTCGCCGTGCAGGGCGGGGATGACGTCCAGCAGGCCGTCCACGGCGACCTCCGACACGTCGCTGCCGTGGCCGCGCGCCAGTTCGCGCAGCAGGGCCCGCTCGGCAGCGGAGATCCGGACGGTCAGCATGACTTCTTCGCAGTCCATGGTCCCAGTTCCCGTCTTGCGCTAGGGGGTGTGCCTGTCGGTCGGGTGCTCGTCTGCTCGTCACTCGTACGGGCGGTGCGGGGCGGTGCCGTGCGGGGCCGGCCTGCGGGAGCGGCCCGCCCGGCGGAGCGGCGGCCGGCCCGGTCGGCCGGTGCCGACCGATACCTGCCCCTCAGCGGGCCTCCGCTACCGGCGTGATCAAGCCGTAGTGACCGTCGTAACGGCGGTAGAGGACCCGGCCGCGCGCGTCGCCGGGATCGGTGTGGAAGACGAAGGGCAGGCAGGTGAGCCAGAGCCGGCGGGCCGCCTCGGCCGGGTCCAGCCGGGGCGCGGGGTGCGGGCTCTCGGTCAGGGGGAGCCCGGAGTGGCCGAGCCGCGCGGTGGAGTGGGCGCGGACCAGCCGGAGGCCGCCGTGCTCGGCGCTGCGGTGGACGACGCTGTCCTGGCCGGTGAGCGCGTCGGTGAAGAGGTGGAACCGGTGGTCCAGGGCCAGCATCGCGCGGACCGCCTCGTCGGGGGTGCGGCGGGCCGGCGTGACCGATTTCCGTCGGACGATCTGCCGCTCGGCCAGCGGCCGCGGCGCGCACTGCGGCCGGTAGGCGCTCTCGTACACGGCGGCCAGCCCGATGTCCCCCAGTTCGCGCAGCCGCGCCGCGCGGCCGGCCAGGGTGCCGAGCGCGACGTCCACCGCCTCGCCCCCGGTCGCGGCGGCCAGTTGCACCCGGACCGGACCGGCGCCGGCCAGCTCGATCGCGGCCTGTGCCACGACCGGCCGGGCGAGTGAGGGGTGGCGCAGCCGGGTGAGCCGGACCCGGGCCGCGTACGCGCCGGGGCCGAGGGCCACGCTCACGTCCAGCGCCCGGGCCCGCGCGTACTCGGCATCGGCGCGGGGCAGTTCGCCGCGTATCTCCACCCGCACGTCGGGGGCCGAGCGGTGGCGCAGACGGGTCATCAGGGTCCTCCTTGGTTCCGGACCATGCTGGACCGGCCGGGCCCCCGCGGCCGAGGGCCGAAAGACCTTGTCTGTGGGGCAAGACCGGGTGCCACCCGGTCCGGGCCGAACGACCGGGTCGCGTCCACCCACCGCCTGCCGCCCGCGGACACCGCTCCCGGTCCGCGCCTGTGCGCTCCACCGATGGAGTGATCCACCGGGGTACGGCGCAACGCCCGCCGGACCGGCGCGTTTCCCATAACGTGCGCCCTCTGGCAGTGGTGCGCGCGGGGTCCGCGTCGGCGGCGCCTCGGTTCCCCCCGGTCGCGGCGACGACTCCGGCGGTACCGCCGCACCGGTCCATCTGGTGAGAGGTGATGTCATGGTCCTGACGGCCGAGACGCGTAGAACGAGCGCGCCCTCCAGAAGCATTCCACGGAGAGCCCCCTCGGCCCCTCCCCCGCTCGCACCGGGCGCCCTCGCCGGCCTCGGCCACGCCCCCGCGCTGCTGCGCGACCCGCTCGGCTTCCTCGGCTCGCTCTCCCGCCACGGGGGCGTGGTCCGGATCCGGCTCGGGCCGCGCACCGTCTGTGTCGTCACCGACGCCGCTCTGGTCCACACCCTGCTGGTGGCACTCGCCCACGACTGCCCGCGCGGCGCCGTCCAGGACACCCTCAAGACGGCGTTCGGCGACGGCCTGCTGATGTCCGAGGGGCAGGCGCACCGCGACCGCCGCCGGATCATCCAGCCCGCCTTCGGCCCGGAACGGACGGGCGAGTACCTCGCGGTGATGCACCAGGTGGCGCAGGAGCGGGCGGGGAGCTGGCGGTCGGGCCAGATCCTCGACGTCGCGAAGGAGATGAACCACCTCGCGCTGGAGATCGTCACCCGCACGCTGTTCGACGCGCGGCTGAGCGAGGACGCCACGCTCGCCTTCCACCGGGCGCTGCCCGACATGGTGAAGGGCCAGATCGTCCAGTCGCTCTACCCGCACCCGGCGTTCGCCCGGCTGCCGCTCCCGGTCAATCGGCGCTTCGACGCCGCCGTCCGGGTCCTGAACCAGGTGGTCGACCAGGCCGTCGACGGCCGCGCCCGGTCCGGTGGTTCACCCGCCGGCGGCTGTCCGTTCGGCGGTTCCGCCGGCACCGGCCGGCCCTCCGGCGCGCCGGACCGCACCCTGCCCGCCCTGCTGCGCGCCGCCACCGACCCCGCCACCGGCCGGCCGCTCACCGAAGCCGACGTACGGTCCGAGGCGATCACCATGTTCGGCGCGGGCACCGAGACCGTCTCCACCACGCTCACCTGGCTGATCGACGAACTGCTGCGGCACCCCCGGGTGGAGGCCCGTGTCCTGGCGGAGCTGGACGAGCACCTCCCGGCCGGCACCGTCCCCACCCCCGAGGCACTCGCCCGGCTGACGTACACCCGCAGCGTCACCCAGGAGGTGGTCCGGCTGCACGCGCCGAACGCCTTCCTGATGCGGACGGCCCGCGTGCCGGTCGAACTCGGCCAGTACCGGATCCCGGCCGGCACCGAACTGCTCTACAGCCTCACCGCGGTGCACCGTGACCCGCTGCTGCACCCGGAGCCGCTGCGCTTCCACCCCGACCGCTGGCACGAGGGCGGCGCGGCGGCGACCGCCGGGCGACAGGCGTTCCTGCCGTTCGGCGCGGGCAAGCACAAGTGCATCGGCGAGGCCTTCGCCTGGGCGGAGCTGACCGTGGCCACCGCCGCGATCCTGCGCCGCTGGCGGCCGACGGCCCAACCGGGCTCCCGGGCCCGCGAGGTGGTCTGGACGACCGTCCAGGCCCAGGACCTGCGCGTCCGCCTCACCCCGCGCACCGGCGGCGCACCGCACCACCCCACCGACCGGCACACCGCCCCCGCCCCGGCCGACACCACCCGGGCCACGGTCACCGGGCTCCCGCGCGCCGGGCTCCCGGCCACCCGGGCCACGGCCCGCCCCCGACCGGCCCCGCCCACCCATCCGGCCGCCCGGCCGCCCGCACCCGGCGGTCCGCGCCGGCCCGGTGAGCTGCGCGCGTCCACCGCCCGGCACGCCGACTGGGTGCTGGGCCACGGCCTGCTCACCCCGGCCGACCTGCCGCGCTACCAGGCCTACGCGCTCCCCCAGCTGATCGACCACGCCTACCCCCGGGCGCACGGTGCCGAACTCGACCTGCTCATCGATGTGTTGGGCTGGTTCACCATTCTCGACGACCGCTTCGACGGCCCGCCCGGCCGCCACCCGGACCGGGCCCGGAGCCTGGTCGACCCGCTGCTCGGCGTGCTCACCGGCGCCGGCCCCGCTCTCGCCCCGGCCCCTGCGGCCGCGCCCGAAGGCGGCCGACTCCTGCACGCCTGGCGGGAGTTGTGGCTACGGCAGAACGAGGGCATGTCCCCCGCCTGGCACGCGCGCGGCGCCGCCGAGTGGCGGGCCTGCCTGGACACCTTCCTCACCGAGTCCGCCCACCGGTCCCGCGGCACGGCCCCCGGCCTCCCCGGGACGATGCGGCTGCGCCGCCATGCCAGCTGCCTCTACCCGTTCATGAACATACTGGAGCGGGTCCACGGCGCCGACGCGCCCGCCCGGCTGCACGCCGAGCCCGAACTGCACCGACTGCGCGCGCACACGGCCGACGCCGCGACGCTGATCAACGACCTGTACTCACTGGAGCGGGAGGAACGCCAGCCGACCGTCGCCTTCAACACCGTGCTGACCCTGCAACGCGTCCGCGGCTGCACCCGCCGCCAGGCGGTGCTGTCGGTCCGCGCCCGGGTCGCGCGACTGCGGGAGGAGAGCGAGGCGCTGCGCCGCCACCTGCTGCGCCGCCACCCGTCCGGCCACTGGTACCTCGACGGCACCCGGGAACTGGTCGACGGCGTCTACGCGTGGACCAGCACCAGCCACCGCTACCTCAGTGACGGTCGCCGAGGGTGAACAGGAGGAGCACGAACCCGGCGAACAGGTGCGTGGCGAAGATGTAGATGCCCGCGCGGATCAGCATGGCCCTGCGCCTGCTCTTCTCGTCACTGGTGCCGCTGGCCATGGCCGGGGTCTCCTTCGGTCGGGGGACGGGTGGGCGACCGGTCCGCCGGGCGGCGGCGGGCCGCCCGGCCCTCATCCGTCCTCATCGGCTCGTGACGCGGTCGACGCGGGGGCCGGGCCCTCGGCGGCGCCCGGCCCCCGGAGCTCCGTGAGCAGCGCGCCCTGGTCGGTGATCAGCTCGGTGAGGATCCGCCGGGCGGCGCGCAGCAGTTCGGCGACGTCCGGCGTACTCAGCGCGTACACCACGGTGTTGCCCTCACGGGTGGCCACGACCAGCTGGGTGCGGCGCAGCACCGCGAGCTGCTGGGAGAGGTTGGACGGCTCGATCCCGATCTCGGCCAGGAGCTCGCGCACCGGACGCGGTCCGTCCTGGAGCAGCTCCAGCACCCGGATCCGGACGGGGTGCCCGAGGGTGCGGAAGAACTCCGCCTTGGCCTGGTACAGCGGGACCGCCATCGTCCGCTCGCTCCCTGCTGCTCGGTGGTACCGGTGTGCGCGGCCGGCGCGGGGCGCTGGTCCCCTCGGCCGCCACGACCGGGAAGCATCATCCCGGCAGATGAAGAATTCTTCAAGTCCTCATCTTGGATCATGCAACCCCCCGCCCCGTCCCGCCCCGGAAACGGGTCGGACCCGGGGGTTGGCACCACCCCCGGGTCCGACCGTAGCGAAAGGCTTCGCCTAACAGGCCACCACGGCGTCGACCGTGACCGGAGCCGGGTTCCACGGGTAGTACGCCACGCTGAAGCTGCCGTGGACGGTGGACCCGCACGGCACCGTGCCACCCACGCCGCGGACCTGCACCGTGCTGGCGGTGAACAGCGTGCGCCCGCTCGACGAGCCGAGCGACGCACCGCCGACGACCTGACCCGAGAGGCCGGTCAGCAGTTCCTTGGTCTCCGGGGCCGGGCCGCCCGGGCTCGGCGGACCGGCCAGGCTGACCTGCCCGTAGAACTGCACGCTGTCACCGGTGATCTCGGCGCACACCTTGGTCATCAGACCGGCCTGCAGCCCGGAGGCACCACAGGTGGTGGTGGTCGTGGTGGTGGTGGACGTGGCGGCACCGGCCTGGGCCGGAACGGCCAGCAGCGTCGCCGCGCCGGCGACCCCTGCGGCGAGCAGAGCGATTCGGTTCATCGGACTCTCCGTTTCCTCAAGACATTGTCATTCACATGTGACATTTCACATGTGCCATGCCTGAACCTTGGCATGCGATTCCAATGCCCAGGCAAAGATTCACCCAGGAAAATGTGAACAGACTGGAAATCGATCTTCGATGGCGCGATCTCGGCCACCCCGCCGCAAGGCCTTTGACGGGCCGTCGACCAGGCCCGACGAGCCGTCAGCCGCCGCCCCGACAGACCGTCAGACCGTCACGTCCGGCCCGGCCCCGTCCGGCCCCGTCCGGCCCCGTCCGGCTCAGCCGGTGACGCGAAGCTCCACCGGCACCGTCGGCTTCTGACCGACACTCACCGATGCCCTCACCGACGCCCTCACCGACACCGTCCCGTCCATCGTGTCGGACCGCCCCGCGAGACCGCGGAACCCGGACGGGTGGCCGTCCGGACCCAGCCGTCCGGACCCGACCGTTCGAAGCCGGCCGTGGAACGACGGGCTCAGCTCCCGCCGAGCGTGCCGCGGAGGTCGTCGATCCGGTGGACGGCGGCGGCGAAGGCCGCGCGGTCCAGGCTCCCGGCGTCCAGGGCGGCGGCCAGCGCGGCGGCGGCGGCCTCGCCCTGCTCGGCGTCGCGGGCGGAGCAGAGCAGCAGGTCCATGCCCGCCCCGGCGGCGGCCAGGGCCCGGGCGCCGGTGTCGCCGTACGGGGCGAGGGCGCCGGCTTCCAGGGCGTCGGTGACGGTGACGCCCCGGAAGCCCAGCCGGTCGCGGAGTTCACCCTGGACCACGGCCGGTGAGAAGCCGGCCGGCCGGTCCGGATCGAGGGCGGGGTAGACGGCCCAGGAGGCCATGATCAGGCGGACGCCGGCGGCGATGGCGGTCCGGTACGGCTCCTCGCCCCGGGCGCGGAGTTCGGCGAGCGGGACGGGGAGGGTGGCGGGGCGCTCGTCGGTGTTGAGCTCGCGGGCGGCGGAACCGAGGCCGGGGAAGTGCTTCGCGGTGGCGGCGATGCCGAGATCCTGCTGGGCGGTGAGGAAGGCGCTGCCCAACCGGGCCACGGAGGACGGCTCCTGACCGTAGGAGCGCTCGTGGTGGTCGATGAAGTTGTCCGGGGCGTCGTAGACGTCGAGGACGGGGGCGAGGTTGACGTTCAGACCGACGTCCGCGAGGGTGCGGCCGGCGTCGGCCCCCGACCTGGCGGCCTCGGCGACCGGATCGGCCGCCTGCCCGGTGCGACGGGCGGAGAGTTCCGGCGCGCCGGGCAGGCGACGGATCCGGCCGCCCTCCTGGTCGGTCATCAGCAGGAGCGGGCGGGGCTCCGGCGCCTCGGCCGCCGCCTGCCGCAACTGGTCGACCGCCGCGCGGAGTTGCACCAGGTCGGTGACGTTCTCGCCGAACAGGATGACGCCGGCCGCCCGCCCCTCGCGGATCGCCCGGAGCACAGCGGGTGACGGGGTGGGGCCGGGGTAGGAGTACACGATCCGCCGGCCGGCGAGCAGGCGCGAGTCCACCTGGTCGAGGGGATCGGGGGCCGGGCCGGTGGCCGTCGGGATCGTCCCCTCCGCCACCGACGGCGGCCGGTGGGAGGACTGCGCCGAGCAGGCCGGCGCCAGCGCCGACGCGGTCAGCAGCAGCGCCGGGAGCACCACGTGGGTGCTCCGCCGGAGCGACGACATCGGGCCTCCCGAGAACGGGGTGCGAGCGGACGGGCGACAACCCGACGACGGGCGACGGCCGGGTCCGATGCGCCACGCTACCCCGGCCCGGCGCGACGCGCAGGTCCTCGCCCGGCCCGCGGCCGGTCCGCCGTGAGCCCCGGGCTCGGCTCACCCGATGTGCGGGGCCGGCAACTGCCGCGGCCGGTCCGCCGCGGGGCCCAGGACACCTCGACGTCCGGCGGGGGAACGACACCCGCCCGCCCGGTCCGTCAACCCGGCCCCCGCAGCAACCGGCCCAGCACGGCGACGCCCTCCGTGATCTCGCCCGGCGCCCCGGCCGCGTAGCCCAGCACCAGCCCGGGCGGGTGCGGCAGCCGGGCGTGCCAGGACAGCGGCTGCACCTTGACGCCGTGCGCGAGCGCCGCGGTGGCGAGTTCGGTGTCGGTGCAGCCGAGGCCGGCCGGGAAGGTGACCATCAGGTGCAGCCCGGCCGCCGCGCCGTGCACGACGGCCCCCGGCAGGTGCGCGCCGATCGCGGCGATCATCGCGTCCCGGCGGCGCCGGTGGCGCGGGCGCAGCAGGCGCAGGTGCCGCTCCAGCGCGCCGGAGTCCATCAGCCGGGCCAGCACCAGTTGCGGCAGCACGGGGTTGCCGAGGTCGGCGAACCGCTTGGCCGCGAGGACGGCCTCGCGGTAGCGGGGCGGGACGAGCAGCCAGCCCGTCCGCAGGGCGGGGGCGAGCAGCTTGGAGACGCTGCCCATGTAGCACACCTGTTCGGGGAGGACGGCGCGCAGGGCCGGCACGGGCGGCCGGTCGTAGCGGTGCTCGGCGTCGTAGTCGTCCTCGATCACCAGACCGCCCTCACCGGCCCAGCGGAGCAGTTCGCGGCGGCGCCGGCCGCCGAGCACCACACCGGTCGGGAACTGGTGGGCGGGGGTGAGCAGGACGGCCCGCGCCCCGGTGGCGCGCAGCGCGTCCACCCGGATGCCGTCGGCGTCGACCGGGACGGGCGGCGTGGCGCGGAGCCAGTGGCCGAGGTGCTGCCGGGTGCCGAGCGAGCCCGGGTCCTCGACGGCGACCTCGTGGATGCCCGCCCGGCCGAAGGCCTGGCCGAGCAGGGCGAGGGCCTGCGCCGCGCCGGCGACGATCAGCACCTCGTCGGGGTCGGCGCCGATGCCCCGGTTGCGGGCCAGCCACTGGGCGACGGCCCGGCGCAGCGCGGCGCTGCCCCGGGTGTCGCCGTAGCCGAACTCGTGGGCGGGGAGCCCGTCGAGGACGGCGCGTTCGGCCCGGAGCCAGGCGGCGCGGGGGAAGGCGGCGAGGTCGGGGACGCCGGGCGAGAGGTCGATCCGGGCGGGAGCGGCGCGCAGCGCGTCGAAGCTGGCGGGGACGGGGTCGGCCTCGAACAGGGCGGGTTCCGGGCCGGGCGGCGCGGGACTCGGGAACGGCGGTGCTGCCGGTACCGGCACCGGCGCGGCCAGGACGACGGTGCCGCCGCGCCCCCGGCCGGCGAGCCGGCCCTCCTCGGTGAGGCGCCGGTAGGAGTCGGTGACGACCCCTCGGGAGATCCGCAACTCCCCGGCCAGCACCCGGGTGGCGGGCAGCCGGCTGCCCGCCGGGAGGCGGCCGTCCACGATGGCCTCCCGCAGCCGGCGGGCCAGCCAGTCGGCGAGGCGGCCGGGCGGCGCGTCGGCGGCGTCGAGCTGCAGGAAGTCCGCACCGGCGGTTATGGACCCCTGAGTGAGCGTCTCTTTGGACCTGTTCACCGGTCCATTGTGCGGGCCAGGGTGGGGCCATGACCACGAAGACCACGGAAGCCGCCGAAACCGCCCTGCCGGCCGAGGCCGCCCGAACCGCCGGAGCCACCGAAACCGCCCACGCCGTGGAGCACACCCGCACCCGCGCCCACGGCGACGACCTCACCCACGACCACGCCTACGTCCACGGCTACTCGCCGGCCGAGGCGCGGCGGCTGGGCGACCAGGCGGACACCCTCGCGGAGCTGCTGCACGCCGGGACGGCCTACCCGGCGGGCAGCCGGGTCCTGGAGGCGGGCTGCGGCGTCGGGGCGCAGACGGTGCACCTGCTGGCCTCCAGCCCGGGGGCGGAGCTGACCGCCGCCGACATCTCGGCCGACTCGCTCGGCGAGGCCCGGGCCCGGGTGGCGGCACAGGCGCCGGACGCGCGGGTCATCTGGCACCACGGCGACCTGCACGAACTGCCCTTCGCGGACGGCTCCTTCGACCATCTCTTCGTCTGCTTCGTCCTGGAGCACCTGGCGGACCCGTCGGCCGCGCTGACGGCCCTGCGACGGGTGCTGCGGCCCGGCGGGACGATCACGGTGATCGAGGGGGACCACGGTTCGACCTTGTTCCACCCGGACAGCGCCGCCGCCCGGGCGACCGTGGACCATCTGGTCCGCCTGCAGGCCGACGCCGGGGGCGACGCCCTGCTCGGTCGCCGGCTGCACCCCCTGCTGGCGGACGCGGGCTTCCGGGACGTCGCCGTCCGCCCGCTCACCGTCTCGGTGGACGGGAGTCGCCCGGCGCTGGTCGAGGGGTTCACCCGGCGGACGTTCGTCGCGATGGTCGAGTCCGTACGCGCCGACGCGCTCGCGGCCGGGCTCACCACGGCGGCCGCGTTCGACCACGGCATCGCCGACCTGCGCCGCACGGCGGAGGAGGGCGGGACCTTCCACTACACCTTCTTCAAGGCGGTGGCCGTCAATCCCTGAGCGGCGACCTGAGCGGCGACCGGAGCGGCAGGACCCCGGCCGGCAGGGACCTGCCGCTCAGGGGTCCACGGGTCGCTCCCCGGCCCGCCCCCGCTACTCCGGGCTGTCCCCGAGCGCGGCGAGGAGCGTGCGCAGCGCGTCGATCAGCGCCTCCGTCTGCGGCTCGTCGAGGCCGGCCAGCAGCCGCCGCTCGGTGACCAGGTGGTCGGGGAGCGCCCGGTCGACCAGGGCGTGGCCCTCGGGGGTGAGGGCGACCTCCCGGCTGCGGCCGTCGGAGTCGCTGGCCGTGCGGGTGACCAGGCCACGGGCCTCCAGCCGGTCGAGCCGCTGGCTGATGGCACCGGAGGTGACCATCGCGGACTGCATCAGGCCGGTGGGGGTGAGGCGGTAGGGCGGGCCGCTGCGGCGCAGGGTGGCCAGGACGTCGAAGGACGGGGCGTCCAGGTCGTGCGTCGCGAAGTTCCGCTTGAGTTCGGCCTCCACCAGCCTGGAGAACCGTTTGAGCCGGCCGATCACCTCCATCGGGGAGACGTCGAGGTCGGGACGCTCCGCGCCCCACTGCTTCACCAGGCGGTCCACGTGATCTGCCACCCCGCCAGCCTAATCGATGCCTTAGTGGTGAGATACCTCACACGCCGGGACGGCCGCCGACCCTCCCGATATGCCTTAGCGCTGAGATACATTGGCTTAGTGCTAAGGAATCGACTCGGAATCGTGCTGCTGACCGCGCTGGCCCCCGCCATCTGGGGCTCGACCTACCTCGTGACCACCGAACTGCTCCCGCCCGGCCGCCCGCTGCTCGCCGGGGTGATCCGCGCCCTGCCGGCCGGGCTGCTGCTCATCGCCCTCACCCGCCGGCTGCCGAAGGGCAGTTGGTGGTGGCGCTCGCTGGTGCTGGGCGCGCTCAACATCGGCGCGTTCTTCGCGCTGCTCTTCATCGCCGCCTACCGTCTGCCGGGCGGGGTCGCGGCCACCGTCGGCGCCGTCCAGCCGCTGATCGCCGCCGGGCTCGCGGCCGGACTGCTCGGCGACCGGCTCACGCCGCGCACCCTGGTGTCCGGCATCACCGGGGTCGTCGGCGTCAGCCTGCTGGTCCTGCGCGCCAACGCCCGGCTCGACGCCGTCGGCGTGACGGCCGCGCTCGCCGGAGCGGTCGTGATGGCCACCGGCGTCGTCCTCTCCAAGCGCTGGACCTCGCCGGCGCCACTGCTCGCCACCACCGGATGGCAGCTCACCGCCGGCGGCCTGTTGCTGCTGCCCGTCGCCCTGATCGTGGAGGGCGCGCCCCCGTCCCACCTCACCGGCGACAACCTGCTCGGCTACGGCTACCTGACCCTGATCGGCGCGGCCCTGGCGTACGCGCTCTGGTTCCGGGGCATCCGGGCGCTGCCGTCGACCTCCGTCACCTTCCTGGGGCTGCTCAGCCCGGTGGTCGCCACCGCCCTCGGCTGGCTCGTCCTCGGTCAGGACCTCTCGGCCGTCCAGGGGCTCGGCGCGGTCATCGTGCTCGGCTCGCTGGTCGCCGCCCAGACCCAGCGGCCCCGCGCCGCGACGCCGCCGACAGCGCCGACAGCCCCGACGGTCAGCGGGCCCGCGGCCGAACACCCCGCCGTGCGGACCTGACCGCACCGCGGTCGCCCCGCGGCGCCGTCGCCCCGCGGCGCCACCCACCGCGGAGCTGCGGAACCGCACCATTCCCCGAAGCACCATGCCGTCAGCAGCACCAGCGAAACTGGAGAATCCCATGCGCATCACCGTCTTCGGCGCCACCGGCAACGTCGGCAGCCGGATCGTGACCGAGGCCCTCGCCCGCGGGCACGAGGTCACCGCCGTCCTGCGCGACCCGACCCGGCCGCACGGGCTCCCGTCCGCCGCCGTGATCGCCACCGGCGACGCCCGCGACCCCGAGGACGTCGCCCGCCTCGCCGCCGGTCAGTCCGTGGTGATCAGTGCCACCCGCCCGGCCCCCGGCAGCGAGCCGGAGCTGGCCGTCGCCACCAGGGGTCTGCTGGCCGGCCTCGCCGGGACGGACGTGCGGCTGCTCGTCGTCGGCGGCGCGGGCAGCCTCACCCTGCCCGGCGGCGACGGCGCCACCGTCATCGACGCCCCCGACTTCCCGGCCGCCTGGCTCCCGATCGCCCTCGCCTGCGGCGAGCAGCTCGCCCTCCACCAGGCCTCGACCGACGTCGACTGGGCCTACCTCAGCCCCGCCGCCCTGCTCGAACCGGGCCCGCGCACCGGCCGCTACCGCCTCGGTGGCGACGAGCTGGTGGTCGACGCGGCCGGCGTCTCGGCGATCTCGATGGAGGACCTCGCCGTCGTCCTCCTCGACGAGGCCGAGCGCCCGGCCCACCACCGCACCCGCTTCACCGCCGCCTACTGAACCGCTCCGCCCCCGCCGCCCCGGCTCGGGAGTGCCCGGTGTCCTCGGCACCGGGCACCCGCACGTCGTGGCGCAGCACCCGCGCACCCCGCGCCGGCCCGGCCGAACGCGTCAGCCGCGGACCAGGTGGGCGGGCGTGGGGCGGCGGGGTGCCGACCGACCGTCAACAGACCTGCCCGCAGCGCACGAACGGGCGACCGTCGCCGCGACCCCCGCCGTTCGGCGGGTGTCGCCCGCACCACCCCGGAAGGGGTGCGGGCCGGATCGATCGCACCCCTCCGAACGGCCAGGATCGAGGACGTGAACGATTCCGTACCCAGCACCCGCCGACGCCGGGGCCCGCTCGTCGCCGCGGCGGCCGCGCTCCTCGCCGCCGTCGCCCTGCCCACCACCGGCGCCTCCGCGGCGACCGCCACCACCACGACCGCCGCCGCGCCGGCCGTCCCCGCCCACTACAGCCAGCAGCGACTCGCCTGGCAGCCCTGCGCGGAGGCGCCCGCGCTGGAGTGCGCCACGATGGCCGTCCCCCGCGACTGGCACCACCCGAACAACGGTCCGGACCTCTCCGTCGCGGTGTCCCGGCACCGCGCGACCGACCCGGCGCAGCGGCGCGGCACCCTCGTGATGGCCGCCGGCGGTCCCGGCGGCACGGGGCTGCTGCGCCCGGACGGCTTCGTGCGGTCGGCACCGGCCGTCGGGGCCGCGTACGACGTGGTGGGCTTCGACCAGCGCGGGGTGGGCCACAGCACCCGGGCCGTCTGCCAGACCCCCGAGGAGTTCCAGGCCTTCTTCGCCGGGGACTTCCGCGACGACTCCCCCGCCGACCGCGCCCGGGTGATCGACAACTCCCGTCGGCTGGCCGCCGGTTGCGCGCAGCGCAGCGGCGACCTGCTGCCGTACCTGACGACCGAACAGACCGCGCGCGATGTCGACCTCTTCCGGGCCCTGCTCGGCGAGCGGCGGATCAGCTACTACGGCCCGTCCTACGCGACCATGATCGGCGCGTACTACGCGACGCTCTTCCCGCAGCGGGTCGAGCGGATGGTCCTGGACAGCAACGTCGGCTTCGCAGGCAGCTGGGAGCAGTTCCAGCTCGGGCAGCCGATGAGCTTCCAGCGGCGCTTCGAGGAGGACTTCCTGCCCTGGCTCGCGGCCCGGGACGGCACGTACCACTACGGCGGCACCGTCGCCGAGGTCAAGGCCCACTGGGAGCGGCGGCGCGCGGCCCTGCACGACAGCCCGCTCGTCGACGGCACCCTGACCGTCGGGCCCAACCAACTGGACAACGGCACCGTCCAGGCCGTCTACCGGGCGAGCGAGGGCTTCCCCGCGCTGGCCACCGCCCTGACCGCGCTGGACGACTGGCCGGGCGCGAACCCGGGCGCACGGGCCGCGGCACGGCTGGTCTTCGGCCAGTACCTGAGCCCCGAGTTCCTCGCCGAGTACTTCGCGGTGACCTGCAACGACACGCCCTGGACCCGCGATCTGGACACCTGGGCCGAGCGGGGCGCCGAGTTCACCGCCCGCTGGCCGCTGGCCGGTGCCCGGACCCTCGCCTTCGCCGGCGTCTGCGCCGCCTGGCCGGCTCCGACCGCGCCCCCGGTGCGGGTGACCGGGGCGGGCCTGCCGACCACGCTGATGCTCAACTCGGTCCACGATCCGGCCACGTACTACGAGGCCGCCCGCTCGGCCCACCGCGCGCTGCGCGGCTCCCGGCTGGTGACGGTCACCGGCAACGGCGACCACGGCCAGTACCCGGGGCCGAACACCTGCGTCCGCGAGGTCGTCGATTCCTACCTGCTCGCCGGCCGTGCCCCCGCCCACGACCTCAGCTGCCCCTCCCCGCAGGCCGGTTGACCGTCGCCCCGACGCCCCCCGGCGCCGGGTACGGGTCCGCACGGGCGGGTGGTGACGGCCGCGCACGGAGCACGGCGCCGGGCGCCCGCCCCCCGGCCGGGGGGGGCGCCCCCCCCGGGCCACGGTGGCCCCTCGCCACGGAGCCAAGGGGCCCGGGCGGTAAAAGGGGGGGGGGGGGGGGGCGGGACACAAGCCCGC
>NZ_JBIVVS010000015.1:182345-221414 GCF_044768625.1 Kitasatospora sp. NPDC091207
GCCCCCGCCCCCCCCCCCCCCCCGGGCGGGGGGGGGGCCCGCCGGGGGGGGGGGGCCGCCCCCCCCCGCCCCCCCCGGCGGGGCCCCCCCCCCGGGGCCGCGCCCCCCCCGCCGCCTCGTTCCCTCGTTCCCTCGTCGCCTCGTCGCCTCGTCGCCGGGGCGATCAAGGGCGGTCAGGGGCGGTCAGGAACAGACGCGGACGATCAGGGGCGGTCGAGCGTGATGGAGTTGACCGGGCCGAGGTCGGCCCAGACGCCGTTCTGGGCGGGCATGTCGTAGGTGCAGTTGGTGCCGTTGTAACCGAGGCACAGGTGGGCGTGGGCCCCGCCGGTCTGGTTGTTGAGGACCCAGTGCCAGCCGGTCTTGTTCGACAGGTTGTGGGCGCCGTAGCTGTAGAACACGTCGGTCGGCGGGGTGGAGGTGGGGGCGCCCTCGCCGTAGACGCAGACCGCCCCGGACGGACAGCCGTCCCAGCTGTCGGCGGCCTGGGCACCGGTGGCGCCCAGGGTGGTGACGGCGGCGGTCGCAAGGGCGAGCGCGGCGGCGGCGTGCAGGATCCTGCGCATGGTGGTTCTCCCTCTGATGTGGCTGGTCCGGGGACGACTGATCCGGCCGGTGATCAGCAGCGTAGGAGCGGGGCGGCGACAGCGGTCCCTGACGGATGACAGGGTGTGGCGGGCGACGGACGGGCGCCCCGGTCCCGGGTCGGGGCGGGGCGGCCACGGTCGGTCCGGGGCCGTGAGGGTCAGCGCGCAGCGGTGGTGAAGGTGTCGCAGCTGGTCATGGCGCCCGTGCGGTAGCCGGTGGTGAACCAGGCCTCGCGCTGCTCGGAGGAGCCGTGCGTCCAGCTCTCCGGGTCGATCCGGCCGGTGGCCCGCTGCTGGATCCGGTCGTCGCCGACGGCGGCCGCCGCGTCCAGCCCCTGGGCGATGTCCTGGTCGGTGAGGATGCTGATCAGCGGCCGGCCGGTGGCGGCCTGCGGGGTGGTGGTGGCGTGGTGGGCCCAGACCCCGGCGTAGCAGTCCGCCTGGAGTTCGAGCTTCACGGAGGCGCTGTTCCGGCCCTGCCGGTCCCGGCCGACCTTCTCCGTCGTACCGGTGAGGTTCTGGATGTGGTGCCCGTACTCGTGGGCCACCACGTACGCCTCGGCGAAGGGCCCGCCGCGGGCGCCGAACCGGGTGGAGAGCTCGTCGAAGAAGCCCAGGTCGACGTAGGCCTGCCGATCGCCCGGACAGGAGAACGGCCCGACGGCGGAGGTCGCCGCGCCGCAGGCGGTGGAGACCCGGTCGGTGAACAGGACCGTCTCGGCGGGCCGGTAGGGCGTGCCGTGTCGGGGCAGTTCGCCCCGCCAGTACTCCTGGACGCTGTTGGTGACGGCCACGATCCGGCAGTCCTGGCGACGGTTGGCGTCCGCCCCGCTGCGGCAGACCTGCTGGACCTCCCCGGCGGTACTCGGCCGCGCACCGGCGCCCGACCCGCCCCCGTCGGAGAGACCGAGCAGGCCCGGGTCGACGCCGAGGAGCACCGCGACCAGGGCGACCAGCAGGCCCGCCGCGCCGCCGCCGACGGCGATCCTGCCGCCCGGCCTCCCGCGCCGGTCGTCCACCTGCGAGGTGTCGAGGTCCCCCTGGTCGTCGAACTGCATGGCCATCCGTCCGTCGTGCCCGCCGCGACCCCGGGGTGCGGCCGCCCGGCCACGGTAGCCCGCCGGACCGCCCCGGCCGGGGAAGGACGCGCAGGTCAGGGGCGGTCTGCCGGGGGCGGCGGCCGACCACGCGCCGACGACGGACGCCCCCACGACGGACGCCCCGGCCGGGCCCGCCCCGGTGCGGGCGGGCCCGGCCGGCCGGCGCCTACCGCGGCGCCGGGGCGTAGCCGGCGGGCCGGACGGTGAAGGTGCCCCGGCCCTGGGTGCGGCTGCGCAGCCCGGTCGCGTAGCCGAACAGCTCGGCCAGCGGCACGGTCGCCCGCACCGTCGCCGTCACGGCCGCCGCACCGGCGCGGTCCTGCGAACCCTGGACCCGGCCGCGGCGGGCCGCCAGGTCGCCGAGCACGCCGCCCACCGCGTCCTCGGGCACCTGCACGGTCACGTCGGCGACCGGCTCCAGGAGCAGCGGGTTGCAGGCCCGCAGCGCCTGGCGCAGGGCCTGGCGCCCGGCGGTGCGGAACGCCAGGTCCGAGGAGTCCTTGGGGTGGGTGGCCCCGTCGGTCAGCGTGACGAGCACCCCGGTGACGGGATGGCCGCCCAGCGGGCCCTCGGTGAGCGCGTCCCGGCAGCCGGCCTCGACCGCCTGGACGTACTCCTTCGGCACCCGCCCGCCGGTGACGGTGGAACGGAACACGAACCCCTCCGCCGCCCGGGCGTCGTCGGCGTCCAGCGGCGCCACGTCGAGCACCAGCTGGGCGAACTGGCCGGCGCCGCCGTCCTGTTTGACGTGCCGGTGGACCAGACCGGACACCGTGCCCGCGATGGTCTCCCGGTAGGCCACCTGCGGCCGCCCGACGGTCACCTCCAGCCCGTGCGTCCGGCGGATCTTCTCCACCGCGACCTCCAGGTGCAGTTCGCCCAGCCCCGACAGCACCCGCTGGCCCGTCTCCGGATCGGTCCGCACCACCAGCGACGGGTCCTCCTCGGCGAGCCGGGCCAGCGCCGTGGCCAGCCGTTCGCCGTCGGTGCTCCGGCGGGCCTCGACGGCCACCGTGACGACCGGGTCGGCCGCCACGGTCGGCTCCAGCACCAGCGGGGCGCCGGGCGCGCAGAGCGTGGCGCCCGCGCGGGCGGCCTTGACCCCGACCACGGCGACGATGTCCCCCGCCGCGGCCGACTCCGTCTCGGCGTGCCGGTCGGCCTGGACCCGCAGGATCCGGGCGACCCGTTCGGTGCGTCCCGCACCGGCGTCCAGCACCGTGTCCCCCTTCCGGATCGTGCCCGAGTAGACGCGCAGGTAGGTGAGCCGGCCGGTCGCGGTGGCGTTCACCTTGAACACCAGCGCGGCGAACGGCCCGGCCGGGTCCGCGGGGCGCCACTGCTCCGCGCCGTCGAGCAGACCGCGCACGGCGGGCACGTCCAACGGCGAGGGCAGATAGGCCACCGCGGCCGCGAGCAGCGGTTCGATGCCCCGGTTGCGGTAGGCCGAGCCGCACAGCACGACCACGGCCTCCCCGGTGCGGGTGAGGTCGCGCAGCGCGGCGGCCAGCGTGCCGGTGGAGAGCGCCGCGTTGTCGCAGTACTCCTCCAGCGCGCCGGGGTGGAGCCCGGCCACCGCCTCGTCGAGCAGGTGGCGGCGGTGCTCGGCCTCCGCCCGCAGCTCCTCGGGGACGGGGCCCTCCCGGTAGGCGTCCGGGCCCGGCCGGTCCGCCCAGGTGAGGGCGCGCATCCGCAGCAGGTCGACCACGCCGGTGAAGCCGTCCTCCCGCCCGATGGGCAGCTGGACGACCAGCGGGGCCGGGTGCAGACGGTCCCGGATGGAGGCGACCGCCGTGTCCAGGTCGGCGCCGGCGCGGTCGAGCTTGTTGACGAAGGCGATCCGCGGCACGCCGTGCCGGTCGGCCTGGCGCCACACCGATTCGCTCTGCGGCTCGACGCCCGCCACGGCGTCGAACACCGCCACCGCCCCGTCGAGCACCCGCAGCGAGCGCTCCACCTCGTCGGCGAAGTCCACGTGGCCGGGGGTGTCGATCAGGTTGATCCGGTGGCCGTCCCAGGCGCAGCTGACCGCCGCGGCGAAGATGGTGATGCCCCGGTCGCGCTCCTGGGGGTCGAAGTCGGTGACGGTGGTGCCGTCGTGGACCTCGCCCCGCTTGTGGGTGGCGCCGGTGAGGTAGAGGATCCGCTCGGTGACGGTGGTCTTGCCCGCGTCCACGTGGGCGAGGATGCCCAGGTTGCGCACGGCGGCGATGGCCGTGGTGGTCGTGCCGGTCGTCGTGGTGGCGGTCGTGGTCGTGCCGGTCGTGCCGGCGAGGTCGGTGCGCATGGCCCGGTGCCTTTCGCAGTGTTCCGCAGAGGTGGCGGCGCGATTGCGGCGACGACGGCCGTGGCCGGCCGGAGGGCGTCCGGCCGCGCGCACCGCCCACCCTGGGCTCCGTCATCGGGGCCGGGTGGAGCGGCGGTTCAGGCGTTCGTCGCGGACTTCCGGTGCCGGCCGCGCAGCGGGCACCGGACGCACGAGGACACCAGGATCACCTCGTACCGCGACGAGGGAACGACAACAGCGGTGCGGTAGCGCACGACCGGTCCTCCCTCACTCGTCACGGGGCACGCCACCCCACGGACGTGCGGCGGCGTGCGACTGCGGGGCGAGTCTAGGGAGCCCGCACCGCACGGGTCACCCGGTTTTCCCGCCCGACCGACCCCCCGCCCCGGACCGACCGCCCGCCCCGGACCGACCGGCCGACGACTGTCCGACCGCTCCCGACCGGTGACGCGCGGAATCCGGTCGCGCGGCGCGCGGCCGCCCGAGCACCACGCCCGCCAGCACCAGCAGCAGGCCCACCGCCTGCGGCGGCCCCAGCTCCTCCCCCGCCACCGCCGTGCCGAGCAGGACGCCGGTCAGCGGGTTGAGCAGGCCGACCAGTCCGACCGTGCCAGCCGGCAGGTGTCGCAGACCGGCGAACCACGCGACGAACGCCAGCGCGGTGGCGACCACGGTGACGTACCCGAGCGCGAGCAGCTCCGACAGGTCCGGCGCGGGCGGCGCCCCCTCGACGATCGCGGCCGCCGGGAGCAGCACGAGCCCGCCCGCGATCAGCTGCCAGGAGGTCGAGGCCAGCACGTCCGCGCCGTCGCGCCATCGTCCGGCGAGCACGTAGCCGCAGGACGAGACCAGCATCGCGGTCACCGAGGCGGCCAGCCCGGGCAGGCTCACCGGACCCGTCCGGGTGAGTACCAGCAGCCCCACCCCGCCCAGGCCCAGCACCGCGCCGGCCAGGTGCGCGCGGGCGGGTCGCTCGGCGGTCAGGGCCCAGGCGATCAGCATCATCGCCAGCGGGGAGGCCGCCATGACGGTCGAGGCGACGCTGGTGGCCAGCAACTGCGAGGCGACGTAGAGCAGGGCGAAGAAGACGCCCGTGTTGAGCAGCCCGAGCACCGCCGAGCGCCACCACCAGGCGCCGCGCGGCCGCCGCCGGCACAGCGCCAGCAGGATCAGCCCGGCCGGCAGGGCCCGCAGGGCGGCGCCCCAGAGCGGGAGGTCCGCCGGGAGGAACGCGCGGGTGACGTAGTAGTTGGCGCCCCAGGCGACCGGAGCGACGGCGGTCAGCAGCACCCATCGCAGATTGGCTTCCATGGAAGCAATATAGCTTCCCAGGAAGCTATCAGGCTAGGATGGTGCCATGGAGCAGCAGCGCGAACCGGTCGGCCCCCCGCCCGGCACCCCCGACCACGTGGCCGCCATCCAGGCCGAATGGCGGCGGGAACGGCCCGACCTCGACGTCTCGCCCCAGGCGGTGATCGGCAGGCTGCACCGCCTCGCCGACCGCCTCACCGAGGAGCTCGGCCTGGTCTACGGCCGCTACGGCCTCGGCGAGGGCGAGTTCGACGTACTCGCCGCACTGCGCCGGGCCGGCTCCCCGTTCGAACGGGCCCCCGGTGAGCTCGCCGCCCACACGATGGTCACCACCGGGGCCATGACCAAGCGGATCGACCGCCTGGAACGCGCCGGTCTGGTCACCCGCCGCCGCAGCGACGCGGACGGTCGCGCGCGCGTCGTCGCGCTCACCCCGGCCGGCCGCCGGCTGATCGACGAGGCCTTCACCGCCCACATGCGCAACGAGCACCGCCTGCTGGACCTGCTCACCCCGGCGGAGTCGGGCGCCCTGGAAAACCTGCTGACCACCTGGCAGCACCGCCTGGACCATCCACGGCCGCCCGCCGGCGACTGATCGTGGGGGCGGGCCGCCCCCACGAGTGCCGCCGACGGCCGCTCAGGGGGTCGGCCGCCACCCCGGGGGCGTCAGCCCGGTGTCGTCCAGGATCCGGGCCACGCTCTGCTCCAGGGTGCTGTCCTGGCCGATGACCCGCTCCACGCCCCCGGGCAGCAGGTCGCCCCCGACGTACCAGCCGGTCATCTCCTCGGAGCCGAACTCGGCGGACTGCGGCCGCCGGGCGTGGCGCCGCAAGGTCTCCGCCAGGTCGACGTCGAGGTAGTACAGCCGGGTGCGACCGCGATGGTCTGCGGCCAGCCGGCCGAGCATCGGGCCGTAGCGCGCGGCGGAGAGGATGCCTTCGACCACGACGTGGAAGCCGTGGTCGAGCGCGTAGCGGGCGACGGTGTCGATCAGACCGATCGCGGCCGCGCCGTCCGTGTCCCGCTCCCGCAGCACGGTCCGGCGCAGATTGTCCTGCCCGACCAGCGCCAACCCCCGCCCGTACCGGTCGCGCAGCGCGGCCGCGACGCTCGACTTCCCGGATCCGCTGTTCCCCCGCAGGACGATCAGCACGGTGTGCTCACTCCCCGTCATCTGCCCCACGCTAGTGGACGGCGGCCGGAGCGGCGGGCGCCCGGCCCGATCGGGCGTCGGCCCGACCGGTCCCGGCGGGCGGCACGGCCGGGGGTCGGGCCGGCGGCGGCTCAGCTCCGGTCGGGGGCGACTTCCAGGTCGCGCCGCATCGAAGGCACAGACATCGCCACCCGCCCGGGGCGGCGCGACGACCATCACCGGGCGTTCCCGGCGGGCGGGTCGTTCAGGGCCCGGCACCGGCGGCGGAGGGACCTTGCCCGGCACCACGACGCCGCCGCGTGGTGAACGCCAACGGCGATGGCCTGTCCGCCCGTTACGGCTTCAGCTACCTCGCCTCCGGGTTGGACGTCGACCACGTCACGCCCATCCCCACGGCGGGGAGGACGTGAGCGGGAACGTTCAACTCCTCTGCCCGTCCTGCCATGCGGCGAAAACCTGGGCCGACCTTCAGACGAGGCGCCCGCCGTCCTGAATACCTGGCATCCGCCTACGACCTCAGTTGTCGGGAGTGAAGAACCCGCTGTCGATATCGGAGATGGCGATCCAGTGGTCGAACCGCACGCGCAGCAACACCGCCGATTGGCAGCCTTGGCAAGCTGTCGATCGAGGTTGGCAAGCTGCTTCCGCTGCTCCGCCGCGTCATACCACCCACTCCACGCGTCCGAACTCCTGTTCTCCGGCCCGGTGTCAGGGGCCTGGCCTGCTCGCCGAGGCGTACTGTCGGGCCCATGGCGAACGACCATCTCGGGGACCGTCTGGCCAGGCTTCGCAGGATGGCGGACCTGACACAAGAGGGCTTGGCAGAGAAGTCCGGCGTATCCGTGGACGTTGTCCGGAAGCTGGAGCAGAGGCGCAAGCAGTCCGCGAGACTGCCCACGCTTCACGCACTGGCCAAAGGCCTTGACGTCGAGCTGACGACGCTCCTCGGAGATCCGCCCGCCGTGCCGTCCACCGGCGACGCCGAGCCCCCGGAACTGGTCGCCGTCCGCCGCGCCATCATGCCGCCACTGTTCGCTCCACCTCCCGCGCCCGACGGGGCCGACAGGCTCTCGCTGCCGATGCTCCGTGCCGAGATCGCGGACGCCTGGACGCTGTACCACGCCGCCGAGTTCGGCCGTGTCATGGAAGTGCTGCCCGGCATCATCGCCGACGCCCGCCTCGCTGCCGCCGTGGGCAAGGGACGGGATCGACTGAAGGGCCAGCACGCGCTGGGAAAGGCCCTTCAACTCGGCGGCCATCTCGCCATCCGACTGGGCAAGACCGATCTCGGCCTGTCCAGCCTGGAACGGGCGACAGCGGCGGCAGACTCCTCCGAGGATCCCTTGCTGCCCGCAATGATCTGCAACTCGGTGGCCTGGACGTACCAACGCCAGAACCGGCTGGACGACGCCCAATCCCTTGCAGTTCACGCCGCCGACGGTGTCGAGCGGGAGCACTCCACAAGTGCTGAAGGCCTGCGGGTCTGGGGCGGCCTGATCATGTCGGCCGCAACCAGCACGGCCCGCAATGGGGACTACGGCGGCGCGTCGGACATGATGCTCACCGCCGAACAGGCGACGACGCGCCTCGCCCAGCTTCCGGCGCCCGCCGACGGACGGATGGTCAGCATCTTCAGCCGCTCCTCGGTGCGAATCGAGCGGGTCCGCCTGGCCGTCCAGCATGCCCGACCGGACGAGGCCCTGAAGTTGGCCCGGGGCATGCGGCTCAGCGCCGACACCCCTCCATCATGGCGCACCTGGCTGCTCCTGGACATCGCCCGCGCCTATACGGACATTGGCGATGCGGCCGGAGCGGTGACCAGCCTTGAGAAGCTTCAGCGGGTCGCTCCCGGCTGGATGAGGCACCACACCCTCGCCGTGTCCATCGTGGCCGATCTCTGGGCCGGACCCGCGCGCCCGCCCGGGCTGCGGAGGTTGGCACAGAACCTGGGCGTAGCTGATGAGCGATCAGAAGTAGGACGTTCCGTTCCTGTTACTCGTACATCCGTCACGGCAGCCTTTCCGTACGAACACGGAGAGGAGCGGAGCCGATGACAGCGAACGCCCCGGGCACCAGGAAGCACTCCCGCCGCAAGGCAAGTCGTCGTCAAGGAGCTCCGCCGTCCACCACCCCCTGGACGAGGACGACGGCACATACGGCGAAGGCAATCGGCCAGGGCATCCTGCGGGAGTGGCTCCCCCGCGCCTGTGGCGCGGACATCTGTCCCGACTGGGGGCAGCATGACGCGGTCTGAGAAGGCCCCCGAGGTTCCGGCAGAGTGCCCGGTATGCCGGTCGTTCGACCGCATGGCCGGCATCTTCGCCGAGGCCCCCGCAGAGCTTCACGACGAGGACGCCGTGCGCGACATTCAGAGGCTCCGTGAGGGGCACGACGCGAAGTGCCGCAGCAAGACGGGTGCGGCGTGAGGACGCTCCCTGAAGTGCCCGAGCGCAATGCCGAGACGGAGTGCCCGGGATGCCTGTACTTCGACGGGACCGCAGCGCAGTACCCGGCCGACGTGAACCCCACCATCGCGCGCCACCTGGTCCGGCGGCGTCAGCGGCACACCGACGACGGGGAGCGCGAGAACCGGAGGTGGACCCGGATGAGTGACCACCAGGACAACTCGCGGACAGCCCTACAGGGCCTCTCGGAGGAGCCTGAGCCCGTAGACCCGTTCAAGTGGATCAGGGCCCACCCGTGGCCGCGCGAGTACCCCTCCGGGCCTCGGCCGGTCCTCACCCCCGAGGAGCACGCCGAGGTGCCCCTGACGGCCGAGGAGCGACAGCGCCGGGCGCTGCTGCTGGCACGGCTCCGGGAAGCCAACCACCGGCGGCACTGACCGGAGTGCGCCACCCCATGACTCCCGCCCTGACCGGCCGACCTTGGACAGTCGAACGGTCGGAGCGGGCCCCTGAAAGGCTCATCAACCAGATGAAGGGAAGTACGGCCATGCGACAGAAGATCACGGCGCACATCCTGGGGAACGGCAGCTGCCCCGCCGGCGGAGACCACCAGTACCAGATGTGGAGTGCCAAGATGCGCTGCGTCAAGTGCGGTGCCACGCAGGGCTGATCATGCGCTCCGGGGAGGGGGGCCGTCCGGGGCTCCCTCCCCCTCGCCGAAGGGATCAAAGTATGGAACCTCACGTCAGCTGGGACAACCTTCCCGAAACGGTGAGGGCGGTGGTCGAGGAGCGCGATGGGAAGGTGCTCTCTGCCGAAACGGTGCCCGAGGGAATCACCTGCCGAACGGCGCTGATCCTCTCGACGACGACCGCGAAGCTGTTCCTGAAGGGCGCGCTCATCGCCGACCCCGGCAGCTGGGAAGCGCAGCGCATGGAAGCCGACATCAATGCGGCGGTTGGCCGAGTGGGCCCGGCGATGCGCTGGGAAGCCGTCGTCGACGAATGGCACCTGATCGCCTTTGATTGCGTGGACGGCCGACATGCCGACCTCACGCCGCAGTCACGGGACGCGGCGATCGTCGCCGACACCCTCAAGCGCGCTCGTTCCTGCCGCGCGCCTACCGGCGGACGTGTCCCGTTGCTGACCGAACGGTACCGCCGGGTTCTTCGCCCCGGGGACTCCGCGGCACTCGAAGGCTCGTCGCTGCTGCACACCGACACCAACCCGCACAACCTCTTGATCGCATCCCAGCGCGGCTACCTGGTCGACTGGGCCATGCCCGCGGTCGGCCCAGCATGGGTGGACGCCGCACAGACAGCAGTCCGGCTCATGGGGTACGGATGGGAGCCTCGGAACGCCCGTGCGTGGCTCAGCGGCTTCTCCGAGTGGGCGCACGCCGCCCAGGCCAGGAGGGCCGCTTTCGTACGGGTGGTCAGCGATGACGCCACAGCCCGGTTCGGCCCGTACGCCGAGGAAGAGAACGCCCGGCTCCGGGCACTGCTGAGCTGACCCACGACCGGCGGGAGAACGCCACCGGACAGGTTCTCTACGCCTGCCCGCGCTGCGCCCCGACCGTCCGCACCCCGCCGACGCCAACTGGGACTGGAACGCCATCCAGCTGTCCTGATCCCCGATCCGCCTCCGGCATGACCAAGCGAAGGCCGGTGACCCCCTGGTCACCGGCCTTCACGCGGTCCGGACGCTCTGTCGTTCCGAATCCATCGGCGCTCCGGACCTGCCCGGAGCCGCTCCAGGGGCCTCGAACTACGCGCGCGCCGCCCGCCGTTGGCGGAGCCAGGCGAGCGCGCCGACCAGACCGACCGCACCGCCCGCACAGAGTTTGACGGCACCCTTGGCGAGCAGCCAGCCGATGCCGGGGGCCGTCCAGCCCAGCCAGTGGAAGACCGCCAGCAGAACCGCCACGGCACCCAGCGCCGCCAGCACGGTGGCGGCCACCGCCGCCCCGGTGGAGAGTTCGCGCTCCTCCGTCGTCGCCTGCGTCCCGCCCGTATCCCCATGATCCATAAGGGCGATCCTAGCCCGGCCTCAGCGCGGGGCGTGATGGGTGTCGCCGCTGTGCTCCCCGGTCTCGTGGTCGGGAAAGCTCACGGCCAGGGTGACGCGGTACTCGTAGACGTCGTCGCGATGTCCGGGCACACGGGCCCAGGCCAGCGAGTGCACCTCGGCCTCGGGCGCCTGCCGGCACCAGGCGGCGGCCTCCTCCAGGGCCCGCGCCGCCGAACGGCCGGTGCACACCACGGCGGTGTACGCCGCGACGGCGACGTCACCGCCGCTGCGCCCCGCCCGCGAGACCGCCCGGACGGCAGCCGCGGCATGGGTCAGGTCACGGGCCAGGTCGTCCACCACACGAGGCGGCGCCGGGAGGACCACCGGCCCCTCCGCCACGGTCTCCGGCAGGTTCGTGCTCACCGTCTGGGCCTCCATCCGCCTGGTCGCGGGACTCCGCCGGGTGCGGGATCCTCCTGGTCACCGGCCCAAGGATGCCGGGCCGCCGTTCCTGGCATGACCACTTTCACCAGAACATCACCCGTCCGGGGAGCTGATGACGGAGAGCTCGACACCGAACACCCCGCACTGGTAAAGGACCTTCGCCCCATCGGACCTGGTCAGGCCCTCCTGCCACGGGCGCCGCCCGGAGCCCGTCCGCACGTGCGCGCACCACCCCCGTACCCCGGACCGCCTGCCCGACCGCCGGACGCGCCGGGCCACGCTCGTGACGAGACCGCACAACTCCCGGCACAGGAACGGGAGATACCGGCCACGCCCGACCACTAGGATCCCTTGAACAGCGCAGCCCGCCGCACCGGCGGGCGCCGGTCGAGGGGGTCCCCGTGCAGCTCAACTCATCTGTTCCGTACCGCCGTCGAAAGCTCTGGCTGCCCGCGGCGGCCCTCGCGGCCGTGGCCGTGGCCGGCTGCTCGTCCTCCGGCGGCGGAACGGCGGCGGCACCCCCGCCCACCACACCCGCGGCCACCACCACGGCGTCCACCGCCCCGACGCCCACCGGACCCACCGCGCCGACTCCCACCGTGCCGACTCCCACCGCGCCGACCACCACCGTGCCGACTCCCACCGCCACCGGCAAACCCACCGGGGCGGCCGCCCACCGGCCCGCGGACGCCTGCACCCTGCTGACGTCTCCTCAGGTCATCGCCGCGGTGGGCACCGCCGGCCCGTTCCGGGGCACCCACCCCGATCCGGCGAGCGACGGCAGCACGCCCTGGGGCTGCACCTGGGGCTCCCGCGAGTCGTACGCCTCCCTCCGCGAGGCGGGCCCGAACGCCCTGGCCGCCGCCCGGCAGGACGGCCAGCTCCAGGTCACCCCGCTGCCGGGGGTCGGTCAGGACGCGGTGCTGACCCAGCGCAAGGACGGCACCCACCCGAGGGTCCTCGTCCTGGCCGGCGACCGCTCCTACGCCGTCGAGGTGGTCAAGGACCGCAGTCCGCACGACGAGGTCAACGCCCCGGCCGAGGCACTCGCCGAGGGCGCGCTGGCGATGGTGCTGGGCAAGTCGCTCACCGGCTGAACCTGATCCCCTTCCTCCGCCAGGGGGTTGAGGATCGAGTCGGGGCCGGCTGACGGTCCGGAGGGTGCACGGGCGCCCTCCGGCGGGGTCCCCGACCCACCGGCCGGCGGGCCGCGGTGGCTCCCCGGCCCGGTGCGAGCGGCGGTGGCGGGCGCGAGGGGGCGGAAGTGGTACGGCCAGCGGTACGCCGTGTCAACTGCACCGCACCCGACCGAATGTCACGGTTCGATCCGCGTCGTGTCCTGACGATTGTGACGCCGACGGTGCCACCGAATGCCGTCGGCCGACCGTCCTGTGAGGTGTCCACGTCGTCAGCACGCACCGCCATCGGGGAGCCACCATGTCCGTCCGCCACCCTCGCCAGCTGCTCGTCTCCGCCGCCCTCCTCGTCGGGGCGGGGCTCGCGTTGACCGCCTGCGGGCCCGACAACGCCGACTCGGCCGGCGTCACGCCGGCCCCCGCGCCCACCACGGTGGCCGGCGCCCCCTCCGCGACGGGCGGACCGACCACCGTTGCCCCCGCGACGGGCGCACCGACCACGGCGGCGGCATCACGCCCCGGCACGCAGACGCCGCCCGCCGCGAGCCCGTCGGGCGGCACCCGGCCCGAGGGCGGGGGCACCGGCACGGCCGCCGCCCACCCGTGCGACATCACGAGCCTCTCGATCCACGTGACGGCCCGCTCCGGGGCGCCCCACCAGTGGGTGATCGAGGTGCGCAACACCGGCGCCGACGCCTGCAGCCTGAGCTCCTCCCCCGGGGTCGACCTGGGCAACGCCACGTCCCGCGACCAGAGCCGGAACATCAAGCCGGTGCTCGCGAGCGGTACCGCGCGGTTCCCCGTCCCGGCGGGCCGGAGCGCCTACGCGGTGATCGACCTCGACCCGAGCGGCGCCACCACCGGCACGGCCCCCGGCATCGACGAACTCAACGTGCTGGCCGACCAGGACGGCACCAACATGCCCCTCGCCAACACCCAGAACTTCCCGCTCACCAGCGGCGTACCCGTCCTGAACCCGCGGATGGGCCTCTACCGCGCCGGCCTGGCGGAGGCGGTCACCTCCATGACGGCCGCCGGCAAGTAGCCCCCTTCGTGGCCGCGGTGCCGGGCCGGTGCCCCCCAGGATGATGGGATGTCCCCGGGCCGACCGGCGCTGCCAGGATGCCGCACACGGAGCCGAACGCTCCCGCCGGGTCCGGCGCCCCGCACGTCGTCCGTGCGGGCCGCGCCGGTGCGCCGGGCCGTCCCGAAGGAGAGATCCACACCCATGAAGATCCGCCGAATGGCCGCCGCCGCGGCCGCCGCGGCCGTGCTGGCCCCCCTGCTCGTCCTGGCCACCGGGACCGAGGCGAACGCCTTCCCCCGGCAGCTCTCGAAGCGGGAGCAGTGCACCGCGGCGTGGAACGTCAACTACTGGTCCGGCGGCGAGGCGTTCGCGCGCGGCCAGTGGGCCGCCTGTATGGCCTGACCGTCTGCGCGGCCCCCGGCTCCGGCCGGGGGCCGCCGGCCCCGCGACGGCTCGGGGTACGTCCGGTTCCAGGAGTGCGCCCCCGGCTCCGGCCGGGAGCCGCCCCGGACCCTCGCGGCAGCGGCGGAGGGCCGCCGGGGAGACGCCGGGCGGCGCAGCCCGTTCCCTCCGGGGCGTGAACGGCACCGGGGCTGGGGCGGCGGGCGGATGCGGGCACGGCACGGGCGTTCACAGAATGACGCCACGGCGCCGTACCCCGTACTCCCCCCGACAGCCAAGGCGGACCGTATGAGCCGACTCCACCCACCCCGACCCCCGGGCGGCCCGCGCAGCGCGCCGGCTGCCCGCCCGGCGGCGCGCCGAAGGCCGGTGTCCCGCACGGGCACCGCCCTGCTGGGCGGGCTGGCCCTGCTCGCCCCGGCCCTGGCCGGCTCGCTGGCCACCGCACCGTCCGCGCGCGCCGACAACCCCACCGTCTCGGTGAACAGTCTGCGCACCGGCTGGGACGCCGCCGAGCCGGGCCTGGGCCCCGCGCAGGTCTCCGGCTCGGACTTCGGCCGGCGCTGGTCCACCGCCGTCGACGGCGCCGTGCTGGCCCAGCCACTGGTCGCCGGTTCGACCGTGGTGGTCGTCACCGAGACGAACCACGTCTACGGCATCAGCGCGACCGACGGCCGGATCCTGTGGCAGCGCGCGCTCGGCACGCCCGTCCCGTCCTCCACCGCCTGCCTCTCCCCCGGCACCGGCATCACCTCGACACCCGTGTACGACAAGGCGAGCGGCACGGTCTACCTGGTGGCGAAGTCCAACGAGGGCGGCGCCCACTTCTCGGCGCACGCGCTGGACATCGCCTCGGGCGCCTCGCGCAGCGGCTGGCCGGTCACCGTCCAGGGCGCGCCGGTGAACAGTCCCGGGGTCGCCTTCGACCCGGGCACCTCGGCGCAGCGCGCCGGACTGCTGCTGCTGGACGGCGCGGTGTACTTCGGCTTCGCCTCGGACTGCGGCGTCGGGACGTACGTCGGCGTGGTCGCGGGCGTCAACACCGGCACCCGCAAGCTGACGCTCTGGTCCACCGAGTCCGGCTCCGCCTCGCAGAACGCGGGCGTCTGGATGAGCGGCGGCGGTCTGGTCTCGGACGGCACCGGGCGGATCATCCTGGCCACCGGCAACGGCGCGGGCACGGGCTCCTCCCCGCCCAAGGGCCCCGGCGACAAGCCGCAGGGCCACTTCGCCGAGTCCGTCGTCCGGTTGGGCGTGAACGCCGACGGCAGCCTCGCCCCGAAGGACTTCTTCAGCCCGACCAACAACCGGGACATGGACCACGGCGACGTGGACCTCGGCTCCGGCGGGCCGGCCGCCCTGCCGTCCGGCTTCGGCACGGCCGCCCACCCGCACCTGCTGGTGCAGGTCGGCAAGGACGGCCGGATCTTCCTGCTGGACCGCGACCACCTGGGCGGCATGGGCCAGGGACCGAACGGCACCGACGGCGCGGTCGGCACGACCGGCCCGTTCAAGGGCGTCTGGGGCCACCCGGGGGTCTGGGGCGGCGACGGCGGCTACGTCTACCTGGTCGAGAACTACGGGTCGCTGCGCGCGCTCAAGTACTCGGTGAACGGCACCGGAAACCCCCAGCTGACCAGCGCGGGCACCAGCGCCGAGGGCTTCGGCTACGCCTCCGGCTCGCCCGTGGTGACCTCCAACGGGACGGTCTCCGGCTCGGCGCTGGTCTGGACCGTCTACTCCGGCACCGGTCCCGGCGGGCAGAACGGCGAGCTGCGGGTGTACGACCCGCTGCCGGTCAACGGCACGCTCAAGCTGCGCCGCAGCTTCGCGCTCGGCACGGTGAGCAGATTCGCCGTCCCCGCCACGGACGGCGGGCGGGTGTTCGTCGGCACCAAGGACGGACACCTGGTCGCCTTCGGCCGCGCCGCTTCATGACCGCCGGGCGCACCGCGGCCCCCCGAACACCCGGCCCCGGCCCGTCACCCGTTCGAGCGCGATTGTCCGCGCATCGCGCGGGTTGGACCGGCGGCCGGGCCCGGCGGCTCGTAGCGTCCTGACCCACGGGGCCACGCGGCCCACCGGGCCCGTGTGCTCCTCCCACCCGCCCTCTCCCGAGGAGGAATCCCGATGAACCGCACCGCCGCCCCGCTGCCCGCCCCCACCGCGGTACCGCCCGAGCGCGCGGCCGGCGCCGTCGCGAGGCCCGCCTGGTCCCCGCCGGCGGTGGAGTGCCACCGCACCGGCGCCGAGGTCACCGCCTACGCCGGACGGGCCGCCCAGTGGCTCAACCGCTGACCCGCGAGCGGTTCGCGGCCAGGCTGTACGACCTGCGGGAACGGTACTGGGACACCCACCCGTTCCATCTGCGCCTGCACTCCGGTGGCTGCACGCCACCGGAGTTGCGGCGCTGGGTCGCCAACCGCTGGTACTACCAGCTCAGCCTGACCCGCAAGAACGCCGCGATCATCGCCAACTGCCCGCTGCCGGAGGTCCGTCGGGCCTGGGTCGACCGGCTCGCCTACCAGGACGGACCGGCCCCGGAGCGCACGGCCCCGGAGGGACCGGGCGGATCCGCCGAGGGCGGGCCGGCCGAGGGCGGGCTGGCCGACTGGCTGGTGCTCGCCGACGCGGTCGGCCTGGACCGCGCGGAGGTCCTCGACCAGCGGCACGTCGCCCGCGGCGTCCGCTTCGCCGTCGACGGCTATCTGCACTTCTGCCAGACCAGGCCGTGGACGGAGGGCGTGGCGGCGGCCCTCACCGAGATGTTCTCGCCCGATCACATGGCCGACCGGGTCACCGCCTGGCGCACCCACTACGACTGGATCGACCCGGCGGGGTACGCGTACTTCGAGCACCGCATCCCCACCGCCCGCAAGGACAGTGCCCGCACCCTGGAGCTCGTGCTGGACCACTGCGTCACCGCCCACCAACAGCAGGCCGCGCTCGACGCACTGGCCTTCAAGTGCGAGGTGCTGCGCGCCATGCTGGACGCCGTCGACTACGGGGCCGACCGGTGACGACCACACCGGCCGTCGAGGTGCCCGGGCTGCGGCGCGGGGTGCGGCTGGTGCACGACCCGGTCCGGGACCGCGCCGCCCTGCTGTACCCCGAGGGTGTCCTGCTGCTCAACGACACCGCCGCCGCCGTGCTGCGCCACTGCGACGGCCGGCGCGACACCGGCCTGATCACCGCCGGGCTCGCCGCGGAGTACGACGGGGTGGACGGAGCGCAGGTCCGCGCACTGCTCGCCGACCTCGTCGAACGCCGGCTGCTCACCCTGGACGGCTCCGGCTCGCCCGCGCTGCCCCACTCGGCCACCGGGCTGCCGGGCGCCGCCGTCCGGGCACCGGCGCCGTTCGGCCTGATCGCCGAACTCACCTACCGCTGCCCGCTGCAGTGCACCTACTGCGCCAATCCGGTCGAACTCGCCCGCTACCGCGATGAGCTGGACACCGACCAGTGGCTCCGGGTGCTCGACCAGGCCCGCGGGCTCGGCGTCCTCCAGGTGCACCTCACCGGCGGCGAGCCGCTGCTGCGCCGCGATCTGGCCCGGATCGTCGCCCACGCGCACGGCCTCGGCCTCTACACCAACCTGGTCACCAGCGGCATCCCGCTGGACGGGCCGCGCGCCGACGCGCTGGCCGGGGCGGGCCTGGACCACGTCCAGCTCTCCGTCCAGGACGCCGACCTGCGCCGCGCGGACGCCGTGGCCGGCCTCGCCGCGCACGAGCGCAAGCTCGCCGCGGCGGGGCTGCTGACCGGTGCGGGGCTGCCGCTGACCGTCAACGTCGTGCTGCACCGGGGCAATCTGGCCCGCCTCGGGGCGCTCGCCGACCTGGCGGTGGCGCTCGGCGCCGACCGGGTCGAGCTGGCGCACACCCAGTTCTACGGCTGGGCCTGGCACAACCGGGCCCACCTCGCCCCGAGCGAGGCACAGGTCCGCCGGGCCGAGCTGGACGTGGCCGCCGCCCGGGAGCGCCACGGCGGGCGGATCGAGATCGTGCACGTCGCGGCCGACCACCACGGCGGCACCGTGAAGCCCTGTATGGACGGCTGGGGCAAGCGGCAGCTGGTGGTGGCACCCACCGGCGACGTGCTGCCCTGCCTGGCCGCCGCGCAGCTGCCCGGTCCGCCGCTGCCCAACGCGGTGACCGACGGCCTGGCGGCGAGCTGGCACGACTCGCCCCTGTTCAACCGCTACCGGGGCACCGACTGGATGCCGGAGCCCTGCCGCGGCTGCGCGCTGCGCGAGGTGGACCACGGCGGCTGCCGGTGCCAGGCGTTCCAGTTCACCGGGGACCCGGGGGCCACCGATCCGGCCTGCCGCCTCTCCCCCGACCACCACCTGGTCACCGGGCCGGTCCCGGCGACCACCCCGGCCCCCGCACCCCGGAGGTTGCGCTGAAGATCCGGATCCTCGGCACGGCCGCCGGCGGCGGACTGCCCCAGTGGAACTGCGGCTGCGCGGGCTGCTGCACCGCCCGCCGCACCGGCGCCGCCCGCGGTCAGGACTGTCTGGCGGTCAGCGCGGACGGCGCCGCCTGGTACCTGGTCAACGCCTCGCCCGACCTGCGCGGCCAGCTGCTGGCCGCGCCCGAGCTCGCCCCGGCCGAGAGCACCCGCGACACTCCCCTGCGCGGTGTCCTGCTGACCAGCGGCGAGCTCGACCACACCCTCGGCCTGCTGACCCTGCGGGAGGCGGCCGGGCTGAGCGTGCACGCCACCGAGCCGGTCCGCGCCGCGCTGCACGGCGCCTTCCCGGTCGGCCCGCTGCTCGCGCCCTACACCAAGGCCCGCTGGCAGACCGTGGTGCCCGGCACCGCCGTCGAGCTGGCCGGCGGGCTGCGCGCCGAACCGCTGGCGCTCGGCGGCAAGCGGCCCCGGTACGCCGCCGACCTGCCCGGCGAGGGCTGGGAGGACCGGGCGGACTGGGTGAGCGGCTACCGATTCACCGCCGCCGGGAGCCGGGCGAGCGCGGTGTACGCGCCCGGGCTGGCCGCCTGGACGCCCGAGCTCGACCGGGCGGTGGCCGACGCGGCCGTGGTGATCCTCGACGGCACCTTCGCGACCGACGACGAACTCGCCGAAGGCACCGGCGGCGCGCGCACCTCACGCGGCATGGGCCACCTGGCGGTCCGGGACTCGCTGGTCCACCTGGCCCGGCACCCCGGACCGCGCTACCTCTACACCCACCTCAACAACACCAACCCGCTGGCCCACCCGGGCTCCCCCGGTTCCGCCGCCCTGGCCCGGGCGATGGCCGCGGCGGGCGCGGCCGTCGCCGAGGACGGGCAACTCGTCGAGCTCTGAGCACCGCCGCCGCTCCCCGGCCGGGCCGGCCCCGCGCGCGTCGCGCCGCGGACCCGCCGCCACCTGCCCGTTCACCGGACCGTGGGGCCCGGGACAGCCGCCGCTCACCCGGGCCCGGTCAGATCGTCGTGATACTAATCATTGCGGTAATACGAACTGTCATGGACTGGCAGGCACGATGGTGACAGCCCGTCCGTTCCCCGGGGGTCCGGACGGTGACGGGGAGGACAGGGCATGAAGGCACGGTTCGACAGCGGACAGCAGGCGGGCCGCCGGATACGGCTGGGCAAGCGGATGACCGGGACGGCGGCCGCGTTCACCGCGCTGGCGGCCCTGACCGGCTCTCAGGTGACGGGCCTCGGACTCTCCGCCGTCGCGGCCGCCGAGCCGCTGCCGCCGGTGATCGACCCGACCACGGCCGTCGTCGTCTCCGCCACCGCGCTGCCCGGCACCGCGCCCGACGGGACCGCCCTGCCGACGCTCCCCGGCGGGTCCGCCGTTCCGGTGGACGGCGGGGGCGCCGTCCCGCTGCCGCAGCCGCCCACGACCCTGCCGGGCGACCCGTCCGCCGGACCGTTCCGGACCGGACCGGCCCTGCCGGCGACGGTCTTCGCCGCCTACCGCAAGGCCGAGACCGCGCTGGCCCTGCGCTCGCCCGCCTGCCACCTGCCCTGGCAGCTGCTGGCCGCGATCGGCGAGGTCGAGTCCGGCCAGGCCAACCGGGGCGGGGTGGACGCCGCCGGGACGACGTACCGGCCGATCCTCGGCCCGGCGCTCAACGGCAACGGCTTCGCCGCGATCTCCGACACCGACGGCGGCCGGTACGACGGTGACCGGCTCTGGGACCGGGCCGTCGGGCCGATGCAGTTCATCCCCTCCACCTGGGCGTACTGGGGAGTCGACGGCAACGGCGACGGCCAGGCCGACCCCAACAACATCTTCGACGCCGCCGAGTCGGCCGGCCGCTACCTCTGCGCGGGCGGGCGCGACCTCGCCGACCCGGCGCAGCTCGACCGGGCGATCCTCGGCTACAACAACTCGGGCGAGTACCTGCGGACCGTCAAGAACTGGATGTCCCACTTCGGCACCGGCACCGCGACCACCACCCCGGACCGGCCGGCCCCCGCCACCACGCCGTCCCCGTTCGCGACCACGCCGGCGACGACCGCGCCCACGCCCACCGCGCCCGCACCGGCGACCAGCCCCGCGGCGCCCGCGCCCGCGGAGACGCCGACCGGCGCGGCGACCGGCACCCCGACCACCACCCCCACACAGCCGCCGACGGGTACGCCGAGCCCGGCTCCGACCACGGCGCCCACGGCCACCTCCTCGCCGTCGCCGTCGGCCACCACCAGCCCGAGCGCCACGCCGACCGGGACGCCCAGCGCGACCCCGACCGGCACCCCGACCGGCACCCCGACGGCGACCCCGACCGGTACGCCCAGCGGTACGCCCACCACCTGCGCCACTCCCACCGCGACGGCGACGCCCACCGACGGCGCGAGCCCGGCGGCCACCGCGACGGCCACCGCGACGCCCACCGCGCCCGGCTGCCCGACCCCGACCGGCACCCCGACGGCGGCCCCGACGGACGCCGCCGCGGCGAGCTCCTCGCCCTCCCCCTCGGCGGCCCTCTCCCCGTCACCGTCGGCACGCTGACCGCGCGCGGCGCGGCGGATCCGGCACCCGGTCAGTCCAGGTCCGCCGCGTCCTCGTCGTCCTCGTCGTCCGCGTAGTGGCCGGCCTCCCGGTCCTGCTGCTCCTGCACCTTGACCGGGAGGTCCGGATCCCAGTCGGAGGTGCGGGGCAGCTCGGGGCCGTCGGGGCCGAGGCGGACCACCGGTTCGACCCGGACCAGCCGGAACCGCCGGTCGGCGGCCCGGAGTTCATGCCCGCGCTCGGCGTCCAGCCGGTCGGCGGCCGCCGCGTACTGGGCCCGCTCCTCCTCGGTGAGCTCCGGCATCAGGCGCGGGGCGAACTCGCGCAGGTAGGCGGCGAGACTGTCCCGGGCGGCCTGCGGGGTCTCGCAGGCCCCGGTCATCGGGCCCCAGCGGCCGCCCTCGTACTCGGCGACGGCGCAGTGCGCCGGGAGCACGAAGACGTTCGGGTACAGCCGGGAGGCGAGCCGGGCCTCGGCGCGGACGTCCTCGGGGATGCCGCGACCGGTCGGCACCAGCGCCATCATGTCCAGCCGGAGGATCCCGTCGACCAGGGTGACGCCGGCGGAGGGGTCGATGACGAAGCCGTCGATCCGGGACGGCACCTTGTAGGCCTTGCCGACGGCGGCCGGGTCCGGGTCGGTGGGGCGCGGCGGCTCGATGCCCTCGGGGCCCGACCGCAGGACCTGTTCGGCACGGAAGACGCGGTACTCCCGCCCGGCGACGGTGATCTCGTCGAGGGCCTCCCAGTCCATCCGCCGGTAGGCCTCGGTGTAGGCGGCCCGTTCCTCGTCGGTGATGTCCCAGGTGGCGGCGAACCGGGTCCCGGGGGCGGCCTCGGCCCAACAGCGGAACTGATGGCCGAGGTCGTCGCGGGCCATCTGCGGGGTCGTCGCGTGATAGCCGAGGATGCGCCAGGCGCCCTCGGCGGTGCGCTCCAGGGAGCCGAAGGCCGGCGGCATCATCAGCAGGCTCGGGTACCGCTCGCGGGACGCCCAGGCGTCCAGGCCGGCCACGGCCGCGACCGGGTCGTCGGTGTGGGCGACCCGGATGGTGAGGTGCTCCGGCAGCTGCACAGCGTCATCGTCCATGCGGCCAGTGTTAGCGGACGCGGTGAGCGTGCCGCAGGGATATCCGGGAAGTGCACCCGACCGGGCAACGGGGCGGGATCCTGCGCGCCTCGGCCCCGGTCCGCGCGCGCCACGAGGGGACGCGGGCACCCGCACGACGGCACACCCGGGCGCGCTCCGGGCGGGTGGACGACGCGCCCGGACAGCGGACGCGGGGCCCGTCCGGGGGGAGATCGGACGGCCCCCGCGCCGCCGGTCGGCGGACCGGCGGCGGGCCGGTCACGGGCGGCGGGCGGCATCGGCCCCGCCGGGGCCGGCGCCGCTCACGGGCCGGTCAGAGGTGCCTGGTCAGCTCCGGCATCAGGTCCTGGAAGGTGCGCCCGCTCGCGGGCTGGCCGATCGCGGCCATCTGCCAGCCACCCGCCGAACGCTGCACCTTGGCCATGATCTGGGCGGTGTACGGGCCGCCGCCGGTGAGGGTGTAGCGGGCGAGCTCGGCACCGGTCTGCTCGTCGACCAGCCGGCAGAAGGCGTTCTCGACCTCCTGGAAGGTCTGCCCGGTGAAGGAGTTGACGGTGAAGAGGATCTGGTCGACCTCGGCCGGCACCCGGGTGAGGTCCACCGTGATCGACTCGTCGTCGGTGGCGTCCCCGGCGCCGCCGGTCAGATTGTCCCCGCTGTGCCGCACCGAACCGTCGTTGCTGGTGAGGTGCTGGAAGAACACCACGTCGACCGGCTTGCCGGCGGCGAACAGTACCGCGGAGGCGTCGAGGTCGATCTCCTGCGAGGCCAGCAGCTTGGCGAAGAACCCCTTCTTCTGGGCGGCCCGCCAGCCGAGGCCCATCCGCACCACGCCCAGCTGCCCCCCGCCCGGCTTCTCCAGGCTCAGCTTCTGCCCCTTGGCCAGCGAAACGCTCATCGCGTCCTCCTCCGTTGCTCCACCCTGCGCCCTGAATCTACAACACTGTAGAGATTCCCGGCGCACAAGGTCGTCCCTGGTACTCCCCGTACCCCGCTCCCACGGTCAACACCACATCGTCCGGACACGGAGCGGTGCTCGACGCCGGCCGCTCCCCCGGCCACTCCCCCGACCGGAGCGCCACGCGGTGCCGGTTCCGCACGCGGCGCCCGGCACCGCCGCCGGACTCCCGTGCCGCGACCGGACTCCCGGCGCCGCGCGCGCGACGGCGGGCGCCGGGCGTCCACCCCGTCAGTTCCCGGCCCGCTGCCAGGCGCCGAAGGGGCTGTCCGCCCCGGCCGCGGTCTGCCGGACGGCGTAGAGGCAGGCGTCCCGGCCGAGCGCGAGGACGACCTCCCGGCCGGCGGCGTCCAGCGTCACGGCCGGCGCGCCGATGATCACCTGGCCGAGGTCGGACCAGCCGGCGGCGAACCCGCGGTCGGGCGCGGTCTGGGAGACCAGACTGACCCCGCCGCCGCCGTTGCGGCTCGCCACCGTCATCCGGCCGTCGTGACCGGTCACCACCGAGACGCCCTCCAGGGTGGCCGGCCCGCCCAGCGAGTCGGGCGAGCCGGTCCAGGTGCCGTCCGTCCGCACGTACTGGGTGACGACCTGGCCGCTGCCCGCCTGCTGGTAGAAGATCTCCAGCCGGCCGTCGGCGTTGCGGCCCACGGTGACCGGACCGGCCGGCGCGGGGCCGAGGACCCCGGCGTCCGGTACGAACGGACCGCCGGAGGCGGACTGCCGCCAGTGCAGGATGCCGTCCTTGGCGGGCGCGAACAGCTCGATCCGGCCGTCCGGGGCGAGCGCCGCCGCGAGGCCGTCCCGGACCCAGCTGCCGCGCAGGTCGGCCCAGTCCGTGGTCCAACCGCCCTGCGGCAGCTGGGAGACCGCACTCACCCCGCCGCCGCCGTTGCGGACGAAGACGGTCAGCAGACCGTCCTGGCCGAGGACGGGAACCGGGCTGCCGACGTACTCCGGCGCGTCCGGGTTCGGGTTGCCGAGCACCGTCCAGGCGGTCCAGTCACCGTCGGCGGTCCGCGCGGTCGTGACGATCCGGTCGTCGCCCAGCCGGATGCCGAACAGATGGATCAGCCCGCCGCCGTCCTTCACCACCCCGAGGGCGGGGGCGAGGTCCTCGCCGCCCGGGACGGCGGCCGGCCCGGACCAGCCGCCGCCCGGCACCGTCTCACGCCAGGTCCGGACCCGGCCGTCGAGCACGGCGAAGGCGTTCAGCGCGCCGGCGCCGTCGAGGGCCGACCAGGCGGTGCCGTTGGACCAGCGCACGTACTGACGGCCCGGGAACATCGCGTAGAACCGCGCCTCGTCCGGATCCGGCTGGGGGTCGTACCGGCCGGAGTACGGCGCGCCGGCACCATTGCGGTTCGGTCCGAGATAGGCCAGGAAGGTCTTCCGCTTCTCGTCCGCCGTGCCCGGTGGGATGTTCGGCGGGTCGATCCGCACGTTGTAGTCGCGGTAGTTGCGCAGCAGCACCTGACCGTTTCCGTCGGGCCCGTGATATCCGGCCACGGCCTTGCCGGCGAATCGCGCGCCGCCGATGTGGTCCGAGTTGTCGGCGAGGTTCGTCGTCTCCCGCGTGTAGCCGTAGCCGACCCGCGGGTCCTGGGCCAGCACCACGGTCGGACGGAACCGCCGCAGCAGGTCGCCGAGGGAGGCGACCAGGTCGTCGTGGCGGTACTCCTGGCCGGCGTAGGTGGCGTCGCAACGACCGTCCACCGGGTCGCTCCCGAGGGTGGCGGCGTGGGACGGCCCGGTGGAGCCCTCGCTGAAGAGGGTGTCGAGCGTCGCCTGCCCGGCCCCGGGGGTACGGCCGCTGGAATGCAGCTCGAAGAAGACCAGCTTCACCTGGGGCGCCTGGTCCAGGGTGTCCAGCTCGACGGTCCTGCCGGTGCTCAGCCGGAGCGGGGTGGTGGTCCAGGTGGGGGCCGCGACACCGGCGGTCCGGGCCCGGGCGGCCCGCGCGCCGGCGTCCCGGCTCGCCGCGTAGGCGCAGGGGTCGGCGAACCGCGGGTCCGCCGTCTCACCGGCCGTCAGGTAGACCGTGACGGAGGGGGACGCGTACTCCCGGCTCAGATCCGGATTCATGAACAGGATGTCGTCGTCCTGATGGGCGACGATCTGCAGGAACGACTCTGCCACCGGCGCCGGGTCCGCCGCGGCCTCGGGTGCGGGTGGCCCGATGACCGCCAGCCCCGTCGCCAGGGCGGTGGACAGCGTGATTCCGGCAGGTTTCCGTAAACGCATCGTGCTCGTAGCTCCTCCCGTTTCCGGGCAGGGGTCGAGAACCCCCCGGCCGGTTCCGACGTGTCGTCGGAATGATCATCCACCATGGACCCGGCCGGTCTTCCGGAGCGCCCGGACCGGACCTATCCGAGCGGACCGGGCCGCTCCAGCCGCACCAGGGCGTCGACCGCCGCGTCCCGCCCCCCGCCCGCGGGGCCGCCGTGCCCGGCCTCGGCGGCCACCGGCCGGTGGACCCGCTCGGCCCGGACGGTCCGCAGCCCGGCCCCGGCGAGGTCGGCGAGCACGTCGTCCGGCGTGAAGAGGACGCGCGGATCCCGCGGGCCGCCGACCCCCTCGGTGAGATTGGTGGTGTCATGGCCGACCACCAGCAAGGTGGCGCCGGGGGCGAGCGCGGCGGCGGCCCGGCGCAGCGCCGTCCGGCGGGCGTCGGCGGGGAGCTGGAGGTAGGCCACCAGCACCAGGTCGTACCCCTCGGGCGGGAGCGGGAAGGTGCGGGCGTCGTCATGGCGCCAGGTGAGCCGGTCGGCGACCTCGTCGGGCAGGTCCGCGGTGAGCCGCTCGGCCCGTTCGAGGGCGACGACGGAATAGTCGAGTCCGGTCACCCGCCAGCCCTGACGGGCCAGCCAGATGCTGTTCCGTCCCTCACCGGCGGCGAGGTCCAGGGCACGGGCCGGGGTGAGGCCGGTCAGCTCGCCGACCACCCAGCGGTTGGGCTCGGCGCCCCAGACCAGCTCGCTCGCGGCGTAGCGGTCGTCCCAGTCCTGGCTGTCCATGGCTCGTCCTCCGTTCGGCGGGGCTGCTCCGTACGCCACCGTACCGGCGGCGTGCTCCCGAACCGTCCAGCGGGCGGACACCCTTGACGGCGAATATTGGTCCAGTCCAATCTGTGATGTCGTTGATGCGTACGGGCCAGTGGTCCGGCCGCCTCGACGCGTCGTTCCGCAGCATGTGTCACCCCGGCCGCGCGCCCCCACCGCGCTCGGCCCGGCTCCCTTCGGCCCGCCCGGGCCACCGCACCGCCGGAACCCCCACTCATCCGGAGGACACCGCATGCACGACCGAGTCACGCCCGCGCGCCCTGCCGAGCGACGAACCGCCGCACCACGCCGGCGGGCCACCGCACTGGCCCTGGCGGCCACGCTCACCACCGGCACCGCCGCGCTCACGCTCTCCCTGAACACGGCCTCGGCCGCGCCCGTCAACCTGCTGACCAACGCCGGTCTGGAGACCGGCTCCCTGGCCGGCTGGACCTGCGTCAACGGATCCGTCGTCACCACCGCGGTGCACAGCGGGAGTTACGCGCTCAGTGGGGCCGCCTCGGCCTCCGACACCGCGCAGTGCCAGCAGACCGTCACCGTCCAGCCCAATACCCAGTACACCCTGTCGGGCTGGGTCCAGGGCAGCTACGTCTACCTGGGCGCGACCGGGACCGGCGTCAACTCCTCGTCCTGGGCGCCCAACGCGACCGGCTGGACGCAGCTGAGCTCCACGTTCACCACCGGCGCCGCCACCACCTCGGTGACGGTGTTCACGCACGGCTGGTACGGCACCGGCACGTACCGCGCGGACGACCTCAGCCTGACCGGCCCGGCCGGGCCGACCGGCACCACCAGCCCGACGGCGTCGAACAGCCCGACCGCGACCAGCAGCCCGACGGCCACCACCAGCCCCACCGCGACCACCAGCCCGACGGCCACCACCAGCCCCACCGCGACCACCAGCCCGACGGCGACCACCAGCCCCACCGCGACGGCCACCGCGACCGGCACCGGCCCGGCCGGGGACGGCAAGGTCACCACGCCCGGCGGGGTCACCGTCGGCAAGGTCACCCACAACGCCGTGGTGCTCAGCTGGCAGCCGTCCACCCTGACCAGCGGTGACGGCCCGGTCTCCTACAAGGTCTACGCGGGCAACCAGCTGGTGGCGACCTCGATGGGCACCTCGGTGGCCGTCAGCTCGCTGCTGCCCAGCACCGGCTACGCCTTCACCGTCCAGGCCTACTCGGGCAGCCACGGCTCCGCGCAGTCCGCGCGGGTCGCCACCACCACCGCGGCCGCCCCGGCCGCGAGCCCGTTCCGCTCGGCCTACTTCGACCAGTGGGGCGTCTACGAGAACGCGTACCACGCGAAGAACGTCGACACCAGCGGCGCGGCGGGCAAGCTGGACGTCATCACCTACGCCTTCGCCAACATCCACCCGACCACGCACACCTGCTTCCAGGCCGTGAAGGCCTCCGACTCGGCCAACGAGTCCAACCCCAACGCCGGGGACGGCGCCGGGGACGCCTACGCCGACTACCAGGCCGACTACAACGGCGCGGCCAGCGTCGACGGCAGCAGCGACACCTGGGAGCAGCCGCTCAAGGGCAACTTCAACCAGCTGCGCCAGCTGAAGGCCAAGTACCCGAACCTGCGCTTCACCATCTCGATCGGCGGCTGGACGTACTCCAAGTACTTCTCGGACGCGGCCGCGTCCGACGCCTCGCGCAAGGCCTTCGTCTCCTCCTGCGTCGACATGTTCCTGAAGGGGAACCTGCCGACCGGTGTCGCCGGTGACGCCTCGGGCGGCCAGGCCTCGGCGGCCGGCCTCTTCGACGGCGTCGACCTCGACTGGGAGTACCCGGGCTCGGCCGGCGGCCACACCGGCAACCACTACTCCGCCGCCGACAAGCAGAACTTCACGCTGCTGCTGAAGGAGTTCCGCACCCAGCTGGACGCCCTCGGCAACGCCCAGGGCAAGCGGTTCCTGCTGACGGCGGCGCTGCCGAGCGGCCAGGACAAGATCGCCCAGCTGGAGACCGACAAGATCGGCGCCTACCTGGACTACGCCGACGTCATGACCTACGACATGCACGGCGCCTGGGACGCCAAGGGCCCGACGAACCACCAGGACCCGCTGCACGACAGCCCGGCCGACCCGACCACACCGATCACCCCGGGCACCCGCAAGTACAACGTGGACACCACCCTCGCCGCGTACACCACCGGCCTGCCGGAGTACGGCATCGTGGGCGGGTTCCCGACCAACAAGCTGGTGCTGGGCATCCCGTTCTACTGGCGCGGGTGGACGGGCGTGCCGGCCGGCTCCACCTTCGGCCTGTACCAGAGCGCGACCGGTCCGACCCCGGCCAAGCCGCTGAGCGCGGAGGCCGGCCTGGCCGCCTGGAAGGAGCTCAACCCCACGGCGGCCACCACCCACTGGGACCCGGTGACCGAGACCTCCTGGGTCTACGACGGCACCAACTTCTGGACGGGTGACACCCCGCAGGCCATCCAGGCGCGCGGGGCGTACACCAAGAGCAAGGGCCTGGCCGGGATGTTCGCCTTCTCGCTGGAGAACGACGACGCCTCCGGCACCCTGCTCAACGCGATCAACGACAGCCTGCGCTGACGCACCGTCATGACACGGGGGCCGCGCGGATCACGGTGATCCGCGCGGCCCCCGCGCCTCTCACCGGCGCTCCGCCTCGTCGATCGGCGCTCCGGGCCGGACGGGCCGGGACGGCCTCAGCGGCCCGGTACCGGGTCCGCCCCGCCGCGGCGCGCCACGCCCGGACGGCAGCGGAGCAGCCGGCCGACCGTCAACCGCGCCCCGCGCACGGCACCGTGCCGGTGCAGCGCCTGAACGGCGTAGGTCGAGCAGGACGGCGTGTACGGGCAGCAGGCCGGACGCCGGGGGCTGATCTCGCTCCGGTAGTGGCGCACCGCCCCGTACAGCACACCCGCCGCGAAGCCCCGCGGGGCGGGCGCCGCCGGATCGGCGGCGGCGCCGCGCGACCCGCGGCCCCCGGTGAGGGCGAACCGCAGGCCCGAGGCCATCATCACCGGGACCAGCGCGATCAGGCAGGGGTCCCCGAGGTCGCAGCAGTCGCAGGCGTCCGAGCAGTCCCGGTCGTTCTTCCTGCCCTTCTGCCGCTGGTGCGCCCGCCACTCCTCCCGCTGCTTGCGGCGGCGGCGACGCTCCGTCGCGGGCAGCCACCACCAGGCCACCTGGGGGCGTCGGGGCGGAAACGGCGCGCCTTGCTGGGGCGGCGGGTAGGTCACGACTGACGATCCTCTCGATGCGTCCGACGGGACCGACCCCCGACGGCTCGATCAGATTATCGAAGGACGCCGACCCCGGTGGACGGTCAGTCCTGGCCGCCACCCAGGGTGGGGAACAGGTCGGTGAACGTCTGTGTCGTCACCGAGACGCTCCGGCCGAACGGGTCGTCGAAGTCCCAGATCAGGAAGAGCAGGAAGGCGATCAGCGCGCTGAACGCCCCCGCGAGCAGCAACTCCCGTGTGGAACGCCGGATCTGCAGCGCGAACACCATGCCGACGGTCACCACGGCGCCGACGATCAGGCCGAACCAGACCACCCCCGGCATGGTCGGACCGGCGTTCTGGCCGCGCGCGTTGCGGGCGTCGTCGACGGTGCTGATCCGGTCCATGATCGGCTGGTAGGCCTGGGCCTCCAGATCGGTGGCCGGCGTGCGGGTGGCGACATCGGTGCGCAGCTTGTCCAGCAGCTCGGTGCCCCGGTCGGAGATCTCGCCGTGCTCGCGCATGTACGCCCACTCGACGTCGACGACGTAGGAGACGTAGGCGTCCACATCGGCCCGGACCTTGTCGCGGAACTCGACGGGGTAGATCTGGGCGCGCTCGCTCACCTCGTGCAGCGACTGCGCCTCGCGCGACACATCGTCCTGGGCGGCGCCGCGCGCCTCCCAGACGCCGGCGATGGCCAGGCCGAGCACGATCGCGTAGACCACGCCGATCATCATCGTCATGTACTCGATGACGTCGGGTGTCTCGTCGGTGTCCTCCTCCACGCTGACCCGGCGGTGCCTCAGCAGCACCACCGCCACCACGACGGCGCAGGCCGCCGACATGGCGATGGCCAGCGCCAACCACTCGGACATGGGAACTCCCTTCTTGAGCTCGGGTGTCTCTGATCGGGCCCGGCCGGTGTCAGGACGCGGCCGGGCCGGGTGGCGCCTCGGACGGGCGCCGCTAGGAGCGGCCGGAGCCGCCTCGGCCGGACCGGCCGCGCGGGCGCAGGGCCGCGGCCGCGAGCACGGCGGGCACGGTGACCAGCAGCATCGTCCGGGTGGGAGTGCTGCCGTGGTGGCGTTCCGGAGCCGGCACCGGCGGGGCCAGTGGCAGCCGGACCGGCTTGACCACCGGCTGCGGCTGTACCGGGACGGCCGCCGCCGGGCTCGGCATCGCGGTCGGCGAGGGCGGCTCGGGGGCGGGCGCGGGAGCCGGCGGCGGCACGGCCGGGGCCACGGTGGGCTTCGGCGTGGGCTTCGGCGTGGGCTTCGGCGCGGGCCTGGTCGACACGGGTGGCGGGGTGGGCCTCGGCGTCGGGGCGGGCGCGGGCGGCGGCACCGGCGCGGGGGTCGGCGTCGGCGTCGGGGTGGGCTTCGGTTCCGGCGTCGGGGTCGGCGTGGGGGTCGGGGTGGCGGTCGGCGTCCGCGTGGGCGTCGGGGACGGCTTGGGTGTCGGTGTGGGGCTCGGGCACGGGTGGTGGTGGTGATGCCAGGGCGGGTGGCCGGGCTTCGGGCGCGGCCCGGGGCGGTGCGGCACTCCGGAGAGGTCGACCGCGACGCCCACCTCCACCTCGACGTCGACCTCGACGCCCACACCCCCGCGGCCGACCTCCACCGAGACGTCCGTCCCGGTGGAGACACAGGTCTCGACGACCGGCCCGTGCGGCTCGCCCCCGCCGTGGTGTTCGGGCGACCGGGCGCCGGCCGCGCCGCTCAGCAGTGCGCAGAGCGCGGCCACTCCGGCCGCGGCACCGGCCAACCGGACCCGCCGCCCGGAGGGACCGCCGTTCACGACGATCAGGTCTGCGGTCACGACTGCCCGTCCACCGGTATCCGTCTTGGCTGCTGGGGCTGCGGCATGGAGTCCATGCACCTTTCGCATCGTCGGGAGACCGTCCGCCACGGGGATCCGGCCTCGTCTGGAGGGGCCGCCCCCGGCCGGGTGCCCGGCCGGCCGGAGGGCTCGGTCGGCACCGGGAGGGGCGACGTCGGACGGCCCGCCTCGGGGGCGGGCCGTCCGACGTCAGATGAAACGATCTTGCGGTGGGCCGGTTACGGCCACGCCGCGCCCGATCGGGCCGTTGTTCAGTGGCGGCCGTGCGCGATCTCGACGTTCTCCAGGACACCGACCGCGTCCGGCACCAGGATCGCGGCCGAGTAGTAGGCGCTGACCAGGTACGAGATGATCGCCTTCTCGCTGATGCCCATGAACCGCACCGAGAGGCTCGGCTGGTACTCGTCCGGGATGCCGGTCTGGTGCAGGCCGATGACGCCCTGGTTGTCCTCGCCGGTCCGGATCACCAGGATGGAGCTGGTGTTCTCCTTGGTGATCGGGATCTTGCTGCACGGCAGGATCGGCACCCCGCGCCACGCCGGCACCTGCTGCCCGCCGAGGTCGACGTGGTGGGGGTAGAGCCCGCGGGCGTTCAGCTCGCGGCCGATCGCCGCGATGGCGCGCGGGTGGGCGAGCAGGTAGTCCGGGTCGCGGCGACGGCTCAGCAGCTCGTCGAGGTCGTCCGGGGTGGGCGGGCCCGAGTGGGTCTGGATCCGCTGCGAGAAGTCCGCGTTGTTGAGCAGGCCGAACTCGGGGTTGTTGACCAGCTCGTACTCCTGGCGCTCGCGCAGCGCCTCGATGGTCAGCCGCAGCTGGTGCTCGGTCTGGTTCATCGGCTGGTTGTAGAGGTCGGCGACCCGGCTGTGCACCTTGAGCACCGTCTGCGCGACGCTCAGCTCGTACTCGCGCGGCTTCAGCTCGTAGTCCACGAAGGCGCCGGGCAGCTCGTACTCGCCCTGGTGGCCGGCCGACATGGCGATCTCGGCCTCGCCGCGCTCGTTCTGGCGCTGGAGCGGCAGCGCGAGGAACTCGGCGAGGTGCTGCTGGAGCGCGGGCGAGCCGTCCCGGATGGCCTGGAAGTCGCGCCTGGGCAGCGAGAGCACCGTGCCCGCGGTGACCGTCTTGGCGGTGAACTCCCAGACGGCGTCCGGGTCGAGCACGGCGTCCTCGCCGAACCGGTCACCGTCGCCGAGCACGCCGACCACGGTCTCGTCACCGTACTTGCCGGTGCCGATCTGGTTGATCTTGCCATGGGCGATCAGGTAGATGCGGTCCGCCTCGGCGCCCCGCTCCGCCAGCACCTCGCCGGGGCCGAAGTCGCGCTGCTCGCAGCGGTCGGCGAGGGCCGTCAGCACGTCGTCGTCGTCGAAACCGCGCAGCAGGGCGAGTTCACCGAGCTCACGGGGGATGACCCGGACCTCCGAGCCGGTCTTGACGAACTCCACCCGGCCGTCGCCGACGGTGTAGGTGAGTCGACGGTTCACCCGGTAGGCGCCACCGGCGGCCTGGACCCAGGGAAGCACCTTGAGCAGCCAGCGGGAGGTGATCTCCTGCATCTGCGGTGCGGACTTGGTGGTGGTGGCGAGGTTGCGGGCAGCGGCCGTCGTCAAGCTCGACTGCTGCGGCACCTGCTGCGTCTCCGGGCTGGTCTCCACCGGCATCGGCAGGGTCTCCTTCATCTGGTCAAGGTCACACCGACCCACCCCGGACGTCGGGGACGGATCATCAGATACGTGTACGGGAAGGGGTGTTGGCGATATTCGCGCGATGGCGCCGCCCACTCGGGACGGCCCACCGGGAACCCTAGATCACCCACGCCCGGCCGAGGCCGTACGGCCCCACAGCACCCCCCGATAGGGTGAATCTGAACCGCGAGGCGGTTGGAGTCCGGCGATCTCCCCCCACGGACCCGCGACTTGCTGTGCATGCGAATCGTCCGCGCGCCGGAACGATCCCTTCCACCCGAACGGACCAACGCGAAGGCCCGCGAGCCGCCGGCCGGCCCCCGGACGGGCAGAACACACGTACGAGCTTCGAACGTCCGATCGCCGACGGTCGGCGCCGCTGTGCCGCGGCCGCCTCGGACCGGGTCCGGCCCCCGTGCGAACCACGACCGGTGTTCGCACCCGGCGGGTCGCAACCGGCCGTACCGGGCGGCCCGTTCGTCCTCCCCGGCGAGAACGGCCGACGGGCGCGCCCCGACCGCGCGCTACCCCCGTCGGCGGCGGTGGCGGGGGTACCGCGGATGACGCGGGAGGGGTCCGCGGCGGCGGCGCCAGATCTCGCCGACCAGGCAGGAGAGCAGGACGAGCGTGATCGAGACCAACGGCCACCGGCTGCCGGCCCACCGGATGTCGGCGAGCAGCAGCACGATCAGCGCCGCCACCGGCAGGATCAGCGAGATCCCCGCCCTGATCGCGGCGGCGATGGTCCCCGGGTCGGAACCGCGCCGCCGCAGCGCGGCCCCGGCCACGTCGCCACCGAGGTAGTAGTCGACGGCCCGGGCACCCACCCGGTCCGTCGCCCGGGCGTAGGAGAACGCCATGTAGGGCAGCCAGACCAGCGGAGCGACCATCCCGACCAGGAGGGTGAGCAGCAGCAGCGCCCACCCGCCGGCCGTCCGCCGGCGGGAGGGCGGCGGGTCCACCCCCTCGCTGGTCAGCCCGAGCAGGCGGGCCATCCGCCAGAGCAGCGACCAGAGCCCGCGCCGCCGGCCCGCCGCGGGGCGGGGAGCGGTCGCGAGGGCCCGCTCGGCGGCGGCGACGTCGGGGTACGCACCCTGGATCACCAGCACCTCGGCGACCCGGGCGGGGGCGGCCGGATCCCTTCCGGCCAGGGCGGCGAGTTCGAGGAACAGCTGGCCCTGGGCCAGGAGCGCCGTGCAGAACGCGAACGGGACGAGCACCAGGAACGGCCCGCCGACGAACGCGCCCTCGCTCTGGCTCACCCGCCGGGCGTGCGTCACCGCCAGACCGGCCAGTTCCTCCGGCGTCGCCTCCGGACGGGCCGCCCGGAGTGCGGCGACCCGGCGGGCGGCCCGGGGGCCGCGATGGCGGACGGCGAAGACGGCGAGTGTCTCGGGCAGCCGGGAGGGGTGGGCCCGCACCGAGCGCAGCAGCTCACGGACCGGGGGCTCCGGTCCGTCGGGCGCCTTGGCGTCGCGTGCCGCCATTCCCTCTGCTGCCACGTCCGTCCCACCGCTTCGGCGATCGGGGACCGGCCGCTCGGCCGGGCGGACCGGCAGCCGCGGGCGGGTGCCCCCACCTCTTCCAGCAGCCTAGTGGGGGTGGGGCGAGGCCGCCCGGGCAGCCCGGGGCCCGCTCAGGCGACCTCGAAGCCGTGCCGGACGCGGTCGAAGCACCCGGCCGCCAAGTCCTCCTCGGTGATCCAGAACGAGACGTTGACGCACTCGCCCCAGTCCGCCGCCAGGGCGCGGCTCTCGACCTGGAGCAGCGGGCGGTGGCCCGCGGGGCGGCCGGTGTCGGTGTCGCACCAGCCGAGCACCCGCACATCGGGTGCGGACAGGTGGTCGCGGAAGTCGGCGGCGAGGTCGAGGGCGATCATGAAGTCGTCGGGGAAGACGTTCTCCAGCTCGCCGTCCTGGTAGGAGGGCGCGGAGAGCCGCCAGTGGGCGCGGACCTCGGCGGCGGGGAGCGCGGGCGTGCCCGGCCCGTCCGCCGGGGCGGGCCTGGGCGGGGCGCCCGCGGGCACGTGCAGGACGCGGCAGCCCCGGCCGCTGAAGTCGCTGACCCATTCGTCGTGGAAGAAGAGCAGCAGCCCGGTGACCGGCAGCGGCCAGTCGCCGCCGTGGCCGGTGGTGCGGAAGGCCTCCGCCAGGCCGGCGCAGTCGAGCTGGGCCAGCAGCTGCATCGGCCGGCCGGCGAACTCCGGCCACCCGGTGCCGGCCGGCAGCGCGGGCAGCCCGCCGAGCCGGCCGGCCGACGGGCCGTCGCCCTCGGCGGCGAGCGCCAGCGAGGGCCGCATCAACCGGTGGACCAGCGGCGCCGTCCGCTCGTCGGCCCGCGCGCGGATCGCCTCGGACACGCCGGACGGGACCGGCAGCGGGGGCCCGGCGGGGCCCGCCCCGCCCGTGCGCACCGGAGCGGTCACCGCGCCGGTCAGGTCGGTGGTGATGCCCCCGGCCAGGTCCGTGGTCAGGTCCGCGGGCGCGCACACGGTGGCGCGGTCGGTCGCGTCGGTCAGCGGTTCGGCCATGGGCGTCAGCCTGCCACGAGGGTCCGACAGTCCACCCGGAAAGGCCCGTCAGGTGCCGGTACGGGGGCGGCCGGCACCTGACGGGGGCTTGGGCGTGCCCGCGCGAGCGGGCCGGACCGGACGGGTCAGGAGCAGACGACCTCGTTGCCGGGGACGTTGAAGATGCCGGAGTCGGACGCGGCCCCGGACTGGTACTCGTAGTAGAGGTACGTGTAGAAGTCGATCCGGGCACCGGAGCCGCAGGCCGAGCCGGCGGCGATGTCGTAGGTCAGCGTGACGGTGATGGTGGCGCCGGCGGCCACGGGCACGGTGTGGTGCACCAGGCCGCTGGTGCTGCCGGTGTCACAGGCGCTGACGGCGCCGCCGCAGGCGGAGAACGCGTACGCCAGACCGGCGACCTGGGTGGTGTCGTAGGTCGGCTGGACGGACTGGTAGACGAACTGCACGGGAGTGTCGTGCGGGTTGGTCAGGGTCAGGGTCAGCGTCACCGAGGAGCCCGGGGTCGCCGTCGCCCGGTCGGAGCTGACCGAGAGCAGCGGAGTGTCCGCCTGGGCGGGGGCTGCCGAGAGGAGCAGACCGACGACGAGGGCCAGGATCGCGGCGATTCCGAGACGGCTCACATGTGTTCTGCGCATGACCAGAAAGCGTAGGGGCCGTCGCCGGTTCCGGTGCGGGCCTCCGCCCGGGCCCGTACTGGCATATGACAGTGGAGCGGACGCGGCGGACCATTGGCTACGCCACGGCACCCCCCGGCGCGCCACGGCCCCTTACCCTCCGGCCCGCACGCCCGCGGCCGGTCCCCGCGAAGTCGTCCCGCCGGGGTGGTGGTGCCGGAGCCCCGGGCCGGGCCGGGGCTCCGGCCCGGGGCCCGGCTCAGAGCGGGGTGGGCAGGATGTCGCAGAGCGCGGCGACGGCCGCCTGGTAGGCGTGGTCGGGGGGCGTGGCGTAGCCGACCACCAGGCCGTCCGTCGTCGGCATCGCGTCCTGCCCGATCAGCGGGTGCCGGTAGTCGGCCAGCCCGTCCAGGGCCAGCCCCCGGTAGGCCGCCGCCTTGACCACGGACCGCTCGGTCCCGGGGGCGAGCCGGAGCACCGCGTGCAGGCCCGCCGCGATCCCGGACACCTCGATGTGCGGCGCCCGCGCGGCCAGGGCGTCCACCAGGTGGTCCCGACGGTCCCGGTAGCGCCGGCGCATCCGCCGTACGTGCCGGTCGTACCCGCCCGAGTCGATGAACTCCGCGAGCGTCAGCTGGTCGAGCGCGCTCGCCCAGGCCTCCCGTTCGCCCTTGGCGGCCAGCACCCGGTCGACCAGCTGCTCGGGCAGCACCATCCAGCCGAGCCGCAGCGCGGGCGAGAGGCTCTTGCTGACGCTGCCGAGGTAGACCACCCGCTCGGGGTCGAGCCCCTGCAGCGCGCCGACCGGCCGCCGGTCGTAGCGGAACTCCCCGTCGTAGTCGTCCTCCAGCACCAGCCCGCCGCACCGGCGCGCCCAGTCGACCACCGCCGTCCGCCGGGCGGCGTGCAGCGGGCCGCCGGTCGGGAACTGGTGGGCCGGGGTGAGCAGGGCCGTCCGGACCTCCGGGTGCCCCGCCAGCGCGTCGACCCGGGCGCCGTCCTCGTCCAGCGGCAGCGGCACCGCCGTCACCCCGGCCCGGGCCAGCAACGCGCGGTGGAAGCCCAGCCCGTAGGCCTCGACGGCCAGCGGCCCGGCGGCGGGGCCGCCCAGCACCGCGCCCGCGCCGTCGAACAGCAGCCGCAGCGCGTGGGCGAAGCCGGAGCAGATCACGATCCGCTCGGGATCGGCGCGCACCCCCCGGGCCCGGGCCAGGTAGTCGGCGAGGGCCACCCGCAGCTCGCGGCGGCCCTGCGGGTCGCCCGGACCGAAGGCCTCGTTGGGCGCGGCGGTGAGGGCCCGGCGGCCGGCCGCGAGCCAGGCCGTACGCGGGAAGACGGCGGCGTCGGGCTGGCCCTGGCGCAGGTCGTGGGCGGGCCGGCCCTCCGGGGACGACCGGCGGGCCCGCGTCGGGGCGACCGGCTCGGCCCGGTCCGCGACAGTCGTGCCGGAGCCCTGCCGGGCGGTCAGCCAGCCCTCGGCGGCCAGCTCGGCGTAGGCATCGGCGGCGGTGTTGCGGGCGATGCCGAGGTCGGCGGCGAGCGAGCGGTAGGGCGGCAGCCGGGTGCCGGGGGCGAGGCGGCCGCTGCGGATCGCCTCGCGCAGGGCGGCCATCAACGCGGCGCGGCGGCCGCCGGTGGCGGGCAGTTCGAGGTGCAGGTCGCTGCCGGACGGGGCGATGGGCCCGCCGCTCGTGGGCGTCGCTGTCGCCGCTGCGTCCGGGCGAGGTCTCGGCCCGGCCGGCGGGCGGGCGGGCGTCCGGGGGTGTGCGACCGGGGTGTCCGTCATGGTCACGAACCCTATCGCCGGGTACGAACCGGCCCGAGGGTGGGCAGGCACCCCGGGGGCCGGCGGCTCACCGCGGCCCGCGGCCGGGGCCCTGCCCCCGGGCCCGGTCCCGAGCTCCTCCCCGGGCCCGGGGACGGCACCCCGCGCGGCCCCGCGGCCGCGCGGGGTCACGTCCGTCCGGGTGACGGGCCCGCCGCCCGGCTCCTGCATCGGGGTCGGATCGCAGCGCCGATCGGGTGGCAGTTCGGGGGGATCGTGTCCGGTCCAGCGTGTCGGCTGGCTATTCCTTCCGGCATGACCAACACCAGGAAGTACCTGCTCGCCGCCGGCTTCAGCGCCGCGCTGGCCGTCATCTCCGCCGGCCCGGCGTTCGCGGGCGACTGCGACGCTCCCGGGCAGATGGCCGCCCCCCACGAGGCGTTCTCCGGCACCACCTGCGTCAACACCGGCGGGGCCTACGCCAGTGGCGTCGTCACCAATTCGCCGGGTGTGCTCTCCGGCAACCAGATCCAGATCCCGATCAGCATCCCGATCAACATCTGCGGCAACGGCGTGAACGTCGGCGGCGCGCTCAACCCGGTCGGCGGCGGGAGCGGGGGCAACAGCTAGGAGCGGACCCCGGTCGCCCGCTCCTCGGCCGACCCGAAGGGCTGTGGTCCGGATGTTCACTCCGGACCACAGCCCTTCGGTCCTTCCGTCGCCCTCTCCCCCGGCCGCCCTCCCCGCTTCCCCGCCCGCTCGCCTACGGCACCACGGTCACCGGCCAGCGGCCCGCCTTCACCAGCCGGACCGCGACCGAGCCGATCACCCGGTGACCGGCCTGCTCGGAGCCGCCGACCACCACGGCGTCCACCCGGAGATCCTCCGCCATCCGCGCGAGGCCGGTGAACGGGTCGCCCCGGACGGTCAGGAAGCGCCAGTCCAGCCGCCAGACGTCGCTCAGCCGGTGCTCGGCGTCGCGCAGCGCCGCCAGTAGCTCGTCGGCGATCTCCTGGGTGGTCTCCTCCACGGCCGCCCCCGCGAGCGCGGTGGCCGCCCCGAGGACGGGCTGCACGTACGCCACGGCGAGGGTCGCGTTCTGCCGCCGGGCGAGGCCCGCCGCGTAGGCGGTCGCACGCCACGAGGACTCCGAGCCGTCCAGCCCCGCCAGGATCACCGTGGGCCCGTCGGTCCCCAGCTCGAACCCGGCCGGCGCGACCGCCGCCCCCGGCTCCTCGGCCCCGTCGAACACGGCCTCTGCATCGCTCTCGTTGCTCATGTCCCGAGGCTATGGCGGACACGGCGGGTGAGGAGCAGGGGCACGACGGGTGAGGGCTGTGGTGCGGGCCACCCCGGAGCCGGTCACCACCCGACGATTCCGGCACGGGCGGCCGAGACCTCGTCACGCACCGTCGACCATGTGCCCGGCCTCACACCACCAATCCTGTGGCCCGGACCACTTCCACCCCATATTCGATCTTG
>NZ_JBIVVS010000016.1:0-135456 GCF_044768625.1 Kitasatospora sp. NPDC091207
AACCCGGAAGCTAAGCCTCACAGCGCCGATGGTACTGCAGGGGGGACCCTGTGGGAGAGTAGGACGCCGCCGAACAATCATTGTGAAGAACCCCCTGATCCCTTCGGATCGGGGGGTTCTTTGCGTTTCCGGGAAGACGGGAAATGCCTCCGGGGGTCATGCCTCGAAGGGTGGTATTCCTGAGGCTGCTGTCCGGACCTGTCGGCTCGGACACCGCTAGGGCTGCCGGCCGCGTGGGAGGCGATGCCGCGGGGGAGGCCTGCCGGGTACTGGTGCGGCCCCGCAGTCCCGGCCGGGCCCCCGGTCACCGGGTTCTCCAGGCGGCTCCGGTGAGGGGAAGCGTCGGTCCAGGGCCGGGGACGGAGGGGACGGAGGCGACCCGCCACTGACGCTCCGCTCGCCGGGCCGGGCCACGGCACCGCCGCAGCGCCCGCCGCCGCGCGACCGTACGACTGAGGCCCCGCCACCAACGTGGCGGGGCCTCAGTCGTACGGTCCTACGGTCCCGACGGTGAGTGGAGCGAGCGGACGAAGAGGACGGGCCCCACGACCGGGCCCAGACGGTGCTCAGAGCCGGCCGGCGGCCTTGAGCGCGAGATAGGCGTCGGCGAGGGCCGGGGCCACCGCGGTCGGCGGGGCGTCGAGGACGGTCACGCCGTGGCGGGAGAGGCGGTCGGCGGTGAGCCGGCGGTCGGCGCGGGTCTGCTCGGCGGCGGCCGCGCCGTACACGGCCTCGAGGGTGCCCCGGCCGGCGGCCAGTTCGTCCAGGTGCGGGTCGGAGACCGAAGCCAGGACGACTTCGTGGCGCTTGGTCAGGAGCGGGAGGAGCGGCAGGAGTCCGTCCTCGGCGGGGGCCGCGTCGAGCCCCGTGAGCAGGACGATCAGCGAACGGTGCGGCGCCATCTTGAGTGCGGTGGCGACCAGCGACCGCATGTCGGTCTCGTAGAGGGCGGGTTCCAGGACGGCCATCGCGCTGGTGAAGGCCGGCAGGATCTCACTGGGGGAGCGGCCGGCCACCGAGACGCGCTTGCGCAGGTCGTGGGCGAGCAGGTCGACCCGGTCGCCCGCCTTGGTGGCGAGTGCCGTGAGCAGCAGCGCGGCGTCGAGCGAGGCGTCCAGGCGCGGGGCGTCGCCGACACGGCCCGCGGAGGTGCGTCCGGTGTCGAGGACGATCAGGATGTGCCGGTCACGCTCGGGACGCCAGGTGCGGACGGCGACGGTGTGCCGGCGGGCGCTGGCCCGCCAGTCGATCGAGCGGATGTCGTCGCCGGGCAGGTACTCGCGCAGGGAGTCGAATTCGGTGCCCTGGCCCCGGGTCAGGACGGAGGTGCGGCCGTCGAGTTCGCGCAGTCGGGCGAGCCGGGACGGCAGGTGCTTGCGGCTGTTGAACGGGGGCAGGGCGCGGACCGTCCACGGGACGAGGTGCGAGCCCTGGCGCCCGGCCAGGCCGAGCGGGCCGAGCGAACGGACCGTCACCTTGTGGGCGTGGTGGTCGCCGCGCCGGGTCGGGGTGAGCACGGTGGTGGCCCGGCGCCGCTCGTGGCCGGGGACGCGCAGGCTGTGCCGGGACGCGGCGATCTCGGTGCCGCGTCGCCAGGCGGACGGGGCCCAGGCGTCGCGGACGCTGCCCCGGAGCGGGCGGCCGGCCGGGTTGGTGACGGTCAGTTCGACGGAGGCCGGCTCGCCGAGCCGGACGGTGGTGTCGCCGCCCCGGACGATCCGCAGACTGCGGACGGGGGCGGCGAGCACCAGGTCGACGACGACCGCGAGCAGGACCGCGCCGGTGACGGCGGCGATCCCGCCCCAGGACGGCAGGAGCAGGCCCACGACGAGCGCGCCGAGTGCGGCGAGCAGGGCGGTTCGCCCGGTGAGGGCCATGCGGTGCGCTCCTTCGTGAGCGGGGCGGGGCGGGCGGTCAGCGGGGGGCGGGCGTCTGGGCGAGGACGGCCTGGATGACGGAGTCGGCGGTGACGCCCTCCATCTCGGCCTCGGCGCGCAGCGCGACGCGGTGCCGCAGGGTCGGCAGGGCGAGCGCCTTGACGTCGTCGGGCGTCACGTAGTCGCGGCCGGCCAGCCAGGCCCAGGCGCGGGAGGCGCCGAGCAGGGCGGTGGCGCCGCGCGGGGAGACGCCGATGGAGAGCGACGGGGACTGCCGGGTGGCCCGGCAGAGGTCGACGATGTAGGCGAGCACCTCGGGCGAGACGGTGAGCTTGGCGATCTGCGCACGGGCGGCGGCGATGTGTTCGGGGCCGGCGACGGGGCGGACGCCGGCCGCGGCGAGGTCGCGCGGGTCGAAGCCGGAGGCGTGCCGGGCGAGGACCTGGAACTCCTGGTCGCGGTCGGGCAGCGGCAGGATCAGCTTGAGCAGGAAGCGGTCGAGCTGGGCCTCGGGCAGCGGGTAGGTGCCCTCGTACTCGACCGGGTTCTGGGTGGCGGCGACCAGGAACGGGGCGGGCAGCGCGCGGGGCGTGCCGTCGACGGTGACCTGGTGCTCCTCCATGGCCTCCAGCAGGGCGGCCTGGGTCTTCGGCGGTGTGCGGTTGATCTCGTCGGCGAGCAGCAGGTTGGTGAAGACCGGGCCGGGCTGGAAGGAGAACTCGGCGGTGCGGGCGTCGTAGACCAGGGAGCCGGTGACATCGCCGGGCATCAGGTCGGGGGTGAACTGGATCCGCTTGGTCTCCAGGCTGAGCGCGGTGGAGAGGGTGCGGATCAGCAGCGTCTTGGCGACGCCGGGGACGCCCTCCAGCAGGACGTGGCCGCCGCAGAGCAGGGCGACGACCAGGCCGGTGACGGCGGCGTCCTGGCCGACCACGGCCTTGGCGATCTCGGCGCGCAGGGCGGTGAGCGCCTGGCGCGGGTCGTCGGCGGTCCCCGGGGCGTCAGGAGCGCCGTGGGTGGCGGTCGCCGTGCCGGGGGTGGTGAAGGGGGTGGCGGTGGCCTGCTCGGTCACGGCTTGCGTACCTGCCTTTCGAGGGCGTCGAGGTCGTCGGCGAGCCGCAGCAGCGCGGCGTCGTCGGTCGGGGGCGGGCCGTACAGGAGGGCCCGTACGTCCCCGGCGGGTCGGTCGGGGAGGCGGTCGGTGACGGCCGCGCACAGCGCGGTGGGGTCGGGTGCGCCCGCGTCGGGGGGGACGCCCAGGGTGGGCGCGAGGCGGTGGGCGGCGGCGCGGCGCAGGGCGTCGGCGGCGCGGCCCCGGGCCTTGGCACGGCGGTAGAGGCGGGCGCGGCCCTCGGTGGTCTCGGCGGCGCGGACCACGACGGGCAGGTTCTCACTGATGACGGGGCCGAGCCGGCGGGCGCGCCAGAGCGCGGCGAGCACGGTGGCGACGGCGAGCTGGTACGCGGCCCAGCGCCACCCGGCGGGAATGTAGTCGGTGAACTGCTTGTCGCCGCCGTCGACGACCGGGGCGGTGTAGTCGGGCAGCTGCCAGGTGAGGCGGGGCTGCGAGCCGAGCAGGCCGAGCGCCAGGGAGGCGTTGCCGTCCTTCTTCATCAGCTCGTTGCTGAGGAAGTCGCCGCTGCCGAGGACGACGACCTCGGTGCCCTTGCCGGCCTGGACGACGACCAGTGGGTAGCCGTGGCCGCGCGGGTAGCAGCCCTCGCCGCGGCTGCCGGTGGTGTAGAGCAGGCCGCCGAGGTGGGCGGTGCCGGCCCGGACGGCCTCGGTGAGCGAGCACTGGGCGGCGGTGCTGCGGACGGCGGCGTAGGGGGCGCCGCCGCCCTCCTCGGAGGGACGGACGCCGGGGGCGAGCGCGCTGAGCGCCGCGGGACCGGGGGCGACCAGGACCAGCCGGCTGTGCCGGCCGGCGGCGACGGCGCGCAGCTGGTCGGCGTCGAGCAGGTCGGGCTCGGGGACGACGAGGGTGTCGTTGCCGGTGGAGCGGGTGGGGAGGTCGGCGGTGATGTCGACCTTGAGGCCTTCGCGCTGGAGCAGCGCGACGACGGCGTGGGAGCCGGAGGCGTCGTAGGAGCGCGGGTCGAGCGGCGGGTAGCGGCGCTCCTGGTTGAGGCCGGCCAGGGCCGCGGCGGCGATCAGCAGGAGGACGGCGGTGAGCAGGTACCAGCGCGAGCGGCGCCAGACGCTCCGGCCGGTGGGTGCGAGGCTGCTGGTGCCGGCGGCGGGCCCGGGCCGCGGCGGCGCGGTGGGCGTGGGCGGCACCGGGGACGCGGGCTCGGCGGGCTGCCCACCGGGTGCCGGCGGCGCGGCCGGGCCGGGGGTGGTGCTGGTCATGCCGCTCCTCCCGCGGCCGGGGCGAACGCCGGGCGGGCGCGTTCCAGGGTCTGGTCGAGCTCGCGCAGCTGCTGGTAGGCGGCCCGGTCGGCGGTGTGCTCGCCGTAGGCGATGTCGTCGAAGGTGCGGGCCGCCGAGGCGAGGGCGGCGGCGTGCTCGGGCAGGGCCCGGCCGGCTTCGGCGGCGGCTTCGTCGGCGGTGCGGCCGGGGCGGGTGTCGAGCAGGGTGCGCTCCTCCAGGGCCCGGACGACGGCGCGCATCTGCTCGCGGACGGCCTCGGACCACTGGCCGGCGGCGGCGTGCCGTTCGGCGTCGGCCCGGTACTGGTCGGCGCCGCGCGGTCCGGCGGTGCCGAAGACGTCGAGTGTGGTGCGGGCGGCCCGCTTCGGCGCGCCGAACCGCCACCAGAGGGCGGCGGCGATCACCGCGGCGACCACCAGGAAGAGGATCAGACCGGTGGTGCCGCTGGTGCCGTCGCCGGCGATGGCGGTGAGCGCGTCGTCGATCCGGTCCATCACCCAGTCGTAGACCCGCTGCTGGAGGCTCGGGTCGTGCCGGTGGTAGTCCGCGTTGAGCAGTTCGTCGCGGGCGGCGTCGCGGGCCGGGTCACGCGGAACGGTGACCGGAGCGCCGCCGGCCGCCAGCGCTGTGTCCCCCCAGGTCGGCATCCGGTTCAGAGCCTCGCCGGATTCGGGCCGGTCTGGTCGCCCCAGCCGGTGCCGCCGTACTCGGGCAGGCCCGCGGCACGGGCGAGCTCGATGTCCAGGGCCTCGCGCCGGATCCGCTGGTCGACGTAGAGCAGCACGCCGATGGTGGCGGTGAACGGGATGGTCAGGGTGGAGGCGATCACGCCGGCGATCGCCGTGGTGATCAGGACGGCGGTGGGCAGGGTGGCCGGGTCACCGGCGTCGACCTGGCCGGTCAGGTCGTCGAAGCCGAGGACCAGGCCGACGACCGTGAACGGCACGCTGATGATCCCGGCGACGATGCCGGCCATCAGCTGGCTGAGGATGTTGATGCCGAAGATCCGCCACCAGGAGCCGCGGACCAGCCGGCGCGAGCGGGAGAGCGCCGTCCGGACGCCCTGCTTCTCCAGCATCAGGGCGGGGGCGGCCAGGCTGAGCTGGATCCAGATCCAGATCGCGGCCGGGACGCTGAGCAGGCCGACGACGAAGAGCAGGGCCGCGATGGCGGGCTCGTCCGCGCCGGCCAGCAGGTAGCCGATCATCGGGGCGAAGCCGAGCAGCACGATGCCGGCGCCGATCAGGCCGGTCAGCAGGGTGAGGCCGGTCAGCTGGAGCAGCCGGGGGCGCGCGTCCCGCCAGGCGTCGCGGACGGTGGCGGACTGCCCGAGGATGGCGCGGCTGACCACCATGGTCAGCAGGGCGGCGGCGACGACGCTGAGCAGCATGGTCACCGGCAGGCTCACCAGGGCGGAGAGCACCGGGGTGAGGTCGCCGGTGTCGCCCTTCACGGCGAGCTGGGTGCCGGTGACGGCGGCCTGTTCGACGACGGCGACGCCGAGCGAGAGGCCGAGCGTGGTGCGCCAGTGCTTGCGGATGGTGGAGACGGCTCCGTCGAGGATCTCGCCGAGGCCGAGCGGGCGCAGCGGGATGATGCCGGGCTTGGGGCTGGCGGGGACGCCCCAGCCGGGCTGCCCGTAGGGCCCCTGCGGCCCGTGGCCGCCGTACGGGGGCCCGCCCTTCCCGGGGCCGCCGTAGCCGGCGCCCCAGGCGGGGGGCGCGGTGGGCACGGCGTGGGGTGGTACCGACTGTCCGGGCACGGCGGCGGACGTGTCGGCCGGCGGCCGGGTGTCGTCGCGGGGCGGCTCGGACGAGCTGGGCGAGGCCCAGCCCGGGGTGTCGGTCATCACTGCTCCTCGGAGGGGCGTCAGGGTTCGCGGGGCCGGGTGGATCTTCACCCGCGCGCAGCGCCCATCGTGCCATGGTGGTCGGACGGCCCCCAGGGGTATCCGGTTGCTGAACGGCAACAGGGGCCCGCGCGGTGCCCGGTACGTGGCCCGGACGTGGCCCGCGGGTGGCCCAGGGGGTGTCCGGGGCGGTTCGGTCCAGACCATTCGTCCGGTATGGCCGGAAATCGCCCGGGCTGCCAGTTGGCCGTTCTGGAGCAATGGGGCTGCTGTGCGGCAGGTCACAATCCGGTAATGAGAAGATGGACGCATGAAGGGACGCGTCCTCGTCGTTGATGACGACTCCGCACTGGCCGAGATGCTCGGCATTGTGTTGCGTGGTGAGGGTTTTGAGCCGTTTTTCGTCGCGGATGGGGACAAGGCGCTAGCCGCGTTCCGGGAGACCAAGCCTGATCTGGTCCTGCTGGACCTGATGCTGCCCGGTCGGGACGGCATCGACGTCTGTCGGCAGATCCGGGCCGAGTCAGGCATTCCGATCGTCATGCTCACCGCGAAGACCGACACGGTCGACGTCGTGGTGGGCCTGGAGTCGGGGGCCGACGACTACGTCACCAAGCCGTTCAAGCCCAAGGAGCTGGTGGCCCGGGTTCGCGCCCGGCTGCGCCGCGCCGAGGAGCCGACTCCGGAGCAGCTGACCATCGGCGATCTGGTGATCGACGTGGCCGGCCACTCCGTCAAGCGGGACGGCCGGGGCATCCCGCTGACCCCGCTGGAGTTCGACCTGCTCGTCGCGCTGGCCCGCAAGCCGTGGCAGGTGTTCACCCGGGAGGTGCTGCTGGAGCAGGTCTGGGGCTACCGCCACGCGGCGGACACCCGGCTGGTGAACGTCCACGTCCAGCGGCTCCGGTCCAAGATCGAGAAGGATCCGGAGCGCCCCGAGATCGTGGTGACCGTTCGTGGCGTCGGCTACAAGGCCGGACCCAGCTGACGTGACGTACCAGGCTGACGACACCCCGTCGGAGTCCGCGACCGACGGGGGCCCCGCCGTGCGCGGAGACGTGCTGAGTTCGACCACGCGGAGCCGCCGCCGACGCGGGCCCGCCGTCCTGCTCGCGCCGGTGATCCGTCAGCTGCGCCGGCCCCTGCACCGGGTGTCGGCGCTGTACCGCCGTTCCATCCAGCTCCGGGTGGTCGCGGCCACCCTGATGCTGTCCGTCGTCGTGGTGCTGGTGCTGGGCGTGGTGGTGGTGGCCCAGGTGCGCAACGGGCTGCTGAAGACCAAGCAGGACTCGGCGCGCAGCCAGGCCCGGGCCGGCTTCCAGACCGAGCTGAAGAAGATCGACGAGGCGAAGGACCTGCGGCTCAAGGTCGGCGCGGCCGCCGACCAGACGGTCGATGACACCGGCACCTGGCTGCTCAGGCAGGTCGGTGACCTCGCGGCCAGCGGGCAGAACGTCTACTCGGTGATCGCCATGGTGCGCGACGGGAAGACGGTCCTGCCGGAGACCGCCGGTCTCGGGCCGCGCTACACGGGTGACATCTCGCCGACCAGCGTCCCCGACCCCCTGCGGGCCAGGGTCTCGGCCGAGCCCGGCCAGATCTTCGACCAGCCGACGGTGATCCACCGGTCCGCCGACAGCGGCGGACACACCGAACCCGGTCTCGCCATAGGCATGCAGTTCACCGGCCCCAACAACTTCCCCTACGAGCTGTACTACGTCTTCTCCTTCGGGCAGGAGACCGACACCCTCGGCCTGGTCACCGGGACCCTCGCCACCGCCGGTGTCTTCGTGGTGATCCTGATGGGCGGGATCGCCTGGCTGGTGGTGCGCCAGGTGGTCACCCCGGTCCGGATGGCCGCCGGGATCTCGGAGCGGCTGGCCGCCGGGCACCTGGAAGAACGGATGAAGGTCACCGGCACGGACGACATCGCCCGCCTCGGTGAGTCCTTCAACCGGATGGCCAACGCGCTGCAGGCGCAGATCCGCCAGCTGGAGGAGCTCTCCCGGGTACAGCGGCGGTTCGTCTCGGACGTGTCGCACGAGCTGCGCACCCCGCTGACCACCGTCCGGATGGCGGCCGACCTCATCTACGACAGCCGCGAGGACCTGGACCCGATGGCGGCCCGCTCCGCCGAGCTGCTCCAGGGCCAGCTGGACCGCTTCGAGTCGCTGCTCGCCGACCTGCTGGAGATCAGCCGGTTCGACGCCGGCGCCGCGATCCTGGACGCCGAGCCGGTCGACCTGCGCGAGATCGTCGCCCGGGTGGTGGAGGCCGCCGACCCGCTGGCCCAGGCCAAGGGCAGCGCCGTGGTGATCCGCGGCGACGGCGAGCCGGTGCTCGCGGAGGTGGACTCCCGCCGGATCGAGCGCATCCTGCGCAACCTCGTGGTCAACGCGCTGGAGCACGGCGAGGGCCGCGACGTCGTGGTCCGGCTGGGCTCGGCGGACGGCGCCGTCGCGGTCGGTGTGCGGGACTACGGCATCGGGCTCAAGCCCGGCGAGGCGTCCCGGGTCTTCCACCGCTTCTGGCGGGCCGACCCGTCCCGGGTGCGGACCACCGGCGGTACCGGTCTGGGCCTGTCCATCGCGGTCGAGGACGCGCACCTGCACGGCGGCTGGCTGCAGGCCTGGGGCGAGCCCGGCGGCGGCTCGCACTTCCGGCTCACCCTGCCGCGCACCCGCGGCGGCGAGATCAGCCGGGCGCCGTTCCGGCTGGAGCCGGAGGACTCGCGCAACAACCGGGGTCTCGGCGCGACCGGGGCGCCCTACCGGCGGGCGATTCGGCCGGGCGGTGCCACCGCGCTGACCGCCACCGAGGAGCCGGCCGTCCCGGAGACCCCGGAGGGCTCCGGGGGCAGCGGTTTCGGCAGCGGCCTCGGCGGTGTGCTGAGCATCGGTCCGGGGCTGGGCGCCCGCCGGCCGCCCGAGGGGCCGCGTACCGACCCCTCGGACGTGCGGACCGCGGGCGCCGGGTACGGTGCCACCGGAGCGCAGGTCATGGTGGACCCGACGCCCGGGTGGCCGTCGGTGGCCCAGCGGACGGCGGAACCGGGTGCGGCGGGGACGGCGGAGGCCGTGCACGGCGGAGCCGGGACGGACACGGAGGGGTCGCAGCGTGCGAAGGACCAGCAGGACTGAGCCGCGGCTGGCGGCGGTGGCCGGCGTGGTGCTGGGCGCCCTGCTGGCCGGCGGCTGTGCGGCCATGCCGGACTCCGGCGGGGTCAGCAAGGTCGAGCTGGCGCAGGACGCGGTGGACAAGAACCTGCAGGTCAGGGTCTTCCCGATGGCACCCCCCAAGGGGGCCAAGCCGCGGGACCTGCTGGCCGGGTTCCTGGACGCCGTCACCGCCGACGAGAGCTACGACACCGCCCGGATGTACCTCACGGACGAGGCGGCGGCGAAGTGGAAGCCGGACGCGGGCATCCAGGTGCTCTCCGCCACGCCCTCGCTGCCCGCCCAGACCGTGACCGAGGCCGAGACCTCCTTCGCCGCCCCGGTGTCCGGCATGGTCGTCGCGGAGGTGGACGCCAAGCACTCGTACACCTTCCTGGACGGGCAGAAGGACGCGGACTTCCAGTTCGCGTTCGTCCGGGAGAAGAAGAGCGGCGAGTGGCGGATCGACGCGCTGCCCGACGGCGTGCTCATCAACGAGACCAACTTCCGCATCAGCTACCGCCAGGTGGACCGTTTCTTCTACGCGGCCGACGACCCGTCCGCGCCCGGCACCTCGGTGATCGGCAGCCCGGAGGTCCTGATCGCCGACCCGATCTACCTGCGGCGCCGAATAGACCCGCTGACCTCGGCCGCCAAGGCCGTGGTCGCCGGGCCGTCCGACTGGCTGGCGCCGGTGGCCCGGACCGCCTTCCCGACCGGCACCAACGTCGACCGGGTGAGCGTCGACGAGGCCCGCGCCGCCCACGTGGTGCTCGCCGGTGTCGACCTCGGCGGCACGATGCTCTGCAGGCGGATGGCCGCCCAGCTCCTCTACACGCTCGCCGACCAGGGCAAGGGGCAGGTGGACAAGGTGGACCTGAAGGGTCCGCACAACACCGCCGGCTGCCAGGCGGCCCGCGGTGACCTGCCGAAGACCGGCCCCGGCGCGCTGACCGGGATGGCCGCCCAGAAGCAGTTCTTCCAGCGGGCCGACAACGGCGTCCTGGTCGAGGCCCAGGAGACGGGTGACGGCAGCGCGGTGCGCGGCCCGCTCGGCCGGCCGCAGCCGAACGGCAAGGAGCCGCTCGGCACGATCGCGGTCTCCCGGGACGGCGAGCGGGCGGCCGCGATCGGCGGCAAGGGCCACCAGCTCTACACGGTCCCGCTGGCCGACACCGGACAGGCGATGCCCGAGCCGGTGCTCACCACCCCGGTCCGGTCCGGCCAGAAGGACGAGGACGGCCTGACCTCGCCCAGCTGGGACGGCCGCGGCGACCTCTGGGTGGTGGACCGCGACCCGCAGAACCGGCGGGTGGTGATGGTGCGGGGCAACCGGCCGCCGCTCACGGTGCCGGTCGACAGCCCCGACGGGCAGGTCCTGCAGGACCTCAAGATCTCCTCGGACGCCGTCCGGATCGCCCTGGTGTTCAAGGACGCGCGCGGGGCGCAGTCGCTCTGGATCGGTCTGGTGGTGCACGGCGGTACCAAGGAGGCGCCCACCGCGCGGATCACCGGGCTGCGTCGCGTCGCCCCGGCGATCGCCGAGGTCTCCTCGGTCTCCTGGGCGGAGGTCGACCAGCTGCTGGTGCTGGGCAAGGAGAAGGGCCGCCTGCAGCAGCTGCACTACATCAGCACGGACGGATCGCAGAGCAGTGAGGCCCCGCCCCAGGGCGGGGAGGGGATGGCCTCGGCCCAGGCGGCGGAGTCGCGGGCGGACACCATGGACCAGGCTCCGCCGGTGCTCGCCCGGCAGGGCGCCGACGGCAAGATCTACCGGTTGGTCAACAGCCAGTGGCGCGAGCTCGTCCTCAACTTCCGGGCGTCCTCCTTCATCTACCCGGGCTGAGCCGGCCCGCGGGCGGTGCCCCGTCCGGGGTGCGGGGTCGCCCGGGGCGGGGCTAGCCGGTGCGCGGCCCGCCCGGGCGGTGGCCCGGCGGCCGGCCGGGCCGGTGCGGGACGGCGGCCGCGACGGTGGCGGCCGCCTTCGGCGGGAGCCCGGCGCGGGCCAGCGCCCGCGCGGCCTCGGCCAGGCTGGCGCCGGTGGTCACCAGGTCGTCCACCAGAACCGGCTGACGGCCGGTCAGCCGGCAGTCCGCGCGGGGCAGGACGGTGAGCGCGCCGTGCAGATTGCGCCGGCGCTCGGCGGCACTGAGGCCGGCCTGGTCCGCGACCGGGCGGGTGTGCCGCAGCAGGGGCGCGGCCCGGGCGTCCAGCCCGGCCCGGCGCAGTGACCGGGCGGCGGCGCCGGCCAGCCGCAGCGTCGGATCGTGGCCGCGGGCCCGGACGGCGGAGCGCGCGGAGGGCATCGGCACCAGCAGCAGCGGCGCCAGCCCGGCACGCGGCCCGAGCGAGGAGCGCACGGCCCGGGCGAGTGCCTCGCCGAGCGGCCCGGCCAGTCGCAGCGCGCCGCGCTCCTTGTGCGCGAGCAGCAGCTGCCGGACCGGGTCGGCGTACGGGGCGGCGGCGTGCACCCAGGGCAGCGTGGTGGGGCCGGGGCGGGCCGTGGCCAGGGCCTGGCGGCAGGCCGGGCAGAGCTGGGTGCGGTCGGTGCCGCAGCCGGCGCAGCGGGCCGGCAGCAGCACCTCCAGCAGCCCGGCCAGTGCGTGGCCGAACGGCCCTTGGGCGGTGGGCGGACGGGTGGGGGCGGGGGTGGGCGGCACGGCTGCTCCTGGCGGCGGCAGGCACGGAGAGTGAGCAAAGGATGCGCCGTACGGGGTGTGTTGTCCAGGTATTTACTCATGCTTCACTCGCAAGAGGGTAGACAGGGTGCAACAGCTTGACTGCCAGCCCACGGCATCGGGTCACACCCGTATTCCCGCTTGGGGAGGCGAAAACCCCGTGTGAGGTGTTCGATGAGGCTCCAGGGGGTTTCAATCGTCCCTGGTGGGGAGGAAGTGAGATGAGGGCCAGTCGTTTCCGTCGCTCGCGGCGGAGGCGGAGGGCTAGCAGTGGATTGGCTGGTCCGGCTGGGTCTCAGCCCGATCCGGTAGCACCCGGATCGGCGTCAGCACGAGGGATCGGAGTTCTGCGTGGACATCGTCGTCAAGGGCCGCAAGACCGAGGTGCCCAAGAGGTTCCGCGAGCACGTGGCCGAGAAGCTGGAGAAGGTCCAGAAGTTCGACGGCAAGGTGATCAGCCTCGACGTCGAGGTGTCCAAGGAGCACAACCCGCGTCAGGCCGACCGGTCCGAGCGGGTGGAGATCACTCTCCGTACCCGCGGTCCGGTGATCCGGGCCGAGGCCGCCGCCGGCGACCCGTACGCGGCGCTCGACCTGGCTTCGGCGAAGCTCGACGCGCAGCTGCGCAAGTCCGCGGACCGGCGCCGGGTGCACAAGGGCGGCAACGGCCGCACTCCCATCAGCGTCGCCGAGGCGACCGCGGCCCTGGCCGCGCTGCCCGAGACGACGCGGCAGGAGAGCGAGACCAACGGCGCCGTCCGCAAGACCATGATGGGATCCCTGGAAGTGGAGGGCGAAGGCCCGCTGGTGGTCCGGGAGAAGACCCACCCGGCCGCCCCCATGGCGCTGGACCAGGCGCTCTACGAGATGGAACTGGTCGGCCACGACTTCTACCTGTTCGTGGAGAAGGACAGCGGTCTGCCGAGCGTCGTCTACCGCCGGCACGGTTACAACTACGGCGTCATCCACCTGCAGGCCGACGGATCGGCCGGTCCGGGTGGCGGTGCCGGTGGCGCGATCGGTGGAGCCGACGACGAGGACTGACCGTCCGAGCGGTGTGGGAGAGGTGACCCCGGCGGCCCTGCCGCCGGGGTCACCGGCGTTCCGGGGGCGTTCCGGGGGGCGGGGTGGCGCCGGTCCGGGCCGGTGCGGGGCGCCGGGCGTCACCCGAAGCGGGGGAATCGGCGTCGGAGGGTGACCGGAGGACGTCCGGGGCGTGGAATGATTGGCGAACGACGACCGGCGACGGGGGAGGAGCGGATGGGGGATCACTTCGGGCTGGGGCCGGCCGGGGGGGTGGCGCGGAGGTCGGGGGAGGACCTCGACTACGCCCCGCACCGGAGGGAGCCGATCCGCGTTCTGGTGGTGGACGACCACGCGCTGTTCCGCCGCGGCCTGGAGATCGTGCTCGCCGAGGAGGAGGACATCACGGTCGTCGGAGAGGCGGGGGACGGCGCGGAGGCCGTGCTGAAGGCCGCCGACCTGCTGCCCGACATCATTCTGATGGATGTTCGGATGCCCCGCCGCAGCGGGATCGAGGCCTGCACCGCGATCAAGGACGTGGCGCCCAGCACCAAGATCATCATGCTGACGATAAGCGACGAGGAAGCCGACCTCTACGAGGCGATCAAGGCGGGTGCGACCGGCTACCTGCTCAAGGAGATCTCCACCGACGAGGTCGCCACCGCGATCCGGGCGGTCGCTGACGGGCAGTCGCAGATCAGCCCGTCGATGGCCTCCAAGCTGCTCACCGAGTTCAAGTCGATGATCCAGCGCCGCTCCGACGACCGGGACCTGGTGCCCGCGCCCCGGTTGACCGACCGGGAGTTGGAGGTGCTGAAGCTGGTGGCCACCGGGATGAACAACCGGGAGATCGCCAAGGAGCTGTTCATCAGCGAGAACACCGTGAAGAACCACGTCCGCAACATCCTGGAGAAGCTCCAACTGCACTCGCGGATGGAGGCCGTGGTCTACGCGATGCGGGAGAAGATCCTCGAAATAGGGTGACGGCGGAGCCGGTGCTCCGGGCGCGGCGGGCTCAGTCGGCCAGCAGCCTGTCCAGTGCCGGGCGCAGCGCCTCGTCGTGCAGGGTCTCCACCCGGACGCTGTCGCAGCCCACCCAGGTGGCCGCCTCGCGCAGGGCGGTGGCCAGCGCCTCCACGTGCCGTGCGGAGTCCAGCGAGACCTGACGGGCCACCAGCGTCCGCCCCTCCCGGGCCGGATCGACCCGGCCGACCAGCTGCCCGCCGGTCAGCAGCGGCATCGCGAAGTAGCCGTGCACCCGCTTGTGCTTGGGGGTGTACGCCTCCAGTCGGTGCGTCATGCCGAAGATCCGCTCGGTGCGCGGGCGGTCCCAGACCAGCGAGTCGAACGGGGAGAGCAGCGTGGTGCGGTGCCGGCCGCGCGGCGCGGTGGCGAGTGCGGCCGGATCGGCCCAGGCGGCGGCGGGGGCGCCGGCCGGGCCCCAGCCCGCGACCTCCACCGGGACCAGGCCGGAGTCGGCGAGCACCAGGTCCAACTGCTCGGCCTTCAGCCGGTGGTAGTCCAGCAGGTCGGCCCGGGTGGCCACGCCGAGCGCGGCGCCGGCCTGGGCGACCAGGGTGCGCAGGCAGTCCTCGTCGGTCGGGTCCGGCTCGAACAGTTCGGCGGGGACGGCCTGTTCGGCCAGCGCGTAGACCCGCTTCCAGCTCCGGCGCTCGGTGCAGACCACGTCGCCGAAGGCCAGCGCCCGCTCCACCGCGATCTTGGTGTCGGACCAGTCCCACCAGTCGGCCGTCTTCTTGGCGCCGCCCAGCTCGGTCGAGGTGAGCGGCCCCTCGTCGCGCAGCTTGGCCAGGACGGACCGGTAGGTGGCGGCGTCCACCTGCATGCCCCAGACGTGGGCGCGCTCGCGGTAGCGGCGGCGGCGGAACGCGAAGAGCGGCCACTCCTCGATCGGCAGGATGCAGGCCGCGTGCGACCAGTACTCGAAGCTCGCCCCCGCCGCCCAGTAGGCGGTTTCGACGGCGGGCCGGCCGACGGCGCCGAGCCGCGCGTACGGGATCAGCTCGTGCGAGCGGGCCAGCACCGAGATGGTGTCGAGCTGAACGGCGCCGAGGCGGCGCAGCACCCCGCGTACGCCGCCCCGGCGGTCCGGTGCGCCGAGCAGGCCCTGCGCGCGCAGGGCGATGCGGCGGGCCTCGTCGGCGCCCAGGGTCGTGGCGGGAGTCGTGGCGGTCATGTCGGCGAGCGTAGACCGCGGTACCGACAGCGCCCCGGCCCGGAGCCGCGGCCGGGGCAGGGGCCGGGTGGTGCGGTGTGGTGCGGGGCCGCGGGGTGGCCGCCGGGTCGGGGGCGGTGGTGGGCGCGGAGGGCCGGTCAGTCGTCGAGGTCGGTGGCGAGCAGCCCGGCGATCCAGGAGTCGCGGAACTCGCCGCGCTGTTCGGCGTACGAGCGCAGGGTGCCCTCGAAGCGGAAACCGACCTTCTCGGCGACCGCGCGGGAGCCCTCGTTGCCCACGTACGCGGCCCACTCCAGCCGGCGCAGACCCAGTTCGGTGAGCCCGTGGCGGGCGACGGCGCGGGCGGCCTCGACGGTGAAGCCGCGGCCGCGGTGCTCCTTGGTGGCCCACCAGCCGATCTCGGCGGTGCCCGGCCGGCCGGGGGCGCGGACCAGCCCCTGGGTGCCGACCAGGGCCCCGCTGTCACGCTCGACCACGCACCAGACGAGGGCGTCACCGGTACGCCGGCCGTTGGCGGCCAGGTCGTTGACGAAGTACTCGGCGTCCTCGCGGCGGTACGGACTGGGGACGACCGTCCAGCGCTGGATCTCCTCGTCCTGGCAGGCTTCGAAGATCGCTTCCACGTCGGATTCCCGCGGTGGCCGCAGGAACAGGCGCTCGGTGACGATGGTGTCGGGGGAGACGGTGTCGGGGGCGACGAGGTCGGGTGCGTGGGGCTCGCGGGGCTCTGCCATGAGCGGATTATTCCGTGCAGAAAGCAAACCGGGCATCCGAATATCGGGTCCTGCCGCCCAACTGCCGGGACGGCTGACCGTTTTGCCCCGGTGGACGGTGCTATCGGGCCATGTGCCCGCAGGGGTGACACGGGAATAGCGTGCTGACGCACCTCCCGGGGTGTTGGACTCCTCGCATACGATGGCCCGTGCGGTGGGGTAAACCCGTCGTGCAGTCGTCCAGTGCCAATACAGGCAAGGAGCCCGCTCAAGTGTCCGTCTTCGACAAGATCCTGCGCGCCGGCGAAGGCAAGATCCTTCGCAAGCTGCAGCGGATTGCTGCCCAGGTCAACTCCATCGAAGAGGACTTCGTCAACCTCACCGACGCCGAGCTGCGCGCGCTGACCGACGAGTACAAGCAGCGGATCGCCGATGGTGAGTCCCTGGACGACATCCTCCCCGAGGCGTTCGCGACCGTTCGCGAGGCCGCCCGGCGAGTGCTCGGCCAGCGCCACTACGACGTCCAGATCATGGGCGGTGCCGCGCTGCACCTCGGCTACGTCGCCGAGATGCGTACCGGTGAGGGCAAGACCCTGGTCGGCACCCTGCCCACGTACCTCAACGCGTTGACCGGCAAGGGCGTGCACCTGATCACCGTCAACGACTACCTCGCCGAGCGCGACTCGGAGTGGATGGGCCGGGTGCACCGCTTCCTCGGCCTCGAAGTCGGCGTGATCCTGGGCAGCATGACGCCCGCCGAGCGCAAGCGTCAGTACGGGATGGACATCACGTACGGCACCAACAACGAGTTCGGCTTCGACTACCTGCGCGACAACATGGCCTGGTCGAAGGACGAACTCGTCCAGCGCGGACACAACTTCGCGGTGGTCGACGAGGTCGACTCGATCCTCATCGACGAGGCGCGCACCCCCCTGATCATCTCCGGCCCGGCGGACCAGGCGACCAAGTGGTACGCCGACTTCGCCAAGCTGGTGCAGCGCCTGAAGATCGAGCGCGACTACGAGGTCGACGAGAAGAAGCGCACCGTCGGCGTGCTGGAGGAGGGTGTCACCCGGGTCGAGGACTACCTCGGCATCGACAACCTCTACGAGTCGGTGAACACCCCGCTGGTCGGTTTCCTGAACAACGCCATCAAGGCGAAGGAGCTGTACAAGCGGGACAAGGACTACGTCGTGATGAACGGCGAGGTCATGATCGTCGACGAGCACACCGGCCGTATCCTGGCCGGCCGCCGCTACAACGAGGGCATGCACCAGGCGATCGAGGCCAAGGAGGGGGTGGAGGTCCAGAACGAGAACCAGACGCTGGCCACCATCACCCTGCAGAACTTCTTCCGCCTGTACGACAAGCTCTCCGGCATGACCGGTACCGGCACCACCGAGGCGGCCGAGTTCCACCAGATCTACAAGCTCGGCGTGGTGCCCATCCCGACCAACCGGTCGCCGCTGCGCATCGACCAGCCCGACCTGATCTACAAGTCCGAGCCGGCCAAGTTCGCCGCCGTGGTCGAGGACATCGCCGAGAAGCACGAGAAGGGCCAGCCGGTGCTGGTCGGCACCGTGTCGGTGGCGAAGTCCGAGTACCTGTCGCAGGAGCTGCGCAAGCGCGGCATCCCGCACGAGGTGCTGAACGCCAAGCACCACGAGCGCGAGGCGCAGATCGTCGCGCAGGCGGGCCGCAAGGGCGCCGTGACCGTCGCCACCAACATGGCCGGCCGCGGTACCGACATCATGCTCGGCGGCAACTCCGACCACCTCGCGGCGGCCGAGCTGGCCCAGCGCGGCATCACTCCGGTCGACACCCCGGAGGAGTACGAGGAGGCGTTCCCGGCCGCGCTGGAGAAGGCCAAGGCGTCCGTGAAGGCGGAGCAGGACGAGGTCAAGGAGGCCGGCGGCCTCTACGTCCTCGGCACCGAGCGGCACGAGTCCCGCCGGATCGACAACCAGCTGCGCGGCCGCTCCGGCCGTCAGGGTGACCCGGGCGAGTCCCGCTTCTACCTGTCGCTCGGCGACGACCTGATGCGCCTGTTCAAGGCCGGCATGGTCGAGCGCGTGCTCTCGATGGCCAACGTGCCCGAGGACGTGCCGATCGAGTCCAAGATGGTCACCCGCGCCATCGCCTCGGCGCAGACCCAGGTCGAGCAGCAGAACTTCGAGATCCGCAAGAACGTCCTCAAGTACGACGAGGTGCTGAACCGCCAGCGCGAGGTCATCTACGGCGAGCGCCGCCGCGTGCTGGAGGGCGAGGACCTGCAGGAGCAGGTCGGCCACTTCATGGACGACACCGTCGAGGCGTACGTCAAGGCGGCCACCGGCGAGGGCTACGAGGACGACTGGGACCTCGAGAAGCTCTGGACCGCGCTGAAGCAGCTCTACCCCGTCACCCTGGACCTGGAGGAGCTGGAGGAGGAGGCCGGCGGCACCGCCGGGCTCACCCCGGAGTTCCTCACCAAGGCCATCCAGGAGGACATCCAGGGGCAGTACGGCGCCCGAGAGGACCAGCTCGGTGAGGAGATCATGCGCGAGCTGGAGCGCCGGGTCGTCCTCTCGGTGCTGGACCGCCGCTGGCGCGAGCACCTCTACGAGATGGACTACCTCCAGGAGGGCATCGGCCTGCGGGCCATGGCGCAGCGCGACCCGCTGGTCGAGTACCAGCGCGAGGGCTTCGACATGTTCACCGCGATGATGGAGGGCATCAAGGAGGAGTCCGTCGGCTACCTGTTCAACCTGGAGGTCCAGGTCGAGCAGCAGGTCGAGGAGGTGCCGGTCGCGGACGCCGAGGTGCTGCTCGACAAGCTGGAGAAGGACGCCGCCCGGCCGGAGATCAAGGCCAAGGGCCTGGACGCCCCCAAGCCGCAGCGGCTGCACTACACGGCCCCCTCGGACGAGGTCGGTGGCGGAGTCGTCGAGGGCGACTTCGACGACCTGGCGCCGGAGGACGAGGGCGACGGGCTGACCCGCGCCGAGCGCCGCAAGGCCGCCAAGTCGGCCAAGGGCCGCCGTCGCAAGAGCTGAGGCGGGACCGGCCCGCCCGGTCCGCCGCCACGCAGGGCGCCGCTCCCGTAGGGGGGTGGCGCCCTGCGCCGTTGGCGCGGTGCCCGTGGCCGTGCCCGTGGCCGGCGCGGGAGCCGCGCCCGTGCGGTCTGTGAGACCCGTGCGGCCCCGGTGGCGCCGCCGGGGACCGCCTGCCGCGGAGCCGCCGCCGGAGGCCGCCACAGGGCCCGTCCGGGGCCGCGTGACGGTGGCGCGGCTGCCCCGCGTGGCGCCGGCGCGGAGCGGCTCGGCGGGCAGGCCGCGCGGGTTCACCGGGCCTCCACGGCGGTGCACTGCCACTGCCCGGCCGGGCCGCGCAGCTCCAGCCGGAACGCCACCATGTGGTGCCGGCTGCCGAGGTCGACCCGGACGCAGGCCTCGATCGCGTCGGGCGAGGGCGATCGGTCGTGCACCGGCCCGAGCCGGGGCCGGTCGGCGGCGCCGCCGCGCCGCAGGATGCCGATCCGGACGAGCGAGGCGAGCTGGCCGTAGCCGTCCAGGCTGGTGTGGCGCATCAGCTGCCCGGACGGCCGGGCGCCGGTGAGCACCTCGACCAGCTGGTGGGCGAAGCGCGTGCTCAGTCCGGCGTGGAGACCGGGGCCGGCGGGGGCGGCGCAGGCGGACCGGGGGTGGCGCGGCCGCCGGCCGCCGGACGGGTGCTGACCGGTCCGCGCCCCGGCGGCCGCGCGGTGCGGGTGGGCCGCCGGGTGGCCGGGCCGGACCGGCCGGCCACCGGGTGGTACCGGGGCCGCCGGGACGGCGTGCGGGACGGGCCGCGGGTTGCTCTGCGGGGCGGTGGGGATCGGGCAGGCGGTCACGGGGCCCTCCCGGGGCGGCTGGTACGGGTACGGACGGGTCCTTGGTAGCCCGGCGCCGAGCCGAGCGGCAAGCAGGTTCGGCCGGTCCGGCGGACCGGCCCGGGGTCTCACCTATCCGGGTGAAACGCCCAGCGCGGCAAGGGCCGGCCGGCCCGTCCGGAGGGCGCCCGGTTGACGTGCGGGGGCCGGTGGGATGGCCCGAAAGGGGACGGTCCGGCCGGGCGACACGCGGAGCGCGGTTCCCGGGCGCGACGTTGCGCCGCCGGGTCCTCGGCGCGCAGGATCGGATCCGGACCGGGAACCGCGCAGGACGGGCGACGACAGCGCCCCGACCAGGACAGGCGGCCGTCATGACGACACGGGTGGCGCAGACACGGACATCGGCGGCTCCGCCCGCCGAGGGCCGGCCCCGGCGCGGCCTGGTGCTGGGCGGCGGCGGCATGCTGGGCGCGGCGTGGACGGTCGGCGCGCTCTGTGCCGTCGAGGAGGCGGTCGGCTGGCGGCCGGGCGGTGCCGAGGTGGTGCTCGGCACCTCGGCCGGCGCGATCCTCGCCGCGATGCTGGCCGGCGGGGTCCGCACCGACCAGCTCCGCGACCACCAGCGCGGTCTGCCGATCACGGCCGGCCCGCTGGCCGGGGTGGCCTTCGACTACGAGACGGCGGTCGGCGGCGCCCTGCCCCCGCGCCCGCGGGCCGGTATCGGCTCGCCGGGCCTGCTGCGGGACGCCGTCCGCCACCCGCGCGAGTACCCGCTGCTGACCATGGTGTCGGCGATGGCGCCGCACGGCCGCGGCTCGCTGGAGCCCGTCGGTGAGCTGGTGCGCGGCCTGCTGGGCCCTGGCGGCTGGCCGGACGGCTCGCCCCTGCGGGTGGCCGCGGTGGACTACCGCGGCGGTCACCGGGTGGTCTTCGGCGATCCGGGCGCGCCGTCCGCCGCCGTCGCCGAGGCGGTGATGGCCTCCTGCGCGATCCCCGGCTGGTTCGCCCCGGTCCGGGTGAACGGCTCGGCGTACGTGGACGGCGGCTGCTGGTCGGCCACCAACGCCGACCTGATGCTGGGCCGGGGCCTGGACGAGGTCTACGTGCTCGCCCCGATGGCCCTGCGCCTGCACCCGCGCGGGCGCGCCGAGCCCGCGCGCGGCACGGTGGCCGCGCTGCGCGAGTGGCGGGCCCGGGACCGTCCGCGCGGGGTGCTCGCCCAGCTGGTCGGCCGCTACCGCCGCGCGGTGACCCGGCAGCTGCTGCGGGAGACCCGGCTGCTGCGGGCGAGCGGCGTCCGGGTGCACCTGCTCGCGCCGACCCTGGCGGACCTCGCGGTGATGGGGCCGAACATGATGGATCCGGCCCGCCGCGGCGCCGTGCTGGAGAGCGCGTTGCGGACCAGCCGGGCGGCCCTGGACGGCGTGCGCTGACCCGTCCGGCGCGGGAGGGGTGTGCGGGCGCGGGGTGTGCGGGCAGGGTTTTGCGGCCCCGGCGCGCCGCGGGCTCCCCGGCCCGGGGGCGCGGGCGGGAGTGAGCGCGTGATCACGGGTGGCGCCCCGGCGCTTATTCTTGGGGCGCTGGAAGCTGTGCCGCTGGACGAACCGGAGAGTGCCACCGATGCGCGTGTACGTGCCCACCACCCTGACCGGCCTGGCGGCGGCGCACCCGGGCGGCGCCCTGGAGCAGTCCGCGGCGTACGCGGTGACGCCCGCGCTGCGCGAGTGGTACGTCAGTGACGACCTGGAGGAACTGGAGTACGCGGCGCTGAACCGGGCCGCGCAGTCCTCGCTGCGGCTGCTGGCCGCCGACCCGGACGCACCGCGCCGCCGGGTGGTGGTGGCGCTGGACGTCGCGGACTCGGCGGTGCGGCCGTTCCCCGGTGACGAGTACCAGGACCAGGCCTCGCTCGGCCGGGTGGTGCTGGCCGGACCGGTGCGGCTGGCGAAGGCGGCCGCGGTGCACGCGGACGTCGCCGACCAGGACGTGGTCACGGACGTCGCGGCGGCGGTCGCGGCCGTCGGGGCGGCCGACGAGGGCGATCAGGACGCCCAGTTCACCGTGGACGGCGCCGAGGACCACGACCTGCTCTGGTTCGCCACCCAGGAGATCGCCGCCCTGCTGGCCTGAGCGGAGCCGTCACCGGGCTCGCCCCGGAGCCGAGCCGGGAACCCGTCCTACCGGGTTGTCGGTGGCCGGGGTTACCGTTCCCTGCGTGCGCACTCATATCGTCTGGGACTGGAACGGCACGCTCTTCCACGACATGGAGGCGGTGCTCGGCGCGAGCAACGCCGCGTTCGCGACCGTCGGCATCGGGCCGATGACCATGCAGGAGTACCGCGAGCAGTACGAGATCCCGATTCCCCGCTTCTACCAGCGGCTGCTCGGCCGGATGCCCTCCGAGGCCGAGTGGCTGCGGCTCGACGACGCCTTCCACGACCGCTACCTGGAGCTGAGCGCGGCCTGCGGGCTGACCGACGGCGTGCTGGAGCTGCTGAGCGCCTGGCGGGAGGCCGGGCACAGCCAGTCGCTGCTGTCGATGTACGAGCACCGGAAGCTGCTGCCGGTGGTGGACGCCTTCGGTCTGACCGGCCAGTTCCTCCGGGTGGACGGCCGCAGCGGCCCGTCCGGCGGCCAGAAGGCGGAGCACCTGACCAGGCACCTGGCCGCGCTCGGCGAGCACGTGGACCCGGCTCGTACGGTGCTGATCGGCGACGCCGCGGACGACGCGCTGGCGGCGCTGAGCGCGGGCGCGCACGCGGTGCTGTACACCGGCGGCTCGCACACCCGGGCGAAGCTGGAGCCGGCCGGCGTCCCGGTGGTGGACAGCCTGGCCGAGGCCGTCGAGCTGGCCGGGAGCATCGCGGGCTGAGCCCCCCGGGCCGCGGACCCCCGGAGCAGGCCGCCGCACCCGGCGGGCGTGGCGCGAACCACGTCCACCGGTGGCGTGTCCGAGCGGGCGGATCGGCCCGCCGCTCGTCAGTCTGGATTGACGCCAGGCCATCAGTACGACGAGCGGAGCCGCCATGCCCATCGACGCAGTCACCCAGGTCCCGACCCCGGGCAACGAGCCGGTGCACGGCTACGCGCCCGGCAGCCCGGAGCGGGCCCGGCTGCTCCGCCGGCTGGACGAGCTGGCGGCCGAGCAGATCCCGCTGCCGATGACCATCGCCGGTGAGCAGCGGTTCGGCGGCGGCGAGCGGATCGAGGTCGTCCAGCCGCACCACCACGCGGCCAAGCTCGGGGTGCTCGGCAACGCCACCCGGGAGGACGCCCGGGCCGCGGTGGACGCGGCGCTGGCGGCCGGGCGCGCGTGGCGCGGGCTCTCCTTCGACGACCGGGCGGCGGTGTTCCTGCGCGCCGCCGACCTGCTGGCCGGGCCCTGGCGGGAGACGCTGAACGCGGCCACCATGCTGGGCCAGTCCAAGACGGCCCAGCAGGCCGAGATCGACTCCGCCTGCGAGCTGATCGACTTCTGGCGGTTCAACGTGCGCTTCGCCCGCGAGATCCTGGCCGACCAGCCGATCTCCTCGCCCGGGGTGTGGAACCGCACCGACCACCGCCCGCTGGAGGGCTTCGTCTACGCGATCACCCCGTTCAACTTCACCGCCATCGCCGGCAACCTGCCGACCGCGCCCGCGCTGATGGGCAACACCGTGGTCTGGAAGCCGGCGCCGACCCAGACCCTCGCCGCGCACTACCTGATGCGCCTGCTGGAGGCCGCCGGGCTGCCGCCCGGAGTGATCAACATGGTGACCGGCGACGGGCAGCAGCTCTCCCAGGTGGCGCTCACCGACCCCGCCCTCGCCGGCCTGCACTTCACCGGCTCCACCGCCACCTTCCAGTCGCTCTGGCAGACCGTCGGTGCCAACATCGGCGGCTACCGGACGTACCCGCGGATCGTCGGCGAGACCGGCGGCAAGGACTTCCTGCTCGCCCACCGCTCGGCCGACCCGGCGATCCTGCGGACCGCCCTGGTCCGCGGCGCCTTCGAGTACCAGGGGCAGAAGTGCTCGGCGCTCTCCCGCGCCTACCTGCCGCGCAGCCTCTGGCAGGCGATCAAGGACGACTTCCTGGCCGAGGTGGACGCGCTGGCCGTCGGCGACGTCACCGACCTCTCCAACTTCATGGGCGCGCTGATCGACCGGCGGGCCTTCGAGAAGAACCGCGACGCGATCGAGCGGGCCAAGAGCGACCCGACGGTGGAGCTGGCGGCCGGCGGCCAGTACGACGACGCGATCGGCTGGTTCGTCCGCCCGACCGTGCTGGTCTCCTCCGACCACCGGGGCGAGATCTTCCGCACCGAGTACTTCGGCCCGATCCTGGCCGTCCACGTCTACGAGGACTCGCGCTGGGAGGACGTGCTGCGCCGGGTCGACTCGGGCGCGCCGTACGGCCTCACCGGCGCGGTGATCGCCCAGGACCGCTACGCCATCGCGCAGGCGGTCGAGGAGCTGCGCTTCACGGCGGGCAACTTCTACATCAACGACAAGCCGACCGGCGCGGTGGTCGGGCAGCAGCCGTTCGGCGGCGGCCGGGCCTCGGGCACCAACGACAAGGCCGGTGCCGCGCAGAACCTGCTGCGCTGGACGTCGGCCCGGTCGATCAAGGAGACCTTCGTCCCGCCGACCACGTATGTTCACCCGCATATGGGCTGATGGCGAACATGACGGGTCGGATTGGACATGGTGTCCAGGACGGCGGGATCTTCCTCCAGGATTGCGCCTACCTGTCCCCTGACACCTTCGAATCCTCCCGTTAGGCTGGCTGGCGTCGTCGGGTGGCTGCAGGCCGAACGTCTCGTCCTACCCGCTGCGGAGGTATTTCATGCGCGCCATGGAGACCTTTCAGCCGGTTGGTGCGGCAGGATTGCGGTGGACCCGGCGGTGATCCCACACACCACCGAGTCACGCAACGGCGCGCGACAGGAGCCAAGAAGTCATGCAGACCAAGCTGGACGCAGCCAAGGCCGAACTGCTCATGAAGGCAGCAGCAGCCGCTGAGAACAGCCAGGTGGGGGGAGCGGCGCCGGGGGAGGGTCTGAGCAACGGCGCTCTGACCGCGTACCTGCACCACTACTACCTCCACACCGCGCCCGAGGACCTGGTCGACCGCGACCCGGTCGACGTGTACGGCGCGGCCGCCTCCCACTACCGCCTCGGCCTCAAGCGCCCGCAGGGCACCGCCGAGGTCCGCGTGCACACCCCGTCGGTGGAGGAGAACGGCTGGTCCTGCGGCCACACCGTGGTCGAGGTCGTCACGGACGACATGCCCTTCCTGGTCGACTCGGTCACCAACGAGCTGTCCCGCCAGGACCGTGCGATCCACATCGTGATCCACCCCCAGCTGGTCGTCCGCCGTGACATCACCGGCAAGCTGCTGGAGATCCTGGACATCGACGCCTGCGCCCGCAGCCAGGCCGCCGGCGCCGAGTGGCCCGCCGACGCCGTCGTCGAGTCGTGGATGCACATCGAGATCGACCGCGAGACCGACCGCGAGGACCTCCACGCGATCGAGACCGATCTGCGCCGGGTCCTGGGCGATGTCCGCGAGGTCGTCGAGGACTGGACGAAGATGCGCGAATCCGCGCTGCGTCTGGCCGACGAGCTCGCCGAGGAGCCCCCGGCCCACCTGCCCGAGCAGGAGGTCGGTGAGGCCTGGGAGCTGATGCGCTGGCTCGCCGACGACAAGTTCACCTTCCTCGGCTACCGCGAGTACGACCTGGTGGAGCACGAGGGCGAGGAGGTCCTCAAGGCCGTCGCCGGCACCGGCCTGGGCATCCTGCGCTCCGACCCGCTCAGCCACGACGACGACCACCACCCGGTCAGCGAGGCCTTCGGCCGGCTCTCCGCGCCGGTGCGCGCCAAGGCCCACGAGAAGAAGCTGCTCGTCCTCACCAAGGCCAACAGCCGCTCGACCGTGCACCGCCCGGCCTACCTCGACTACGTCGGCGTGAAGAAGTTCGACGCCAACGGCGAGGTCATCGGCGAGCGCCGCTTCCTCGGCCTCTTCTCGGCCGCCGCGTACACCGAGTCGGTCAGCCGCATCCCGGTGGTCCGCCGCAAGGTCCAGGACGTCATCCTCAGCTCCGGCTTCTCCACCGAGAGCCACGACGGCCGTGACCTGCTGCAGATCCTGGAGACCTTCCCCCGGGACGAGATCTTCCAGACCCCGGCCGAGGAACTGCTCCAGATCGCCACCAGCGTGCTCTACCTCCAGGAGCGCCGCCGGCTGCGGCTGTTCCTGCGCCAGGACGAGTACGGGCGCTACTTCTCCGCGCTGGTCTACCTGCCGCGCGACCGCTACACCACCCGCATCCGGCTGCGCCTGATGGACATCCTGATGCAGGAGCTCAACGGCGCCTCGATCGACTACACGGTCTGGTCGACGGAGTCCGTGCTGACCCGTCTGCACTTCGTCGTCCGGGTCACCCCCGGCAGCGAACTGCCGCACCTGACCGACGCCGAGATCGAGCGGATCGAGGGCAAGCTCGCCGAGGCCGCCCGGTTCTGGATGGACGGCTTCAACGACCAGCTGCACCTGGAGCTGGGCGAGGAGCGGGCCGCCGAGCTCTCCCGCAAGTACGCCAACGCCTTCCCCGACGGCTACCGCGCCGACTTCACCGCGCGCACCGCCGTCGCGGACCTCAAGCAGATCGAGGCACTGCACGGCGACGGCGACTTCCGCCTCAACCTGTACCAGCCGGTCGGCGCGGGTGACGACGAGCGCCGGTTCAAGATCTACCGGGTCGGCGGCCCGATCTCGCTCACCGAGGTCCTGCCCGTCCTGCAGCGGCTGGGCGTCGAGGTGCTCGACGAGCACCCGTACGCGCTGACCCGCTCGGACCACACCACCGCCTGGGTCTACGACTTCGGCCTGCGGCTGCGCGAGGCCGTCGAGCTGACCGACGAGGCCCGCGACCGCTTCCAGGAGACCTTCGCCGCCACCTGGACCGGCAAGGCCGAGAACGACGGCTTCAACGAGCTGGTGCTGACCGCCGGGCTGACCTGGCGCCAGGCGACGATGCTGCGCGCGTACGCCAAGTACCTGCGCCAGGCGGGTTCCACGTTCTCCCAGGACTACATGGAGGACGCGCTCCGCAACAACACCCACACCACCCGGCTGCTGGTCAACCTCTTCGAGGCCCGGCTCAGCCCCAGCCACCAGCTCGGCGCGGCGGAGCTGACCGAGGGCATCCTGGAGGAGCTGTCCGGCGCGCTGGACGAGGTCGCCTCGCTGGACGAGGACCGCATCCTGCGTTCCTTCCTGCACCTGATCAAGGCCACCCTGCGCACCAACTTCTTCCAGCACACCGGCGAAGCGGGCGTCTGGCACTCCTACGTGTCGATGAAGTTCGACCCGCAGGCCATCCCGGACCTGCCGGCCCCGCGCCCCGCGTTCGAGATCTGGGTGTACTCGCCGCAGGTCGAGGGCGTGCACCTGCGCTTCGGCAAGGTCGCCCGCGGTGGTCTGCGCTGGTCCGACCGGCGTGAGGACTTCCGTACCGAGATCCTCGGCCTGGTCAAGGCGCAGATGGTGAAGAACACCGTCATCGTGCCGGTCGGCGCCAAGGGCGGCTTCGTCGCCAAGCAGCTGCCGGACCCGTCGGTGGACCGCGATGCCTGGCTGGCCGAGGGCATCTCGTCCTACAGGACCTTCATCTCGGCGCTGCTGGACATCACCGACAACCTCAAGGGCGGCGAGGTCGTCCACCCGGCCGACGTGGTCCGCCACGACGAGGACGACACCTACCTGGTCGTCGCCGCGGACAAGGGCACCGCGACCTTCTCGGACATCGCCAACGGCGTCGCCGAGTCGTACGGCTTCTGGCTGGGCGACGCGTTCGCCTCCGGCGGCTCGGCCGGCTACGACCACAAGGGCATGGGCATCACCGCCCGCGGCGCCTGGGAGTCGGTCAAGCGCAACTTCCGCGAGCTCGGCCACGACACCCAGTCCGAGGACTTCACCGTCGTCGGCATCGGCGACATGTCCGGTGACGTCTTCGGCAACGGCATGCTGCTCAGCGAGCACATCCGCCTGGTCGCCGCCTTCGACCACCGGCACATCTTCCTCGACCCCAACCCGGACGCGGCCACCTCGTACGCCGAGCGCCGCCGCCTCTTCGAGCTGCCGCGCAGCTCCTGGGACGACTACGACAAGTCGCTGATCTCGACCGGCGGCGGGGTCTTCCCGCGCAGTGCCAAGTCGATCCAGCTGACCTCGCAGGCGCGGGCCGCGCTCGGTATCGAGGAGAGCCGGCTCACCCCGGCCGAGCTGATGAAGCGGATCCTCCAGGCGCCGGTCGACCTGTTCTGGAACGGCGGCATCGGCACCTACGTCAAGGCCTCGACCGAGACCAACGCCGAGGTCGGCGACAAGGCCAACGACGCCATCCGGGTCAACGGCGAGCAGCTGCGGGTCCGGGTCGTCGGCGAGGGCGGCAACCTCGGCTGCACCCAGCTCGGCCGCATCGAGTACGCGGCGTCCGGCGGCCCCCAGGGCGCCGGCGGCTGGATCGACACCGACGCCATCGACAACTCGGCCGGTGTGGACACCTCGGACCACGAGGTCAACATCAAGATCCTGCTCAACCAGGTCGTCGCCGACGGCGACATGACGGTCAAGCAGCGCAACCAGCTGCTCGCCGAGATGACCGACGAGGTCGGCCACCTGGTGCTGCGCAACAACTACGCGCAGAACGTGGTGCTGGCCAACGCGGTGGCCCAGGCGACCAGCATGGTCAACGTCCACTCCCGGATGATCAACCGGCTGGAGCGCGACGGCCGGCTCGACCGCGGGCTGGAGTTCCTGCCCACCGAGCGGCAGATCCGCGAGCGCCAGCAGAGTGGCCGCGGCCTCTCGCAGCCCGAGCTGTCGGTGCTGCTGGCCTACACCAAGATCACCCTGGCCGACGAGCTGCTCGCCACCGAGCTGCCCGACGACCCGTTCTTCCGCACCGCGCTGCACGAGTACTTCCCGAGCGCGCTGCGGGCGCGGTTCGCCGAGGCGATCGACAACCACGCGCTGCGCCGCGAGATCATCACCACGCTGATCGTCAACGACACGATCAACCGCGGTGGCTGCACCTTCGCCTTCCGGCTGAAGGAGGAGACCGGCGCCACGTACGAGGAGATCGCCCGGACGCACACCGCCGCGCGGGCCGTCTTCGGCCTGGAGGAGATCTGGTCCGAGATCGAGGACCTGGACAACCAGGTCCCGGCCGGCGCCCAGACCAGGATGCGGCTGCACTCGCGCCGGCTCGTCGAGCGCGCCACCCGGTGGATGCTCAACAACCGCCGCCAGCCGCTCGACATCGCCGGCACCATCGAGTTCTTCCACGACCGGGTCAGCCAGGTCTGGGGCTCGCTGCCCAAGCCGCTGCGCGGCGAGGACCTGGCCTGGTTCGAGTCGGTCTACAACGAGCTCGTCGCGGCCGGCGTGCCGGAGGACCTGGCCGGCCGGGTCGCGGGCCTGTCCTCGACCTTCCCGACCCTGGACATCACCGAGGTCGCGGACCGGTCCGGCAAGGACGTCGCCGAGGTCGCCGAGCTCTACTACGACCTCGCCGACCGGCTCCAGATCACCCACCTGCTCGACCGCATCATCGAGCTGCCGCGGACCGACCGCTGGTCGTCGATGGCCCGTGCCGCGATCCGCGAGGACCTCTTCGCGGCCCACGCGGCACTGACCGCCGACATCCTGGTCTGCGGCCCGGAGGGCGCGACCCCCGAGGAGCGGTACACCGCCTGGGCGGAGCTCAACTCCACCCTGCTGAACCGCGCCAAGAGCACGCTCGACGACATAAGGGGTTCGGACAACTACGAGCTGTCCAGCCTCTCCGTCGCGATGCGCGTCATCCGCACCCTGCTCCGCACGGGTTCGATGCGCTGACGGCCGGGAGCCCGAGCGGCGGGGTCGCGTCTTCGGACGCGGCCCCGCCGCCGTTTTCCCGCGCGCTGCGCGGCCGCGGCCCCGGGGGCCGCACGGGGATTCGGAATCGGAGGGTAGCGGCATGTTCACTCTGTGCGCGGACCCGTTTGTGGCCCGCGTGTGAGGTGCGGGTGAACGCCGGGTCACAATGTCCGGTACGTCGCAGTCGGAGTGGTGCGCGGTGGCAGAGTTTCTCCCCAACTGCCCTGATTGGCAACTGTTCTGACATGCCAAGAGTTGCAGTAAGCTAACTCCGCGATAGGCGTTGCCGCAGGTCTCGTGCCGGAAGAGCTCCACCGACGTGCTGGAACAACAGGTGTCTTTCGGCCGGGCGCAGGCCGCCAGTCCCGTTCGCGCAGGGCGGTCCGGACCTGTTCCTGACGCGATGCCACCTGAAGAGAGTTTCATGACGTCATTTGTGCAGGAACCCTTTTTCTGGGTCTCCATCGTGGTGATGCTCGTAGCAGTCGTGATCGCCCTCCAAGCTCGCAGGACGAACCTCTCCCTGCGCAGGCGAAACGTTTCCCTTGAGGAAGCGACCGGCCTGGCGCAGCGGCAGCGCGACGATCTCGGCGCCCTGAACGCGCGTCTGCAGAGCCAGCACGCCGCCGTCCTGGCGGAGGTCCGCCGGGACGCGGAGGAGGACACCAAGGCGGTCCTCAAGGCGGCGATGCGGACCCTGCAGGGTCTGGCCGACGAGCAGCAGGTCGTCATCGACAAGGTGCAGCGGAAGTACGGCGACAGCCCGCAGATCCTCGCCGATCTGATGCTGGTCGACCACACGAACAGTCAGTTCGGCCGGCGCGCCCAGGGCATCGCGGTGCTCTGCGGCGGCTGGCTGGGCCGCCGGGAGACCGTTGCCTCGATCTATGACGTGGCCCGCAGCGCCCAGGGCCGGATCCGGCACTTCGACCGGGTGCAGATCCACTCCCGGGTCAGCGTCTCGCTCGCCAGCAAGGTCGTCGAGCCGGTCGCCGTCGTCCTGGCCGAGCTGCTGGCCAACGCCACCAACTACTCCGCCCCGGACACCCCGGTGGAGATCAGCGTCCAGGCCGTCCCGACCGGTGTCTGCCTGATCATCGACGACGCCGGCCTCGGGATGGGGCAGGAGGAGAAGGACCGCGCCGCGGCGCTCCTCAACCCCGGCGCGCCGATCAGCCTCACCGGCCTGGGCAACCCCCCGAAGTTCGGCTTCGCCGTCTCCGGCATGCTGGCCGCCCGCTACGGCTTCCGGGTGTCCGTCGACTCGGTCTCCCCGTACGGCGGTGTGCGGGCCGTGGTGCTGCTGCCGGCCGAGCTGCTCAGCAGTGAGGTCGCGCCCCCGGTGGCCGCCGAGCACGTCGAGTACAACGGCGGGTACCAGGGCGAGCCGCAGGGCTCCTACCAGGGTGGCTACCAGAGCGAGCCGGTGGTGGAGCAGGCCGTGCCGGTCCGGGCCCAGGCCCTCGGACAGCGGCTCGCTTCGCTGCCCGAGCCCGCCCCGGCCGTCCTCGCCCCGGTCGCCCCGGCCGCGGCGCAGGCGGAACCGGAGATGACGGCGGACGGACGGCTGCCCCGGCGCCGACGCCAGCGCACTGTCTCGGTGGTCCCGCACCCGCAGGACTCCGGCCGCGTCGACGAGCCGGTGGGGACCACCGGCCAGGAGACCGCGTCCCGCCTCGGCGCGTTCCAGCGCGGGACGCTGTCCGGGCGCAACACCATGACCACGGAAGGAACCGAGATCCAGTGAGCCCTGATCTGTCCTGGGTGCTCAACGATGTACTTCAGGTGCGCGGTGCCCGGCATGCCATTCTCGTCTCCGCCGACGGCCTGCTGCTCGAACGCTCCAGCGAGATCGGCCGTGACGAGGCGGAGACCAACGCCGCCGCGATGAGTTCGATGCAGTCGCTGAGCCGTGCCGTCGCGCCGTTCGTCGGGGGAAGCGGCGGGACCTGGCGCCAGACTCTCCTGGAGTACGACCACGGCTGGATCTTCCTGATCGCGGCCGGCAGCGGAGCCTACCTCGCGGCCTCCACCGCCTCCGACGTCGACATGGAGGCCATGTCCTTCCGGATGCAGCAGCAGGTGGGCGCGCTCGGACGGGCGATGACAGCGGCGCCGCGCCAGAGTTCACACAGCGGCTCATGACCGTTCCCGGCGAGGAGCAGCGGGTTGCCAGCGGCTTCATCCGCTCCTATGTCATCACCGGCGGCCGTGAGCTGCCGAGTGCGGACGACCTGTCCCTGATCACCCTGGTCACCGTCGCTCCCGAGCAGGGTCTCCCGGCCCGTCCGAGCCCGGAGACCCTGGCGATCTGGGAACTGTGCTCCGGCGGCTACCTCTCGGTGGCCGAGGTCTCCGCCCGCCTGGAGCTGCCGGTGGGGGTGGTGAGGCTGCTGCTGACGGACCTGATCCGCGAGGGGCGGCTGCTGCGCCGGGCGGCCCCGCCGCCCGCCCAGGCCCCGGATCCGAGACTCCTAGAGAAGGTACTGCATGGACTTCAACGCCGGTTCGCCTGAGGACATCTACGTCCCGGGCGGGGTGACGACCGCCGTCAAGATCCTGGTCGTGGGGCACTTCGCGGTCGGCAAGACCACGCTCATCGGCGCCCTGTCGGAGATCGCCCCGCTCAGCACCGAGGAGAAGATGACGCAGGCGTCCACCGGCGTCGACGACCTCCGGGGCGTACCGGACAAGAAGACCACCACCGTCGCGCTGGACTTCGGCCGGCTGACGCTCGGCGACGACCTGGTGCTGTACCTGTTCGGCACGCCGGGCCAGCAGCGGTTCATGCAGCTCTGGGAGGACATGGCGAAGGGGGCGCTCGGAGCGCTGCTGCTGGCCGACCCGACCCGGCTCTCGGACACGTTCCCCGTCATCGACCTGATCGAGCAGTACGGCCTGGAGTACGCCGTGGCGGTCAACAGCTTCGACCGGCAGAGCGACTACACCGAGGACGAGCTGCGCGAGGCGCTCGACCTGCTCCCGCACACCCCGGTGGTGTTCTGCGACGCGCGTGACCAGCGGTCGTCGGCCGACGCCCTGCTGACGCTCGTCCGGCACCTGCTCGAACGCGCCTCCTGACCCCCCTTCCCGTCACCGCCTCCCGGGGCCGCACCCGCCCGGGGCCACTTCCGAGGAACCACCCATGGAATCTCCGCAGCGACCCGCCCCGCAGTCGCCTCCCCCGGGCTGCCCGATGCACGGCGGCTCGACCCCGCTGTACGGGGAGTTGTTCTCGTCCGACCCCGAGGCGGTCTACGACGTCCTGCGTGCGCACGGCCCCGTCGCCCCGGTGGAGTTGTCCCCGGGGGTGGAGGCGACCCTGGTCACCTCGCACGAGGTCGCCCTGCGGGTGCTGCAGAACCCGGGGCTGTTCGCCCGGGACTCCCGGCGGTGGTCGGCGCTGAAGGAGGGGCGGGTGCCGATGGACAGCCCCGTCCTGCCGATGATGTTCTACCGGCCCAACTGCCTCTTCACCGACGGCACCGAGCACCTGCGGCTGCGCAAGGCCGTCACCGAGAGCCTGGAGCGGCTCAACGACAACCGGCTCAACCGGCACGTCGAGCGGATCGCCGGCTATCTGATCGACCAGTTCAGTCCGCTGGGCCGGGCCGACCTGCTCAACGACTACGCCAAGCTGCTGCCGCTGCTGCTGTTCAACCAGCTCTTCGGCTGCCCGGCCGACATCGGCGACCGGCTGACCCGCAGCATGTCCGCGCTCTTCGACGGCCTGGACGTGCTGCGGGCCAACGAGGAGCTGAACGCCTGCCTGATGGACCTGGTGGCGCTGAAGCGCCGTCAGCCGGGCGACGACATCACCTCGTGGCTCGTCCAGCACCCGGCCGGGCTGCGCGACGAGGAGCTCAAGGACCAGCTGGTCATGCTGATGGGCGCCGGGGTCGAGCCCGAGCGCAATCTGATAGGCAACGCGCTGCTCCTGCTGCTGTCCGGCGAGGGCGGCCCCGGGATGCGCATCGAGGACGCGCTCGACGACGTGCTGTGGAACAACCCGCCGATCGCCAACTACGCGACGCACTTCCCGATGCAGGACGTCGAGGTGGGCGGGGTCCGGATGCCCGCGGACAGCCCGGTGGTGATCAGCTTCGCCGCCGCCAACAGCGACCCCGTGCTGACCGACGCCCGGCTGACCCTCAGCAAGGGCGCCCATCTGGCCTGGGGGGCGGGCCCGCACGCGTGCCCGGCCAAGTCCCCGGCCCAGCTGATCGCGCTGACCGCGATCGAGTGCCTGCTCAACGCGCTGCCGGACGTCACGCTCGCGGCGCCCGCGGAGAGCCTGGACTGGCGGCCGGGCCCCTTCCAGCGCGGACTGGTCTCGCTGCCGGTGCGGTTCAGCCCGGCCCCCGTCCGCCCCCCGGTGGCCGGCACGGGCGCCGGACCGAGCGGCCCGCCCGCCGCGGCGGTCGCCAACGGGACGCCGCACCCGCAGGCCGCCGGCGCGGCCGCTCCGGCCGCGGGTCGGGTCCCGGTCAAGCAGAAGGGGTGGTGGAGCTCCTTCCTGGACGTCTTCCGGCTCTGACCGGGGACGGCGTCGGGTTCCGTACGGTCGCTCAGCGGTGAACGGAGTCCGGCGACTTCGGGCATGTGACGGGGGCAACTCCGAATGACGCTTGAGCGTGCTCCCGGTGGGTAGGTCGCCGCCGTACTGCCCGCCAGCGCAAGGAGCCCCGCGTGACCGCCATGATGGAAGCCCGCCCCGGGAACCCGGAGAGCCGTGCTGGAACCGTCGACCGCCGCGCCGCCGTGCCGCTACTGCGGCGGCTGCGGTCGGCGGAGGGGCTGGCCGATCCGTTCCCGATCTACGACGAGCTGCGGGCCATGGGCGATCTCGTGCCGGCTCCGTGGGGCGGCTACCTGGTCACCGGCTACGACGCGTGCGACCAGGTCCTGCGGGGCCGGAACTGGCTCGTCCCCGACTTCGCCTGGCAGGACCGGCAGACCGACACCGAGCGCTGGCAGGCCGTCGCCACCCAGGAGATGAGCCGGACCCTGCACCGGCTCAACGCGCCGGTCCACACCCGGCAGCGGCAGGGCCTCGGGAACCTCTTCAGCCGCCAGACGCTCCAGGCCATGGCACCGGAGATCGAGGCCGACGTCACCGGGCTGCTCGACCAGCTGGCCGAGCGAATACGCGTGGACGGCGAGGCGGACCTGGTCGCCCTGGTCGGCGACCGGCTGCCGATCAACACCGTCGGGCGCTGGCTGGACATCCCGCCGGAGGACTTCGCGCACATCCTGGAGATCACCCACAACCAGGTGCACGCCCAGGAACTCCTGCCCACCAAGGGTCAGTTGGCGATTTCCGAGGCGGCCACCCTGGAGCTGCGGCGGTACTTCACCAACCTCGTCCAGGAGCGTCGCGCCAACCCGGGCGACGACGTGGTGTCCGGCTGGATCCGCACCTGGGACGCGCTGGAGTCCGACCGCGAGGCCACCGACCGGACCGTCTACGAGATCACCATGTTCGTCACCATCGCCTCCCTGGAGGCCACCGCGGCGTCGCTCTCCCTGATGGTGTGGTCACTGCTGCGGTCCCCCGGCGCCTGGGACTGGCTGCGGACCCGGCCGGAGCACATCGACGACGCGGTCGAGGAGGCGCTGCGCTACGACCCGCCGATCCGCCTCAACAGCCGCGTCGCGGGGGAGGACACGGTGCTGGCCGGGGTGTTCGTCCCCAAGGACACCATGGTCCATGTCATGTACGGGGCGGCCAACCGCGATCCGCGCCGGAACCCGGCCCCGCACACCTTCGACGTCCTCCGCAAGGGCTCCCACATCGCCTTCGGCGGGGGCGCCCACTACTGCCTCGGCGCGGCCCTGGCCAAGCTGGAGGCGCGCGCCCTGCTGGAGCAGCTGCTGCGGCGCTTCCCGACCCTGCGGGTGGTGGGCCAGCCCGAGTTCGCACCCCGGATGGTCTTCCACCGGGTGATGTCCTTGAGAGTGGCGGCATGAACGTTTCCTCCGAGGCGGTCCCGTACCCCCCGTACGCGCAGCACCCCCCGTACCCTCCGCAGCCTCCGGCGCCGCCCGGGCCGGGCCCGGCGGCCGAGCCCGCCCACGACCACGCCGGGTACGGGGTCGGGCACCCGGAGACCGCCGCCGCCCACCCCCCGGTGACGGCCCGCAGCGTCCGGGTCGAGCGCCGGGACGCGGTGCTGTACGTCGAGTTGGACAGCCCCGGGACCGGAAACGCCGTCACCGCGGCCATGCTGGAGGAGCTCCTCGCCGTGCTCGCGGTACCGGACCCCGCCGTGCGCGCGGTCGTCCTGTCCGGCGCCGGCGCGGACTTCTGCCTCGGCGGCGACCGCGACGAGTTCGCCGACTCCCTCGGCGTGGACCCCACCGGCGGCGGCATCCGGACCTCCGGCACCCTGGCCCGCCGGGTCTGCGAGGCCATCACCAACAGCCCCGCCGTCACCGTCGCCCGGGTGCAGGGCCGCGCGATCGGCGCCGGCTTCGCCCTGGCCCTCGCCTGTGACCTGCGGGTCGGTGCCGACACCGCGGGCTTCCGGCTGCCCGAACTCACCCTCGGCCTGCCCGTCGCCTGGGGCGGCCTGCTGCCCCGTCTGCTCCACGAGGTCGGCGCGGCCCGCGCCCGGGAGATCATCCTCACCGGCCGCCCGGTGGGCGCCGCGGAGGCGTACAACCTCTCCATCCTCCAACGGGTCGTCCCCGAGCAGGACCTGGACCAGGCCGTGGCCGAGTGGGTCAGGCCCGTCACGCGCCGCCCCGAGGCCGCCCTGCGGGTCACCAAGACCCTGCTCAACTCCCACGCGGCGGCGACCAGGCTGGCCGACACCTCGGTCCTGGACGCCGAGCTGATGGCCTCCGTCCTGGCCGCCGCCCACTACACCCGGGGGCTCGGCACCCCGCCGTCCGCCTGAGCCACCGCCCCGCCCCGACGGGGGTGGGCCCGCGTCCCCGGACGCGGGCCCACCGGCCCCCGGGGAGGCCGGGCCGCCCCCGCGCGGGCCCGGTGCGGAGCACCGCCGGAGCTTCGGTACGGTGTCCTGCGACGAGGGGGAAGATCATCATGAGCACGACGCGCATCAGGCGCACGGCGGCAACCGTCCTGACCGCGGCGCTGGTCGTCTCGGCGGCGGCGGCCTGCGGCTCCCACCGGAAGAGCGCGGCCGCCCCGGCCGCCCCGGCCGCGACGACCGCCTCGGCCGCGAGCCCGGCCCCGGAGCGGCTCGGCGCCGGCGGTTACCGGGGGCTCAGGCCCGGAATGGCCAGGGACGCGGCGCTGGCCGTCGGCGTCCTGGAAGCGGCCCCGGTGTCGCTGCTCAACGGTTGCGTCGACTACGTCTACAAGGGCGGCCCGGCGCCGGACGCGGCCAGGATGGCCGCCGAGGCGGCCGTCCAGACCACGTACGACGAGCTGGACGTCAAGGCCCAGGCCGGCCGGAGCAAGCCCGGCGCGGTCCCGGCCCTGCCGCCCCACCCCTCGCTGACGGACCTCAAGCTGCACTCCGCGTTCCTGCTGGCCGAGACCGAGCGGATGAAGGCCTACCAGGGGACGTTCGACCAGCTGGCCAAGGCCGCGGACGAGCTGAAGGCGGCCCGGGCGGCCCGCGACGCCGCGTTCCGGACCACCGGCCGGGTCGGCTTCGGCCCGGACGGCCTGCGCGAGCTGGTGGTCCCGGCGGGCACCCGGACCGCCGAGGGCATCGGGGCCGGCTCGACGGTCGAGGCGCTCAGGCGGGCCTACGGCGACAAGGGGCTGGAGCAGGCCAAGAACGGCACGTTCGAGATGCCGGCCGAGGGCGGCCTGGGCGCACGCGGTTGGACGTACGAGTTCACCGTGGACGGCGACAGGGTCAGCGGCCTGGCCCTGGCCAACCGCGGCATGCACTGCTCCTGAGCACTCCGCCGGCGGACGGGAACCCGGCGGCCGCTGCGGACAGGTGGGGGCGTGGAGTTGTCACTGCGGGGCCGGTTGCGGGACGGGGACCAATGGGCGTTCGGGGAGGTGTTCGATGACGCGGCGGAGGACCTCTACCGCTACGCGCTACGGGTCTCGGGGGACCGGGCGGCGGCCGAGGACGTCGTCCAGCTGACCTTCCTGGAGGCCTGGCGGCTGCGGGCGAAGCTGCGGGAGGGCGACGAGCCCGTCCGGCCCTGGCTGTTCGGGATCGCGGCGAACCTGTTGCGCAACACCACCCGGGCGGCCCGCCGGCACCGGGCCGCGATGGCACGGCTGCCCGCCCGGGAGACCGTCCCGGACTTCGCCGACGAGCTGGTCGGCCGGCTCGACGACGCCGCGCAGCTGGCCGCCGCCCACCGGGCGCTGGCCCGGCTGAGGAAGCCGGAGCGCGAGGTGTTCACCCTCTGCGTCTGGGCGGGGCTGGACTACGCGAGCGCGGCGCAGGCCCTGGGGATACCGGTCGGGACGGTGCGGTCGCGGCTGTCCCGGGCGCGCGCCAAGCTGCGTGGGCTGGCGGCCGAGGAGTTGGCCGCAGGGGCGGAACCCGGCGCGGGCGGCGGACAGGTACCGGGTGACCGCACACCCGCGGTCCGGCCGATGCGGGGGACGAACCGATGAACGAGGACGACCGCGCGGAGCTGGACCGGCTGCTGCCGGTACCGGCGGCTCCCGGACTCTCCGCCGACCGCCACCGGTCGTTGAGGGGGCATCTGATGAGCGAGATCGGCGCGACGCCGGCCGGGGCACGGCGGAGCGGGTACGGCTGGGTGGCGCTGCCGGCCCTGGCGGGAGGTCTGGCGCTGGCCGTGGTGCTGACCACCGGCGGCGGGGGTGCCCCGGGCGCCCCGGGCGCCCCGGGTGCTCCGGGCGGGGCGACGCGGGCAGAGCGGCCCGCGGTGTCGCGGCCGGCCGCCGGGCCGGCCGACGCGGTGCGGTTGCTGGACCGGATCGCCCAGGTCGCGGCGAGCCGGCCGGCCGGGACCGTCCGGGACGACCAGTACGTCTGTGTGCGGAGCCAGTGGAGCGGCACCCACTACGACGCGGCGACCGGCCGGACGAAGACCACGCCGCTGCACCCGCGCACGGTCTGGCTGTCGGTGGACGGCAGCACCGACGGGTTGATCGAGGACGCGACCGCGTTCGGCGGGCCGAAGAACCCGCGGGGCCGGATCGCCCTCGTCCCGGCACCCGGCCCGGCGGGGATCGTCCGGCCGACGTACCGCTACCTGACGACGCTGCCCACCGATCCGCGGGAGCTCCTGAGGAAGGTCTACGCCGAGGGCAACGGCAAGGGCGGGCAGCCCGACCAGGCCGCTTTCAGGGACATCGGCAGCCTGATCGGCGAGCAGCTGATCGCACCGGAGACCAGTGCCGCGCTCTACCGGGCGGCGGCGCTGATTCCGGGCGTCACGCTGGTGGACGACGCGGTGGACGCCCTCGGGCGGCACGGGGTCGCGGTGGCGCGGGAGGACGGCACCGTCCGATCGGAGTGGATCTTCGATCGGGACAGCTACGAGTTCCTCGGCGAGCGGGAGGTGCTGCTCCGGGACAGCGACTTCGGAACGAAGGGCATGGTCGTCCAGCACACCGCGGTGCAGCAGCGCGCCGTCGTGGACAAGCCCGGCGAGCTGCCCGCGAACTGACCGCGAACTGACCGGAAACCGACCGGGAACTGGCCCGGGAACCGACCCGGGAAGTGGCCCGGGACGAAAGCGGCGGGGGGGGGGGGGGGGGGGGGGGGGGGGGGCGCCCCCCCCCCCCCCGCCGCGTCAGTGCGTGGCCGCCCGCTGGAGCGCGCTCGCCAGCAGGGCGAGGTCGGTCGGGCCGTTGCCGAGCTCGCGCACCGGCCGGCGGGCCGGCGGGGCGCCGAGCTGGAGCGGGTCGATGGCGACCACCGTCGGCCGCAGGGTCGCGGTCCGCGGGATGCGGCCGCTGATCCGGGCGCTCTGGAACGCGGTGACACCGCCGTCGGGCAGTCGCAGATAGCCGCGGCCGGGGGTGTCCTCGGCCAGCGCGGCGGCGTCGCCGAGGTGGATCAGCAGATCCGAGTCGGCCGGGTCGTCGGTGCGCAGGGCGATCCGCAGCAGCGCGGCCTCGTCGACCTCGGTGCCGGCGCTCTCCTCCGGGTGACCGGTGGTGACGGCGAGGTGCACGCCGAGCGGGCCGCCGCGACGGGCGACGGCCGCGAGGGCGCGGGTCAGCGGCCGGCCGGCCGGGGAGGTCGGGGCGAGCAGGGCGTCGTAGTCGTCCACCACGACGACCAGCCGGGCGGGCACCGCGGGGGCGGGTGCGGCGGCGGGCCGGGGCGAGCCGCCGCTGCGAGGGTGGATGATCTTGGCGGTGGACACCGGGGCGGTGGTGCCGGCCCCGACCGCGGCCGGCACCGGGACGGCCGGCCGCCCCGCTTCCAGGTCGCGTTCCCCGTCCGTGTCGCGCTCCCCGTCCAGGATGCGGGCCGCGTGCCAGGAGGCGAAGTCCAGGCCGTCGAACAGGCGCTCGCGCAGGGCCAGCTCGTCCTCCAGCGCCTCCGCGGCGAGCAGCGCGGCGCGCGGATCGGTGGCGGCGTTCACCAGACCGGTGACGTGCGGCAGCTCGGTACAGCCGTCCAGGCCGTCCTCCGTCGCCCGGCCCTCGATGAGGGAGACGGCCAGCCGTTCGGGCCGCTCGGAGACGGCCAGCGAGGCGACCAGGGTGCGCAGCAGCTCGGTCTTGCCGGAGCCGCGCGCGCCGCCGACGAGCAGGTGCGGACCGCCCGGGTCGGGGGAGGGGAGGGTGAGCTCGGGGTCGGCGAGGTCGAGCGTGCAGAGCTCGTCGCGGGTGGTGCCCAGCAGGGCGGTGGCGGCGCCGATGCCGCCGGCGTGGGCGTCCCAGCGGGCGGAGAGCTTGGCGGGGGTGACGGTGTCCAGTTGCAGCAGGTCGAGCAGGCGCAGCGCGTCGGGCAGCGGGCCGCGGGTGGCCGGGGCGGCCTCGCGCAGCGGCGCGAGGACGCGGGCCAGCCGTTCGGCCCAGGTGTCCGAGACGGCGTCCAGCGAGACCTCGTGCAGGGTCTCGCGGCCGCGGGCGACCGGTCGGTCGAGCGAGAGCTGGGTGCCGACCTCGCCGGTGACCAGCGCGGTGGCGCCGAGGCCGCGCGGCAGCAGCTCGGGCTGCTCGGCGAGGCAGATCGGGAAGATGCCGACGGCCGGGCCCTGGCGCAGCAGCAGGTCGAGCGCCTGCCGGGCGGTCTCGCCGGGCGGGCGGCCGTCGACCACGACCACGGTGGCGGGGTGGCCGCCGAGGCCGGTCGGCCCGCTGAGCCGGGCGGTGAGTTCGGTGAGGCGGGCGGTCGCCTGGTCGTCGTCCAGGCCGATCAGCAGCCGGCAGTCCTGGCCGTCGGCGGGGCGCAGGTGCGGGAGCCAGAGGGCCCAGGCCCAGGTGTCGACGCGGTCCTGCGCGGGCCGCGCCGGGTCGGCGTCGACCACGACGAGGCTGAGACCGGTGGGCGGGTGCAGGGCGGCGAGCTGGGCGACGACGGCGCGGGTGAGCGCGTCGAGCCGCTCGCGCGGGCCGCTGAGGCCGAGGCTGCCGGCGGTCTGCAGGTCGAGGGTGACCGGGACGGCGGGCAGCAGGGTGCCGGGGGAGGTGCCGGGGCCGCCGGGCCGGTCGGCGGTGCCGAGGCGCAGGGTGAGCGCGTCGGGGTGGCCGGGGCCGCGCTCCCAGAGCCGGGGGCCCGGGCCGAGGGCGTTGAGCAGCAGGGTGGCGAGGTCGGGCCAGCGTTCGCGCTGGGCGGCGGCCTGCCGGGTGCGGACGGCGGCGTGGTGGTGCTCGGCGCTCTCCTGGCCGGTCGGCTCGGCGGCGGCGCGGCCGAGCCGGAGCGAGAGCAGGCCCCGGGCGCGGCCGGTGGCGGGCTCGGGCGCGGCGGGCGGCTCGGTCACCGGCGGCGCGGGCCGCGCGGGGGCGGGGGCGGCGAGCTGGAGGTGGCCGTGGCCGTCGGGCAGCGCCGCGCGGGCGGGCGCCCCGGGGCCGCCCCCGAGGTCCGGCGGGGAGACCCGCAGGGTGGACTCGCCGATGCGCAGCAGGCCGCCGCCCTCCAGTGGGACGGCCTCCTCGGCCGGTCCGGGCGGGACGATCCGCCCGTCCAGGGTGGTGCCGTTGGTGGAGCCGAGGTCGCGGACGGTGATCCGGCCGTTCTCGCCGAGGTGCAGGGCGAGGTGGAGGCGGGAGACGTCCGGATCGTCGAGCGGGACGTCGGCCTCGCCGGAGCGGCCGACCCGGATCTCGCGGCCGTGCAGCCGGTGCACGCCGCCGGCGTCGGGGCCGCCGACCACCCGCAGCTCGGCGGCGGCCGGGCCGTCGTCGGGGTCGTCCGCGGTCGGGTCGGGCTCGTTGAGGCTGAGGACGGCGCCGTCCAGCAGTGGTGGGTGGCCGAGCAGTGTGTGTTCGTCGACCCGATGCGCCCCGGCGTACAGGTGTACATGGGTGGCGGCCCGCGGGCCGCGCACGCCCACGGCGCCCGCGAGGGCGCCCGCGAGGGAGCCGAGCGCGGTACCGACGGGTGCGGTGACCAGCACGTCCACGTAGGGGATGGCGGAGCCGGCGGCGGCCGGGCCGCTGCGCGGTCGGAGGACGGTCAGCCGGATCTGCATCTCGCCCGCGGTCCCTTCTGCTGGTGCTGACGCCTGGTGCCGGCGCTTGCCGCCCTGCCTGCCGACGGTCGACGTCCCTGCGGGCGGCCGCGACGACAAGGGGCCACAAGAGTGGCGACTGTCATCCTGCCATCCGTCACCGACAGTCCGCGCACGGTACCGGATTTGACGATCTTGCGATCATCGCCATGGTGGGGGCGACGGGGTGTCAGGTCAACCGCCGCCCGGCCCGCCCCGGCCCGCCGACCTCGACGGCCCCCGGGAGCCGCCCCCGCGACCCGTTCGGAACCCCTCGCCGGTCGCCCCAAAAACGTGAACGGACACCGTTAGAGTGGCCGGAACACGGGCCCGGCAGGCTCACCGCACCTGCGGAGGAGCGCCCCGCGCGGGCGGCACGGCGAGGAGTGCGACAGGTGCGGCCAGTCGGCAGCAAGTATCTGCTTGAGGAGACCCTCGGACGGGGGGCCACCGGCACCGTGTGGCGTGGACGGGTGCGCGCGGACGTCGCGGTGCCCGGCAGCGAGCCCGGCCAGTCGGTGGCGATCAAGGTGCTGCGCGAGGAGCTGGCGGCCGATCCCGACGTGGTGATGCGCTTCCTGCGCGAGCGCTCGCTGCTGCTGCGGCTGACCCACCCCAACATCGTCAAGGTCCGCGACCTGGTGGTCGAGGGCGAGCTGCTGGCCCTGGTGATGGACCTGATCGACGGCCCCGACCTGGCCCGCTACCTGCGCGGCAACGGCCCCTTCAGCCCGATCGCCGGCGCCCTGCTGATGGCCCAGGTCGCCGACGCGCTGGCGGCCAGCCACGCCGACGGCATCGTCCACCGCGACCTCAAGCCGGCCAACGTGCTGCTGGCCTCCACACTGGTGGACGGCACCGAGCAGATGCACCCGATGCTGACCGACTTCGGCATCGCCCGCCTCGCCGACTCCCCGGGCATCACCCGCACCCACGAGTTCGTCGGCACCCCGGCCTATGTCGCGCCCGAGTCCGCCGAGGGCCGCCCGCAGACCTCCGCGGTCGACGTCTACGGCGCCGGGATCATGCTCTACGAGCTGGTCACCGGCCGCCAGCCGTTCCAGGGCGACGGCCCGCTGCAGATCCTCCACGCGCACCTGGCCCAGGAGCCGCAGCGCCCCTCCACCATGCCCGACCCGCTCTGGACGGTGATCGAGCGCTGTCTGCGCAAGGACCCGGCCCAGCGGCCGAGCGCCGTCGCGCTGGCGCACGCGCTGCGGGTGGTCGCGGCCGGGGTCGGCGTGCACGCCTCCCCGGCGGCGGTGGACGCCGCGCTCGCGGTGGGCGCGCTGCTGCTGCCGGACCCGCGGCCGGCCGCCGTGCCGGGCGCCGCGGCCGGGGCCGTCGCGGAGGACCGGACCCAGGTACTGCCGGCCGGCCCGCAGGCCCAGCAGTACGATCCGGCGGCCGCGACCCGGGTGATGGACACCCAGCCGCCCACCGCCCCGTACGGCGCCGCGGACCGCACCCAGGTCATGCCGCCCACCCCGGCGGGGCCGCCGCCGCCGGAGGCGCCGCACCCCTGGCAGACCCAGCTGCGCGCCGCCCGTGACCGCAACCAGCAGACCGAGATCGGCTACTTCGATCCGGAGGACTTCGAGGCCCCGCCGGTCGCCCCGCCGCCCTATCAGGGAGGACAGGGGGGCCAGGGGGGCCAGGGCGGCCGGGCCCATCCGCAGGGGCCGCAGGGCTACCCCCAGCAGCAGCCGCCGCGCGGCTACCAGCAGGCCCCGCCGCCCGGCTACGCCCAGCGTCCGCCGGTCGCCCCGCCGCCCTATCAAGCCGGGCAGGGGGGCCAGGCCGGACAGGGCGGCCAGGCCCCCGCGGCCGGCCGCGCGCAGCCGCCCGGCGGCTACAACCAGCCGCCCCAGCACGGCCGCCCGCCGCAGGGCTACCAGGCCCCGCAGCCGTACGGGCAGCAGCAGCGCCCCCAGGCGGGCCCGCCCGGCGGCTACCAGGCGCCGCCGCAGCCCGCCGCACCGCGCCGGGCGGAGCCGCCCGCCCCGCAGCACCGCGAGCCTCCGCAGCGCCGCGAGGCGCCGCCGCAGCCCGCCCGGCGGGAGCCCGCGCCCGCCCGCGAGCCGCGACCGCGCAGCCGCAACCGGATGTACATCCCGGGCCTCGGCTGCCTCAAGGGCTGCCTGATGGTGCTGCTGGTGCTGGCCGTGGCGGCGGTGGCGCTGTGGAACTTCACGCCGCTGCCGCAGTACTGGGCCGACGTCCAGGGCTGGTTCAGCAGCGCGAGCGACTGGGTGGGCAATATCGTCGGCAGTTCCAAGAAGTGACGGCGGGGGCCCGGCGCCGCGCCAGGAGCCGGGCCCGGCGGCAACATTGACGCTTTGTCGATAATCCGCGATATTTCTCGCCCGCCAATGCCGGTCGAGCGCCCCCAGGCGACCCGCGAAGGGCGTCCGGGCGCGTAGGTTGGTCGCTGTTGTCCCGCCCCACCGAGCGCACCGGACCCTCCCCGTGCGCTCCCGCCGCCCACGGAGCAGCATTGGCACGCAAGATCGGCAGCCGCTACACCGTCCACCAGGTGATCGGCCGGGGTTCCGCCGGGACGGTCTGGCTCGGTGAGGGCCCGGACGGCCCGGTCGCGGTCAAGCTGCTGCGCGAGGACCTCGCCGCCGACCAGGTCCTGGTCGGCCGCTTCGTCCAGGAGCGCGCCGCGCTGACCAGCCTCGACCACCCCCGGGTGGTCGGCGTGCGCGACATGGTCGTCGACGGCAGCGACCTCGCCCTGGTGATGGAGCTGGTCCAGGGCACCGACCTGCGCTCCCGGCTGGAGCGCGACGGCGCGCTCACCCCGCAGACCGCCGTCTCGGTCATCGCCGACGTCGCCGACGGCCTGGCCGCCGCGCACGCCGCCGGCATCGTCCACCGCGACGTCAAGCCGGAGAACGTCCTGCTCGACCTCGCCGCCGCCCCCGGGCCGGGTGGCGCCCCGCGCGCCAAGCTGACCGACTTCGGCGTGGCCCGCCTGGTCGACGCCCCGCGCCGGACCCGCGCCACCCGGATCATCGGCACCCCCGACTACCTCGCCCCCGAGATCATCGAGGGCCTGGAGCCGCGCGCCGCCGTCGACATCTACGCCCTCGCCACCGTGCTCTACGAGGTGCTGGCCGGCGTCACCCCGTTCGGCGGCGGCCACACCGGCGCGGTGCTGCGCCGCCACGTCACCGAGCAGGTGCCGCCCGTCCCCGGCCTGCCCGACGGCCTCTGGCGGATCATCGCCGAGTGCCTGGCCAAGGCCCCGGCCTCCCGGCTGCGCGCCGCCGAGCTCGCCGCGCGCCTGCGCGAGCAGCTGCCCGCGCTGGCCGGTCTGCCGGTGCTGGCCGTCCCGCAGCAGGGCCGGGCCCCGGCCGAGGAGCAGCTGACCCCCGGCGAGGCGGTGTACGCCGAGGTGGACGCCGGCCCCGGTACGCACAAGCGCCGCCGCGGCCCGGCCGTCCCGCTGGTGCCCGGTGTCGCCCCCGACTCCACCCGGGACACCCACACCAGCCTGCGCCGCCCCTCCGCGCAGGAGCTGGCCTCCTACGCGGCCGAGTCCCGCGCCCAGCGCACGGCCCCGGGCGCCGTCCACCGCCGGGACCGCCAGGCGCTGCTGCGCCGCCGCCGGGTGCTGGCCGTCCTGCTGGCCACCGTCCTGCTGCTGGCCGGCGCGGCCGCCGCCTGGACCGCCTTCGCCGCCACCGCCCCGGAGACCGGGCAGACCCCCCGCCCGGTCGTCCACTCCGCGCCGCCGCGGGCTCCGTAGGCGGCCGGACGACCCCGGTGTCGTCAGATGCCCCCCCGGAACCATTACCCTGGGTGCGTGGCAGCCGTCGATCCTTCCGAAGAGCTCAAGAACCTCGACACGACCATGGGGTCGATCGAGGCCGTCCTCGACCTGGACAAGATCCGGGCCGACATCGCGCGTCTGGAGGAGGAGGCAGCCGCCCCCGACCTGTGGGACGACCTCGCGAACGCGCAGAAGGTGACCAGCCGGCTCTCCTTCCTCCAGGGCGAGCTGCGCCGCGTCGAGGGCCTGCGCGGCCGCATCGACGACCTCGGCGTCCTGTTCGAGCTCGCCGAGGCCGAGGACGACGCGGACACCCGCGTCGAGGCCGAGCAGGAGCTCGGGGTCGTCAAGAAGGCGGTCGAGGAGCTGGAGGTCCGCACCCTCCTGTCCGGCGAGTACGACGCCCGCGAGGCGCTGATCAACATCCGTGCCGAGGCCGGTGGCGTGGACGCCGCCGACTTCGCCGAGCAGCTGATGCGCATGTACCTGCGCTGGGCCGAGCGGCACGGGTACCCCACCGAGGTGTACGACACCTCGTACGCGGAGGAGGCCGGCATCAAGTCCGCGACCTTCACCGTCAAGACGCCCTACGCCTACGGCACCCTCTCGGTCGAGCAGGGCACCCACCGCCTGGTCCGCATCTCGCCCTTCGACAACCAGGGCCGCCGGCAGACCTCCTTCGCCGGTGTCGAGGTGCTCCCGGTCGTCGAGCAGTCCGACCACGTCGACATCGACGAGTCCGAGCTGCGGATCGACGTCTACCGCGCCTCCGGCCCCGGCGGCCAGGGCGTCAACACCACCGACTCGGCGGTGCGCATCACGCACCTCCCGACCGGCGTCGTGGTCTCCTGCCAGAACGAGCGCTCGCAGATCCAGAACAAGGCGTCCGCGATGAACGTCCTCCAGGCCAAGCTGCTGGAGCGGCGCCGGCAGGAGGAGCGGGCCGCCATGGACGCGCTCAAGGACAGCGGCAGCTCCTGGGGCAACCAGATGCGCTCCTACGTGCTGCACCCGTACCAGATGGTGAAGGACGTCCGCACCGAGTACGAGGTCGGCAACCCGCAGGGCGTGCTGGACGGCGACATCGACGGCTTCATCGAGGCCGGCATCCGGTGGCGCAAGCAGCGCGAGACCGCCGCGAACTGAGCGTGAGGCCCGCCCCGGCGGGCCGCGAACGCGGAAGGCCCCCGACGGATCTCCGTCGGGGGCCTTCCGGCTGTCGGTCGCGGCTCAGGCCAGCGCCTGCCGGGCGATCAGTGCCACCGCGATCAGCCCGGCCAGCAGGGCGAGCAGCATCACGGGGGAGAGCGTGGCGAACGGACCCTGCTGCTCCTGCAGCCGGGCCCGGTTGGCGCGGCACACGGGGCAGCGGCCGTCGCTCACGCGGCCGTTGCAGTTGGCGCACACCAGATGGTCGCAGGTCATGCGATCTCCTCCTCGCTGCTACAGCCAACGCACCGGACGGGGCTTTGGTTCCTGTTCTTGCCCTGTGCGGGGGAGTGGCCAACCCCGGCCACCACCTCCACTCTGCCAGGTTCCGGCCGTTCCGGCCCCCGGGCTGTGAGATGCCCCCTAATTTTCAGGGCATAACCGGACATTGTCTCCCAAGAATCGGCTGTCGTCCCGGACCGGCCCTGCGAGCCGGTCGCCGGTTCGCGTATGGTCCCAAGCCGGGAGCGGCCGTTTCCGCTCCCTCCGCCCGCCCCTGGGCCGGCCGCCCGGGGTGGATCTACCGAGGACTGGCGCCGCCTAGGATGGCCTCCGTGATGCAGCCGTGATCAGATTCGACAACGTCTCCAAGACCTATCCCAAGCAGAACCGTCCCGCCCTGGACAACGTCTCGCTGGAGATCGAGAAGGGTGAGTTCGTCTTCCTGGTCGGTTCGTCCGGCTCGGGCAAGTCCACCTTCCTGCGCCTGTGCCTGCGCGAGGAGCGCCCCAGCGTCGGCGAGGTGCACGTGCTGGGCAAGGACCTGGGCAAGCTGTCCAACTGGAAGGTGCCGCACATGCGCCGCCAGCTGGGCACCGTCTTCCAGGACTTCCGCCTGCTGCCCAACAAGACGGTCGCGCAGAACGTGGCCTTCGCCCTCGAGGTGATCGGCAAGCCCAAGAGCGCCATCAACAAGGTGGTGCCCGAGGTGCTGGACCTGGTCGGCCTCGGCGGCAAGGAGGACCGCATGCCGGGTGAGCTGTCCGGTGGTGAGCAGCAGCGCGTGGCGATCGCCCGGGCGTTCGTGAACCGCCCGATGCTGCTGATCGCGGACGAGCCCACCGGAAACCTGGACCCGCAGAACTCGGTCGGCATCATGAAGCTGCTGGACCGGATCAACCGCACCGGCACCACGGTGCTGATGGCCACGCACGACCAGGCCATCGTCGACCAGATGCGCAAGCGCGTCATCGAGCTCGACAAGGGGCTGCTGGTCCGCGACCAGGCCCGCGGCGTCTACGGGTACCAGCACTGATCCCGTAGGCCGCCGGCCCGTCTCGCCCGACCAGCAACCGACCCTGGAGTTGTTACCCGCATGCGCGCCCAGTTCGTCCTGTCGGAGATCGGTGTGGGTCTCCGCCGCAACCTGACGATGACCATCGCGGTCGTCGTCAGCGTCGCGCTCTCCCTCGCCCTCGCCGGTGCCTCCCTGCTGGTCCGTGACCAGGTGAACTCCATGAAGGGGTACTGGTACGACAAGGTCGAGGTGAGCATCTACTTCTGCACCAAGTCGGACGCCCGCAATTCGCCGCAGTGCCAGAACGGCGCGGCCACCGACCAGCAGGTCGCCGACATCAAGACCCAGCTCGACAAGATGGACTCGGTCGTCCAGACCTCCACCTTCGAGGACTCCGCCGAGGCGTACAAGCACTGGAAGGAGATGAACCCGGACAACCCGCTCATCTCCGTCCTCGGCCCGGAGGCCATCCCGCAGTCCTGGCGGGTGAAGCTGAAGGACCCGACCAAGTACGACGTCATCCAGAGCGCCTTCGCCGGCAAGCCCGGCGTGAAGTCGGTCGAGGACCAGCGCAAGATCCTGGAGAACCTCTTCGGCCTGCTGAACGGTCTCCAGACGGCGGCCTTCGTGATCATGGTGCTGATGCTCTTCGTGGCGTTGCTGCTGATCGTCAACACCGTCCGGGTGTCGGCGTTCAGCAGGCGGCGCGAAACCGGCATCATGCGCCTGGTCGGTGCCTCGAACTTCTACGTCCAGATGCCGTTCATCGCCGAGGCCGCGTTCGCCGCGCTGCTCGGCGCGGTGATGGCCTCCGGACTGCTGCTCGGCGGGCACTTCTTCGTCCACAGCTGGCTGGCCGACCGGGTGCAGTTCATCCACTTCATCGGGCTCGGCTCGGTACTGGCGGTGATACCGCTGCTGGTGGTGGTCGGTATGGGCATGGCCGGTATCGCGGCGTTCTTCACGCTGCGCAAGTACCTCAAGGTCTGACCCCGGCCACCTCAAGATCTGACCCCGGCCCCGAGCGGCCCCGACGGCCCCGTACGGCACTGCGCCGTACGGGGCCGTCGGCGTTTCGCGGTCGGCCGATCCGGCCCGCCGTGCTCCACGCTGCGCCTACACTCCGATGCCATGCCAGAAACTCCGCGCAGGGCACGTCAGGCGGCCACCCTCAGCCTGGTGTTCGGCGCCGTGCTGCTGGCCGGGGCCGCGACCGGCGCCTGGGGCGACCCGGCCGCACCGCGTCCGCGCCCCTCCGCCGACGCGGCCCCGGCGGCCGTCGCCACGCTCGGCGCCGGCCAGGACCCGGCCGGCGCCGCCCTCTCCGAGCAGCAGGCCGAGCACCTGATCGGCGCCAACGGGGACCGCTGGGGCGCCTACTACAGCGCGCAGGAGTACGCCGAGTTCAGCCAAGGCCTGGACGGCCGCTACCTCGGCGTGGGCCTCTCGGTCGGCCGCGGCCAGGACGGGCTCACCACCGTCTCCCAGGTGCAGCCGGCCGGCCCGGCCGCCGCCGCCGGGATCGCGGTCGGCGACCGGTTGCTGGAGATCGGCCCGGACCAGGCCGACCGGCTGCCGGTCACCGAGGTGGTGGCCCGGTTGCGCGGGCGCGAGGGCGAGCGCCAGGTCGGCTCCGAGGTCACCCTGGCCGTCCGGCACGGCGACGGCGAGGTCCGCGAGGTCCGGCTGCGCCGGGCCCTGCTGGACAGCCAGCAGGTCGCGGTCGAACGCCTGGACAAGGGGGTCGTGCGGATCGCCGTACGGGCCTTCACCAGCGGTGTCGCCGAGCAGGTACGGGCCGCCGCGCACGGCGCCCACGGGGTGGTGCTCGACCTGCGGGGGAACTCCGGCGGGCTGGTCGAGGAGGCCGCCGGCACCGCCGCGGTCTTCCTGGACGGCGGCCCGGTCGGCTCCTACCAGGAGCGCGGCGGGACGAGGGGGCTGACCGCCCCGCCCGGCGGCGACCAGCACGTCCCGCTGGTGGTGCTGGTGGACGGCGGCACCATGAGCGCCGCCGAGCTGCTCACCGGCGCCCTGCAGGACCGCAGCCGGGCCGTCGTGGTGGGCGGCCGGACCTTCGGCAAGGGCACCGTCCAGCAGCCCAGCCGGCTGGCCGACGGCGCGGTGCTGGAGCTGACCGTCGGGCGCTACTACACCCCCGCCGGCCGCTCCCCGGAGGGCGTCGGCCTGGTGCCCGACGTTCCCGCGGCCGGTGCCGAGGACGCCGGCGCGCTGGCCCTGCGGGTCCTCGCGGGACTCGGCACCCGGACCTGAGGCGCGGCGGTAAAGGGGCTGCTCGCCGCCGCGTCGGGATGCGAGAATGACGGCGTTATGGCAAAGGAAACCGGACACAAGCTGATCGCGCAGAACAAGAAGGCGCGACACGAGTACACCATCCTCGACACCTACGAGTGCGGTCTCGTGCTCACCGGCACCGAGGTCAAGTCGCTGCGTGAAGGGCGGGCCAACCTGGTCGACGGCTATGCCTACATCCAGAACCACGAGGCGTGGATCGACAACGTCTTCATCCCCGAGTACACCCAGGGGACGTGGACCAACCACGCCGCGCGGCGCAAGCGCAAGCTGCTGCTGCACCGGATGGAGATCCAGAAGATCGAGGCCAAGGTCCGGGACGCGGGCCACACCCTGATCCCGCTCTCGCTGTACTTCAAGGACGGCCGGGTGAAGCTCGAACTGGCGCTCGCCATCGGCAAGAAGCTGTACGACAAGCGCCAGACGCTGCGCGAGAAGCAGGACACCCGTGAGACGGCACGCGCGGTGGCGGCGGTGCGGCGGCGGCAGAGCTGACCTCCGGCCACGCCGGAGTCAATCCGCTGGACCCTCGCAGGCCGCCTCGCGTACTATGGCGCCAGCACCACGGACGGCCACCGTCCGAGTTGTTTCTCAACAAAACATGGGGATGATCGGTTTCGACAGGGGAAGTCGAAACAGGAGAAGCGAGCCGAGGAACGCGGCAATGATCTCGTTAACCATCTGTCGCAAACAAATAATCGCCAACTCTAAGCGCGATTCCCAGCAGTTCGCTCTCGCTGCCTAATAACAGCTAAGAGTGCTTGGGTGTCAGACCGGGGAGTTCCCGACCCGGACCCTGGCATAATCTAGGGAACTCAACCGTCCACCCGGGCTGCGGGGGTGGATGGGAAATCAAACAGCAGCTGGGCCTGTTGGCGGCTTGTCCGCGTGACTGCCAGGGCCGAGAAACTCACAGCGGACTGCGCTCGGAGAAGTCCTGAATCCACTCCACTGGACCCGGGTTCGATTCCCGGCATCTCCACCACCCCATGTTTGATCGAAGGCCGCCCACCGCTCAGCGGGGGGCGGCCTTCGTGCGTCCCAGGTCCCTCGCCGTGTCGTTCCCCCGCCCCTCCTCCCCACGCAGTCCGGCCCTGGTGCGGCGCGGAGGAGGGCCGGGGGCGTAGGATTTTCCGTCCGCTCGTTTCCCGAGCCGGACCCCATCCATCGCAGGACGTACGTCAGGGGGCTTCTTGGGCGAGCACGGCTCCACCCAGTACTCCGCCGCAACCACCGAGGCCATGCAGAGCAACACGGACACCACCGCCGTCACCGATTCCGAGACCGTCCGCGCGCGCGAGATCGCCGGGGAACAGCGTCACCTCGACAACGTGTACCACCGCCTGGAGGAGAAGCTCGCCGAGGCCGAGTACATCCTGGAGGACGCCGCCAAGCGCGTGCAGGTCGGCACCCCCGGCGCGCTCGCCGAGCGCGACGCCCAGGTGTACCGGGCCGGCGCGCACCTCCAGCGGCTCAACAACCAGTTCGAGGACTTCCTCTTCGGCCGCATCGACCTCCAGCAGGCCGATGCCCCGGAGGAGTACGGAATTCCCTCCGACACCCCGCTCGACCCGGCCGACCCGGCCGTCGCCGAGACCCTGCACATCGGCCGGCTCGGAGTGCTGGACGCCGAGTACGGCCCGCTGGTGATCGACTGGCGGGCGCCGGCCGCGGCGCCCTTCTACCGCGCCACGCCGCTGGAGCCCGGCCGGGTCGTCCGGCGCCGGGTGATCCGCTCCAAGGGCCGCAAGGTGATCGGGGTCGAGGACGACCTGCTGCGCCCCGACCTCGCCCCCACCCTGGACGGCCGCGAGCTGGCGGTGGTCGGCGACGGCGCGCTGATGGCCTCGCTCGGCCGGGCGCGCAGCCACTCGATGCGCGACATCGTCTCGTCCATCCAGAAGGAGCAGGACGAGGTGATCCGTGCCGCCGCGGCCGGGGCCACCCTGGTCGCCGGCGGCCCCGGTACCGGCAAGACCGCCGTCGCCCTGCACCGCGCCGCCTTCCTGCTCTACCAGGACCGCCGCCGCTACGCCGGGGGCATCCTGGTGGTCTCCCCGACCCCGCTGCTGGTCTCCTACACCGAGGGCGTGCTGCCCTCGCTCGGTGAGGAGGGGCAGGTCGCGATCCGCGCGGTCGGCTCGCTGGTGGACGGCATCGAGGCGGGCACCTACGACACCCCGGAGGCGGCCCGGATCAAGGGCTCGGCCCGGATGACGCAGCTGCTGCGCCGGGCCGCCCGGGCCGCGCTGGAGCTGGGCGCGCCGCAGGAGCTCAAGGTGGTCGCCCGCGGCGAGGTGCTGCGGCTGGACGCCGGCCGGCTGAAGGCCGTCCGCGGCAACGTGATCGGCGCGGGCGGCACCCCGCTGAACCTGCTGCGCCCGCGCGCCCGCAGGCTGCTGCTGGACGCGCTCTGGCAGGAGGTCACCCGGCACCTGCCCAGGCCGGCCGACCACTACGCCCGGGAGCAGCGCCAGGAGGAGAAGGAGTCCTTCGACGACTACGTCTCCGACGAGGCGCCGTTCCTGGACTTCCTGGACGCCTGGTGGCCGGCGCTGAGCCCGCGCCGGGTGCTCGGCACGCTCAAGCAGAGCCGGCACACCAACCGGATCGCCCGCCGGGCCGTCACCCCGGAGGAGGCCAGGGTGCTGGCCGGCTCCTGGCGGCACCTGTCCGAGCGCGGCGAGGGCGAGCTGTCGGCGCACGACGTGGCGCTGGTGGACGAGCTCCAGGTGCTGCTCGGCGAGTCGGCCCGCCCGAAGGTCCGCGAGGTCGACGCGGTGGACCTGCTGAGCGGGCTGGACGAGGTCACCACCTTCGCCGACCGCAACTCCAGACAGCGCGAGCGCGTGCCGGTGGAGCGCACCGAGTACGCGCACATCATCGTGGACGAGGCGCAGGACCTCACCCCGATGCAGTGGCGGATGATCGGCCGCCGCGCCCGGACGGCCACCTGGACGATCGTCGGTGACCCGGCGCAGTCCTCCTGGCCGTTCCCGCAGGAGGCGCAGGCCGCGCTGGACGAGGTGCTGGCCGGCAAGCCGCGCCGCCGCTACACGCTGACCGTGAACTACCGGAACCCGGCCGAGATCGCCGAAGTGGCGGCCAAGGTGCTGGCGCTGGCGGCCCCGGGCACGCCCTCGCCGAGCGCGGTGCGTCACGTCGGCGTGGAGCCGCGCTTCGCGGCCGTCACCGATCCGTCGCCCCGGGCGTTCGGCGAGGCGGCCCGGGCCGAGCTGGAGCGGTTGCTGGCGGAGGTGGACGGCACCGTGGCGGTCGTCGTGCCGATGGACCGCCGGGCCGAGGCGGCCGGGTGGACCGAGGGTCTGGGCGCCCGCGCGGTGGCGCTGGGCAGCCTGGAGGCCAAGGGCCTGGAGTACGACGCGACCGTGGTGGCCGACCCGACCGGGATCGCCGGCGAGTCGGAGGCCGGCCTGCGGGTGCTCTACGTGGCACTCACCCGGGCGACCCAGCGGCTGACGGTGCTCTCCGGTCCGGACGACCTGCCGGACGCGGCCGGCGTACCCGCGCTGCTGCACGGCTGACCGTCCGTCACGGCGCCGGCGCACGAAGAAGGCCCCTCACCACCGGTGAGGGGCCTTCAGACGTTGATGACACCGACCCGCCATGCTCGCCTCGCGGCAAGTGGTCCCTCGAAGGGACGAAGGTTGGGCCCGGGGGCTTGGATCGAGCCGGTGTCCCGTCCAATGTAACGCATCTGCCCGGCGAGGCAAGAAGTTGTCGAGTCCACACACTCAATGAACGTTATTTCTGGCTTCGCCCTGGTAGGTGCGACGATCGAGGTCTAGCATGCGCAGGCGAAGGGCTTCAACATTCTGTTGAAGCAGCTGACCGGACGGAAGAAGGAACGTCGATGGCGACGGTGCCCAGTGTCTCCAACTCGATCACGGTGCGGCTGGAGGTCCCGGCCAGGGGCAACGCCGTCAGTGCGATCACCACGGCGGTCGAGTCCTCCGGCGGCTCGGTCACCGGCCTCGACGTCACCGCCTCCGGTCTGGAGGCCCTGCGGATCGACGTGACGGTGGCCGCGTCCTCGGTCGCGCACGGCGAGGAGATCGTCGAGAAGCTCCGGGCGATCGACGGCGTGTCGATCGGCAAGGTCTCGGACCGTACCTTCCTGATGCACCTCGGCGGCAAGATCGAGATGTCCTCGAAGCTCCCGATCCGCAACCGTGACGACCTGAGCATGATCTACACCCCGGGTGTCGCCCGGGTCTGCCTGGCGATCGCCGAGAACCCCGAGGACGCCCGCCGCCTCACCATCAAGCGCAACAGCGTCGCCGTGGTCACCGACGGCTCGGCGGTGCTGGGCCTGGGCAACATCGGCCCGGCGGCCGCGCTGCCGGTGATGGAGGGCAAGGCGGCCCTGTTCAAGCGCTTCGCCGGCATCGACGCCTGGCCGATCTGCCTGGACACCCAGGACACCGACGAGATCGTGGCCATCGTCAAGGCGATCGCCCCCGGCTTCGCCGGCATCAACCTGGAGGACATCTCCGCGCCGCGCTGCTTCGAGATCGAGGCCCGGCTGCGCGAGGCCCTGGACATCCCGGTCTTCCACGACGACCAGCACGGCACCGCGATCGTGGTGCTGGCGGCGCTGACCAACGCGCTCAAGGTGGTCGGCAAGGAGATCGGCGACATCCGGGTGGTGATGTCGGGCGCCGGCGCCGCCGGGACCGCGATCCTCAAGCTGCTGCTGGCGGCCGGCGTCGAGCACGCCACCGTCGCGGACGTCCGGGGCGTGGTCCACCAGGGCCGGGAGGACCTCAACGACTCGCTGCGCTGGATCGCCGAGCACACCAACCGCTCGGGCCGCACCGGCAGCCTCAAGGAGGCCGTGGCGGACGCCGACGTCTTCATCGGCGTCTCGGCCCCGAACGTGCTCGACGGCGACGACCTGGCCACCATGGCCGGGGACGCGATCGTCTTCGCGCTGGCCAACCCGGACCCGGAGGTCGACCCGGCGATCGCCCGGCAGACCGCCGCGGTGGTCGCCACCGGCCGCAGCGACTTCCCGAACCAGATCAACAACGTGCTGGTCTTCCCGGGGGTCTTCCGCGGCCTGCTGGACGCCCAGAGCCGCACGGTCAACACCGAGATGATGATCGCCGCCGCCCGGGCGCTGGCGACCACCGTCGCGGACGACGAGCTGAACGCGAACTACATCATCCCGAGCGTCTTCCACAAGGACGTCGCCAAGACGGTGGCCTCCGCCGTCCGGGACGCCGCGCTGGCCGGCGCCCAGGAGGACCCGGTGCCGTCCCGGCCGACCCCGGGCATCGTCGGCACCCTGGACACGTCCTCCTTCCCCGTCGTCAAGCTCTGACGGAGGGGTGCGACACGTGGCGCGGATCGGTCAAATGACCGATTAGCGTGCCTACCCACCCAAGTCCGCCCCGAACCCTTGCGACACAAGGGCGAGGGGCGTGTTTGGGCTTGTCGTGCCTAGGGCGTACGGTAGCCCTGCACGGGGCAGGCGTGTCCGACAAGTACGGAACGTCCCCCTGGTCTTCCGGCGCGTCGTCCCGACCGCCGCCCGCGCCGGTCCGCCGGAGCCGACGGAGCGTCACACCTCCGGCGGGCGGGCGTTGTTCGGGTGGCACGGTCGGGGCCCGATTGGCTTTCTCGGGGCCGGTCGGGGCAGGATTCGTATCCAGGCAGGCAGACGGGCCTTCGAGGGCACCGACCGCGGCACAGGGTGCGAACCCGGCCTGCGACCACGCATTGCCTGAATGAGCACTGTGTGCGGACCTGCGGCCCATCCGGTGCCCCCGGAGGGAGTACCGATGGGCCCCCGTACACCGCAAGCGAACAGACCACAGGAGTACACATGAACCGCAGTGAGCTGGTGGCCGCGCTGTCCGAGCGCGCCGAGGTGACCCGCAAGGACGCCGACGCCGTTCTGGCCGCCTTCGCCGAGATCGTCGGCGAGGTCGTCGCCAAGGGCGACGAGAAGGTCACCATCCCCGGTTTCCTGACCTTCGAGCGCACCCACCGCGCTGCCCGCACCGCCCGCAACCCGCAGACCGGTGAGCCGATCCAGATCGCGGCCGGCTACAGCGCCAAGGTGAGCGCGGGCTCCAAGCTCAAGGAAGCCGCCAAGGGCGCCTGAGCAACCCCTTGAACGCCGAGAGGCCGGGTTCCCTTCGGGGAGCCCGGCCTCTCGCCGTGGTGGCCGCCTGACCGGCGGCCGCCGGTCAGGCGGTGACCAGCCGCTCGCTGGGCAGCTCGACGTGGGCGCCGAGGTCGCGCAGCTTCTCCATGAAGTTCTCGTAGCCGCGGTTGATCAGGTCGATGCCGTGCACGGTCGAGGTGCCCTCGGCCGCCAGCGCCGCGATCAGGTACGAGAAGCCGCCGCGCAGGTCCGGGATGACCAGCTCGGAGCCGATCAGCTTGGACGGGCCGGAGACGACCGCGGAGTGCTGGAAGTTGCGGGCGCCGAAGCGGCACGGGGTGGCGCCCAGGCACTCGCGGTAGAGCTGGATGTGGGCGCCCATCTGGTTCAGTGCCCCGGTGAAGCCCAGCCGCGACTCGTACACCGTCTCGTGCACGATGGACAGGCCGGTCGCCTGGGTCAGCGCGACGACCAGCGGCTGCTGCCAGTCGGTCTGGAAGCCGGGGTGGACGTCGGTCTCCAGCGCGATCGCCTTGAGCTCGCCGCCCGGGTGCCAGAACCGGATGCCCTCGTCGTCCACCTCGAAGGCGCCGCCGACCTTCCGGAAGGTGTTGAGGAAGGTCATCATCTCCAGCTGGCGGGCGCCGCGGACGTAGATGTCGCCCTTGGTGGCCAGCGCCGCGCAGGCCCAGGAGGCGGACTCCAGCCGGTCCGGCAGGGCGCGGTGGTTGTAGCCGGAGAGCTCGTCCACACCGGTGATCAGGATGGTCCGGTCGGTGCCCATGGTGATGATCGCGCCCATCTTCTGCAGGATGCAGATGAGGTCGACGATCTCCGGCTCGACGGCCGCGTTGCGCAGCTCGGTGACGCCCTCGCACAGGACGGCGGTGAGCAGCACCTGCTCGGTCGCGCCGACCGAGGGGTAGGGCAGCTCGATCCGGGTGCCGCGCAGTCGCTGCGGGGCGACCAGGTAGGTGCCCTGCGGGTGCTTCTCGATGCTGGCACCGAACTGGCGCAGCACCTCGAAGTGGAAGTCGACGGGGCGGCCGCCGATGTCACAGCCGCCGAGGCCGGGGATGAAGGCGTGGCCCAGGCGGTGCAGCAGCGGGCCGCAGAAGAGGATCGGGATGCGCGAGGAGCCGGCGTGCGCGTCGATGTCGGCGACGTTGGCGCTCTCCACGTGGGAGGGGTCGAGGATCAGCTCGCCGTCCTCGTCGCCGGTGCGCACGGTCACCCCGTGCAGCTGGAGCAGGCCGCGGACCACCTTGACGTCGCGGATGTCCGGGACGTTGCGCAGTCTGCTGGGGCCCTGCCCGAGGAGGGCGGCGACCATGGCCTTGGGGACCAGGTTCTTCGCACCGCGGACGCGGATCTCGCCTTCGAGCGGGTTTCCGCCGTGGACCAGCAGGACGTCGTCGGTCATCGTTCTCGCAATCCGGGGTGCCAGAGGAGTGGGTGCGGCTCCGGGTGGGAGCCGGGCGGTGGACCGGTCGTACGGGCGCGCTCGGGCCCCCGGCGTGACCGAGTCGGCACCGTATAAGGGCGTCCACCATCAGTAGATGGTAGTAGGCGTCTCGGTGGTTCCCGTGTGCCTCTCCCGTGATGGTGCTCTCCCGGGGTGGTCCTCCGCCCGCCGATGCGTCCGTACGGGTGTTCGCGAGGGTGTTCGCGCGGGGCGGCGGGTCTTCGTCGGCCGGCTTCGCGTTGAGGTGTCCGGCCCCGGTGGTTCTGCGGGATCATGTGAGACATGACGGCGGCCCACACCCACGGAGGCCGGTCGCACACCGGCCGCTTGCTCGTCGCGACGCCCGTGCTCACCGACCCGAACTTCGCCCGGGCGGTGGTGCTCCTCCTCGACCACGACGCCGAGGGGGCGCTCGGTGTGGTCCTCAACCGGCCGACGCCGGTGGAGGTGGGCGCCGTACTGGACGGCTGGGGCGCCCTGGTCGGCCACCCGGCCGTGGTGTTCCAGGGCGGGCCGGTGGCGCTGGACTCGGCGCTCGGCCTGGCGGTGGCGCCGGGGGAGCCGGAGACCGTCGAGCCGCTCGGCTGGCGGCGGGTGCACGGGGCGATCGGCCTGGTGGACCTGGAGGCGCCGCCCGAGGTGCTGGCCGGGGAGCTCGGGGGCCTGCGGATCTTCGCCGGGTACGCGGGCTGGTCGCCGGGGCAGCTGGAGGCGGAGCTCGGCACCGGGGCCTGGTACCTGGTCGACTGCGAGCCGGGGGACATCTCCAATCCCGAGCCGGAGCGGCTGTGGCGCGCCGTGCTGCGCCGTCAGCGCGGCCCGGTGGCACTGCTGGCGACGTACCCGGACGACCCCACGCTGAACTGACCGGCGGACCGGCCGGCGGCCCCGTCCGGAGCGCCGCGCCGGCCGCGCGGGCGGCGTCGCCGGCACGACACTGGCCGGGTTTCCCGGGGCGCCCATAGACTTGGCACCCATGAGCACTCTTGAGCCCGAGCGCGGCCTCGGCACCGGCACCCTGGTCGAGCCCGTCCCACAGGTCTCCAACGGGGACGGCGACCACGAGCGCTTCGCGCACTACGTCCAGAAGGACAAGATCATGGAGAGCGCGCTCTCCGGGTCCCCCGTGGTGGCGCTCTGCGGCAAGGTGTGGGTGCCCGGCCGCGACCCGAAGAAGTACCCGGTCTGCCCGATGTGCAAGGAGATCTACGACGGCATCGGCAAGCCCCAGGACGGCAAGGGCGGCGACGACAAGTAGCCCGGTCCGGGCCGGGCGGTCCGGCGGGGTGCCGCCGCGCGGAGCGTCGCCCCGCGCGGCGTTCTGCACGGCGCCGTTCTGCACAGCGCCGTTTTGCACTGTGCCGCATTGTGCCGAGTGGTCTATGCCAGTTGGCCGGGCCGGGGGCAGGATGGCGGAATGGACCTCATTCCCGCCCCCTTGAGTTCCGTCCGCCTCCAGGACCAGGACTTCCCCCTCGACCGCAGCACCACCCTGACCGCGCCGCCGGCGCTGGCCGGCGCCGAGCGGTGGCTGCGCACCGCGCTGACCACCGCCACCGGGCTGCCGCTCGGCCCGGGGCGGCCCGGCGAGGGCATCGAACTGGTCCACGACGGGTCGCTGGCCGGTGAGGCGTACCGGATCGCGGTGCGCCCCGGCCACGCCGTGGTCACGGCCGGCGGCCCGGCCGGCGCGCTCTGGGGCGCGCAGACCCTGCGCCGGCTGCTCGGCCCGGACGCCTACCGCCGGGCCCCGCTGCGCGACACCGGGTGGGTGCTGCCCGGCGTCGACATCGAGGACGCCCCCCGCTTCGGCTGGCGCGGCGCGCTGCTGGACGTCGCCCGCCACTTCCTGCCCAAGTCCGACGTCCTGCGCTTCATCGACCAGCTCTCCGCGCACAAGCTCAACGTGCTCCACCTGCACCTGACCGACGACCAGGGCTGGCGGGTGGAGATCAAGCGGTACCCGAAGCTCACCGAGCTGGCCTCCTGGCGCGAGCGCTCGATGGTCGGCTACCGGTCCGGCCAGCGCCGCGACGACCGCCCGCACGGCGGCTTCTACACCCAGGACGACCTGCGCGAGATCATCGCGTACGCCGCCGAACGGGCGATCACCGTGGTGCCGGAGATCGACCTTCCGGGTCACTCCCAGGCCGCCATCTGCGCCTACCCCGAACTGGGCAACACCGACGTGGTGGACACCGCGGCCCTGGGCGTGTGGACCGACTGGGGCGTGAGCCACAACGTGCTCAACCCCTCCGAGGGCACCATCCGGTTCTTCGAGGGGGTGCTGGAGGAGGTCCTGGAGCTCTTCCCGTCCGAGTTCGTCCACCTGGGCGGCGACGAGTGCCCGAAGGAGCAGTGGAAGGACAGCGCCGCGGCCCAGGAGCGGATCCGGGAGCTCGGCCTGAGCAACGAGGACGAGCTGCAGAGCTGGGTGATCCGCCACTTCGACCGGTGGCTGGCCGAGCGCGGGCGCCGGCTGATCGGCTGGGACGAGATCCTGGAGGGCGGGCTGGCCCCGGGGGCCGCCGTCTCCTCCTGGCGCGGCTACGGCGGCGGGATCGCCGCCGCCCGGGCCGGGCACGACGTGGTGATGTGCCCCGAGCAGCACGTCTACCTGGACCACCGACAGGCCCCGGGCGCGGACGAGCCGATCCCGGTCGGCTTCGTCCGCACCCTGGAGGACGTGTACCGCTTCGAGCCGGTGCCGGCGCAGCTCGACGAGGTCGCGGCCCGTCGGGTGATCGGTACCCAGGCCAACCTGTGGAGCGAGTTCATGGACAGCGCCCGGGACATCGACTACCGGGCCTTCCCCCGGTTGGCGGCCTTCTCGGAGGTGGCCTGGTCCGCGCTGCCCGCCGACCCGGCCGAGCGCGACTACGCGGGCTTCGAGCGCCGGATGGAGTCCCACCGGGCGGTGCTGGACGCGCTCGGCGTCGAGTACCGGCCGGCCGACGGGCCGCACCCCTGGCAGCGCCGGCCCGGGGTGGCCGGACGCCCGATCGAGGGGCTGCCGCCGGTGGTCTGACCGCGGTCCGACGACCGGCCCGGTGGCGCCCGGGAACTTCTGAGTGGTCATCCGACGTCAAGAAGAGATGAACATCTGCTCCGGTCCGGTTTCGGGCCGGAGCAGATACCGCCCGGTATGCGTCCCAATCGGGCAGTTCCGTTCGCCCGTCCCGAAATGATCATCGAGCATTGTGTGCCAGAGTTGCCCAACCCGGCCCGATCGCCCGTACCCTACGGGCCAGGCCGGGCTGCCGACGCGGACACCCCGGCCGAGGGCCGCGGGCGGCAGGCGATCGATGAGCAAGTGGAGCACGGTGGGACCCAGGTGAACCGGACGATCATGCTGCCGGCCTCCCTCGACGAGGCCGTCGACGCGCTGGCCGCCACCCCGGCCGCGGTACCGGTGGCGGGCGCCACCGACTTGATGGAGGCCGTCAATGCCGGGCGGCTGCGCCCCGCCGCCCTGATCGGCCTCGGCCGGATCACCGAACTGCGCGGCTGGCGCTACGAGGACGGCGGCACCGCCGTCCTCGGCGCCGGACTCACCCACGCCCGGATGGACCGCCCCGACTTCGCGGCCCTGATCCCCGCCCTCGCCGACGCCGCCCGGACCGCGGGCCCCCCGCAGGTGCGCAACGTCGGCACCCTCGGCGGCAACATCGTCACCGCCTCGCCGGCCGGTGACACCCTCCCGGTGCTGGCCGCGCTGGAGGCCACCGCGACCCTCGCCCGGGCCGGCGCCACCCGTGAGGTCCCGGTCAGCCACCTGCTCACCGGCCTCGACCCGCTGCGCCCCGGCGAACTGCTCACCTGGGTGCGCGTCCCGCTGCTGCACGCCCCGCAGGTCTTCCTCAAGGCCACCGGCCGCAGCGGCCCGGCCCGCGCCACCGCCTCCGTCGCACTCGTCCTCGACCCCGCCCGGCGCGCCGTGCGCTGCGCCGTCGGGGCCGTCGCCCCGGTGCCGCTGCGCCCGCTGGAGGCCGAGGCCTGGGTGGCCGGCTGCATCGACTGGGACGGCAGCCGCGAGATCGACCCCACCGCGACGGCCGCCTTCGGCGAGTACGTGGCCGCCGCCTGCGTACCCGACAGCTACGGCGCCGAGGGCGCCTGGGAGGCCGTGACCGAGGGGCCGAGCGCGGCCGCCGTTCGGCTGCGGCGTACCGTATCGGTGCTGGCCCGCCGGGCACTGGGAAGGGCGCTGAAGTGACCACTGACCCCATCGGAACCCTCGACGCCGGCCCGCTCGACCACGCGCCGCAGGTCAGCCGCGAGCTGCGCCCCTGCGCCTCGTACACGCTGCGGGTCAACGGTTTCGAACGGCCCGTCACCGACGCCTGGATCGGCGAGAGCCTGCTCTACGTGCTGCGCGAACGGCTCGGGCTGGCCGGCGCCAAGGACGGCTGCGAGCAGGGCGAGTGCGGCGCCTGCTCGGTCCAGGTGGACGGCCAGCTGGTGGCCGGCTGCCTGGTGCCCGCCGCGCTGGCCGCGGACAGCGAGATCAACACCGTCGAGGGCCTGTCGGCCGGTGGTGGCGCCAGCGAGGTCCAGCAGGCGCTGGCCGAGTCGGGCGCGGTGCAGTGCGGCTACTGCACACCCGGCATGGCGATGGCCGTCCACGACCTGCTCCAGCGCAACCACCGGCCCACCGAGGTCGAGGCCCGGCAGGCGCTCTGCGGCAACCTCTGCCGTTGCACCGGCTACCGGGGCGTCCTGGCCGCGGTGCAGAGCGTCGCCGACGCCCGCGCCCTGGAGGCCGAGGAGGCGGAGGAGGCCCACGCGGCCGCCGCCGAGGCGGCCGTTCCGGCCGGCGACACCGCGTCGGCGGCGGTCCGGGCGGCGCCCGAGCCCACCGCCCGGACCGCCGCCGACCTACCGGTCTACACCGACGCCGACGCCTGGATCGAGCACGTCCCGCAGGCGCCCGTCGAGGAGACCCCGACCACCGCCGGGACGGGCCTCGGCGTCGGCGTTCCCTACGGCACCCCCGACGGCCAGGGCGGCTACGACACCGGCGTGTACGACACCGCGGTGCTCCCGCCCGTCCCGGGCATCCCCGCCCAGGCCGGCGAGGGGCAGGGGTACTACCCGCCGCAGGGCTACCCCGGGCAGCCGCCGTACCAGGGCACCCCCGCGCACGGCACCTACCTGCCCGGCGGCTACCCGGACGGGGGCTATCCGCCGCAGTCCGGCTACGACGCCTCGCCGTACGACGGCCCGGTCTACGAGCAGACCCCCGCGCACGGCATCCCGGCACCCGGCGGCGGCTTCGACGGCACCGCCTTCGACGGGGCCGGCTTCGACGGCACGCCCGCCCCCGGCACGCCGTACGTCCCCGCGCCCGCGCACGGGGGCCCGGCCGGGGGCACCGCCCCCGCCGGCGTCCCGTACGGTGCCACCCCCGCCCACGGCATCCGGCTCCCCGAGGACGACCACGCATCATGACGTCGCCTACCGACATCGGCGCAGCACCCCAGCAGGACGGCGACGAGGGCGGCGCACGGGAGCCGTTCGGGCTGGGCAGCTCCCCGCTGCGCAGCGACGCCCTGCCGAAGGCGCTCGGCATCTACCCGTACGCCGCCGACCTCTGGGCCGAGGGCCTGCTCTGGGGCGCGGTGCTGCGCTCGCCGCACCCGCACGCGCGCATCAAGGGCATCGACACCTCGGCCGCGCTCGCGCTGCCGGGCGTGCACGCGGTGGTGACCTCCGCCGACCTGCCGCCCGGTCCGGACGGCACCCCCGACGGCGCCCCGGCCGGGCCGATCGTCGCGGACCGGCCGGTCCTGGCCGCCGGTGTGGTGCGCCACCACGGCGAGCCGGTCGCCGCGGTCGCCGCCGACCACCCCGACACCGCCCGGCTGGCGGTCGGTCTGATCACCGTCGAGTACGAGCCCCTGGAGGCGGTGACCGATCCCGAGCAGGCCTTCACGGCCGGCCCGCTGCACCCGGACGGCAACCTCTTCCGGCACCTGCCGCTGCGCACCGGTGACCCCGACGCGGCCGGCGAGATCATCGTCGAGGGCCTCTACCAGGTCGGCCGTCAGGACCCGGCGCCGCTCGGCGCCGAGGCGGGCCTGGCCGTGCCGCGCCCGGACGGCGGCGTCGAACTGCACCTGTCGTCCACCGACCCGCACGGCGACCGCGACCGCACCGCCGCCTGCCTCGGGCTGGAGCCGGACCGGGTCCGGCTGGTGGTCACCGGCGTGCCCGGTGCCACCTCGGACCGCGAGGACCTCTCCTTCCAGGTCACCCTGGCGCTGCTGGCGCTGCGCACCGGCCGCCCGGTGAAGATGACCCTCACCCGTGAGGAGTCGTTCCACACCCACACCTCCCGCCACCCGGCGCTGCTGCGCTACCGCCACCACGCCGACGCCGAGGGCAGGCTGGTCAAGGTGGAGGCGCAGATCCTGCTGGACGGCGGCGCCTACGCGGACGTCTCGGCCGAGGCGCTGGCCGCCGCCGCCGCCTTCTCGGTCGGCCCCTACGTCTGCCCGAACGTCTTCGTGGACGCCTGGGCGGTGCGCACCAACAACCCGCCGGCCGGCCGGATGCGCGGCGAGGGCGCCCTGCAGGCCTGCTTCGCCTACGAGTCGCAGCTGGACCAGCTGGCCGCCCGGGTCGGCGTGGACCCGGTGGAGATCCGCCGGCGCAACGCGATGGCGACCGGTGACCCGATGCCCACCGGCCAGGCCGTCACCTGCCCCGCGCCGGTGGCCGCGCTGCTGGAGGCCGTCGCCGAGGAGCCGCTGCCCGCGCTGCCGGTGGACGACCCGGACGCCGAGTGGCTGCTGCCCGGCGGGCCCGGCGGCGCCGGCGACCCGGCGGCGGTGCGGCGCGGTATCGGCTACGCGGTCGGCATGGTGCACATGCTGGGCGCCGAGGGCGAGGACGAGGTCTCCACCGCGACGGTGCGGGTCAGCGGCGACCACGCCACGGTGATCTGCGCGGCCGTCGACGCCGGCCAGGGCTTCGCCACCCTGGCGCGGCAGATCGTGCAGTCGGTGCTGGGGATCAACGAGGTCTACATCGCACCGGCCGACAGCGACCAGTCGATCGCCGGGCCCGCCGCCCGCGGCCGGCACACCTGGGTCTCCGGCGGCGCGGTCGAGCGGGCCGCGTTGATGGTCCGCCACCAGCTGCTCCAGCCGATCGCCGCCAACTTCGGGATGTCGGTGGAGCTGCTGCAGATCTCCGACGGCAAGATCACCTCCTACGACGGCGTGCTCGGCATGCCGGTCGCGGAGGCGCTGGAGGGCAAGGAGCTCTGGGCGACCGCGCAGTGCCGCCCGCACCCGACCGAGCCGCTGGACGAGGCCGGGCACGGTGACGCGTTCGTCTCCATCGCGTTCTGCGCGATGCGCGCGGTGGTGGACGTGGACATCGAGCTGGGCGCGGTCCGGGTGGTGGACGTGACCGTGGCCCAGGACGTCGGCCGGGCGCTCAACCCGCGCCAGATCGAGGACCGGATCGAGGCGGGCGTGGCCCAGGGCGTGGGGCTGGCCCTGCTGGAGGACCTGCGCACCGAGGGCGGCCTGCTGCTGAACCCCTCGCTGACCGGCTACCGGCTGCCGACCGCCCTGGACACCCCCGAGGTCCGGATCGCCGCCCTGCTGGAGGAGCGCGACGTGGTCGCCACCTTCGGTGCCAAGGCGGTCAGCGCGGCCCCCGCGGTGGTGGCCCCGGCCGCCGTCGCGGCCGCCGTCCGGGCCGCGACCGGCCTGCCGGTCGGACGGCTGCCGATCCGGCCCGAGGACGCCGTCACCGGCTGACCGCGCGGTGGGGCGCCGGCCCGGCGCCCCACCCCCCCCGGGGTGAATTCCCGGAGAATTGCGGGAACGCCGAATGGCCGGCCCGCGTCATTCGCGCGGACCGGCCATTCATTTCGGTGGAGGCCATGACGGGAATCGAACCCGTGTAAACCGCTTTGCAGGCGGTTCCCTAAACCACTCGGGCACACGGCCGTGGAGGAGCTGTACCGCAGGTGCGCTCAGGCGCAGCGGCAACAGCGACAGGCGCGACAACACCGGGGAGTCACGGCACAGGCACGGGGTGCGGAAAGGGCCACCGTCTTCCTGTCCATCGTCGACTCCTGTCGTCGTTCGCCGTGTTGATGAATTCATCTTGGCGGAATGCCGGTCGGCACGTCAATGTCCTTGTGTAAATTCTGTGTGGCGGGCCGTGCTACCGTCGGAGGCAGGTGGTCGGAGTCCGGCCACCCCGGACGAGCGCGTCGTACCCGGTGACGACAAGACGGCGCAGCACAGCGGCAACCCGGCCGCTGCTGACTGCGGAGGTCCCTCGTCATGGCATGGCTCGTTCTCATCGTCTCCGGCGTCCTGGAGACCGTCTGGGCGGTGGCCCTGGACTCCTCCAAGGGCTTCTCCCGGCTCGTTCCCACGATCGTCTTCGGCATCGCGCTGGCGCTCAGCATGGGCGGTCTGGCGTACGCCATGCGCTCCATCCCGATCGGCACCGGCTACGCGGTCTGGGTCGGCATCGGCGCGATCGGTACGGCGCTGTACGGAATGGCCGTCCTGGGGGACGCGGTCACCGCGGCGCGGATCGGCTGCCTGCTGCTGATCGTCTCCGGCGTGGTGGGCCTCAAGGTGCTGCACTGAGCGGGCCGCCACCCCGCTCGGGACCTGTGGCCTACGCCCTGCGGACCAGTCGGCCCGGGGCCGTTGGTCAGGGGTCATAAGGGTCGACGGGCCTTACGATGTCCCGTATGACCACAGCCTCCCCCACCTCGGTCGATTCCGCCCCGATACCCCCCGACGCGACCGATCCCGGGGGTGGTGTCCTCACCGGCCGCTACCGGGCGCTGACCCTGGGGATCGTCTCCGTGGTGCTGCTACTCGCCTTCGAGGCGACGGCCGTCAACACCGCGATGCCGGTGGCGGCCCGACAGCTGGACGGGCTCCAGCTGTACGCCTTCGCCTTCTCCGGCTACTTCACCACCACGCTGTTCGCCCTGGTCGTCTCCGGCCAGTGGTGCGACCGGCGGGGCCCGCTGCAACCGCTGTTCACCGGCATCGCGGTGTTCGGCGCGGGCCTGGTGGTGGCCGGGGCGGCGCCCGGGATGTGGGTCTTCGTGGCCGGTCGGGCGATCCAGGGCCTCGGCGGCGGACTGGTGATCGTCGCCCTCTACGTGGTGGTCGGGCGGGCCTACCCGGAGCGGTTGCGGCCGGCCGTGTTCGCGGCCTTCTCCTCGGCCTGGGTGCTGCCCTCGATCGTCGGCCCGGTGGTCTCCGGCGCGGTCACCGACCACCTGGGCTGGCGCTGGGTGTTCCTCGCCGTCCCGGTGCTGATCCTGCTGCCGCTCGCGGTGATGGGGCCGGCGCTGCGCCGTTCCGAGCGGGAGCAGCCGGTGGCGACCGGCGCGGACTTCGACCGCCGCCGCACGCGGCTGGCCGCGATGGCGGCGCTGGGGGCCGGCCTGCTGCAGTACGCCGGCCAGCGGCTGGACCCGCTCGGGCTGCTCCCGGCACTGGCGGGGGCGGCGCTGCTGGTGCCCGCCGTCCTGGGGCTGCTGCCGGCCGGGACGCTGCGCGCCGCGCGCGGGCTGCCGACCGTGATCCTGCTGCGCGGGGTGGCCGCGGGGGCGTTCTTCGCGGCGGAGGCCTTCATCCCGCTGATGATGGTCACCCAGCGCGGCCTGTCGCCGACGCTGGCCGGCCTGACCCTGACCAGCGGCGGCCTCTCCTGGGCGCTGGGCTCCTGGCTGCAGGGCCGGCCCGGTGCGGAGCGGTACCGGGAGGCGATGATCCGCTGGGGCTTCCTGCTGACGGCGGTGGCGATCGCGGGGGCGGCGCTGGTGCTCGTCCCGGCGGTGCCGGCCTGGGTGGCGGCGCTGGCCTGGGGCGTCGGCGGGATCGGCATGGGCCTGACGGTGGCGAGTGTCAGCGTGCTGATGATGAGGCTCTCCGCACCGGAGGACGCCGGGGCCAACTCGGCCTCGCTGCAGATGAGCGACGCGCTCGGCAACGTGCTGCTGGTGGGCCTGTCCGGGGTGCTCTTCTCGGCGCTGGGCGGCGGCTCGGTGGCCGCCGCCCACGAGGGCGCCGAGGGCGCCGGCTCGGCCGGCGCGTTCACGGTGATCTTCCTGACCATGGCGGGCGTGGCGCTGGTGGGCGCCGTGCTCGGCGGCCGGGTCCGGAAGGGGTAGGGCCGCCCTCGCGCGCGGAGCTCAGCCGGCCGGGACGGGGGCCGGGGCGGGGGAGCCGAGGAAGGTCTCCCAGCCCGCGGCCGGCGCCTGGCCGACGGCGAGGCCCTGCAGCTTGCGCAGCACCGCCGGGTCCTGCGCGTCCAGCCAGTCGACCAGCTGGCGGAAGGAGACCAGTCGCACCTCGGGCTTGCCGGCGACGGCCTTGAGCACGTCCTCGACGGCGTTCATGTAGATGCCGCCGTTCCACTGCTCGAAGTGGTTGCCGATGACGAACGGCGCCCGGTTGGTGGTGTACGCGCGCTCGAAGCCCATCAGGTAGGAGTCCCTGGCCTGGGTCTGGTAGGCCGCGTGCAGGGAGGGGTCGGCCTTGGTGTTGCTGCCGGACTGGTTGAACATGATGTTGTAGTCCATCGACAGCACCTGGAAGGTGTGCCCGGGGAACGGGATGGACTGCAGCGGGAGGTCCCAGAGCGCCCCGCCCTGGATCTTCTGCGGCCAGACCTGCGTCCCGTTGCCGCTGCTGTCGTAGCGCCAGCCGCGCTTGACGGCCGTCGGCAGCAGGTTGCGCTGGCCCTCCAGACAGGGGGTGCGGCTGCCGATCAGTTCCCTGCGGTAGTCGAAGGGCAGTGCCGGCAGGTCGGTGAAGCCGGTGGTGGTCTTCCAGTTGGTGACGAAGTCCATCGCCTGCTGGATCTCGCTGTCCCACTCCTCCGGCGACCACTTGCCGACACCGGTGGTGCCGCAGAAGTGCCCGTTGAAGTGGGTGCCGATCTCGTGCCCCTCCAGCCAGGCCGCGTGCAGGTTCTCCAGGGTGTCGTGGATGTGCTGGTCCGAGAGGTAGCCGATGTCGGAGGCGCCGACCTTGTGCTGCGGCGGACGGTAGAGGTCCTTCTTGGCCTCGGGCAGCAGGTAGAGGCCGCTCAGGAAGAAGGTCATCGACGCGTTGTGCTCCTGCGCCAGCCGGCGGAACCGGGCGAACAGGCCGTTGTCCAGCTCGCCGGCGCCGTCCCAGGAGAAGACCACGAACTGCGGCGGGCGCTCGCCGAGCTTCAACGGCTCGGCGGCGGGCTGGTTCGGCTGGGGGCCGGTGTCCGAGGTGGAGCCGTCGCCGATCAGGGTGGCGGGGGGCTTGGGGGGCGCGGAGCCGGGGGCGGCGTGGTCCGCCGCCGGGCCGGCCGGCACCGGAACCGGGGCCGCCGTCTGCTCTCCGCCGCTCCCGCCGGTCCCGCCGTTGGCGCCGCAGCCGGCCGCGAGTGTGGCGGCGGTGGCGGCACCGGCGGCCAGTAGGGTGCGGCGGGAGAGAGCGTCCATGGTCAACTCCGTTCATGGGGCGTGCGGCAGACGCGAACTGTCCGGTCGGACAAGTGCGGTGATAGGCCTGTGAACGGGGTCAGCATGGCATGCGGACGCGATCGGTCGTTGATCCACCACGAACGGTCGCAACTGATCGCTCGATTGGTGCAACCGGACAGGTGTCCGAGGTTGTCGATGCTCATACAGGACGACTCGGGAGCGGCGTTGCCGTGACTTCTGGTCTCTCCGAGTGGTCGCCCACCTACTCGGAGCACGCGTCGGGCCGCTGACCCTGCCGATCGGGGGGTGTCGATAGGACCATCGTATTGACGTGCCTTAGGGTCCAATCCGGTTGAATTGTTCCCAGGGAACTCCCAGGAACGAGCAAGCTGTCAGCAGAGGGGAGCGCCGGGTGGGCGCCCAACAGAGCAGGAGCCCGTGGCCGGGCACCCTGGCGGTCGGCGCCGCGGTCGTCCTCGGCGCCTGGCTGCTGAACGACGGAGGCCACGCCGCCCTGCCCCCGGCGCCGGGAACGGGTCAGTCCCTCTCGGGGTTCGCCCCGGTCTCCGTCGTCCCACCGCTCGGCCCCTCCGCCCCGACCCGGATCAGGATCCCCGCCGTCAAGCTCGACGCCCCCGTCACCGGCCTCGGCCTGGACGGCGACGGCCGCCTCCAGGCGCCACCGGCCGCCGACCGCAACCTGGCGGGCTGGTACCGGGGCGGCGCCACACCCGGTCAGCGCGGTACCGCGATCATCGCGGGACACGTCGACAACAAGAGCGGGCCCGCCGTCTTCTACCATCTGGGAGCGCTGCACCGCGGCGACCGGATCGAGATCGCCCGCGAGGACGGCGCGACCGCCGTCTACCAGCTCTACGCCATCGAAGTGCACGACCGAAAGGACTTCCCGGACGACCGGGTGTACCGCCAGGCCGCCGACGCCCAGCTCCGGGTGATCACGTGCGGCGGCGGGTACAGCGAGGAACACGGCTACCAGGGAAACGTGGTCGCCTACGGATTCCTGGCCGACACCACCCGGCCGGGGAAAGCAGTATGACCTCCGTCTCGCTCGCCATCCGCTGGAACCCGATCGACTGGCCGCTCACCCAGGGCCCGATCCCGTACGCCGTGCTCGCGGCCGGCTGGGCCGCGCTGGCCCTGCTCGCCCTCACCCGGGACCGGCGCTGGCGCGGCCTGCGCCCGCTCGGCGCGGTGCTGCTCGCCCTGACGCTCACCGCCCTGGTGAAGGTCGTCGTCGACGGCTGGTGGCACCCCTTCCCCGAGGGCCTGCCCGACTACGTGCTCCGCTGGATCGGCCTCGCGCTGCTGGCGATATCCCTGGCCGGCTTCCGCGCGCCCCTGCTGTCCGGCCGTCGCCGGCTGTACGCGGCGGGCGGTGCGGCCCTGGTGCTGCTGATGGCGGCCTCGCAGGTCAACCGGGGCTTCGACCAGTACCCGACCGCCCGGATGATGCTCGCGCCCAAGACCCAGGCGCTGACCACCGGCAAGGCCCCGCAGACGGTCTCCCCGCCGCCCGGCAAGGCGCTCGCCGACGTCTGGCAGGCGCCGGCCGGGCTCCCCGCGAAGGGCACCGTGTCGAGCGCGCCGATCCCCGGCACCAAGTCCGGCTTCGACGCCCGCGACGCCTACATCTACCTGCCGCCGGCCTACCAGGCCAGCCCCCGGCCGCTGCTGCCGGTGCTGGTGCTGCTGGCCGGCCAGCCCGGCAGCCCCTCCGACTGGGTCACCTCGGGCGGCCTCCAGCAGCGGATGGACGCCTTCGCCGCCGATCACCAGGGCCTGGCCCCGATCGTCGTGATGGCCGACCAGATCGCCACCAGCATGGGCAACACCCTGTGCATGGACTCGCGGATCGCCAAGGCCCAGACCTACCTGGCCGAGGACGTCCCGGACTGGATCCACACCCACCTGCAGACCGCCACCGGCCGGACCTCGCTCGCCATCGGCGGCATGTCGCTCGGCGGCACCTGCTCCCTGCAGCTCGCCGTCAACGCGCCCCAGGTCTACGGCGCCTTCCTCGACATCTCCGGCCAGGCCGAGCCCGACCTGGGCGGCCACTCCGAGACCGTCGGCAAGGCCTTCGGCGGGGACGAGGCCGCCTTCGCCGCCGTCAACCCGGCGCACCTGATGGCGACCCGGAGCTACCCCGACACCGCCGGCGTCTTCGCCGTCGGGGCCGGGGACGCCGCCTTCCGCCCCCAGCAGGAGGCCATGTACGCGGCCGCCCGGCAGGCCGGGATGAAGGTCGAGTTCCAGCCCATCCCCGGCGGGCACAGCTGGTGGGTGTTCCGGGACGCGCTCGAACAGAATCTGCCCTGGTTGGCCAAGCAGACCGGACTGATCCCGTGATCCGACTCGGCTCGCCGCCCGTCCTGGTCGGCCAGCGCGACCGCGAACAGGACCGCGCCCCCGTCACCGGGACGCCCGCTCCCGCTCCCGGTCCCGGCCCGCGGTGGGCGGGGCAGACCGTCACCGGGTTCACCGCCCGGCTGCGCGCCGCGCCGATGACCCTCGTGCTGCTGGGCCTGCTCTGGGCGATCGGCGGCGCCACCGGCAGCCTGCTCAACGGCCCGTCCCGGGCCCTGCTGGCCCAGGTCGGGGTCGGCCTGCCGACCCTCGGCGAAGGGCGCTGGTGGACGCCGTTCACCTCGCTGCTCTGGTGCTCCGGCGTCGCCTCGTACGTCTTCACCACCCTGCTGCTGCTCCTGGTCGGCCCGGCCGCCGAGCGCCGGCTCGGTCGGCGGCGCACCCTCCTGGTGCTGGTCGGCGGGCAGGTCCTGGGCACCCTGCTCGGCACCGGACTGGTCGCCTTCGGCTCGCGGGCCGGCGAGCAGTGGACCGCCGCCGTCGCCGACCAGACCGCCGCCGGCCCGGTCGTCGGCCTGTTCGCGCTGGCCGGCGTGCTCGGCTACCGGCTGAGCGTGCTCTGGCGGCGCCGGCTGCACCTGCTGGTGGTGCTCGTCCCGCTGGTGATGACGCTGTACGTCGGCCATCTGCAGAGCGTCCAGCGGTTCGCCGGCGCCCTGCTCGGGCTCGGCGTCGGCGCGCTGCTCGCCCGGGGCCGGTGGCAGCTCCGCCCGCACCGCTCCTCGCACACCGAGACCCGGGTGCTGGTCGCGCTCTGCCTGGTGGCCGCCGCCCTCGGGCCGCTGATCGCCTCGCTGTACGACAACGCGGCCGGACCGTTCAACACCTTCTCCGAGCTCTACTTCTCGCACCGGCTCACCCCGGACGAGGTCGCCGACTTCTGTGCCCTCTCCGCCCACGACTGCGCCCGCGCGCACGCCGTCCAGCGGATCTTCGACACCCCGGCCCGGCTGATGGCCGCGCTCTTCCCCGCCCTGCTGCTCGTCCTCGCCGAGGGCCTGCGGCGGGGGCTGCGGCTGGCCTGGCGGATCACCGTCGCGACCGAGCTGCTCTGGGCCGCGCTGCTGCTCTGGCTGTTCACCGAGACCGGCACCGGCACCGGCGACGTGGTGCAGTACTTCGTCGAGGCGCTGCTGCTGCCGCTGCTCACCACCGGCCTGCTGCTGGTCACCCGGCAGCGGTTCGGCCTGCGGCTGCCGGGCGCGGCGCTCGGCCGGCTCACCCTCGTGCTCGGCGGGGCGGCGCTGGCCGCCTCGGCCGCCTACGTGGGGTTCGGCCGGCTGGTGGCCGGTCAGTTCGAGCCGACGGCGGGAGTGCGCGGTCTGATCGCCGGACTGCCGGCACAGTTCCTGCCGCCCGCCTACAACGACCTGCTGCCCGACTACCCGATCGCCGTCGGCGCGGTGGCCCGCTTCCTGGAGACGTACTGCGGCCTGGCGTTCTGGGCCGTCGCGCTGACCGCGCTGCTGGTGGCCTTCCGCCGGCCGGTGGTGCACGCGGACGCCGAGGACGCCGCCCGCGCGCGGGCCCTGCTCACCGCGCACGGAGGCGGCACGCTCTCCTTCATCACCACCTGGGACGGCAACCACTACTGGTTCGACGAGGAGGGGCGGGCCGCGGTCGCCTACCGGGTGCTCTCCACCGTGGCGCTGACCACCGGCGACCCGTTCGGCGAGCCGGAGGCCCGCCGCCGGGCGGTGGCGGGCTTCGCCCGGTACTGCGACACCCGCGGCTGGACACCGTGCTTCTACAGCGTCACCCCGGAGACCCGCGCCGCCGCCGGCCAGCTCGGCTGGCGCTCGCTGCAGGTGGCGGAGGACACCGTGGTCGCGCTGCCCGGGCTCGCCTTCACCGGCCGCAAGTGGCAGGACATCCGGACGGCCCTCAACAAGGCCGGCAAGCAGGGCATCACCGCCGAGTGGTGGGCGTACCACGACGCGCCGCTCGCGCTGCGCGACCAGATCCGCTCGATCTCGGAGGAGTGGGTCTCCGAGAAGGGCCTGCCCGAGATGGGCTTCACCCTCGGCGGGCTGGAGGAGCTGGACGACCCGGCGGTCCGGCTGCTGATCGCCGTGGACGGTGACCGCGTCGTGCACGGGCTGACCAGCTGGATGCCGGTCTACGAGGACGGCGTGCCGGTCGGCTGGACGCTGGACTTCATGCGCCGGCGCTCGGACGGCTTCCGCGGGGTGACGGAGTTCCTGATCGCCTCGGCCGCGCTCGGCTTCAAGGAGGAGGGCGCGCGCTTCCTCTCGCTCTCCGGCGCGCCGCTGGCCCGCTCCGGGCAGGACGCGCCGCCCACCGGCCTGCAGCGCACGCTGGACTGGATGGGCCGGGTGCTGGAGCCGGTGTACGGGTTCCGCTCGCTGCTGGCCTTCAAGGCGAAGTTCCAGCCGGAGTACCGGCCGATGTACATGGCCTACCCGGACCCGGCGGCCCTGCCCAGCATCACCCGGGCGATCGGCAAGGCGTACCTGCCGCACCTGACGGCGGCGCAGGGGGTCCGGCTGATGCGCCGGCTGTCCTCCTGAGGCGCTCGCCCGGGCTCGGCCCCGGGCGGTCGCCGGCGGACGATTCGGGCGCGGGCCCTGCCGGGCGCCCCGCCCCGCGTCAGCCCAGCAGCTCGGCGAGCGCGCGGTCGGCGTCCAGGTACAGGTACTCCTCGCCCTCGGGGACGACCAGCCGGCTGCGCCACAGGAAGCGCCGCAGGTCGGTGGTGTCGAAGCGGACCAGCGCGGTGCCCTCGGGCGCGCGCAGCTCGACCATGGTGCGCCGGCCCGGGGCGGGCCGGATGTGGACGTCGCCGAGGCCGGCGGCCAGTTCCAGGCCGGCCGTCAGCAGCTGACGGGCGAAGACCCACTCGATGTCCGGGCCCTGCTCCCGGCCGGTGTCCGGGCCGTCGGCCGGTTCGTCCAGCGAGAACTCGGCGGGGAAGCCCATCCGGACGGCGAGCGGGTCCTCCGGGCGGTAGGCGAGGGTGACCCGCAGGCGGGCCGAGCGGTGGGCGGAGAGGATCAAACGGGCCTGGACGGTCTCTTCGACGGCGGCGTGCACGGCGCGCGTCCCTTCTCTGGGGTGTGGGGGCCTTCTCAGTGGCATGAGGCCGGTGTGGCGGCTGTGGAGGGTGGGGGCCGGCCTCACTGGTGAGAGCCGGTGGAGTGGTCGCGCTTACGCGGTTCCCCGCACGGAATTCCGTGATCCGGGTCACATCGGTTTCCGGCCGTCCGGGTGCCATGGGGGTCGAGCCTGGCCGCCCGAACGGCGCCCAACCGGTACGCTGGACCGGTTGTCCGATTGCCGCCCGACCGTGGGCAGGGGCCGCAAAACAGCCTCTGACCTGCGATGATCCCCCTCGGAGACCGTGAGTACTGCCGCCGCCTCCTCGATGCCCCTCTTCTCCGACACGCACGAGCCGCACGCGCCCGCCCGGGCCGCCGGCCAAGGCGCGCCGGCCGCTTCGCACCACCTGTCGCCGGCCTTCCCCGGCCGGGCCCCCTGGGGGACGGCCGGCAAGCTCCGGGCCTGGCAGCAGGGTGCGCTGGACCGGTACATCGAGAGCCAGCCGCGCGACTTCCTCGCGGTCGCGACCCCGGGCGCAGGCAAGACCACCTTCGCCCTGACCCTGGCCTCCTATCTGCTGCACAACCACCTGGTGCAGCAGATCACCGTCGTCGCGCCGACCGAGCACCTCAAGAAGCAGTGGGCCGAGGCCGCCGCCCGGATAGGCATCAAGCTCGATCCCGCCTACTCCTCCGGGCCGCTCTCCCGCGAGTACCACGGCATCGTGGTCACCTACGCGGGCGTCGGGGTCAACCCGATGCTGCACCGCAACCGCACCGAGGCCCGCAAGACGCTGGTCGTCATGGACGAGATCCACCACGCCGGTGACTCGAAGTCCTGGGGCGAGGCCTGCTTCGAGGCCTTCGAGCCGGCCGCCCGCCGGCTGGCGCTGACCGGTACGCCGTTCCGTTCGGACACCAACCCGATCCCGTTCGTCCAGTACGAGGCGGGCGGCGACGGCATTCGCAAGTCGGTCGCCGACTACACCTACGGCTACGGGCACGCGCTGGCCGACCACGTCGTGCGCCCGGTGATCTTCCTGAGCTACAGCGGCAACATGCGCTGGCGCACCAAGTCCGGCGACGAGCTGGAGGCACGGCTCGGTGAGCCGATGACCAAGGACCTGATCGCCCAGGCCTGGCGCACCGCGCTGGCCCCGCAGGGTGAGTGGATCCCCAGCGTGCTGCAGGCCGCCGACCGCCGGCTGAGCGAGGTCCGCAAGGCGATCCCGGACGCCGGCGGGCTGGTGATCGCCACCGACCAGAACACCGCGCGCGCCTACGCCAAGATCCTGCGGGAGATCAGCGGGGAGAAGGCCACCGTGGTGCTCTCCGACGAGGCGGAGGCGTCCCAGCGGATCTCCGACTTCTCGGCGGGCGACTCGCGCTGGATGGTCGCCGTCCGGATGGTGTCCGAGGGCGTCGACGTGCCGCGCCTGGCCGTCGGGGTGTACGCCACCTCGATCTCCACCCCGCTGTTCTTCGCGCAGGCCGTCGGCCGTTTCGTGCGCGCCCGCAAGCGCGGCGAGACCGCGTCCGTCTTCCTGCCGACCATCCCGACGCTGCTGGGCTTCGCCAACGAGATGGAGCTCCAGCGCGACCACGTGCTGGACCGGCCGAAGAAGGAGGGCGAGGGCCTCTTCGACGAGGAGGACCGGCTGCTCGCCGAGGCCGAGCGGGCCAACGACGGTCCGGACGGCGCGGGCGGCGACGAGTTCTCCTACGAGGCGATCGGCTCCGACGCGGTCTTCGACCGGGTGCTCTACAACGCCATGGAATTCGGCATGCAGGCGCACCCGGGCAGCGAGGAGGAGGAGGAGTACCTCGGCATCCCGGGCCTCCTGGAGCCGGACCAGGTGCAGATGCTGCTGCAGAAGCGCCAGCACCGGCAGATCCAGCGCAGCAAGGCCAAGCCGGCCGAGGAGGCCGATCTGCTGGAGCTGCCGGCCGAGCAGCGGCCGGTGGTGACCCATCAGGAACTGCGCGAGCTGCGCAAGGAGCTGAACGCGCTGGTGGCGGCCTGGCACCACCGGACGAGTCAGCCGCACGGCACCGTGCACAACGAGCTGCGGCGCCAGTGCGGCGGCCCGCTCACCGCGCAGGCGACGGTCAATCAGTTGAAGGCCCGGATCGACCGGATCCGGGAATGGGCGAAGTGACGGCGCGTCGGCGACCGGTCCGACATCCCCGTTAAGGTCATGTGACGGTAAGGCATACGAGGAGAAAGTGTAGAGACAGCCGGTGTGATGATCGGCTAGTCTTCCGCGTGCCGCGCCGCCTACGGGTCTGTCGCTGCGTGCCGTCCCGTCCGGGCGGCTGCCGCAGCCCCCGTTGAGCAGGGCCGGCGACCTCACCGGTCGAGGAAGGCGACGATCCGTCGCGCCCTCGAACATGTCTTCACAAGGAGCACACCGAACGTGTCGTACCCGCCCCACGCCCAGCCCGAGCTCTCCGACAAGTCGAAGATTGTCGCCGGCATCCTGACGATCCTGCTCGGCAGCCTGGGCGTCGGCCGCTTCTACACCGGCCACATCGGCCTGGGCATCGCCCAGCTGCTGACCTGCGGCGGTCTCGGCGTCTGGTCGCTGATCGACGGCATCCTCTTCCTCACCAGCAACGACCGCACGGACGCCCAGGGCCGTCTGCTGCGCAGCTGACCTTGGACAGGCCATCCGCGGCGCGCCGCCCCGGCTCCGGCCGGGGCGGCTTCGCCGTGCCCGGGGGCCGGCTGCGCACCGCGGGGCCGCCGCTGGCCCTGCTCGTCGGCGGCCTGGCGGGCTGTGCCTACCTGTGGAACCGCGACCCGCACCTGCCCGGGCAGCTGCTGCCGTTCTGCCCCTGGCACAAGGTCACCGGACTGGACTGCCCCGGCTGCGGCGGCACCCGGATGACGTACGACCTGCTGCACGGCGACCTCGCGGCGGCCTGGCACGACAACGCGGCGCTGCTGCTCTCGCTGCCGCTGGTCGCGCTGCTCTACCTCGCCTGGCTGCGGCACGGCCTGGCCGGCCGGAGCTGGCGGCCGCCGCTCGGCCGGCGCGGCACGGCGGCGGTACTCGGCACCGCGGTGGCCTGGACGGTGCTGCGCAACCTGCTCTGACCCGCCGCCTCGGATGTGCCGCGCACCCTGCTCCGACCCGCCGCCTCGGGTGTGCCGCGGGCCCGCGCGGCCGGGCCGTGGTGCGGCGCCCCCGCCGGGCGGGCTGTCCGAACTTCGGACTGTGGTCGAACTTGTGCGCAGGACTTGCCTGCGGGTTGTGGGCATATGCCCCGGTTTGTCATGCGCAACGAAGTCGATCATGCCCGAATTTTGGACAACCACTTCCGCCGCGACAATTCCTTCACTACCTTTCCCACACGCTCTCCCACCGGGTAACCCCCGGGGGACGGGCGCCGCAGGACCGCCAGGACGTCAAGGACGACACACCGCGGCCCGAGCGCGGCCACCCACCTGCGCGCGACACCTGAGTCCCGGACCGGCGCCGCCGCTCCGGCGACCCGCCGCGGAAAGGAAATGCGCGTCGTGACTGCAGAGACCTCCCAGACCCTGGACCGCGGTGTCCGGGTCCTCAAACTCCTGGCCGACTCCGAACGCGGCCTCACCGTCACCGAGCTCGCCGCCCGGCTCGCCGTCAACCGGACCGTCGTCTACCGGCTGCTGGCCACCCTGGAACAGCACGGGCTGGTCCGCCGGGACATCGGCGGCCGGGCCCGGGTGGGCCTGGGCGTGCTGCGGCTGGCCCACCGGGTGCACCCGCTGCTGCGCGAGGCGGCCCTGCCGGCCCTGCGCAGCCTGGCCGAGGACCTCGGCGCCACCGCCCATCTCACGCTGGTCGACGGCAACGAGGCGCTGGCCGTCGCGGTGGTCGAGCCCAGCTGGACGGACTTCCACGTCGCGTACCGGACCGGGCTGCGCCACCCGCTGGGGGAGAGCGCCGCCGGGCGGGCCATCCTGGAGGCCCGCGGCTTCCCCAGCCAGCGCCGTCCGGAGCAGGGGTTCGTCATCACCCGTGCGGAGGAGCAGTCGGGCGCGAGCGGCGCGGCCGCCGCGCTGATCGGGCTGAGCGGGATCGAGGGCAGCGTCGGCGTGGTGATGCTGAACGGGCTCGTCCCCGAGCGGGTCGGCCCCCGGGTGCTGGAGGCCGCGACGGAGGTCGCCGACGCCCTGCGATAGCGCCGGGTGTGTTTGGATGCCTCTGTGTCCGACACCAAGCTGCCCAAGGCCCTGACCGCTCCCCGCACCCGCGCGCTGGCGCTGTGCGGGGTGCTGGTCGCCGCGCTGTTCGGCGTGGCGGCCTTCGTCCCGCTGCCGTACACGCTCACCTGGCCGGGGGTCACCGCGGACACCCTGGGCAGCTACCAGGACAAGCCGGTGCTGACCATCACCGGCGCTCCGGTGCGGACCACCGACGGCCAGCTGCGGATGGTGACCATCTCGGCGACCAACCCGGGGGAGCGGACCAGCTTCTGGCGGTCGCTGCAGGCCTGGTTCGACCAGGACGAGGCGGTCCGGCCGACCGAGACGGTCTACCCGCAGGGTGATCCGGCCAAGGCGGAGGAGGTCACGGCCCAGCAGATGACCGAGTCGCAGGACAGTGCCACCATGGCCGCGCTCTCCTACCTGCACCTCTCGCCGGCCCAGGTGAAGGTGAAGGTCGACCTCGGCGACATCGGCGGTCCGAGCGCGGGCCAGATGCTGGCGCTGGGCATCGTCGACAAGCTCGCCGGCGACGGCAAGGGCGGCGACCTCACCGGCGGGCTGACCGTCGCGGGGACCGGCACCATCGACGACCAGGGCGTCGTCGGCCCGGTCGGCGGCGTGCCGCTGAAGACCCAGGCGGCGGCCCGGGACGGCGCGACGGTGTTCCTGCTGCCCAAGGACGAGTGCTCGGACGCCAAGGTCAACCTGCCCGCGGGCCTGCGACTGGTGCCGGTGGGCACGCTGAGCGAGTCGATCTCCGCGCTGGACGCGCTGAGGAACGGCGGGACCGTTCCCGCCTGCTGAGGTCGCGCGGCGCGGGGGTCCTGCGGGTACCGGGTACCGGTGCCGGGTGTGACGGTCGGGCCGCGGGTGCGGGGGCCGGCCTCACGTACTGGGGGTTCGGGCCGCGGGCGTGGCGGCCGGGCGAGCCCTGTCCGCCCGGCCTGGTCCGGGCCGCGTGCCCCGGCCCGGGGAGGGTGGTCAGAGACCGAAGGCCACCGAGGCGAAGTCGTCGCTCAAGCGGGTGCGCAGCTGCGCGGCGACGGCGGCTAAACGGTGGGCCTGTGCCATCGGCAGCGACACCGAGACCGCGGCGATGCCGTTGCCCGCGACGATCGGCACGGCGGCCCCGGCGGTGCCGATCGCGTACTCCTGGTACTGCGTGATCGGCGCGGCCCGCTGTGGGCCCTGGCGGGGCAGCATCGGCAGGTGCGCGGGCTCCCGCAGGGTGTACGGAGTGAGCGCCAGCATCGGGTAGCGGGCCAGATGGGCCCGGCGCTCCTCGGCGGACATCAGGGCGAGCAGGGTCTTGCCGGCCGAGTGGGCGTGGGCGGCGGCCCGGAAGTGGCGCCGGTCGATCAGTGGCGCGCCGGGCGCGGCCACCGCGTCGACCAGTTCGACCTCTCCCTTGCGGTACCAGCTGAAGTAGACCGCCGCGGAGAGCTCGTCGGAGAGCAGGGTGAGCAGCCGGTTGAGCCGGTTGTGCCCGGCCGCCGGGCTCTCCTCCCGGCTGAGTCCGGCGACCGCCGGGCCGGTCAGGTAGAGGCCGTCGCGGCGCTCCAGGTAGCGGTCGTGCACCAGGGTGCGCAGCAGGTGGTAGGCGGTGCCGAGGGCGAGGCCGGTGTCGCGGGCGAGCTGCTTGGCGGTGGCTCCGCCGGGGTAGCGGGCGACCGCCTCCAGCAGGCGCAGGGCGCGTTGGGCGGAGGTGATCAGAGTGGGTGGGGCCGGGGGCAGGGGGGAGCGGATCGATGAATGGATCGTCATATGAGTGATCTTTTCGCGCACGATCCGCACGGACCGCTGGCATATGCCCGCCCGTGGGCCGCCGACCGGGCCGACCGACGGGCCACGCGCACCGGGCCACTTTCGCCGGGCACTTTCGCCGGGCCGACCCCGTCGGGGCCGCCCTACTCGGCGGCGGCCTGGTCCACCAGCGGAAGGATCCGGTACGGCACCGGGTTCTCCAGCGCGATCGCCGTCGAGGACCGGACGATCCCGTCGAACCCCACCACCCGGTCGATCACGCGCTGCAGATCGGCGTTGGACCGGGCCACGATCCGCACCATCATGTCCCCGCGCCCGGTGATCGTGTGCAGCTCCAGGACCTCCGGCACCGCGGCCAGGTGGGCCCGTACGTCGGAGCCCTGTCCCTGGGAGATCTCCAGCGTGGCGAAGGCCGTCACCGGGTAGCCCAGCGCCGCCGGGTCCACCTCGGGTCCGAACCCGCCGATCACGCCCTTGGCCTGGAGCCGGTCCAGCCTCGCCTGCACGGTGCCCCGGGCCACCTGGAGGCGGCGCGAGCACTCCAGCACCCCGATCCGCGGCTCCTCCGCGAGCAGCCGGATCAGCCGGCCGTCCAGCACGTCGATCGCGTCGTTGGCGCTACCGGCCGTCGGCGCCGAAGGGGCCGGTCCGGCAGCGGAGTTGGGCGATTCGGTGGAGTTCGGGGAACTCGGGGACTGGGCGGGGGGCATCGCGGGGCTCCGTCCTCCGGTGGGCATTCTGTACAGCGGTGCGGCCGATTCTCCCGCCCCGGCGCACACCTTGACCAGGAGGAAACGGAACAGTTGCGCGCCGGTCGGCCCGGCGCCACCCTCCAGCCACAACCCCGTGAGCCGGTCCCCACACCGGCCCACGGGGCCGACCGTGGTCCCGTACGCCCACCGGGAGGGCCGTCATGACCGACACCGCCGCCGAACCCGTGCTGCTCACCGCGGGCCTGGAGGAGCCCGACCTCGTCCCGATGGGGCACGCCGACGCGGTGGTCTTCGCGGTCGGCGACGCCGAACGCGCGGCACGCCGCTACGCCACCGCGCTCGGCCTGCGCTGTACCGCCTACGCCGGGCCCGACACCGGCGAGCCGGAGACCGTCTCCTACGTCCTGCGCGCGCCCGGAACGCGGTTCGTGCTGACCTCGCTGGTGCAGGTGATCGGGCCGCGCGGCCGGGAGCTGGCCGGCCACCTGGCCCGGCAGGGCGACGGGGTGGTGGACCTCGCCGTCGGCGTGCCGGACGTCCACTACGCGTACGACTACGCCGTGGACCGGGGCGCCAGCTCGCTCGCCGAGCCCTACGAGGTGCACGACCGGTACGGGGTGGTGGTGCTCGCCGCGATCGGGGTGCCCGGCGGCACCCGGCACACCCTGGTCGACCGGTCCCGCTACCGCGGCCCCTACCTGCCGGGGTACGTGCCGTTCGACCGGTGGTGACCGGGCGCTCCGGCCGACCGTTGTCCCGCCGGCCGCCGCGTCCTCGGCCCGCCGGTCAGCGGACGGCCGTCTCCACCGTCGGCGGGTGGCCGTTCCAGGCGACGAACACCGAGTTGGCCTGGTCGCCCTTGGTGAAGTCCACCCGCATCCACTGGGGGCCGTTCCAGACCTGCATCTGCCAGCCCGGATCCGGGGTGGCGGAGACCAGCGAGGCGTTGTCCGGCCGGATGTCCAGCGCGACCTTGCCGCCGGGGACCAGGTAACTGCGCACGGAGGACGTGGTGGTGGCGGCAGGGGTGGTGGGTGTGGGACGGCGCGAGGCGGGCGGGGCGCCCGGCGGCACCGCGCCGCGCTGGGTGGTCGACGAGGCCGGTGCGGGCGTCGGGCCGGAGGTCTCCGGCCGGGGCGTCGGGGTCGGTGTCGGTGTCGGCGCGGGTGTCGTCGAGGACCGTGCGCCGGTGGACGCCGGGGACGGCAGCGGCAGGGCGTTCGGCTGCTCGAACGCGGCGCCGGTCAGCACCGCGTGCACGCCGAACCAGGACAGCGCCACCGCTGCCCCGGTGGCCGCCGCCCAGGCGCCGAGCTGTACCAGTCCGTTCCGCATCGTGCGCACATCCTGCCGTATTCGGGGCCGCCGCAGGTGGGCAGCCCTGCTATTCAGCAGGCAAGTTGCACAAAACACCAGGGGAGGGAGCGAATCGGTCCGGACCTGCGCGGCAGCCGGTCCCGGACCCACCCCGAGGTACAGACCACCGCACGCCGATGGCGTACCGTGCAGCCCCATGGCAACAGTGCTCGTGGTCGAGGACGACCCCTTCGTACGCTCCGCCCTCATCCGGCACCTGGCCGACACCGGTCACGCGGTCCGTAGTGTGGGTACGGCACTTGAGGCGCTGCGCGAGGTCGCCCAGGTCGGCTGCGACCTGGTGATCCTCGACCTCGGCCTGCCCGATCTGGACGGCAGCGAGGCCCTCAAGATGATCCGCGGCCTGACGAATGTGCCGGTCATCATCTCCACCGCCCGGGACGACGAGGCCGAGATCGTCCGGCTGCTCAACGACGGCGCCGACGACTACTTGGTGAAACCTTTCTCCGGGGAGCACCTCAGCGCCCGGATGGCCGCCGTGCTGCGCCGGCTCGGCGGCGGGACGGCCCCGGTCACCCACGTGCTCCGGGTCGGCGGGCTCGCCATCGATCTCCAGCGCCGCGAGGCCACGCTGGACGGCCGGGCACTCGATCTGACCCGTCGCGAGTTCGACCTGCTGGCCTTCCTCGCCGCCCGCCCCGGTGTGGTCGTGCCGCGCAAGGAGATCCTGGCCGAGGTGTGGCGCCAGACCTACGGCGGCGACCAGACCATCGACGTCCACCTCTCCTGGCTGCGCCGCAAGCTCGGTGAGACCGCCTCCAACCCCCGTTACCTGCACACCGTGCGCGGCGTCGGGGTCCGGCTGGAGGCGACCGGGCACCCGACGGAGCCCGGGCCCGCCCCGGCGGGGCGCCTGACATGAGGCGGTTCGGGCACTCGCTGCGCTGGGCCCTGATCAAGGCCGCCGTGGCCGGGACCACCATGGTCGCGCTGGCCTTCCTCATCCCGCTCGGGCTGATGGTCCAACAGACCGCGCGGGACCGGGCGTTCACCGCGGCCGAGCGGCAGGCGGCGGCGCTCGGCCCGGCGCTCGCGATCACCACGGACCAGGGCGCCATCGCCCGCGCGGTGGCCAGTACCGACGCGGGGGCGCAGGGGCGGATGGCGGTCCACCTGCCGGCAGCGGGGACGGGGACGACCGGGACGGTGGCGGGAGGGGCCCCGGCGGGAGGGGGCCCGACGCCCCCGGGGGGTGCTCCCGGTGGACCGGCCGCGCTGCCGTCGGCGCTGCCGTCCGCGTCGTCCGCGTCGTCCGCCGCGCTCCCGCTCGCCGGGGCGGTCCCGGCCGGTCCGGACGGCGGGGCGACCATCGGGGACGCCCGCGCGCTCGCCGCCGACGTGGGCACCGCCGGCGGCCAGGGCCGCTCGTTCACCGTCGAGGTACCCGGCGGCTTCGCCCTGCTGCAGCCGGTCGCGGTCGACACCGGCCGGACGGCCGTGGTCGAGGTGTTCGTGGCCGACGGGGACCTCACCCGGGGGGTCTCCACCGCCTGGCTGGTGCTGTCGGCGGTCGCGCTCGGGCTGGTGGCGATCTCGGTGCTGGTCGCCGACCGGATGGGTGCCCGGATCGTCGGCTCCGCCCGCCGGCTGGCCGCCGCGGCCCGCTCGCTCGGCGGCGGGAACCTCGCCGTCCGGGTGCCCGTCGACGACCGGCAGAACGCCGGGAGCCCGGAGGAACTGCGCGAAGCCGCCCACGCGTTCAACGCGATGGCCGACCGGGTCGTCCACCTGCTCGCCGCCGAACGGGAGTTGGCCGCCGACCTGTCGCACCGGCTGCGCACCCCGCTCACCGTGCTGCGGCTCAACGCCGCCTCGCTCGGCGAGGGCGACGCCGCCGACGCCACCCGGCACGCCGTCTCCCAACTGGAGCGCGAGGTCGACCAGATCATCCGCTCGGCCCGCCGGGCGCCCGAGGACGCGCCCGCCGTCACCGTCGGCTGCGACGCCGCCGAGGTGATCCAGGAGCGGGTCGGCTTCTGGTCCGCGCTCGCCGAGGACGAGGGCCGCCGCTGGCAGCTGGCCGGCGCCGACCAGCCCGCCCCGGTGTCCGTCCAGCGCGGCGACCTCGCCGCCGCCGTCGACGCGCTGCTCGGCAACGTCTTCCGCCACACCGCCGTCGGTACCGCCTTCTCGGTCGACGTGCTCGCCACCGACAGCTCGGTCATCGTGCTGGTCGGCGACGCCGGACCGGGCTTCACCGACCCCGAGGCCGCCCTGAAGCGCGGGCAGGGCCACGGCGGCGAGGGCTCCACCGGCCTCGGCCTGGACATCGCCCGCAAGCTCGCCGAGGTCACCGGCGGCGATGTCGCGCTGGGCCGCTCCGCGGTGCTCGGCGGCGCCGAGATCCGGCTGCGGCTGCGGGCCCGGCCCGACGGCGCCCCCGCCCGCGTCAGCCGCCGGCGCAGCCGCAACACGCTGTTCCAGCGCTGATCGGCGGCCCCGCCGACGCGGTGGCGGGCCGGGCCGGCGCCACCGGTCTCCCCCTCTTTCTTAAGCGGGCCCTAAGGGAGCTGTACCCCTCGCTCAGCAGGCCGGTTCCGGCCGTCCGGCCGCACTAGCGTCATCCGCGCCGGTCACCCGACCGAGCCGGGTCACGCCGCCCGCGACGGTTCCACGCACCCGCGCCCGGCCGCCGTGACCCCGTCCGGCCCAGCCGTCTCCCCACCCCCGGGCGGGAGGCGCCCCCTGTGGAGGTACGCCCATGACGACCCAGCCCGCCCGCCGCCCGGGCCGCCGCCGGCGCAGCCGCAAGGGAGTCGTCCTCGGGGCCTCGGCCGTCGCCGCCGCGCTGGTCGCGGGTGGTGTGGTCGTCCTCGCCTCCTCGGCCAGCGCCGCCTCGCTCGGCGCCGTCTACACCCGCACCAGCACCTGGGACGCCGGCTACACCGGCCAGTACCTGGTCACCAACCCGGACAGCAGCGCGATCGAGGACTGGACGCTGACCTTCGACCTGCCGGCCGGGGCGAAGATCGACTCGCTCTGGAACGCCACCTTCAGCGCCGACGGCCCGCACGTCACCGTCAAGCCCGAGCCCTGGAGCAAGCGCCTGGAGCCCGGCCGGAGCCTGGTGGTCGGCTTCGTCGCCCAGGGCTCCGGCGCGGCCCAGGCCGAGCCCGGCAACTGCCTCATCAACAACGTCTCCTGCAAGGCCGGCGACGGTACCGTGCCGACCCCCTCGGGCCGTCCGACCGGCAGCCCGAGCGCCTCGCCGACCGCGACCGTGGCGCCCAGCGCGTCGCCGAGCGCCACGGTCACCGCCACCGCCACCGCCAAGCCCACCACGGCGTCGCCCAGCCCCACCGCCACGACCACCAGGCCGACCACCCCGCCGCCGTCGCCGACCGCCACCCCCACGCCCACCGCCACCGCGACCGGCACTCCCGCCCCGGTCACCGGCGCGGGCTTCGCCCCGTACGTGGACACCTCGCTCTACCCGCCGTACGACCTGGTCGCCACCGCGAAGGCCACCGGCGTCAAGAACTTCACCCTCGCCTTCGTGGTCTCCGGCGGCGGCTGCACCCCGAAGTGGGGCGGGGTCAGCGACCTCTCCGCCGACGCGGTGGCCGCCCAGATCGGCGCGCTGCGGGCGGTCGGCGGCGACGTCCGGGTCTCCTTCGGCGGCGCCAACGGCAGCGAGCTGGCCCTGGCCTGCACCACGACGGCCGAGCTGACCGCCGTCTACCAGAAGACCGTCGACGCTTTCGGGCTGACCAAGGTCGACTTCGACGTCGAGGGCGGCGCGATCGCCAACGCCGCCGCCAACACCCGCCGCGCCCAGGCGATCGCCCAGCTGCAGAAGAACGCGGCCGCCAAGGGCAAGGCCCTGGACGTCTCCTTCACCCTCCCCGCGCTGCCCTCCGGCCTGACCCAGGAGGGTGTCAACCTGGTCGCGGACGCCAAGAACAACGGCGTCGCGATCGGCGCGGTCAACATCATGGCGATGGACTTCGGCGACGGCGTCGCCCCGAACCCGCAGGGCCAGATGGGCAAGTACGCGATCGCCGCGGCCACCGCCACCCAGGCCCAGGTGAAGAGCGTGCTCGGCCTGGACGACGCCGCCGCCTGGCGCAAGGTCGCGGTCACCCCGATGATCGGCGTCAACGACGTGGCCAGCGAGATCTTCACGGTCGCCGACGCCAAGCAGCTCGCCGACTTCGCCGGGACCAAGCACCTGGCCTGGCTGGCGATGTGGTCCGGTACCCGCGACAAGGCGTGCGAGGGCGGCGCCAAGGCGTACGCCGACGCGAGCTGCAGCAGCGTCGTCCAGCAGCCGCTGGACTTCACCCGGGCCCTCGGCGCCTACACCGGCTGAGCCCCTCCGACCCCTCCCCGGGACCCCGGCCGTCCGTGCTCCGCCCGCAACGGAGTACGGCCGGCCGGGGTGTTTTCCTGCCCGGTCGGTCACATTCCGTAACTATCCCGATCGGGCCCGGTCGGCGGTCATCCGGTATCGTCGCTGGTTGGTCGAACGGTGGACGGAGCGAACAGTGACAGCGGTGCAAGACGAGCGCAGCGCGGTGCCAGCCGCACCGGACCCGGCGCCCGGGCCCCTGTCGGACCGCGTGAAGGACGCCCTCGGCGCACCCGTACGGGCCCTGCGCGAGACACCGCGCCGCCCGCTGCTGGCCGTCTCCGCAGTGGCGCTGCTGTCCCTGGTGGTCTATGCCGTTGTCCGGCACTTCGTCCACACCTCGATGGTCGACATGATCGTCTACCGGGCGGAGGGCGCCGCCGTCGCCGACGGCACCGACCTCTACGCCCTACGGGTCACCGAGTGGAACCTGCCCGCCACCTACCCGCCGTTCGCCGCGATGCTGTTCGTGCCGACGACCTGGTTCCCGGTGCCGTTCCTCCGGGTGGCGATCACCCTCGGCAACCTCGGCCTGCTCGCGCTCTTCACCCACCTGTCGTTCAAGCTGGTCGGCTGGCCGCGCCGCGAACTGCGCCCGCTCGGCGTGATCCTGGTCACCGGCGGCGGCGTCTGGCTCGAACCGGTCTTCACCACGCTGCGCTACGGCCAGATCAACCTCGCCCTGGCCTGCCTGATCCTCTGGGACCTCACCCGCCCGGACGGCCGCCGCAGCAAGGGCGTCGCGATCGGCATCGCCGCGGGCATCAAGCTCACCCCCGGGCTCTTCGCCGTCTACCTGCTGCTCACCGGCCGGATCCGGGCCGCCTTCGTGGCCGGCTTCACCTTCCTCGGGACCTTCCTGCTCGGCGCGCTCGTCCTGCCCGACGCCACCTGGGGTTTCTGGACCAAGTACCTCTACGACTCCTCGCGGGTCGGCAAGACCGAGATCGTCGACAACCAGTCGGTCCGCGGCGCCGTCGCCCGGCTGCTGCACACCGCCGACCCCGGGACCGTCGCGACCCTGGGCTCCGGGCTGGTCGCGGTGGCCGGCCTGGCCATCGCCGCCTGGGCCGCCTCCAGCTCCCGCTGGCTGCCGCGCGCCGAGGCGTGGGGCGTCTGCTGCGCCGCCGTCACCGCGGTGCTGATCTCGCCGATCAGCTGGACCCACCACTGGGTCTGGTGCGTCCCGGTGCTCGCGCTGCTCGCCTGTGAGGCGGCGGTCGAGCAGGCCCGTCCGGCCGCCGTCCGCCGGCTGCGCTGGCGCGTCGCCTTCGGGGCCACGCTGGTCGCCTTCTTCTCGTTCGGGATGTGGGTCGTGCCGCACCACGGCGACCTCGACCTGCACCTGTCGGCGGCCGGCCAGATCCCGGCTTCGGTCTACCCGCTCGTCGGGGTCTGCTTCCTGCTGGCCGCGGCGCTACGGATAAGGGCGCGGCGGCGGGCCGCCGGCGCACCGCTCGTCCCGCTGCCCGGGCAGCGCAGCGGCGGTGGCCGTCCGGGCCCCGCGCGCGACCGTCAGCAGGCCCCCGCGGCCCGCTGAGTCGCCGGGGGCTCCCGGGCCGACCGGCCCGGGGGCGCTCTGCTCGGGGGTGCTCTGCTCGGGGTGGTCCGGTTCGGACGGGTGCTGTGGGGAGGCGCCCTGTCCGGGACCCTCGTGTCCGGGGCCGGGGCGTCCCGGGCCGTCGCGTCGGGGGGTGCCCGGCGCGGGGCGGCGCCGCGCGGCGCGGTCGGTCACGCGAGCAGCTCGGCGAGCGAACCGTCCATGTCCAGCGCGGCCAGCTCACTGCCCGGCGGCACCAGCCGGTGCGCCCGCTCCAGCCAGGCCGCCACCACCGGCAGCGGAGCCTCCAGCAGCGCGTCCCCGGCGGGCGAGCTCAGCGCCAGGCAGAGCACGCTGCGCCGGCCCCTGGGGGCACCCCCGGCCGAAGGCTGGGGGAGGGTCGGCCAGATCCGCACGTCCCCCTGGCCGCACGGCCGGAAGGTGCCCTCCACCAGCAGCTCGCGGGCGAACACCCAGGTGACCGGCGAGCCGGTGTCCAGGTGGAAGGTGATGTGCACCGCGTACGGGTCGTGGCTGCTGTAGGACAGCCGGGCCGGGACGGGGACGCTGTGCTCGGGCGAGAGCACCAGGTTGAGTTCCAGTTCGTGCTCCACCACGCTCGTCGCGCGCTCCATGATCGGGTTCCTCTCTGACTCCGGTTCGTGCCCGTTCGCGGGCCCTGTGACCTTGGAGAGCACGGATCGCGGGCGGTCTTACACACGTTTCCGAGATTTCTCGGCGAGGTTTCCGCAGACGTGCGCGAGGAGTGGTGAACGCGGGGAGGGCGGGCGCGTGGTCGGGTGCGCGCGCCGTCCTCCTTATCCCGGGCGGACCCGGACTGTCCGCCGATTGCGCAACTTCCCCCCGTCGGCCCGCCGAGGTACTACTCTTTGTGACTGACCCGCGACTGTCCGCCCATCGGCGGTGTCCTCGCGCGCGCCGACGGCGAAGCCAGCTGGGCCGCCCGAGTCGCCGTCGCGTGGTCTGCCCGCCGGGTGCGCCGCATCGGCCCTCCAGGAAAGAAGACCCCATGACGGACCGGCCCTTCGCCGGCGGCGCGGAGACGGCCGTCGGCCCCACCCCGGGGTACTACCCCGATCCCTCGGTGCCCGGCTTCGTCCGCTACTGGGGCGGCACCGCCTGGGTGCCGGGGACCAGCCGTCCGGCCCCGGCGGCGGGCGAGGTGCTGGCGCCGCCCCGGTTCGTGTCGCGCCGCGGCGGTGTGGCGGGCGGCGCGGGGTCCGGGCCGGGGGCGGGCGCGCGCTTCGTGCCGCCGCCGGCGGCGATGGCGCAGGCCGACCTGCCGTCGGCCGTGGTGCCGTCCGTCGCCGGGCCGTCCGTCGCCGGGCCGTCGACGGCGGCGCCGTCGGCCGTCGAGGTGTCCGGGGAGACCGGGCCGGTGTATCTGGACCAGACGGCCGGCGGGGCGTCGTTCAGCGTCGGGCCGCACCTGGCGGCCGGGCCGGCCGCGGCGCAGGTGGGCTCCCGGGCCGGGGGCTCCGCTGCCGGGGACACCGCTGTCGGGGACTCCCGCGTCGGGCCGGCCGGGGGCGGGCCGACCGGCCGGGAGGGCGGCGGCGGGGTGCCGGATGAGCGTGACGGCGAGCCGGGGGCGTCCGGCTGGCAGGTCGACCCGCGGGCGCAGCGCGGCCTGATGGAGACGGGCGGGGCGCCGCGCTGGGTCTCCTGGGGCGTGCTCCCGGGGGCGGAGCCGCCCCCGGGAACGGCCGGGACGGCGGACGTCCGGCCGGTGGGCGGGGAGCGCGCGCCCGGGGCGCGGGTGGAACCGGCGGTGGTGGTGGAGCCGGTGGTTGCGCATTCGGTGGTGGTGGAGTCGGCGGCGGCCGCGGGGCCGGTGGCCGAACGTGCCTCCGGTCCGGCGGTGGTGGCGGTGGCCGCGCCGGTGCGTGCGGCCGCTCCCGCGCCGGTGGTCGCGTCCGTGGCAGCGCAGGTGGCCGCGCCGGAGCGGGAGCTCGTGCCGGAATCGTCCGCCGCCGAGGTGCCCGCGGTGATCCCCGCGCCGGCCGCCCCTGCCGTGCAGGCCGGGGGCGCGCGGCGAACGGCCGCCCGCCGCCGTCCCCCCGCGCCGGTGGCCGCCGGGCCGGGACGCCGGTTGGCCGCCCGGCTGGTGGACACCGCCGTGCTCGCCGTGGTCGCCACCGCGGCCGCGATCCCGCTGGGCGGCTCCGTGCGGTCCCACCTCCAGCAGAAGCTCGACCAGGCCAGGATGGCCAGCGCGCTCACCCGCCGTCAGGTCGACGTCTGGCTGGTGGACGGCGTGGTGGTGGGCAAGGTCGCCGTCCTGATCGCCCTCCTCGCCTTCGTCGGCGTGCTCTACGAAGTACTGCCGACCGCCCGTACCGGCCAGACCTTCGGCAAGCGCCTGGCCCGGATCCGGGTGGTCGACGCCGCCCCGTCGGCGGCCCGCCCCAGGCTGAGCCTGGCCCGGTCCCTGACCCGCTGGCTGGTCCGGAACGCCTCGGCGGTACTGCTGCTCGGCCTGGTCTGGCCGCTGTTCGACCGCCCCGCCCGGCGCGGCTGGCACGACCGGATGGCGGGCACCCGGGTCGTCCGGGACTGACCGCGGGTCACCCGGAGGTTGCCGGGCGAAACGGACTAAATATCCAAAAATTACCGAATGTGTGATGTTCTACTCGGGGCATGAGCACCCACAACCCCTCAGGCTCCGAGCCGGAGGGGGGCGGCCAGCCCTCCTTCGACAAGCAGCCCCCGTCCCCGGGTGGCGGCACGCCGGAAGGTGCGCCGTCGGACCCGTCCGGCAACCCGCCGCCGTCCTCACCCCCGCCCCCGGCCGGCAGCCCCTACGACGACCGCCCCGGCGCGTACGGCGGCACCTACGGCGGCACGCCCGGCGGTTCACCCTACGGGCAACCGCCGTACGGCCAGGGCCCCTACGGTGGGCCGCCGCCCGACCAGCCGCCGCCCGGCTACGGGCCCACGGGGTACGGGACGCCCGGCGCCGGGCCGATCCCCGGGATGCCGCCGCTCGGCAGCTGGCCGAACCGGATCCTCGCGCAGGTGATCGACTACGTCCTCGCGCAGATCGTGGCGGTCCTCCTGGTGCTGCCCTTCGCCAGCCTCGGTGACCGGTCGGGCTCGGCCGGCGCGTTCTGGCTGGCCTGCGGCCTGCTCCTGATCTACGACGGCGTGATGCTCAGCCGGGACGGCCAGACCCTCGGCAAGAAGGCCATGAAGGTCAGGGTCGCGATGCTGATCGACGGCACCACGCCGACGCCGGCCGCCGCCTGGACGCGGTCCGCCGTGTTCATCCTCCCGGCGGTCATCTGCTGCGCCGCGCTCTGGTGGCTGATCGACCTTCTGTTCGGCGTCTTCGACAAGCCGTACCGGCAGTGCATCCACGACAAGGCCGCGAAGACCGTGGTGGTCTCCACGGTCTGATCCCGGTCGCGGGCCGGTGCCGCCCGGTGGCGCGTCAGCGCTGCCGGGCGTACGCGTGTCCGGCGGGTGCGGGTGCGGGTGCCTCGGCCGTCGGGGCCGCGGTCGGTGCCGTTGTCGCGGTCGTTGCCGGTGCCGGGCCGGTCGTGACGCGGCGCCGGTCGGCGGTCGACAGCGACAGCAGCGTCACCAGCGTCCCCAGGGCGAGCGCGAAGCCCACCAGGACGGCGATCTCCAGGACACCGGTGGCGCCCGAGACCGCCAGCAGCGCCACGGCGGCGGCGACGACGGTGCAGGTGCCGAGGCAGATCTGAGCGGTGGTCGGGCGCGGCATGGCGATCGGTCCTTCGCACGTCGGGGGGAACGGGCGGGGGGAAAGCGGGGCGGTACGTGCTGGTGCGGGGCGGTACGGTGCGGTGCCGGTGCGGGACTCCAGCCCAGGACTCCTACCCGGTACGGGTGTTCGGTAAGTGCAGCCTAAGCCGCCGGGCCCGGAGCACGGGGGGCGCACGGGCTCACGCCGGGGTCGTCCGGCCCACTCGGTACGGTGACCGGGACTCATCCGTTGACGCCCGACACCCCAGGGGGAACCTCCGTGCCCATCCCCGCCGACTGGCCCGCCACCGAGGCCGAGGCACTCGCCGAACAGGAACGGCTGCGCCCGCTCGTCCAGCCCCACGGCCCGGCCGCCGGCGCCGACGACACGTTGATCGCCGGCGTGGACGTCGCCTACGACGACGACCGGGACCTCGTGGTCGCCGCCGCCGTGGTCCTGGACCGCGACACCCTGGCGGTCGTCGAGGAGTCGACCGCCGTCGGACGGATCGCCTTCCCCTACGTACCCGGACTGCTCGCCTTCCGCGAACTCCCCGCCGTGCTCGACGCCCTGGCCGCACTCACCCGCACCCCCGGCACCGTGGTCTGCGACGGCTACGGCCTCGCCCACCCGCGCCGCCTCGGCCTGGCCAGCCACCTCGGCGTGCTCACCGGCCTGCGCACCCTCGGTGTCGCCAAGACCCCGTTCGTCTTCGAGCACCACGAGCCCGACGCCGCCCGCGGCGCCTGGACCCCGCTCACCGACCCCGCCACCGGGGAGGAGGTCGGCCGCGCCGTCCGCACCCGGCCCGGAGTCAAGCCCGTGTTCGTCTCCGTCGGCCACCGCATCGGCCTGACCGAGGCGGTCGACACCACCCTGGCCCTCGCCCCGTGCTACCGGCTGCCCGAAACCACCCGCCACGCCGACTCGCTCTGCCGCCGGGCCCTCGCCGCACTGCAGCGTGAGGAGAACGCGAACTGACGGTCCGCCAGCTCGGCGGCGGTTCGCCGCGAGCGCCGTTCTGCTCGTCCGGCCCATGTGTTAGACATGTCTCTCCCGGGGCTGTGCACGGCAGCGCGGGACGGACGCACGGGGGAGGCGCCGGACGTGGCGACGGGGACCGGATCGACGGGCGGAGCCGGCAGCGGCTACCGCGTCGAAGTCGAACAACTGCGGGCCTTCGCGGCCCAGGTACGGCTCCTGCTGGCCGAGTTCGAACGCCATGCCGACGGCACCCGGACCCACGGACAGAGCGCCGTCGGCAAGAACTCCTTCGGCACCTTCGCCGAGGCCACCGAACTGCACGGCCGGTACCAGACGATGCGCGACGGGCTGCGCGACGTGCTCAACCAGCTCCAGGAAGCCGTCGACGAGGCCCAGAAGAAGGCCGAGCTCACCGCCACCAACTACCAGGAGCAGGAACACCGCACCGCGGGCAAGCTGAAGCTCGACGACGACGGCTGGTCGGTGGCCGCCCCGTCCGCCACCAGCACCGCCGCGTACACGCAGACGGTGGCGCCGCCCCAACGCCACGGCGGGAAGTCCGAACGATGAGCACCGACCGGGAACAGCCCCGCGGGAACGGAGGCGGCCGCCGATGACGTACACCAACTTCAACGACTACAGCCACGCCGAACTCCGCAAGATGGCCCAGGCCCTGAACCCCGGCGAGGTGATGGCCGCCGGCGACCCCTGGCGCCGCGCCGCCGACACCCTCAAGGCCATCCGCGCCACCCTCACCCGGGCCAGCACCGAGGCCGCCGTCAGCTGGGAGGGCAGCACCAGCGACGCCTTCCACAGCCGCATGCTCAACCTCGCCGCCACCATCAACAACACGGCCTCCTACGCCAACGACGCCGCCAACACCCTCAAGGCCATGTCCGAGGCCATCGCCAAGGCCAAGCACGACATGCCCGAGGAGCCCAGCGGCTGGGACCAGCTCAAGGACGGCGTCGGCGACACCGTCTCCTCCCTCTTCGGCAGCGACGACGAGGACAGCAGGACCGCCATCGCCGAACAGCGCAAACTCGAAGCCGCCGCGGTCATGCAGACCCTCGCCATGCACTACCGCGTCGCCGCCCCGATGCTGAAGCCGCCACCGCCGCTGCAGCCGGGGTCGAACAAGCGTCGCGGTGACGACTATCAGGATGTCCCGTCACCTGATGATCAATCGGGGACTTCGACGATCAGCGCGGTGATGGCCGGCGCCAGCTACACCACTGTGACGACGAAGCCGACCACTGGCGGTTCCACACCGGCTCCGCAGCGATCTGCCGGCCAGAACACCCCGAACGCCCAGAGCCGCCCGGCTACGGTCAAGCCGGTTGTACCGGCCGCACTGGTTGACCCTGGTATCAAGGGTGGTACCGCCCAGGCCGCGCCGAAGCCGCCGGCTGTCGCTCATTACGGCCCAGGCACCGGGATCGACGGTACGAAGACAGGCCTTCCTGCGGCATCCGGCTCCAGCACGCCATTCCCGAACTCCGGCAGCTCCGGTGTCAATCCCGGACCTCAGAACGGAATTCCGAGCGTGCCTCCGGCCGGCGGGCAGGGGGGACCTCACATCGGCGGCGGGCCGAGCGTGGGGGGACGGGGAGTGCCGGTCGGCGGTCAGGACAGGACGGGAACACCGACCAGGGATGCTCTGGGCCGGACGAGTGTTCCCGGCGAGGCCATGGCCCGCAGGGCCAAGGCCTTCGGCGCGGGTGAGGTGTTCGAGGGCGGCTTCGGCAGTGGTGGCCGGGCTTTCGGCGGATCCCGACCGGGCAGTGGTCTTCCGGGGCACACCGGTGGCCTGGTGGGTGAGGGCGGCCGATCGGCTCCCGGATCCGGTGCGAAGCAGGCCTTCACGGAGGGTGGCTCCGGCCTCGGCGCGCGGAGTCGGCCGAAGGGGGAACCAGGCGCCAGCACCGGGGCCGGGATGGCGCCGGGTGTGCCCCTCGGAGATGCCCGGCGGCGCAAGAAGGACGAGGACAAGGAAGGGAAGCGCCCTGACTATCTCGTCGAGGACGAGGAGACCTGGGCGTCGGACAAGCCGGCCAACCCGAACGTGGTGGAATGACCCTTGTTCGCAGGTGGACAGGCCGATGATCGGTCGTCCCCTGGGCCGCCGGCCCTGGGGACGTCTCGTTGAGTGAGGTGACCAGGCGTGACGAGCAGTCGGGTAGGGCGTGGGGCGGCCGTGCTCGCTGCCGGAGCCCTGGCGTGGGGGGCAGTCCACCCACCGGCGATGGCGGATCAGATCAGGAACGCGCAATGGCCCTTGAAGGCCTTCGCCGCGGAGACCAGAATCTGGCCGGTCAGTCAGGGCGACGGTGTCGTTGTTGCCGTGGTGGACGGTGGTGTCAGCCAGGACCACCAGGACCTCATCGGCCAAGTGCTGCCCGGCGCCGACTTCTCCGGAGCGAAGACGGACGGTCGGCTGGACAATGACGGCCACGGAACGGCCATGGCGAGTCTGATCGCCGGCACCGGACACGGGGCGTCGGCGGGAGTCATCGGGCTCGCACCGAAGGCGAAGATCCTTCCGGTCAAGATCAGGAGCATCGAGGGTCTGCCGGAGGTCCAGCAGTCCGACCTCGCGCTGGCCGTCCGATTCGCCGCCGATCAGGGGGTGCAGGTCATCAACATCTCCCTCGGGGGGTATGCGGGTGCCGACGCACAGACGCGCGAGGCGATCAAGTACGCGCTCTCCAAGGACATCGTCGTCGTGGCGGCGGCTGGAAACAGCGGTAACAAGTCCTCGCCGGTGGAGTATCCCGCAGCCTTCCCCGGCGTCGTGGCCGTCACGGCTGTCGACGAGCAGAGCCGGGTCTGGGAGAAGTCCACCTTCGGACCGGAGACCACGATCGCCGCGCCGGGCGTCGGGGTCTACCACGCGTCAGCCACCTCTACGTCGAGCTACAGCGTCGGCAACGGCACCTCCGACGCCACCGCCTACGTCTCCGCCACCGCGGCGCTGATCCGGTCCAAGTACCCCGCGCTCTCCGCCGGGCAGGTCATCAATCGGATGATCAAGAGTGCGACGCCGCCGGCGGACGGTTCGGCGGTGCCCGACGCCCACTACGGGTACGGGGTCGTCGACCCGGCCAAGGCGTTGGAGGCGAATCCCGCGGTGGACGGCGGGTCGAGGGCGAACCCGTTGCTCGGGCGGGTGGAGTCGCAGGGGGCGCCGTCCGACGCCGCGGCGGTGCCCGGGGACGACGGGTCCGCGCCGCCGATGGCGGCGCCGGTGCCCGGGGCGGGCGGGAACGCGGGGATCACGTACACCCTGCTCGGGGCCGGCGGCCTCGTGGTGCTGGTGGTCGCGGGGGTGGGGGCGGGGCTGGCCGCGCGGGCGCGCAGGCGGCGGCGGGCCGCCGCGGCGGGGGCGTACCCGTACCCGCCGGGGTACGGGTACGCGCCGCAGCAGCCGCCCCACCGGTGAGCCGGGCGGGTACGGGACGTCCTCAGAGCCGCCGGTGCATGATGTGCAGGCCGACGTAGCCCTTGTGCGGGTGGTGGAAGGCCTCGGGGACGGTGGTGAGGATCTCGAAGCCGAGGGACTCCCAGAGGGCCACCGCGCGGTCGTTGGTCTCCACGACGGCGTTGAACTGCATCGCGCGGTAGCCGTCGGCGCGGGCCCGGTCGAGGACGTGGGCGCAGAGGGCGCGGGCGACGCCCCGGCCGGAGTGGCGGGGGTCGACCATGAAGCCCGCGTTGGCGACGTGCGCGCCGCCGCCGGCCTGGTTGGGGTGGCTCTCGGCGGTGCCCAGGACGGTGCCGTCCTCGTCGACGGCGACGAAGGTGCGGCCGGGGGCGGGTTTGAACCAGAGCGCGCGGGCCCGGTCCTCGTCGGTGTCGCGGTCCCAGCTGTAGGTCTCGCCGGCGGCGACGATCTCGCGCAGGAAGGGCCAGATGGCCGGCCAGTCGGCGGGGGTGGCTTCGCGGATCAGCATGGTGCCCAGCATGGACCGGAGGGCTCCGGTCCGGCCAGGGACTTTCGGACGGCCGGGGCGCGGGCGACGGCCTCGCTACGCGTCGACGACCCCCCTACGCGGCGACGGCGATCTGCTCGCGGTGGTGTGCCGGCGCGGCGGCCTCGTCGACCACGGCGACCGCGAGGTCGGCCTGGGCGATCCGCTCGCCGAGGACCTGCGGGCCGCCGACCCGGTAGCGGCCGGTGCCGGGCGCGCCGCGGTCGAGGTCGAGGGGCGGGGTGACGACGACCCAGTCCAGCGCGGCGGCGGACTCCCGCAGCCGGTCCAGCGCGGTGGAGTGGCCGAGCGAGAAGGCGCGGTAGGCCTCGGGGAAGGCGGGGTCGTCGTGGACGGCCGTGCCGGGCGCGGTCTCCAGGGTGGTCGCGACGCCGACGTGGACCAGCCGGTGGACCTCGGCGGCGGCGAGGCCGGCCACCAGGGCGTCGGCGGCGGCCCGGTAGAACTGGGTGGAGGGGACGTCGGGGGTGTAGACGGCGCTGACGGCGGCGGTGTGCCCGAGGGCCGCGGCGGCGACGCCGGCCCCGTCGGTGATGTCGCAGCGGACCACGGTGGCGCCGGTGTCCGCGAGGTCGCGGTGGCGTTCGGGGTCGCGGACGGCGGCGGTGACGGTCAGCCCGCGTCGGCGGGCTTCGGCGACCACGGCTCGTCCGACCTGTCCGCCCGCGCCGAACACGATCAGGTCCGTGCCGATCTGCCTGCCGGTGCTGCTCATCGCGGTCTCCGTCCGCTCGTCGGGGGCGCTGTCGCCCGCCGTCGCCGTGACGGTAGACCGGGGGGTGCCGGTTACTTCAACGGTACCGGCGGTGGCCCGGTCGGCCGCCGTGTCGGCTACCGTCGGGGCCATGACGCCGACCGAGTCCGCACCGCTGACACCGGACTTCTTCGACCCGGACTGCCCGGTGCAGACGATCCCGGTCCTGGGCGGCAGGAAGTGGGCCTGGAAGATCATGCGCTGTCTGGAGGGCGGCCCGCGCCGCTTCTCCGAGTTGCGGGTGCCGCTGGTCGGCATCACCTCGAAGGTGCTGGCCGAGTCGCTGCGCGCGATGGAGTCCGAGGGTGCGGTGATCCGCACCGCGTACGACGAGAACCCGCCGCGGGTGGAGTACGCCCTGACGCCGCTCGGCCACACGCTGCTGGGGCCGATGGACGCGGTCTGCGCGTGGAGCCGCCAGAACCTGGCGAGTCTGTTGGAGGCGCGGGAGGCGTACGAGCGGGACGAGGGCGGACGCGCGGCCCGCGCGCACTGGGCCGGTGCCCACCGAGCCCGCGTCCGCTTCGGCCCCGGTGCGGGGTCGGGTACCGGGTCGGGGCCTGGCAGTATCTCGGCGGCCGATGGCGGTCGGACCGCTGGTGGGAGCGGTCCCGCCGCCGCCATCCTGGACGCATGACCAGCCCTGAGACCGCCGCCGCCCCGCAGACCGCCGCCACCGCCGGACCGGCCACCACCACGGGACCGGCCGACGACGGCGTCCCGGACGCCGTCGTCCCGGACACCAAGGACTGGACCTGGGTGCTGGAGCGGGTCTGCCCGGACTGCGGCCTGGACTCCGCGGCCGTGGCCCCCGGGTCCGTCCCCGGGCTGATCCGGGCCAACGCGGACGCCTGGGTAACGGTGCTGGCCGGTGACGAGGACGCGTTGCGCCGCCGTCCCCGCCCGGACGTCTGGTCGGACCTGGAGTACGCCTGCCATGTGCGGGACGTCTTCCGGCTGTTCCACGTCCGGCTGAACCTGATGCTCGACCAGGAGGGGCCGGACTTCCCGAACTGGGACCAGGACGAGACGGCGGTCGCCGAACGCTACCGGGAGCAGCGGCCCGGGGCGGTGGCGGCGGATCTGGCCGAGGCCGGGCGGGTCCTGGCGGACGCCTTCGAGCGGGTCGGGGGCGGGCAGTGGCAGCGCACCGGCAACCGCGGTGACGGCGCGCGCTTCACGGTGGAGTCGTTCTCCCGCTACCTGATCCACGACCCGGTCCACCACCTGTACGACGTGACGGGCGAGCGGGTCTGATCCACCGGCCGCGGAGGCGGCCGGGTGGGCCGGCGCGGTGCCGCGGCCCGGAGGTTCCGGGGCGGTGCGAGGGCTTCGCCGGGGTCACCAGCCGGAGGCCTCGCGGAGCATGGTGCGGCGGAGTCGGCCGGCCACGCTGGCGGTGTCGGTGCCGATGACATCGGCGATCTCGGGTGCGGCGAGGCCGACGACGTAGTGCAGGATCGCCAGGTCGTCGTCGGCGGGGTGCTGGGGGCCGGCCGGCGGGCCGGCCTGGCGGGTGTGGTCACTGACGGTGCCGCGCAGGATCTGCCAGGCGTGCGCGGTGGGATTGGAGCTGCCCAGCAACTCGCGCCAGTGGACGGCGATTTCGGAGAAGGCCTGTTGGACCGCGCCGGCCGCCTCGGTGTGGTCCGGCAGCCATACCCGGGCGTAGCTGAGGTACCGGGGTCGGTGGAGTTCGCAGAAGGCCGCGAACTCCAGCGGTACGGCGAGCGATTCGTCGGGCCCCGGGGGAGGCTCGGCGGTGCTGTCATGACGGTTGGTCATCTCGGCTTCTCGGCAAGTGAGATGGGCTTCTGACGGTCGATCATCTGTGCTCACTCTACGGTAGGCGCTCGGTGCGCTGGGTTACCAATCGGATTGAATGCCCGGAACGCACCGCCGCTCGGCCGGTTCCGGCGGTGACCGGATGCGGGCGGGCGGGCGGCGGGGTGGCGCGAGGCCGGTGGTGGAGTGGGGCACAGTGGTGCCGCAGGCGCGGATGTGGGTGCGTCGTGGCCGGTCAGCGGAGTGGAGCGACGGGGTCGCGGGGCGGTTGATGAGCCACCGTAGGCGGTTCGGCGGCTCACGTCCACGCCCTCGGCGTGAAGCCGCGCCCGCGCTACCGGTCGCGCGCGCGGCGGGTCGGGGCAGGTGTTCGGATGGTCCCGGGGGCGGGTCCGCGCGGGGGTGCCGCGCTCGCGCCACCGGGGTTCGGCGCCGGGCGGCGGTGGGTGGGCCGGGCGGTGCCGGACGAGGTCGGTCGGGCCCGGGGTCGGGCCCGAAACGGGTGCGGTCGGAGTGGTGCGGTCAGAGTGGTGTGGTCGTGACAGGTGCGGTCGGGGCGGTGTGCTGCGGGACGGCGCGGCGCGAGACGGCAGGGCGGGCGGTCCGGCCCCCTCCGGCCGCCCCTGTCCGTGTCGGTCGCGCCCCGTCGCCCGGTGACGGGCGACCGCGTGGCGCAGGTGGGTCGTGCGGTCGATCGTCAGCCGGTGCGCCCGGCCTCGGCGGTGACGATCCGGTGGTCCGCCGCGGTGGCCCGTTCGAGCTGGGCGGGGAACGCCTCGACGGCCCGCCGCCGGGCCAGCTCGGCCGCCGCAGCGGCGGCGGCAGCGGCCCCTGCGGCGCCGGCGGTCGCCGCGCCGTCCGGTCCGGTGTCGCCGGTCCTTCGGTCGCGGCCGACGGCGGTGCGGGCGGCCTGGTCCTCGGCCGCCTGTCTCGCGGCCAGGTAGGCCTGGACGGCGGCCATCCCGTACACCGGCTGGATCAGCTGGTGCCCCTTGAAGAAGGGCCTGGCCGGGGCGAATCCGGCCGCGACCACCAGGTCGCGGATCTCGGCTATCTCCGCCTCGCTGCGGGCGGTGAAGCGAACCTCCCAGCCTTTTTTGTACGTATGGCCCTGTTCGCCGCTGCGGCGGGCCGGGTCCGGCCGGCGGACGTATCCGGGCAGGCGGCCAAGGCGGAGCTGGGCCGCGCGGAGGCCGGCGGTCTCGTCACGTGACATGCACCAAGGGTAGGCAATCCGGCGAGTGGGAGTGACTTCCGGAGGCGCTTCGGCGTATGCCCTTGGTCACTCACGGTCAGACGCGCTGGGCGTCAATCGCTTTTGATCAATGAAGACAAGCATATGATCACCCATTCCGCCGAATGGGTGAGGGTATGAGGACTTTAGTGCGGACTGGTCCCGGTTTCGCGACGGTTGGGTAACAGTGCGTCAGGTGGCCGATGGTCGGTCCGGGCTGTTGGGGATGGTGTCGGCATGAGCTACCGGATTCCCTCGCCGCCACCTTCCCTGGAGGAACTGGCGAAGCGTCAGCAGAACGTCATCACCGCCAGCCAGTTGCGCGCCCGGGGCGTGCCGGGCCGGGTGGTCACCGGGCACTGCCGCCGCGGCGGCCCCTGGCAGCGGCTGCTGCCCAGGGTCTACCTCCTGCAGTCCGGCGAGCCGACTCCGGAGCAGCGGATGTGGGCGGCCCTGCTCTACGCCGCGCAGAACGGGCGCGAGGAGGGCCGCCGGGAGGGCGCCGTGATCACCGGCACGGCCGCGCTCGCGCTCTACGGCTTCGCCGCGGTGCCGCGGCTGCCCGCCGTCACCGGGGTGGATGTCCTGGTGCCCCGTCAGCGCCGCCTGAAGGACGCCGGCCAGGTCCGGATCCGGCGCACCGAACGGGAGTTGGTGGCCAGCTCGGTGCACGGTCTGGCCTGCGCGCCGGTCGCCCGGGCGGTCGCCGACGCGCTGGGCGAGTGGATGGCCGAGGGGGTCGCGCCGGAGCTCGGCGAGGGCGCCGCGCCGGCGGTCCGCGCGGTGCTGCGGGAGGCCGTGGAGCGCCCCGGCATCCACTGCACGGTACGGGAGTTGGTCACCGAGCTGACCGAGTCCGGGCTGGCCGCCGACCTGCGGGTGCGGGCCGCGCTGGACGAGCTGCTGGCCACCGAGCGGGACGCGGTGCTGGAGCGGCTCGGCGCCCTGGCGGACGAGTGGCTGCTGCCCGCCCCGCTGACCGGCCCCGAGCTGCGGATGCGCGGCGGCACCTACATCGCCGTCCCGGACCTCTACTGGCCGCGGGCCGGGGTGGCGGTCGAGGTCGACTCCGAGCTGCGCTGCGTCAGCGAGGGGGAGGCCGCCTGGGTGCGCGGCGGCCAGCACCGGATGGAGTACCTCGGGATCCGGGTGGTGTACCTCTCCGGGGCCCGACTGGCCGCGGAGCCGGAGGCGGTCGGTGCCGAGCTGCGCGAGGCCTTCCGGCAGGGCGGTACCGACGTGGTGGAGCTGCTGGTCACCGAGCGGTGAGCCGGCGCCGTCCCGGGGCTCAGCCCCGCGCCGCCGGCGCCCCGACCAGTTCGACGCCGGCTGCCCGCAGCTCCTCCAGCGCGGCGGCGATGGTCTGCGGCGACACGCCGGCCGTCAGGTCCAGCAGGACGCGGGCGGTGAAGCCGGCCCGGACGGCGTCCAGCGCGGTGGCCTTGACGCAGTGGTCGGTGGCCAGCCCGACCACGTCGACCTCGGTGACCTGGCGCTCGCGCAGCCACTCGATCGGGCCCCGGTCGTTCTCGTCGACGCCCTCGAAGCCGCTGTACGCCGCCGCGTAGGCGCCCTTGTCGAAGACCGCCTCGATCGCGCCGGAGGTGACGGAGGGCGCGAAGTTGGGGTGGAAGCCGACGCCCTCGGTGCCGGCCACGCAGTGCACCGGCCAGCTGGTGACGTAGTCCGGGTCGTCGGAGAAGTGGTCACCCGGGTCGATGTGGTTGTCCCGGGTGGCGAGGACGTGCTGGTAACCGGCGCGGGACTCGGCGATCAGATCGGTGATCGCGGCGGCCACCTCGGCCCCGCCGGCGACGGCCAGGCTGCCGCCCTCGCAGAAGTCGTTCTGCACGTCGACGACGATCAGTGCCCGGTGCATGGCTCGCATCCTCGGTTGTGTGGTGGGGCGGTGCGCCGGTTCTCCGCGCGCCTGGGGGGAACTCTACGGTCGACTGTAGGCAGTGGCACCCGGGGGCGGAAGGCCCGGGGAGTACCCGGGCCCCGTACGGCCGGTGCCGCCCGCCGGTCAGACGATCAGTTCGGTCGGCAGGACCGGGTCGCCCTTGGACAGCTGGGTCGCCGACAGCGGCAGCCCGGCGAGGGCCCGGACGTGCCGCTCGCGCGCCGCGCCCAGCGACTCCCGGCCGACCACTTCGCCGGCCCGCATCAACGGCACCTGCAGGAGGTACGGCTCCAGTTCGGCCGGGATCGGCCCGGTGCCGACCACCTCGGCCTCGGCGACGCCGTCCTGGTCGGGCCGGCGGGCCGCCCACTTGCGGCCGCCGACGCTGGACTTGCCGCCCGTCGAGCGCTTGGCGACCGGCACCAGCGGACCCTGCGGCGACTCGGCGCGGGCGACCAGCTTGTAGACCATCGCGCAGGTCGGGTGGCCGCTGCCGGTGACCAGGCTGGTGCCGACCCCGTAGCCGTCCACCGGGGCGGCGGCCAGCGCGGCGATCGCGTACTCGTCGAGGTCCGAGGTGACGATGATCTTCGTCTTGTGGGCGCCGAGTTCGTCCAACTGGCGGCGGACCCGGTGGGCCAACAGGGTGAGGTCGCCGGAGTCGATGCGCACCGCGCCGAGTTCGGGTCCGGCCACCTCGACGGCGGTGCGGACGGCCTCGCGCAGGTCGAAGGTGTCGACCAGCAGGGTGGTGCCCCGGCCCATCGAGGCGATCTGCGCCTGGAACGCGTCCCGCTCGCTGTCGTGCACCAGGGTGAAGGCGTGCGCGGCGGTGCCGGTGGTCGGGATGTCGTAGGTGAAGCCGGCCTCCAGGTCGGAGGTGGCCGCGAAGCCCGCCACGTACGCGGCGCGGGCGGCGGCCACGGCGGCCTGCTCGTGGGCCCGCCGGGCGCCCATCTCGATGCACGGGCGTCCGCCGGCCGCGGCGGTCATCCGGGAGGCGGCGGCGGCGATCGCCGAGTCGTGGTTGAGGATCGAGAGGATCACCGTCTCCAGGATCACCGCTTCGGCGAAGCTGCCCTCGACCGTCAGCAGCGGCGAACCGGGGAAGTGGACCTCGCCCTCCGGGTAGCCGTGGATGTCGCCGGTGAAGCGGTAGTCGGCCAGGAAGCGCAGGGTGTCGTCCTCGACCACGCCCTGGCCGGCCAGCCAGTCGAGCTGGGCGCTGGTGAAGCGGAAGTTCTCGACGGCGTCCAGGACCCGCCCGGTGCCGGCCGTCACGCCGTAGCGGCGGCCGCTCGGGAGGCGCCGGGTGAACACCTCGAAGACGGAGCGGCGGTGCGCGGCTCCGCTGCGCAGGGCGGCCTGCAGCATGGTGAGCTCGTAGCGGTCGGTGAGGAGCGCGGTCGAACCGGCCGCGCGCACTGAAGTGGCGTCCATGGGGATGATGCTACTACCACTTAGCGTCAGATTGACGATTTCTCGCCGGAGGCGTTCGTTCCCCCCGGGTCGGAATCGCCCGGAGGTCCCCCGGATGGCAGCATGGGGGCTGAAGGGGTATGTGCGAGAGAACGGCGAGGAGGACCCGGCGGTGAGTGTCGCGCCCGTGGAGATCGAGCGCCCGGAGGTCGAGGGCCTACCGGTGGTGGAGCCGGACACGCCGTGGGTGACCATCGTGCACAACGACCCGGTCAACCTGATGAGCTACGTCCAGTACGTGTTCCAGGCCTACTTCGGTTACCCGAAGGACAAGGCCCGGAAGCTGATGATGGAGGTGCACAGCAAGGGCCGGGCGGTGGTCTCCAGCGGATCCCGCGAGGAGATGGAGCGCGATGTGCAGGCGATGCACGGCTACGGCCTCTGGGCCACGCTGCAGCACGACTGACCCGCGAACCGCGCCCCGCACCCCACCGAAGACGACGAAGACGGGCTGACCGATACAGATGGCTGGGTTGTTCGAGAGTGCCGGCGGCGGGAGCGCGGCGATCGCGCTGGACGAGCTGGAGGCCTCCATCCTGCGCTCCCTGGAGGTGCAGATGCTGGAGCTGATCGGACCGGGCCCGGGCGGTGACGCGGGGGACGACCCGCTCGCCGCGCTGTTCGCGGAGGGGCCGAGCGAGGCTCCCGCCGACCCGGCGCTGGCCCGGCTCTTCCCGGACGCCTACGGCGATCCGGAGAAGCCGGACGACGCCGAGGCCAGGGAGGCCGCCCGGGAGTTCCGCCGCTACACCGAGCTGGATCTGCGCGCCCGCAAGCGCGAGGACGCGTTGCAGGTGGTCCGCGCGCTGGACGGGCTCGGCGGCGAGGGCGGCGTGCTCAAGCTGGCCGCCGCCGACTGCCTGCGCTGGCTGGGCGCGCTCAACGACCTGCGGCTGACCCTGGGGGTCCGGCTGGAGGTCGCGGAGGAGGACGAGCAGGGCCTGTACGACCTGCCGGACACCGATGAGCGCAAGCCGCTGGTGATGGCCTACCTGTGGCTCGGCGCCCTGCAGGAGTCGCTGCTGGAGGCGATCGCGGACTGAGCCTGCCCCGCTCCCGGGCCGCCGTGACCCCCCGTCCGCATGCTGGACGGGGGGTCACGGCTTTTCCGTTCAAAACAGGCGAAATCATATGAGTACATGCTCAAATATCGCTCAGATGAACACCGGTATCCGGAACCTGCGTGGTACGACTTCTCCACCCCACGAGACCCACCCAGGACGGTGTGCCATGGCCGAGCAGATCTACGACGAAGTGGTCGACACCAAACCGGACGAGGAGGGCTACGAGCGGGGTCTGGGCAGCCGCCAGATCCAGATGATCGCCATCGGCGGTGCCATCGGCACCGGACTGTTCCTCGGCGCCGGCACCGCGATCTCCAAGTCCGGACCGAGCCTGATCCTGTCCTACGCCGTGGCCGGTGTGGCGATCTTCGTGATCATGCGGGCCCTCGGCGAACTGCTCACCTACCGCCCGGTCTCCGGCAGCTTCGCCGAGTACGCCCGGGAGTTCCTGGGCCCCTTCGCCGGTTTCGTGACCGGCTGGACGTACTGGCTGTTCTGGGTGGTCACCGGCATGGCCGAGACCACCGCCGCCGCCGTCTACGTGAAGTTCTGGGCGCCCGGCATTCCGCAGTGGCTCAGCGCGCTCACCTTCCTGGTCGTCCTCTACGGGGCCAACCTGATCTCGGTGAAGCTGTTCGGCGAGATCGAGTTCTGGTTCTCGATGGTCAAGGTCACCGCCATCATCGGCATGATCCTGATCGGCATCGGCGTGCTGACCCTCGGCTTCAGTGACGCCGGTGACACCGCGTCGATCAGCAACCTCTGGGACGACGGCGGCTTCTTCCCCAAGGGGATCGGCGCCACCGTGATGACCCTGCAGATCGTCATGTTCGCCTACCTCGGCGTCGAACTGGTCGGTGTCACCGCCGGTGAGAGCGAGAACCCCCAGAAGACCCTGCCGCGCGCCATCAACACGCTGCCCTGGCGGATCGCGCTCTTCTACATCGGCGCCCTGGTGATCATCCTCTCGCTCGTGCCGTGGACCGAATTCCAGCCCGGCGTCAGCCCGTTCGTCGCCGCCTTCGGCAAGATCGGCATCCCCGCCGCGGCCGGCATCATCAACTTCGTGGTGCTCACCGCCGCGCTCTCCTCCTGCAACTCCGGCATGTACTCCACCGGCCGGATGCTGCGTGACCTCGCCCTGCGCGGCCAGGCCCCCGGTCGGCTCACCAAGCTCAACTCGCACCGCAGTCCCGCCGTCGCGATCACCGTCTCCTGCCTGATGATGGGCGCCGGCGTGGTGCTCAACTACCGTGTCCCGGCCAAGGCGTTCGAGTACATCACCTCGGTGGCCACCGTCTGCGGGCTCTGGACCTGGTCGATGATCCTGATCTGCCAGATCCGCTACCGGAAGGCCTGGAAGGGTGGGCACCTGCCGCCGCCGAGCTTCAAGGCCCCCGGCGGCCTGTGGAGCAGCTGGGCCGCGCTCGGCTTCCTCGCCCTGGTGGTCGTGCTGATCGCGATCGACAAGGACAGCCGGATCTCGCTGTACGTCTTCCCCGGCTGGGCCGTCCTGCTCGTCGTCGGCTACCAGGTGCTCAAGCGCCGCAGTCCGCAGGCCGTTCACGGCGTCGCCCACGACCACCTGCACTCCCGCAACGGCGCCGGCGACGCCCACTGAGCGGCCCGCCCGACACGCTGCGAGACGGCCCCGACCGCCCCGTGGACGCCCGGCGGACACTCGTCGGGGCGTGGCTATCCTGACCGCATGCTGACCATCACCCGAGAACTGCGCGACGCGATCGTCACCCACGCCCGCGCCGACCACCCGGACGAGGCCTGTGGCGTGGTCGCCGGACCGGCGGGCAGCGGACGGCCCGAGCGGTTCGTCCCGATGCTCAACGCCGCCCGCTCGCCCACCTTCTACGAGTTCGACTCGGGCGACCTGCTGAAGCTCTACCGCGAGATGGACGACCGGGACGAGGAGCCCGTGATCGTCTACCACTCGCACACCGCCACCGAGGCCTACCCGTCGCGCACCGACGTGAGCTACGCCTCCGAGCCGTTCGCCCACTACGTCCTGGTCTCCACCGCCGACGGCAACGGCCCGGACGACCCGTACCAGTTCCGCTCGTTCCGCATCGTGGACGGCGCGATCACAGAGGAAGACGTCCAGGTCGTCGAGGCTTACCAGCCCTGACCGGCACCCCCCTGGGCGCGGCCCGCCGACCGTCCGAACGACGGCGGCGGGCCGGTGTCGTCTCAGCAGCAGAAACGGAAACATCCGAATCCCGAGACAGGCATGTCGGAGCGAGGCCGGGAATCTATACGATGAGCCCATGCGTTCCGTCGATGTGAGCACCCAGGCCCCGGGCACCCGCCTCGTGGCGCGCCTGCACGTCGACCTGTGCCGGCTCGCCAGTGCGATCTGTCCCGGCACGCCGGCGCGCTCGCGCTGAGCCGCCCGACCGAGCCCGCCGTACGCCCTGCGCACCGGGCCCGACCCGCCCTGCCGCGCCCGCTGCGGCCCACCCACCTCACGACTCGCACAGGAGCGCACCCATGGCCATCGAGGTCCGCATCCCGACCATCCTCCGCACCTACACCGACGGCGCCAAGGCCGTCGAGGGCACCGGCAGCAACCTCGGGGAACTCTTCCAGGACCTCGACGTCCGCCACCCGGGCATCGCCGCCCGACTGCTGGACGGCGGCGAGCTGCGCCGCTTCGTCAACGTCTACCTCAACGACGAGGACGTCCGCTTCCTGGAGGGCATCTCCACCGCCCTCGCCGACGGCGACAGCGTCACCATCCTGCCCGCCGTGGCCGGCGGCGCACGCTGATCCCCGGCTCCCCCGTCCGCCGGCCGCGCGGGCGGGGGAGCCGCCGCACCCGACCCTCACCGCCGTCGCCGGAGGCACCCCTTGCGTTACGACAGTCCGCTCGAAGCCGTCGGCAACACCCCGCTGGTCCGCCTGCCCCGGCTCTCGGCCGCCGTCCCCGGCAACGCCGACGGCCTGGTCACCCTCTGGGCCAAGCTGGAGGACCGCAACCCCACCGGCTCCATCAAGGACCGCCCCGCGCTGCACATGATCGAGCGCGCCGAGGCCGCCGGACTGCTCACCCCCGGGTGCACCATCCTGGAGCCCACCAGCGGCAACACCGGGATCTCGCTCGCCATGGCGGCCAAGCTCAAGGGCTACCGGATGGTCTGCGTGATGCCCGAGAACACCAGCGAGGAACGCCGCGAACTGCTGCGCATGTGGGGCGCGGAGATCATCCCCTCACCGGCCGCGGGCGGCTCCAACACCGCCGTGCGGATCGCCAAGGAGATCGCCGCCGAGCACCCCGACTGGGTGATGCTCTACCAGTACGGCAACCCCGACAACGCCGGCGCCCACTACGCCACCACCGGCCCCGAGATCCTCGCCGACCTGCCCTCCGTCACCCACTTCGTGGCCGGCCTCGGCACCACCGGCACCCTGATGGGCGTCGGCCGGTTCCTGCGCGAGAAGGTGCCCGGCGTGCGGATCGTCGCCGCCGAACCCCGCTACGACGACCTGGTCTACGGTCTGCGCAACCTCGACGAGGGCTTCGTCCCCGAGCTGTACGACGCCGAGGTGCTCACCACCCGCTTCTCCGTCGGCTCCGCCGACGCCGTCCGCCGCACCCGCGAACTCCTCCAGCAGGAGGGCATCTTCGCCGGCGTCTCCACCGGCGCCATCCTGCACGCGGCCATCGGCGTCGGGCGCAAGGCCGCCACGGCCGCCGAGCGGGCCGACATCGTCTTCGTGGTCGCGGACGGCGGCTGGAAGTACCTCTCGACCGGCATCTACACCGCCGAGTCGACCGAGGCCGCCGTCGAGGCGCTCCAGGGCCAGCTCTGGGCCTGAGCCTCAGGAGTTGACGGCCTGCTGCACGCGGTCCCAGATCTGCCGGTCCACCGTGCCGGCCCGGCGGCGGAAGTGCCTGAGCGGCACGTCGCGCAGCTCGTCGGTCTCCAGCCAGCTGCTCCGGCCGGCGCGGTCGCCCGCCGAGCCCGGCGGCAGCGACAGCACGCCCGGGCGGTCGGCGTGGTGCTTGCTGGTGATCTTGGCGACGGTGGCGGTGCGGCCGTTCACGCGCAGCACCAGGCACGGGCGGTCCTTCGCCCCGGGACCGTCCTCGAACGGCACCTTCGCCCACCAGATCTCCTGCGGCGCCGGAGCGCCCGCCCGGCCCCGCCGCGGACCCGACGTCGGCGGCGCCGTCGGCACCGGGCCCCGGCGTGCCGGCCGCCGCGCCCGCCGCCGAGTCCCCACCACGGCGCCCACCGTCGCGGCGACCGTCCAGAGCGCGAGCCACCAGTAGTTGGTCATGCCGCGAACCGTACCGGGACGGTGCCCGCCGCCACCACCGTCGCGGGCGTGGCAGCCGGTGGTTTGTCCGTATCCTGCTCCCGGTTCGTCACGGTATGACCACAGCGTCCGTTCGGCGGACGCGCCGGCCCCGGAGGTGGAAAGGCTGCTCCCGAACGTCCCCCCACTCCCCGGAGGTGACACCCGTGAGCCGCAGCACCGACCTGTGGTCGTACGCCGAGATCGCCCGCCACATCAACGTCCAGCCGGAGACCGTCCGCACCTACCGACGCCACGGCCTGCTCCCCGACCCCGACGTCATCGACGGCGGCGGACACCCCCGCTGGCACCCCGACACGATCAAGGTCTGGGCCCGCCGGCGCCCCGGCCACCGCTGAACCGACCGCACCGCCCCCGCCCCCGGCGTTCTGGTGATTCCAGCCACAGCGCGGCACGGAGACGGGGGCAAAGTGCCCCTCCGCCCTTACTCTCGACACGCGAACGCAGTGCTACCCGCCGGTTCACCGGCCGGTACTGCCGTTTGACCAGCAGCAGCCAGGACGTGTCGGGGCGGAGGGGCTCGGATGAAACTGACCGTAGTGGGGTGCTCGGGGAGCTTCCCGTCCGCCGACTCGCCGTGCTCCAGCTACCTCGTGGAGGCCGACGGCTACCGCGTCGTGCTCGACCTCGGCAACGGTGCCCTCGGCGCCCTGCAGAAGTACGTCAGTCTCTACGAGGTCGACGCCGTCCTGCTCAGTCACCTGCACGCCGATCACTGCGTCGACCTCTGCGCCTACTGGGTCGCCCGCAACTACCGGGCCGAGGGCTGCCCCGACCCGATGCCCGTCTACGGCCCGGCCGGCACCGCCGAGCGGATGGCCCGCGCCTACGACATGCCCGAGAACCCGGGCATGAAGGAGGTCTTCGACTTCCGCACCCTCACCCCCGGAGCCTTCGACCTCGGCCCGTTCCGGATCGAGGTCGCCCAGGTCAACCACCCCGTCGACGCCTTCGCCTTCCGGCTCGAACACGCCGGCCGGGCCCTCGTCTACTCCGGTGACACCGGTGAGAGCGCCGCACTCGTCGAACTCGCGCGCGACAGCGACCTCTTCCTCTGCGAGGCCGCCTACATCGACGGCCGCGACACCTACCGGGCCGTCCACCTCAACGGCCGCGAGGCCGGCGAACACGCCACCGCGGCCCGCGCCCGCCACCTCGTCCTCACCCACATCCCGCCGTGGACCGACGCCGAACACAACCGCCGGGACGCCGCCGCCGCCTTCGCCGGCCCGGTCGACGTCGCCCGGGCCGGCGCCGTCTACGAGATCTGAGCGGGCCGGCGCGGCGATCCGCGGGCACGCGAGGAAGTCGGCGGGAGCCGCTCACCCCACCGGCGTCAGCCAGTGCCGGTAGCGCGGGTCGGCACCCGACACCGCGGCCCCGTACGCCTCCCGCAGCCGCTCGGTGACCGGACCGGGCGCGGCCGGGAGCTCGCGGTCGTCGAGCGAGCGGACCGGGACGACGCCGGCCGCCGTGCCGCAGAGGAACAGCTCGTCGGCCGCGTACAGGTCCGAGCGCAGCAGACCCTCCACCCGGACCGGCAGGCCCAGGTCGCGGGCCAGCGTCAGCACGGTGTCCTGGGTGATGCCCTCCAGCGCACCCGCACTGGTCGGCGGCGTGCGCAGCACCCCGTCGCGGACGGCGAACACGTTCTCACCGGTGCACTCGCTCACCGACCCGTCCGGCCCCAGCAGCAGCGCCTCGTCGTACCCCGCGTCGGTCGCCTCCCGGCGGGCCAGCACCGAGTTCAGATACGGGCCGGTGGCCTTGGCCGCGGGCGGCACCGCGTTCGGGTCGTTCCGCCGCCAACTGCTCGTCTTCACCCTGATCCCGCCCTCCGCGTCCGGGAGTTGGGAGTCCCACTGCCAGCTCGCGATGGACGTCACCGTCGGCGAGAACCGCATGTCCAGCCCCATCGAGCCGTAGCCCAGGAACGCGAAGTGCCGCAGATAGCAGGACCGGTGGCCGTTCGCCCGCACCAGGTCCACCGTCGCCTTGGCCAACTCATCCACACTGTAGGGAAGTTCCATGCGCAACATGCGGGCGCTGCGGTCCAGCCGGCGCAGATGCCCGGGCAGCCGGAACACCGCCGGACCGTCCGCCGTCGCGAACACCCGGGTACCCTCCAGCACCCCCGTGCCGTAGTGCAGACCGTGCGTCAGCACATGCGTCCGCGCCTCGTGCCAGGGCACCAGCGCGCCGTCCAACCAGATCGTCGAAGCCTCGGAAAGAGCCATGCGCCCCATCCTGACCGGCGCCGCGCCGCAGGTCAGCCGCCCCGGCACTGCCGGAACCGGCCATGACCGGGAGCGGAAACGACGCCGTCTCGCCCCTCGGAATCCCCCGACCGCCCGCCCCCGGCCTCACTACGCTGCGCCGATGGAGAGCCCCACCGGCGACGACGCCACCCAGCTCTACGCCCGGCTGCTCGCCGACCCCGGCGCACCGGCCCCCGCCCCCGACTGGGAGGGCGGCCGCACCGCCGCCGCCACCGCCGAACTCCGCGCCCTCGGCCTGCTCCAGCCCACCGCCGACGGCGCCCCGGGCCACGCCGCCGTCTCCGTCGACACCGCCCTGCGGCAACTCCTGCTCGACACCGACACCCGGGTCACCGCCCTCGTCGAGGCGCTGCGCCACGCCCGCGACACCGTCGAGCGCCTCCACACCGGCTACCTGCCGGTCCAGCACCGCCACCACGGCGGCGCCGCCCTCGAACTCGTCCGCGGCGCCGACCGGATCGCCGCCCTGCTGGAGGACGCCGCCCGCGGCGCCCGCGCCCAGGCGCTCTCCCTCCGGCCCGGCCAGGACTTCTCCGGCCCGGCGCTCGCGGGCAAGCTCGCCCGCGAACGGCTCGCCCTCGCCCACGGCGCCGCCCTGCGTTCCATCTACCCGGCCGCCGCGCTGCGCCGGCCCGCCGTGCTCGCGCACGTCCGGGAGCTGACCGGGGCCGGGGCGCGGATCAGGGTCGCGCACTCGCTGCCGCTCTGGCTGATCGTGGTCGACGCCCGGCTGGCGATCCTGCCCGCGCCGGGAGCCGGGCCGGACGGCGGGGCTCCCCGGGCCCCGGGTGCGGGGCACCCCGACGCCGCGGCGGCCGCCGTGGTGGTCCGCGAGCCCGCCCTGGTCGCGTTGGTGGCGGAGCTGTTCGAGTACTTCTGGTCGGCGGCCTGGACGCCGCCGGAACTCCTCGCCGGGTCGGCGGAGATGACGGACCGGCACGACACGGTGCTGCGACTGCTCGCGGCCGGGCTGACCGACGCGGCGATCGCCCGGAAGCTGGAGGTCTCCGAGCGGACGGTGCGCCGGCTGGTCGCCGAGCTGACCGCCGACCTGGGGGCGGAGAGCCGCTTCCAGGCCGGCGTCCACGCGGCCCGCCTCGGCCGGATCTGAGGCCACCCGGGCGGGCCGCCCCGCGCCGGGCGCGGGGCGGCCCGGGTGGCTCAGCGCTGCCCGGGGACGGGCAGGCCGAGGTGCTCGCGCAGCGTCGTCCCGGTGTACTCGGTGCGGAACACCCCGCGCTCCTGGAGCAGCGGTACCACCTGGTCGACGAAGTCGTCCAGGCCGCCCGGGGTGAGGTGCGGGACGAGGATGAAGCCGTCCGCCGCGTCGTTCTGGACATGGCTGTCGAGTTGCGCGGCGACCGTCGCGGGAGTGCCGATGAAGGACTGCCGGCCGGTCACCTCGATCACCAGCTCGCGGCTGCTGAGCTTCTTCTCGGCGGCCACCGCGCGCCACCGGGCGGCGATCTCCAGCGGATCCCCGAGCCTGGTCCGGCCCTGGACGAGGGCGCTGTCGACCACCGGGTCGGTGGCGGGCAGCGGGCCGTCCGGGTCGTGGTCGGACAGGTCGACGCCCCAGACCTGCTCCAGGAAGGCGATGGCGGTCTGCGGGCCGACCTGGGCGCGGCGGATCTCGGCGGCGCGCTCGACCGCCTCCTCCTCGGTGTCGCCCAGGACGTAGGTGACGCCGGGCATGATCTTCAGCTCGTCCGGCTTGCGCCCGTAGGCGGCCAGGCGGCGCTTGACGTCGGCGTGGAAGGCCTGGCCCTCGGCGAGGGTGGAGTGCCGGCTGAAGATGATGTCGGCCGCGGCGGCGGCGAACTCCCGGCCCTCGTCGGAGTCCCCGGCCTGGATCACCACCGGGTGGCCCTGCGGCGGGCGCGGCAGCGGGAGCCGGCCCTCGACGTCGAACTGCGGGCCGCTGTGCCGCACGCTCCCGCCGTCCCAGAACTCCCGGGCCAGTTGGACGAATTCGGCGGCGCGGGTGTACCGGTCGGCGCGGTCGAGGTAGCCGCCGCGGCGGAAGTTCTCCCCGGTGAAGGCGTCCGAGGAGGTGACCACGTTCCAGGCGGCCCGGCCGCCGGAGAGGTGGTCGAGCGAGGCGAACCGCCGGGCCAGTTCGTACGGCTCGTTGAAGGTGGCGTTGACGGTGGCGGCCAGCCCGAGGTGGGTGGTGACGGCGGCCAGCGCGTTGAGCACGGTGATCGACTCGGGTCGGCCGACCACGTCGAGGTCGTGGATCAGGCCGTTGACCTCGCGCAGCCGCAGGCCTTCGGCGAGGAAGAAGAAGTCGAACCGGCCGCGTTCGGCGGTCTCCGCCAGGTGGCGGAAGGAGGCGAACTCGATCTGGCTGCGGGACGCCGGGTCGGTCCAGACCGTGGTGTTGTTGACGCCGGGGAAGTGCGCGGCGAGGTGGATCTGCTTCAGCGGTCGGTCCGTCATCGGGTCACCTCGGCGTGGGCGGCGGTGGGCGTGGTGGGCGCGGGAAGGGTGGCCGTCGGGGCCGGGGCGGCGGGGGCGTAGCGGTTGGCCGGGCGGGCCAGACCGAGGTGGTCGCGCAGGGTGGCGCCGGTGTAGCCGGTGCGGAACAGGCCGCGCCCGCGCAGGGCCGGGACGACGTGGTCGGCGATCGCGGCGAGGTCCCGGGCCGGGTCGGCGGGTACCAGGTGGAAGCCGTCGACACCGCCCCCGCCCTCGGTGATCTCCCGGGTCAGCGCCTCGGCCGCGGCGCTGTCGGGGAGGTCGGCGGTGAGCCGGGCGAGGATGCGCAGGCCCTCGCCCGCGCGCAGCCGCAGCTCGGTGGCCGCGGTCAGCCGGGCCGCCGGACCGGGGGCGTCCAGCAGGACGACGTCCGCGTACCGGGCGGCCGTCTCCACCCGGGCCCGGCTGCCGGCGGGGGCGTCCGGGGCGAGGTCCGCGGCGGCGACCGGGACGGCGATCACCGGCCGTCCCTGCGGCGGACGCGGGGTGATGGAGGGGCCGCGCACCGAGAAGTGCGGGCCCTCGAAGTCGATGTAGTGGAGCTTGTCCCGGTCGACGAACCGGCCGGTGGCCACGTCGCGGATCTCCGCGTCGTCCTCCCAGCTGTCCCAGAGCCGGGCGGCGACCTCGGCGGCGTCGGCGGCCTCGGCCCAGAGCTCGTCCGCCGGGGCGACGCCCTTGCGGCCGAAGGCCCGGGCCTGCGCCTCGGTGTCGGAGACCCCGACCAGCCAGCCGGCCCGGCCCTCGCTCACCCAGTCCAGGGTGTTGACCGATATCGAGGTGTGGAACGGCTCGGTGTGCGTGGTGGTGACGGTCGGGACCAGGCCGAGTCCCCGGGTCTGCGGCGCGAGTCGCGCGAAGGTGGCGAGGGCGTCGAGCCGGCGCGGCTCGGGCGCGTAGGAGTCCTCGAGGGTGGCGAAGTCGAGCGTGGCCCGCTCGGCGAGGCGGGCGAGGGCGGTGAAGTGCCCGGCGTCGAAGCGGTCGGGGCTGTCGAGGGCGGCGGACAGGTGCAACTGGCGCGGCATGGCGTGGCCTTGACTTTCCTCGTGCGTGCGCGCTTCTGCATGTGGTCGCGCGGAACGCAGCTGGATACGTGGCGGTGGCCCGGGTGCGGGCTGACACGAGAGGGGAAGCGGGGGGCCGGGGCGCGGCGGGAGGTCAGCCGGGCGGCGGCGGGGGGAACGGGCGGTTCAGGCGCAACACGCGGCCGACCACACACGACCGAAGTCGATGTGGCAGCGGCTGACCAGGATGCGCGGCGCGTTCACCGCCTCAGTTGACCAGCGATGTCGCCGGTTCGTCAACCGCCGTCCCAGCGGGTGGTCCGTGATCGCGGAGCCGTGTCGGGACGCGCGACGGCCCCGCCCCGCCGCTCGGGGGAGCGAGCGGCGGGGCGGGGCCGGGGGTGCTTCGGGTCGTTCCTCGGCGTCAGGCCTTGGTGACGTCCTCGATCTCCTCGTCGTCCTCGCGACCGGGGGTCTTGAGGTCGAACTTCACGATCGCGAAGCGGAAGAGGAAGTAGTACAGCGCGGCGAAGGCGAGACCCAGCGGGATGATCATCCAGGGGTCGGTGGCCTTGTTCCACGCCAGCAGGTAGTCGATCAGACCACCGGAGAACGTGAAGCCGTCGTGCACGCCCAGGGCCCAGGTGAGGGCCATCGAGACGGCGGTGAGCAGCGCGTGGATGACGTACAGCACCGGGGCGATGAAGACGAAGGAGAACTCGATCGGCTCGGTCACACCCGTGACGAAGGAGGTCAGCGCCAGCGAGAGCATCATGCCGGTGACGGCCTTGCGGCGGTGCGGCTTGGCGGTGTGGGCGATGGCGAACGCGGCGGCCGGCAGCGCGAACATCATGATCGGGAAGAAGCCCGACATGAACTGTCCGGCGCTCGGGTCGCCGGCGAAGAAGCGGGTCAGGTCGCCGTGCACGACGGTGCCGTCGGGCTTGGTGAAGTCACCGGTCTGGAACCAGGCGTAGGAGTTCACGAACTGGTGCATGCCGACCGGCAGCAGGCCACGGTTGACCAGGCCGAACGCGCCCGCGCCGAGCGCGCCGGCACCGATCAGGGTGTCGTTCAGGCTCTTGATCGCGTCGCCGATCGGGCCCCAGGCCAGGGCGAACACGACACCGACGGCGGTGCCGACGAAGGCCATGATGATCGGGACGAGGCGGCGGCCGTTGAAGAAGCCGAGCCAGTCGACCAGCCGGGTGCGGTGGTACTTCTGCCACAGCACGGCGGAGAGCAGGCCGATCACGATACCGCCGAGCACGCCCGGGTTCTGGTAGGTGGCGGCGGTGTACTTGCCGTCCACGACCGCGGCATCGGTGACCGGGAACGCGGTCAGCACGTTCTTGTACACCAGGAAGCCGACGAGCGCGGCGAGCGCGGTGGAGCCGTCGGCCTTCTTGGCGAAGCCGATCGCGATACCCACCGCGAACAGCAGCGGCAGGTTGTCGAAGACGGCGCCGCCGGCGGTGTTGAACACCGCGGCGACCTTGTCCCAGCCGAGGCCGTCCTTGCCGAACACATCGTCCTGGCCGAGGCGCAGCAGCAGACCGGCGGCGGGGAGAACGGCGATGGGCAGCTGGAGGCTGCGGCCGATCTTCTGCAGGCCCTGCAGCAGGTTCTGGCCGAACTTCTTGGTGGGGCTTGGCGTGGCCGGAGCCGCGGCGGGCGCCGGTGCCTGCGCAGACTGACTCATGGGGGTGGGTTCCTAACGGCAGGGCGGGTCGGTCGGGGGGTAGGTGCACAGAGGGCCGAACCGCGAACTGGTCTACACCACACGTGGTGTAGACCAGTTTTGTAGCACGGGTGGAGAAGGGGGGGAAGCCCTGAAAGCGGTGCTGGTGAGAAGCGCTATGAAATCGAAACCTACTTGCGGATCGACGATCATGATTACCCGCCGTGATTGGGATTTTGGCTATTTGCGCAACAAAAAGGCCGGGGCGCGCGCCGTCGGGGCCGACGCCCCCGGGCGGGCGGCCGGCGGGGCGGCGGGGTGCCGCCCGGCGGAGGCGGTGGACACGGTCGGGCGGGTGGCCGGCCCCGGCCGCGCCGCCGGCCGCCGCGGCACCCCGCCCGGGCGGCGCCCGGCCGTCGCGGAGATCACGTCGGTGATCGCGTGATGGTCCGGGCCCCCTGATCGGGTGCCGGGTATTCGCCGGCGCATTGCGACCGGACTCGACAGGTACTGCCGCCAGCTCGAAGAAACCAATGGCGGCGCCGGTCCACAAGCGCGCCGGTGGATTGCCGGACCGTGCGCCGCGCGGCGGCGGCGATCTTCCCCCCACCCCGAGTGCCGCCTCCGGGTCCGCCCCTCCGGCCGGACGGTCCGGAGCCGCCGCGGCCCCGCCCCGGCCGGGCCCGGGGCGGCCGGCGCCCGGTCGGGGCCCGCGCCCGGCCGGCCGCCGGGCCGGCCCTCGAATTCCCCGGATCTGCGGCGGAGAATTCATGACGGCCGGGACCATCGCCCTGTCACGGATATGACGAAGGCCCTCGGACCAATGGTCCGAGGGCCTATTTCAGGGAGCGTCCGGTGACGCTCGGTTTATGCCTTGGTCACGTCCTCGACCTCGTCGTCGTCCTCGCGTCCGGGTGTTTGCATGTTGAATTTCACGATGATGAACCGGAAGAGCGCGTAGTACACGGCGGCGAAGCAGAGCCCGATCGGGATGATCAGCCAGGGCTTGGTGGCCAGGCTCCAGTTGAGCCCGTAGTCGATCAGGCCGGCCGAGAAGCTGAAGCCGTCGTGCACCCCGAGCGCCCAGGTGATCGCCATCGACGCGCCGGTCAGCAGCGCGTGCACCGCGTACAGCGCGGGCGCCACGTAGGCGAAGGAGTACTCGATCGGTTCGGTGACGCCGGTCACGAAGGAGGTCAGGCCGACCGAGAGCATCAGGCCGTAGATCTCCTTGCGGCGGTGCGGCTTGGCCGCGTGCGCCATCGCCAGTGCGGCGGCCGGCAGCGCGAACATCATGATCGGGAAGAAGCCGGAGGTGAACTGGCCCGCCGTCGGGTCGCCGGCCAGGAAGCGCGGGATGTCACCGTGGACGACGACGCCGTCCGCCTTGGTGTAGTCGCCGAACTGGAACCAGACGAAGGTGTTCAGCAACTGGTGCATGCCGATCAGCAGCAGGAGGCGGTTGGCCACACCGAAGATGCCGGCGCCGCCCGCGCCCAGGTCGGCCAATTGCTGGCTCACGTCGTTGAAGGCCCGGCCGACCGGCGGCCAGGCCCAGATCGCCAGCACCGCCAGGACCATGCCCACCACGGCGGTGATCATCGGGACGAGGCGGCGGCCGTTGAAGAAGCCCAGCCAGTCGACCAGCCGGGTGCGGTGGAAGCGCACCCAGAGCCAGGCCGACAGCAGGCCCATCAGGATGCCCCCCAGGACACCCGGGTTCTGGTAGGTCGCGGCGGCCGACTTGGCCGAGGTGAAGTCCACGCACTGGGAGCCGACCAGGACGGTCGGCAGCTTGCAGTCCTCCGGGAAGGCGTGCAGTACGGCGTAGAAGACCAGGAAGCCCACCACGGCGGCCAGCGCGGTGGAGCCGTCCGCCTTCTTGGCCATGCCGATCGCGACCCCGATGCAGAACAGCATCGGCAGGCCCAGCGAGGAGTCCAGCAGCGCGCCGCCCGCCGCCGCGAACACCTTGGCGACGTCGTCCCAGCCGAGGCCGTCCTTGCCGAACACGTCGGGCTGCCCCAGCCGGTTGAGGATGCCCGCGGCCGGGAGCACGGCGACCGGCAGCTGGAGCGAGCGGCCCATCTTCTGGAGTCCGCCGTAGAAGGTGTGCCACCACGTGGTCTGCGGGGCTGTGGCGCCTGCCGAACTCATCCTTCGCCCTCCGAGAGCAGTTGCCGGCCGCTGGCCCCCTGGAGGACCCTCGGGCGGGGCTCAGGAACACCCGGGGCGCTTCCTGCGTTCATCGGAGTACACATATATTGGTGTAGACCACTTTGGAGGGCAGGCCGCGCGCACCGGGGCAGGAGCCCCGCTGATCGTCATCCTCGGGTGAAGATCCAGAGCATGCGCGCCGGAATGGGCCAAAAGTGGACTAACGTGGCAGATCGGTCCTGATCGGGTGATGCTAGTCGCGCTGCGGCGCAGCGCGACGGCGGCTGAACCCGCGTCAGAGCCGACAGCGACCTCCCCGGCCGTCGGCCGGGGGACCCCGGCACAGCGCAGGACGGCACCCGGCAGAGCAGCCGACGGGCCGAGACAGAGGGAGAAATCAGATGGCCAGCAAGGCTGAGAAGATCGTCGCCGGTCTGGGCGGCATCGACAACATCGAAGAGGTCGAAGGCTGCATCACCCGCCTGCGTACCGAGGTGAAGGACGCCTCCCTCGTCGACGAGGCCGCGCTGAAGGCCGCCGGCGCCCACGGCGTCGTCAAGATGGGCACCGCGATCCAGGTCGTCATCGGCACCGACGCCGACCCGATCGCCGCCGACATCGAGGACATGATGTGAGCTGAGCCCACCAGGCTCACACCGCCCGGCCCGCCGACCCCCTCACGGACGGCGGGCCGACGCCGTTCGGACACCCCGCCGGCCCCGCCCGTTCGGACACCGCGCCGGGCACCGCCACCGACCCGCCGCGCGCACCCCCACACCCGCCGGGGCGTACCGGAACCACCCGACCGGAGCGACTACGCTCGGTGCCTATGTCACGCATCGACGGCCGCACCCCCGACCAGCTCCGCCCCATCACCATCGAGCGGGGCTGGAGCAAGCACGCCGAAGGCTCCGTCCTCGTCTCCTACGGCGACACCAAGGTGCTGTGCACCGCCAGCGTCACCGAGGGCGTCCCGCGCTGGCGCAAGGGCAGCGGCGAGGGCTGGGTCACCGCCGAGTACTCCATGCTCCCGCGCGCCACCAACACCCGCGGCGACCGCGAGGCCGTCAAGGGCCGCATCGGCGGCCGCACCCACGAGATCAGCCGCCTGATCGGCCGCTCGCTGCGCGCCGTCATCGACCACCGCGCCCTCGCCGAGAACACCATCGTGCTCGACTGCGACGTCCTCCAGGCCGACGGCGGCACCCGCACCGCCGCCATCACCGGCGCCTACGTCGCCCTCGTCGACGCCGTCGCCTGGGCCCGCGAGAAGAAGATCCTCCGCGCCAAGGGCCAGCCCATCACCGGCGGCGTCAGCGCCGTCAGCGTCGGCATCATCGACGGCGTCCCGATGCTCGACCTCCAGTACGAGGAGGACGTCCGGGCCGAGACCGACATGAACATCGTCTGCACCTCCGACGGCCGCTTCGTCGAGGTCCAGGGCACCGCCGAGGGCGCCCCCTTCGACCGCGCCCTGCTCGACCGGCTCCTCGACCTCGGCACCCTCGGCTGCGCCGAGTTGGACGAGATCCAGCGCAAGGTCCTGGAAGGCTGAGCCGCCCCCGGCGCCCGTAGGGCTCCGGCGCGCGGCCCGAGGGCTCCGGCGCGCGGCCGAACCGCGGCGCCGCCGCTGTACAGGCCGGGCCCGGAGCCCTTACGGTTCCCGCAGCACCCCGTTGCGGGAACCGCGCACCCCTCGGCGCGCGTCCTTCCGTTCCGGAACCCGCGCACCCAGGAGGACCGGATGCCCCAGAGCATCGCCCGCCCCGCCACCCTCGCCGTGGCCGGCCTGATCGCCATCCTCCCGCTCAGCGCGGTCAGTTGCTCGGCCGCCCAGAAGGCACTCGACTGCGGCAACACCGCGGTCCGCATCACCGGGGACATCAGCGACGTCACCACCGCCTTCAACAACGCGAGCAACGACTCGGCCGCCGCCGGCCAGGCTCTGCAGAAGCTGAAGAACGACCTCGACGACCTCGGTAAGAACTCCAAGAACACCGACGTCTCCAAGGCGATCACCGACCTCAACACCCAGGTCGACAAGGTCCAGCAGGCCGTCAACAACAAGCAGGTCCCCGACCTGAAGCCGCTCGGCGACGCCGCCGGCAACCTCACCCAGGTCTGCACCGGCTGACGTCCGGTTAGGGTGGGTTCATGTCCACCCGTCTGATTCTCGCCACCCGCAACCAGAACAAGGTCGCCGAACTCCGCGCCATCCTCGGCGAGGCCGGCCTCGACGTCGAACTGGTCGGCGCCGATGCCTACCCGGAGATCCCGGACGTCCGCGAGACCGGTGTCACCTTCGCCGAGAACTCCCTGCTCAAGGCACACGCCCTCGCGCAGGCCACCGGCCTGCCCGCCGTCGCCGACGACTCCGGGCTCTGCGTCGACGTCCTGGGCGGCGCCCCCGGCATCTTCTCCGCCCGCTGGGCCGGCAAGCACGGCGACGACCGCGCCAACCTGGAGCTGCTGCTGGCCCAGCTCGGTGACATCGACACCCCGCACCGCGGCGCCCACTTCTTCTGCGCTGCCGCGCTGGCCCTGCCCGACGGCACCGAGCGCGTCGTCGAGGGCCGCCTGCTCGGCACCCTGCGCACCGCCCCGGCCGGCGAGGGCGGCTTCGGCTACGACCCGATCCTGGAGCCGCTGGGCGAGACCCGGACGTGCGCCGAGCTGACGGCGGCGGAGAAGAACGCCATCAGCCACCGCGGCCAGGCCTTCCGCGCCCTGGCCCCGGTGGTGCGGGAGCTGTTGGGCTGACGAGCCATCGGGAATGACGAAGGCCCGCCCGGAGATCATCTCCGGGCGGGCCTTCGTTTCTAAGGCTGGTGCGGCCTGAGGGACTCGAACCCTCACGGGATTTCTCCCACTGGATCCTAAGTCCAGCGCGACTGCCAGCTCCGCCAAGGCCGCATGGCCTCTAGTCTAGGGGCTTGCCCGGTGCTGGAACACTGCAATTCCGTGTCGTGGTGCCGTCCTGGTCGTAGCCCGGGGCCGATCTTGCGCGCCTGTTCTTGTCGCGCCCGCAGTAGGTGTCGGTGACGGCATGACAGTTCGGGCAGAGCAGTCGGAGGTTGTCGGGCCGATTGTCCGACCAGTCGCCGTTGATGTGGTCCACCTCCAGGGTCAGCGGACGACTCCGCCACTGCGGTCCGATGCCGCAGCCCTCGCACTGCTCCGGGCGGCCGAGCTCCGCCAGGGCCTGGCCGATCCGCGCGCCGGGCAGCCGCTCGGCGTCCCACGGGCGCTGGACGAGGAGTTGCTCGACCCCGGCCACGCTCTGGCAGGCCGCCACGGCGACCTCCAGGAGTTCGCGGGTGTAGACGCTTCCGGTCGGCCGGAAGTGCGACGTGTCGATCGCGTATGCGGTCAGTTTGCGGCGCAGGTACTTGCGGCGGTCCTTGTCGGGCTCCCGCCCGAGAGCGGTCAGCATCTCGTCGAGCGAGGTGGCTGCTGCGGCGGCGGTCGCGAGCAGCTCACGGGTGTACGTGACCGGCATGGTCGTCCCCCTTCGGGCCTGTGTGCGCCCGTCCCCCACGCATGCGAACGAGTGGGGCGCGGACCGGTCACGGCCTCACCACCAGTACGTCGGATACGTCCGGCGGGTGAGGCGGGCGGCGAGCAGGCCGGTGGCGGTGAGGAGGAGGGTGGCGAGCAGCAGCAGGGGGAGGAAGCGGGCCGGGTCGGGGGCGGTGAGGGTGACGATGACGGCGGTGGCGGCCGCGGGGGAGTGGGGGGTGCGGGCGAGGGTCATGGCGCCGAGGGCGAGGCCGCCGGCGGGGGCGGCGGACGTGGCGGTGGTGAACGCGGCGGTGCGGGCGGCGCCGGGGTGGGTGGAGCTGGGGCCGGGGGCCGTCGCGCGGGGGGTTCGCCGGTCGGCGGCGGGGGAGCGCGGGGCGGTACTGCTGGGGCGGGTGGCGCAGTCGGCGGTGGAGCTGCTGACGGGGGGTCGGCGGGAGCTGGTGCGGGCCTGTCCGGCGCCGGGTTGCATCCTGTTCTTCCTGCAGCAGCACGCGCGTCGGGCGTGGTGTTCGACCGCGTGCGGGACGCGGGTCCGGGTGGCCCGGCACAGTCGTCGGCATACGGACGGGTGACCGGCGGGTATCAGCCGTTCGACCGGTGTTGTTGGGGATTTGATTACCAATTGGTACAGACCTATTGACCTATGTGGTTCAGACCACATAGCTTCAGCGCCAATCTGCATTCCCCCACGTGCGTGCTCCCCCACAGGTACGCGCCGACACTCTCTCCCGGAGGACCGAGTGTTGATCCGAAGCACGGCCGAGCAGCGTCCCACCGCTGCCCGCCGCTCCAAGAACCCGGCCGCCCGCGCGGGCACGGCCTCGCTGGCGGTCGCCGGCCTGGCCGGTCTGCTGATGGCCACGCTGGGCGCGGCGCCCTCGCAGGCGTCCGCCGCCGTCGACAACGCGGCCTGTCGGCCCGACGGCATGTACCAGACTCCCGGGGTGGACGTCCCGTACTGCAGCGTCTACGACACCGAGGGCCGCGAGAAGATGGGCGCCGACCATCAGCGCCGCATCATCGGCTACTTCACCGGCTGGCGCACCGGCAAGGACGGGACCCCGCCCTACCTGGTGAGCGACGTCCCCTGGGACAAGGTCACCCACCTGAACTACGCGTTCGGGCACGTCGGCAGCGACAACAAGATCTCCGTCGGCACCGACAACGACAAGAACGAGGCCACCGGGATCTCCTTCCCGGGCGTCCCCGGCGCCGAGCTGGACCCGTCGCTGCCGTACAAGGGCCACTTCAACCTGCTGACGAAGTTCAAGAAGCAGTACCCGAACGTCAAGACCATGATCTCGGTGGGCGGTTGGACCGAGACCGGCGGGTACTTCGGCGACGACGGCAAGCGCGTCAACTCCGGCGGCTTCTACTCGATGACCGTCAACCCGGACGGCAGCGTCAACCAGGCGGGCATCGACACCTTCGCCAACTCCTCGGTCGACTTCATCAAGAAGTACGGCTTCAACGGCGTCGACGTCGACTACGAGTACCCGACCTCGATGAAGGACGCGGGCAACCCGCTGGACTGGCAGCTCGCCAACAGCAAGCGCGCCTCCCTGGCCAAGGGCTACGCGGCGCTGATGAAGACGCTGCGCGAGAAGCTGGACCGGGCCGGTGCCGCCGACGGCAAGCACTACCTGCTCTCGGTCGCCGCCCCGTCGTCCGGTTACCTGCTGCGCGGTATGGAGACCTTCCAGATCGCGCAGTACCTGGACTACGTCAACATCATGTCGTACGACCTGCACGGCGCCTGGAACAAGTACGTCGGCCCGAACGCCTCGCTGTTCGACGACGGCAAGGACGGCGAGCTGGCGGCGGCCAACGTGTACGGCACCGGCCAGTACGGCGGTATCGGGTACCTGAACGCCGACTGGTCGTACCACTACTTCCGCGGCTCGATGCCGGGCGGCCGGATCAACGTCGGCCTGCCGTACTACACCCGCGGTTTCAAGAACGTCACCGGTGGCACCAACGGCCTCTGGGGCACCGCGTCCGCGACCACCTGCCCGGTGGGCGCCGGTCTGACGGCGTGCGGTGACGGCGCGGTCGGCATCGACAACATCTGGAACGACAAGGACGACGCGGGCAAGGAGTCCCCGGCGGGCTCGAACCCGATGTGGCACGCGAAGAATCTGGAGAAGGGCATCGTGCCCGACTACCTCTCCAAGTACGGCGTGACCGACACCGCCCTGCAGGGCACCTACACCCGCAACTACAGCTCCACCCTGGTGGCGCCGTGGCTGTGGAACGACACCAAGAAGGTGTTCCTCTCCACCGAGGACGAGCAGTCGGTGGCCGCCAAGGCGGACTACATCGTCAACCAGGGCGCCGGCGGCGCGATGATCTGGGAGCTCGCGGGCGACTACAAGTGGGACGCGGCCGCCAACGGCGGCAAGGGCCAGTACGTGCCGGGCTCGACGCTGACCTCGCTGATGTACGACAAGTTCAAGGCGGCCTCGCCGTACGGCGCGACCCGCTCGACGGTCGCGCTGCCGCAGCAGACCCTGCCGGTCGACGTGTCGTTCACCAACTTCGCGCTGGGTGACTCGAACTACCCGATCAACCCGAAGATCCACATCGTCAACAACTCGACGCTGACCCTGCCGGGCGGCACCGAGTTCCAGTTCGACTACAGCAACTCGGCTCCGGGCAACGCCAAGGACCAGTCCGGCTTCGGGCTGACCGTGATCAAGCAGGACAACCCCGGTCCGGGCAACGTGGGCGGCCTCAAGGGCACCTACAACCGCGTCTCGGTGAAGCTGCCGGGCTGGCAGTCGCTGGCGCCGGGTGCGTCGATCGACATGGACTTCGTCTACTACCTGCCGGTCTCGACGCCGTCGAACTGGACGGTCAACGTCGCCGGCACGCTGTACGGCCTCAAGGGCGACCTGACCCGCGGCAGCACGGGCGGCGGCACCGCGACGCCGACCGCGACGCCCACCGTCACCCCGACCGTGACGCCCACCGTGACCCCGACGGTCACGCCCACGGTCACCCCGACCGTGACGCCGACGGTGACGCCCACCGTCACGCCGACGGTGACCCCGACCGCGACGCCGACCTCGGGTGCCTGCACGGGCGCGCCGGGCTGGGACGCGGGCACCACCTACGCGTCCACCACCAAGGTGGCCTGGAAGGGCCACTACTACCAGAACAAGTGGTGGACCAAGGGCGACGACCCCAGTGCCAGTGGCTCGTGGGGTGTCTGGAGCGACCTCGGGGCCTGCTGATCGGGACGAACCGATGAGCACGGCTCAGTGAGGTGAGAGACGCGGTGGCGGTGCACCCGGTCGGGGGGTGCGCCGCCACCGCTTCGTCGTGGCCCTGCCGGCGCCCGGCGGTCCGCCGCCCGGCGCCGGGCGTCAGGCCGCCTCGACCTTCAGGTCGCGCAGCAGCTTGGCGACGTGGCCGGTGGCCTTGACGTTGTACAGGGCGTGCTCGACCTTGCCCTGCTCGTCCACGATCACGGTGGAGCGGATCACGCCGGTGACGGTCTTGCCGTACAGCTTCTTCTCGCCGAACGCGCCGTACGCCTCCAGCACCTTCTTCTCCGGGTCGGAGAGCAGGGTGACCTTGAGGTCCTCCGCCTCGCGGAACTTGCCGAGCTTCTCCGGCTTGTCCGGCGAGATGCCGATGACGTCGTAGCCGGCGCCGGCGAAGACCTCCAGGCTGTCGGTGAAGTCGCAGGCCTGCTTGGTGCAGCCGGGGGTGAGCGCGGCGGGGTAGAAGTACACGATCACCTTGCGGCCGAGGTGGCCGGCGAGGGACACCTGGTTGCCGTCGGCGTCGGACAGGCTGAAGGCGGGTGCGGTGTCGCCGGGCTGGAGACGCTCACTCACGGGGGACTCTCCTGGTGCGTGGACGGGGGGTCGTACCACGGCCAACTTACCTCCGATGGTGGGTGGGGCCGCGCGGGCCCGGGCGGCAACTGACAAACTGGGTCAGTCGCACAGGACAACATCAGTGAATTGGGGTGGCCCGAGTGGGCGAGGCGAGCACGAAGGACAAGTCGGCGAGGACGACCGCCCAGATCGAGGCGGACATCTCCCGCACCCGCACCCAGCTGGCGGCGACCCTGGACGAGCTCGCCATGCGCGTCCACCCGAGCACCATCACGGCCCAGGTCAAGGCGAAGGCCGTGGCCTCCGTGGAGGAGAAGGCCGGCCGGGCGTACGTGGCGGCCAGCGGGCTGGTCGAGCAGGCCAAGGCGCGGTTCGTGGACGAGAAGGGCCGGCCGCGCAAGGAGCGGATCGTTCCCGCCGCGCTGGTCGGCGCCGGTCTGGTGCTGCTGGTCGCCTCGGCCCGCAAGCGCCGCAAGGGCTGAGCGGCGGGAACGCGCGGGGCCGGGTGCCGTCGCACCCGGCCTTCCGTATACCGGTCCGGCGTCACGCCGGGCGCCCGGGAGCGGTACCTTCGGGGTCGTGAGTACGAACGACGAACCGACCCTGCGCACCACCTCCCCCGAGCAGGACCCGCCGCGCCACGACCGGCTCGGCGAGAAGCTGCCGATCAAGATGCTGCACGACCGCGTCCTGGTGAAGACCGAGGGCAGCGAGGGCGAGCGCCGCTCGACCGGCGGCATCCTCATCCCGGCCACCGCCGAGCTGTCCAAGCGCTGCACCTGGGCCGAGGCCGTCGCGGTGGGCCAGAGCGTCCGCTCGGTCGAGCCCGGTGACCGCGTCCTGTACGACCCCGAGGACAAGCTGGAGGTCGAGGTCCGCGGCGCCACCTACGTGCTGCTGCGCGAGCGGGACCTGCACGCGGTGGCCGCGATGCGCTTCGGCGACACGGAGGGCTCGACCGGGCTGTACCTCTGAGGGCCCGCCGGGGCCCTTCTCCGTGGTGGGCCCCCTCCGGGCCCGACCCGCTGTCCGGGGCGGGCCGTCACGCGGTGCGCGTGACGGCCCGCCGTGTCGTTCGCCGGGCCGTTGTCGGCGTCGTTCCCCGGGCCGTTCCCGGCGTCGTGGCGGTGTCGTTCCCCGGGCCGTTGTCGGAGGGTGGCAGTAGGGTCCGGCCATGAGCAGCGGTGGGTCTTCGGGCGGAGCGCCCTCGATCGGTGACGACCAGCGCCGGGCCCGGGTCGGGCGGCGGCACCTGCTGGCGCGTGCCGAGCGGGCGGCGCGGGTGGAGCAGGTGGCGGACGCGGTCGTCGGGCTGCACGCCTCGGACGCCGCGACGGTCTACCTCTCGGCCTGCGCGCGGCTGGTCGAGCCGTCGGCGGCGGAGGTGGAGCGGGCGCTGTACGAGGACGTCTCGCTGGTGAAGCTGCTGTCGATGCGGCGCACGATCTTCGCGGTGACGGAGGGGTTCGCCCCGTACGTCAGTTCCGCGGCGGCGCGGGCGATCGCGGTCAAGGAGCGGGCGACGCTGCTCAAGCACCTGCGGGAGTTCGCCGAGGGGTGGGACGAGCCGAGGCTCGCCGAGACGGAGCGGGCGGTGCTGGCGGCGCTGGCCGCGCGGGGCGAGGCGACGACGGCCGAACTCGGCGCGGACGTACCGGCCTTGCGCGAGACGATGCTGATGGCGCAGGGCAAGCCGTACGAGGCCCGGCAGAGCGTGGGCAGCCGGCTGTTGCGGCTGTTGGCCTCGGACGGGCATGTGCGGCGCTGCCGGCCGCGCGGCTCCTGGCTGAGCAGCAGCTACCCGTGGGCACCGGTGCCGCAGTGGCCGGACGTGCCGGTGCGGGAGGCGAAGGCCGAGGTGGTCCGGCGGTGGCTGGCGGCGTACGGCCCGGCCACCGTCGAGGACGTGAAGTGGTGGACGGGCTGGACGCTGGGGGACACCCGCCGGGCGCTCGCGGACCTCGGCGCGGTCGGCGTGGCGCTGGACGGCGGGGTGGCGGGCCTGGTGCTGCCGGGGGACGAGGAGCCGGTGGAGGAGCCCGAGCCGTGGGCGGCGCTGCTGCCGGCGCTCGATCCGACGGTGATGGGCTGGCGGGGGCGTGACTGGTACCTGCGGCCGGAGGACGTGCCGGCGCTGTTCGACCGGGCGGGCAACGCCGGGCCGACGCTCTGGTGGGGCGGCCGGGTGGTCGGCGGGTGGGCGCAGCGCCCCGACGGCGAGCCGGTGTGGCGGCTGTTCGCGGATGTCGGGGCCGAGGCGCGGGCGGCGATCGAGGCGGAGGCGGCGCGGTTGTCGGGCTGGCTGGGGGAGGTGCGGGTGACGCCGCGGTTCCGGACCCCGCTGGAGCGGGAGCTGGTCGCCTAGGGCCCGCCTCGGGGGGCCGGTCCGGCGAGCTGTCCGGCGGCCTGCCCGGTCGGCTGCGCGGTGCGCTGTCCGGTCTGTCCGGCCGGCTGTCCGGTCGGCTGGCGGGTCGGTGGCGCGGTGGCGTCGGCGGCCGGGGGCGGGGTGCTCGGGGGCTGTGCCGGGGTCGGGGTGGTGGTCGGCCGCGGCGGCGGGGTGGGGCGGTTGGTGGGGGCGGGCGGCTGTTCCGGGGCGGACGTCGGGGCGGGGGCCTCGGGCGTGGGGGTGGGCACCGCCTCGGTGGGCCGGTCGCTCGGGCCGGTCGGGGCGGGGGCGGAGGGCGCCGGGGTGCTCGGCCGCGTGGCGGTGGCGGAGGCGGTGGCGCTGGCCGTGGCGCTGGGGGAGGCCGACGGGGAGGGCGAGGGGCCGGCGCTCGGCTCGCCGGACTGGGCGCTGCCGCGGCCGGGCTGGAGGTCGAAGCGCTGGACGTCGCTGTCGTCGAGCGCGTCGGCCATGTAGGCGGTCCAGATCCGGGTGGGGAAGGCGCCGCCGTTGATCCGTTCGTAGCCGGCGGTGCCGGACAGCGGCTCCTTGGCGTGGGTCTTCGGGTTCTCCCGGAACAGGCCGACGGTGGTGGCGAGTTCGGGGGTGAAGCCGGCGAACCAGGCGGAGAGGTTGGCGTCGGTGGTGCCGGTCTTCCCGGCGGCGGGGCGTCCGAGGTCGAGGGCGGCGGCGCCGGTGCCGCGCGGGCTGACGACATCGCGCAGGACGTCGGTGACGGCGTCGGCGATCCCCCGGTCGAGCGCGGTGGTGGGGACGTGATCGGGCATCTTGGGGACGTCGACGGCGCCGCCGGTGTTGACGCGTTCGAGCTTGGTGACCGACCAGGGGGTGTACGCCTGGCCGTGGTTGGCGAAGCCGGCGTAGGCGCCGGCCAGGTTGAGGGCGCTCGGGGTGGCGGTGCCGAGCGTCATCGAGGTGTTGGCCGGGTCCATGCCGGGGACGTTGTCGGGGATGCCGAGCCGGACGGCGGTCTCCCGGACGTGGGCGAGTCCGGCGTCGACGCCCTCCTGCGCGTACACCGAGTTGACGGACTTCACCATGGCGTAGCGCAGGGTGATGTTGCCGTAGTCGATGTCGTCCTCGTTGGGCGGCGCGTACGGGGTGGGGCCGCCGAGGACGGGGCGTTCGCTGGTGCCGTCGTAGCGGGTCTCGGTGGTGATCGGGCGGCCGTCACCGCTGCTGCGCCCGGAGGTGAGGCCGGCGGCGAGGTCGAAGGCCTTGAAGGTGGAGCCGATCTGGTTGTCCTGGCGCAGGACGTCGTTGTAGGGCTGTTTGGCGTAGTCGGAGCCGCCGTAGACGGCGACGACGCGGCCGGTGGCGGGTTCGACGGAGGCGCCGGCGACGCGGACGTCGGTGTCGGTGGCGGGCCGGGCCTTGGGGTCGAGCTCGTCGGTGAGCTCCTGCTGGACGGCGCGGACGAAGGCGTCCTGGCGGGGTCTGTCGAAGGTGGTGGTGATGCGCCAGCCGCCGGCCTTGAGGGTGGCGGCGTCGATGATGCCGGCCGAGACGAGGTAGTCGTCGGCGACGCCGACCAGGTAGCCGGACTGGCCGCTGAGGCCGGTGGCGGGCTGGGGGTCGACCGGTTCGGGGAAGGTGACGGTGGCGCGGTCGGCCGGGGTGAGGAAGCCGAGCTGGACCATGCCGTCGAGGGTGTAGTTCCAGCGGGCGACGGCCTTGTCGCGGTTGGCGGGGGTGGCGGTCCTGACGTCGTAGGCGCTGGGGGCCTGCAGCAGGGCGGCGAGGTAGGCGCCCTGGGGGAGGGTGAGGTCGGAGACGTCGACGCCGTAGTAGGCGTGGGCGGCGCTCTGGATGCCGTAGGCGCCGCGGCCGAAGTAGCTGCTGTTGAGGTAGCCGGCGAGGATCTGGTTCTTGCTGCGCTGCTGGTCGACCTTGAGGGCGATGAAGAGTTCGCGGCCCTTGCGCTCGATGGTCTGGTCCTGGGTCAGGTAGTAGTTCTTGACGTACTGCTGGGTGATGGTGGAGCCGCCCTGCTTGCCGCGTCCGGTGAGGGTGTTCCAGCCGGCCCGGACCATGCCCTTCAGGTCGATGCCGCCGTTCTGGTAGAAGGTGCGGTCCTCGGCGGAGACCACGGCGTGCTGGGTGTCGAGCGGGATCTGGGCGATCGTCACGTCGGTGCGGTTCACGGCGCCGGTGCGGGCGATCTCGGTGCTGCCGTCGGCGTACAGGTAGATGTTGTTCTGGGCCACGGCGTGGGCGTTGGCGTCGGGTACGGGGACGATGAGGTACAGCACGGCGAAGGAGCCGACGGCGAGGAGCAGGACGGCGGTGAGCGCGCCGAGGGTGACCCGCCAGGTGGGCAGGAGCCGGCGCCACAGCGGCCTGGCGCGGCGGGCTTCGCGGCGGCCGGCCCGTCTGGCCTGACGCCGGGTGCGGTGGTCTGCCCTCAAGGTCATGCCGCGATTATGTGCTATTTGACCCTTGATCAGGCGTCGCAATAACCGGGTGCGCGAGAAGATCGCCGGCGGTACGGTGAAAGGTGCAAACCATATAGCGCACCACGTTCGGGCAGCTCCGCCCGCCCGGCCCGGCCCCCCGGGTGCGGCCGGCCGGAGCCGGTCCGCGTGCGCCGGTGTCCCCGGGGGCATCCGCCCGCTCCTATTTGTCGACAAGGAGACAATATGTCGAAAGCTCTGCCCGTCGAGCCGCAGTTCCGGCACCCTCCCGATCCCGGTACCGCTCCGGGCGCCGCCGGCACCCGCTTCGGTGGCCGCGGCGCGGTGGCGCTCTACCTCGCCATCGCCCGGGGGGCCTTCCGCCGTTACGCCACCTACCGGGCCGCCACACTGGCCGGGGCCTTCACCAACACCGTCTTCGGCCTCATCCTCGCCTACACCTTCGTCGCCCTCTGGCAGGCCCGGCCCGGTCTCGGCGGCTACGACCAGACCGCCGCCGTGACCTACATCTGGGTCAGCCAGGCGCTGCTGGTCACCGTCGCGGTCTGGGGCGGCGGCTTCCAGGACGACGTCCAGGACCGGTTCCGCAGCGGCGACATCGCCGTCGACCTCTACCGGCCGGTGGACTTCCAGGGCTGGTGGCTGGCCACCGACCTCGGCCGGGCCGGCTTCCACCTGCTCGCCCGCGGCGCCCCGCCGATGCTGGTCGGCGGGCTGATCTTCCGGATCCGGGTGCCCGAGCAGCCGCTGACCTGGCTGTTCTTCCTCCTCTCGGTCCTGCTCGCGGTGGTGGTCAGCTTCGGGCTGCGCTTCCTCGTCTCGCTCACCGGCTTCTGGCTGCACGACTCGGAGGGTGTGCGCTCGGTGATGCTGGTGGTGGCGATGTTCTTCTCCGGGATGCTGCTGCCGCTGGCGCTCTTCCCCGGCCTGCTCGGTGAGATCGCACCGGTCCTGCCGTGGGCCGCGCTGGTCCAGGTGCCGACCGACGTCTTCCTGGAGCGGGCGACCGGGACGGCGCTGCTCGGCGAGCTCGGTTTCCAACTCGCCTGGGGCGCGGGGCTGGTCGCCGCCGGCCGGGGCGTCCAGTTGCTCGCGACCCGCAAGGTGGTGGTCCAGGGTGGCTGATCCGACCCTCGCCGCCGGCGGTCCCGTCGCGGCTGACCCGGCCCCCGCCGCCGGGGCGGCCGACCGGAGTCTGACCGACCTGCTCCTGACCGACCGGGGCCTGCTCGCCCGTACCCGCTGGGCGCTGCGGGCCTGGTGGCTCACCGCCGCGATGTGGACGCGGGCGATCATGTCCTACCGGGCGTCCTTCGTGCTGATGCTCGTCGCCAACCTGGTGGTCACCTTCCTCGACTTCGTCGTGGTGATCCTGATGTTCCGGCACACCGACCGGCTCGGCGGCTGGACCCTGCCCGAACTCGGCTTCCTCTACGGCACCTCGGGCTTCGCGCTCGGCACGGCCAACCTCCTGGTCGGCAGCGTCGACGGCCTCGGCGAGCGGATCCGGGCGGGCACGCTCGACACCATGCTGATCCGGCCCGCCCCGGCGCTCGCCCAGGTCTGCGCGGAGCGCTTCTCGCTGCGCCGGCTCGGCCGGCCGGCCCAGGCGGTCGCGGTGCTCCTCTGGTCGCTGCCCGCCCTGGACGTGGCCTGGACCTGGGACCGGGTGCTGCTGGTGCCGGTCCTGCTGGTCTGCGGCACGGCGATCTTCGCGGCGATCTTCGTGGGCTTCGCCGCCCTCCAGTTCTGGTGGGGCGAGGCCAAGGAGATCCAGAACGCCTTCACCTACGGCGGCGCCACCGTACTGCACTACCCGCCGACCGTCTTCGCCAAGGAGTTGGTGGCGGGCACCGTGTTCGGCATCCCGCTGGCCTTCGTCAACTGGCTGCCCGCGCTGCGCATCCTCGACCGGCCCGACCCGCTCGGCCTGCCCAGCGCCTTCCAGTACGCCTCGCCGCTCGCCGCCGTGCTCGCGCTGGTGGTCGCCGGGCTGGCCTGGCGCGCCGGGCTGCGGGCCTACCGCGGCACCGGCAGCTGATCCCGGGCCCCGGCCCGGCCCCCTGATCCCTCCTGAAAGCAGAACTCCCATGGCACTGATCGAACTCGACGACGTCCGCCGCACCTTCACCGTGCGCGCCAAGGTCGGCCGGCTGAAGCGCGAGAAGCGCGAGGTCCGCGCGGTGGACGGGCTGAGCTTCACGGTGGAGGCCGGCGAATGCGTCGGCTACATCGGCCCGAACGGCGCGGGCAAGTCCACCACCATCAAGATGCTCACCGGCATCCTGGTGCCCTCCGGCGGCCGGCTGCGGGTCGCCGGTGTCGACCCGGCCCGCGAACGCGTCGCGCTGGCCCGCCGGATCGGCGTCGTCTTCGGGCAGCGCACCACGCTCTGGTGGGACCTCCCGCTCCGGGACTCCTACGAGCTGGCCCGCCGGATCTACCGCGTCCCCGAGCACCGATATCGCGCCAACCTCGAACGCTGTGTCGAACTGCTCGATCTGGGCGCCCTGTTGGACACGCCGGTGCGCCAGCTCTCGCTCGGCCAGCGGATGCGCGGGGACTTGGCGGCGGCACTGCTGCACGACCCGCAGGTGCTCTACCTGGACGAGCCCACCATCGGGCTCGACGTGGTGAGCAAGGGCCGGGTGCGCGACTTCCTGCGCGAGGTCAACCGGGAGCAGGGCACCACCGTGCTGCTGACCACCCACGACCTCACCGACATCGAACAGCTCTGCGGCCGGGTCATGGTGATCGACCACGGCCGGGTCGTCTACGACGGCGGCCTGGAGGGCCTGCACGCGGCGGGCGAGAGCGAGCGGACCCTGGTCGTCGACCTCGCCGAGGCGCGGCCGCCGATCGAGGTGGCCGGCGCGCGGGTGGTGAAGGTCGAGGGGCCGCGCCAGTGGCTGGCCTTCCCCGCCCAGCAGAGCGCCGCCCCGATCGTCGCCGCCGTCGCCGACCGGTACCCGATGGTCGACCTGTCGGTGCGCGAGCCGGCCATCGAGGACGTGATCGCCCGGATGTACGCGGAGGTCGCGATCGGCTGACGGCCGGGGGGGGGGGGGGGGGGGGGGGGGGCGGGGCCGGCGGCGGCCCGGCGCGCCGGCCCCCCCCCGGCGGCGCCCCGCGGGGGGGGCGCCCCCCCGGCCCCCCGCCCCCCCCCCCCCCCCCGCCGCGCCGCCACACG
>NZ_JBIVVS010000016.1:135466-221284 GCF_044768625.1 Kitasatospora sp. NPDC091207
GTGCGGCCGGCCCGGCGCCGGGCCGGCCGCACACCCCCGGGGCTCGGCGGCGGAGGCGACGTCCGCGCGTAGTCCGCGCGTACGGGCGGCCGGTCGTCCGTACGTTCCCCTGGCGTCACCTGTGCGGGTGGCGGACGTGACTCCTTGGCGTGTCACCGAGTTGACCTTGTCATCGCTCGGCGACCCGCGAAGCGCCCGGTGACCCGCGAAGCGCTCGGCGAACGCCCGGCGACCTCGTACCGCTCGGCGAACGCCCGGCGACCTGTGCAACCGGAGGGGCAGCGACCGATGACCGTACCCGACGTGACCGTGGTGATCGCGGTCTACAACACCATGCCGTACCTGACGGCCTGCCTGGACTCGCTCGTCGCGCAGACCATCGGGCCGGCACGCATGGAGGTGGTCGCGGTCGACGACGGTTCGACGGACGGCGGCGGCGCGCTCCTGGACGAGTACGCCGCCCGGAATCCGGGCCTCTTCACCGTGCTGCACCAGGCCAACTCCGGTGGCCCGGCCGCGCCGACCAACCGGGGGCTGGCGCTGGCCCGCGGCCGGTACGTGCTCTTCCTCGGCGCCGACGACTGGCTCGGCACCGAGGCGCTGGACCGGATGGTGGCGGCCGCCGACACCTGGGAGTCGGACATCCTGATCCCCCGGCAGATCGGGGTGAACGGGCGGCTGGTGCCGCAGGGCATCTTCGGTGCCACGGCCGCCTCGGTCGGTTTCGAGGACTCCGCGCTGGCCTGGGCGCTCGCCGACACCAAGCTGTTCCGGCTGGACCTGATCAGACGTCACAATCTGGCACGGAACGAGGACTTGAAGGTCTACTCGGACCAGCCCTTCACGCTGGCGGCCTGTCTGCGGGCCCGCCGGATCTCGGTGCTCGCCGACTACGACTACTACCACCTGGTGCTGCGCGAGGACCGGGGCAACGTCACCCAGCGGGCCGGCGCGCCGGACCGGCTGCGCGGGGTCGCCGCCGTGCAGTGGGTCGCCGCCGAACTCGCGACCGAGGGAGGGCAGTTGGACGCCATCCGGGCCCGGCACTTCGGCTGGGAGGTGCCGCAGCTGCTCCAGGCCGGCTTCCTGCTCCACCCCGAGGAGCTGCAGGAGGAGATCCGCGCCGGGGTGGCGGCCCTGGTGGAGCGGTTCGGCGCCCGCGAGGTGTACGACCGGCTGGCGGTGGGCGACCGGCTGCGGCTCGAACTCGCCGTCGCCGGGCGGCTGGACGCGCTGCGCGACCTGATCCGCTACGAGGCGGCGCACGGGGATCCGCCGGTGGTCGTCGACGGGCGCCGGCACTACGCCGGCTACCCGGCGTTCCGGGCGGCCGGGCTCGGGTTGCCCGACGAGCTGTTCCTGCTCGCCGAGGCGCCCGCGCCGGACGAGGGCGCGGGGGCCGGGGAGGCGCCCGCACGGGACGGTGAAGGGTCCCCGCCGGGCGCGCCGCCCGGTCCGCCGCCGGTCACGCTGGTGCAGCAGGTCTGGCGCGGCGCCGTGCCGGTCCAGGTGCGTCGCCGGCTGCGCCGTTACCCGGCCTGGCGGCGGCTGACCGACGCCGTCCTCGCCGGCGGCGCGAACGGAGACCGACGGTGAGCGGGCTCGACATCTGCGTGGTCGGCCTCGGCAAGCTCGGCCTGCCGCTCGCCGTCCAGTTCGCCGCCAAGGGCCACCGGGTGGCCGGCGCCGACATCTCGCCCGAGGTCGTCCGCTCGGTGAACGAGGGCCGGCCGCCGTTCCCCCGGGAGGCCGGCCTGGACGAGGCGCTCAAGCGGGTGGTGGCGGAGGGCCGGCTGCGCGCCACCACCGACACCTCGGCGGCGGTCGCCGGGGCGGAGGCCGTCGTCCTGGTGGTCCCGCTGGTCACCACCGCCGACGGCACCCCGGACTTCACCCTGCTCGACGCCGCCACCGACGCCGTCGCCGCCGGGCTGCGCCGCGGCACCCTGGTCAGCTACGAGACCACCCTGCCGGTCGGGGTCACCCGCGGCCGCTGGGCGCCGCGACTGGCGGCCGGCTCCGGGCTGACCCCCGGGCGGGACTTCGCGCTGGTCTTCAGCCCGGAGCGGGTCCGGACCGGCCGGGTCTTCGCCGACCTGCGTCGCTACCCCAAGCTGGTCGGCGGCATCGACCGGGCGGCCGGGCGGCGCGGCGTCGAGTTCTACCGCGAGGTGCTCGACTTCGACCCGCGCCCCGACCTGCCCCGGCCCAACGGGGTCTGGGAGTTGGAGTCCGCCGAGGCCGCCGAGTTCGCCAAGCTCGCCGAGACCACCTACCGGGACGTCAACATCGCGCTCGCCAATCAGTTCGCCCGCTACGCCGACCGGGTCGGGGTGGACTTCGCGGCCGTCGCCGACGCCTGCAACTCCCAGCCGTTCAGCCATCTGCACCGGCCGGGTGTCGCGGTCGGTGGCCACTGCATCCCGGTCTATCCGCGGCTCTACCTGTGGAACGACCCCTCGGCGACGGTGGTCCGGGCCGCCCGCGAGGCCAATCTGGCGATGCCCGGCTACGCGGTCGGGGTGCTGGACGGCGCGCTGGAGGGCGGTGTCGACGGGCAGGGCGTGCTGGTGCTGGGCGCGTCCTACCGGGGCGGGGTGAAGGAGACGGCGTACTCCGGCGTCTTCCCCCTGGTGGAGGCGCTGCACGCGGCCGGTGCGCGCCCCTATGTCGCCGACCCGCTGTACCGGTCCGACGAGCTGGTGGCGCTCGGTCTGCCGCCGTACGGAGGCGAGCCGTTGGCGGCCGCGGTGCTGCAGGCGGACCACCCCGAGTACCGCGAGCTGGCACCGGCCGACCTGCCGGGCGTCCGGGTCCTGTTGGACGGCCGTCGCTGCACCGACCCGGGGCGCTGGGACGTGGCGGGGGTGCGGCGGATCGTCCTCGGGGGCGCGTAGCGGCGGGTGGGCGCGGTGTGTGGGTGGGTGCTGTGGCGGGTTCGCGCTGCTCCGGGGGCGCGCGGTCGCACGTGCCCGGCGCGTACAGGTGGGCCGCGCCCTCCGCCCGCGCCGGGCAACGGGCAGACTGGCGGGGTGAGTGACGATGCCTTCAGCGGGACCGGGCCCGGAGTCCGGTTCACCGCGGCCGACGAGGAGAAGAGACGCGGCGTCCGCCGGATGAAGACCATCGCGACCGGCCTGCTGGCCTTCGCGAGCCTGGTCTTCGCCCTGGCCACCTGGGCGAAGGCGGCCGGTGCCGGCGCCTGGGCGGGCTATCTGGCCGCCGCCGCCGAGGCGGGCATGGTCGGCGCGCTCGCCGACTGGTTCGCCGTGACCGCGCTCTTCCGCCGCCCGTTCGGCCTGCCGATCCCGCACACCGCGATCATCCCGACCAAGAAGGACGCCTTCGGCAAGTCGCTCGGCGACTTCGTCGGCGACAACTTCCTCTCCGGCCAGGTGGTGCGCGGCCGGCTCGCCGCGCTCGGCATCGCCCGGCGGCTGGGGGAGTGGCTGGCCGCACCCGGCAGCGCCGAGCGGGTCACCAAGGAGGCGTCGGCGGCGCTGCGCGGCATCCTCGCGGTGCTGCGCGACGACGACGTGCAGGCGGTCGTCGGCGAGGCGGTGACCAGGCGGGCCGCCGCCACCTCGGTCGCCGAGCCGATGGGCCGGATGCTCGGCAAGGTGGTCTCCGACGGCGGTCACCACGGTGTGGTCGACCTGGTCGCCGTCCGGGTGCACGACTGGCTGACCGAGAACCACGAGGAGGTCGTCCAGCGGGTCACCCAGAAGACCCCGGGCTGGACGCCGAAGTTCCTCGACCACCAGGTCGGCGAGCGGGTCTACAAGGAGCTGATGCGGTTCGTCACCGACATCCGGGACGACCCGAACCACGCCGCGCGCGGTGCCATCGACAACTTCCTCGCCGACTTCGCCACCGAGTTGCAGACCGATCCGGCCACCATCGCCCGGGTCGAGCGGGCCAAGGCCGACCTGCTGGTCCGCCCCGAGGTGCAGGACCTGATCGCCTCCACCTGGGCCGCCGTCCGCGGCCTGGTGCTGAACGCGGCCGAGGACGAGGACAGCGAGCTACGCCGGCGCATCCGCGACGGCGTGCGTGACTTCGGTGCGCGCCTGGCGACCGATCCCAAGCTCCAGGCCAAGGTGGACGGCTGGCTCCAGGACGCCGCCCAGTACCTGGTCGACACCTACCGGACCGAGATCACCTCGCTGATCTCCGAGACCGTGGCAGGCTGGGACGCGGACGACGCCTCCCGCAAGATCGAGGCGAACGTCGGCCGCGACCTGCAGTTCATCCGGATCAACGGCACCGTGGTCGGCGCCCTGGCGGGGCTGCTGATCCACACCGTGGCGGTCGCCCTCGGGGGGTGAGCCCCCGGGTGTGCCTATTCTTGCGGACACCACCGATACGCGCGTAGAGGAAGTAGGGCACCACCGTGGTCCAGCCGGACGGAAGTCGGATCGGAAACCCCGTTCAGAACCGGGGCATCGAGGCGTTCATCGCCGGCATGCCCAAAGCAGAACTGCACGTCCACCACGTCGGCTCGGCCTCGCCCCGGGTGGTCGCCGAGCTGGCGGCCCGCCACCGCGGCCAGTCCAAGGTGCCGGTCGACCCGGCCGCCCTCGCCGAGTACTTCACCTTCACCGACTTCGCCCACTTCATCGAGGTCTACCTCAGCGTCGTCGACCTGATCCGTGACGCCGAGGACGTCCGCGCGCTGACCTACGGCGTCGCCGAGGACATGGCCCGGCAGAACATCCGGTACGCGGAGCTGACCGTCACGCCGTACTCCTCGGTCAGCCGGGGCATCCCCGACGTCGCCTTCATGGAGGCCATCGAGGACGCCCGGGTGCGGGCCGAGAAGGAGCTCGGCGTCGTGCTCCGCTGGTGCTTCGACATCCCCGGTGAGGCCGGTCTGGCCGCCGCCGAGGAGACCGCCCGGCTCGCCGTCGACCTCGCCCCCGAGGGCCTGGTCAGCTTCGGCCTCGGCGGCCCGGAGATCGGCGTGCCGCGCCCGCAGTTCAAGCCGTACTTCGACCGGGCCCGGGCGGCCGGTCTGCGCAGCGTCCCGCACGCCGGCGAGACCACCGGCCCCGAGACGGTCTGGGACGCCCTGCGGGTGCTCGGCGCCGAGCGCATCGGCCACGGCACCCAGGCCGTGAAGGACCCGGCCCTGCTGGACTTCCTCGGCGAGCACCGGATCGCCCTGGAGGTCTGCCCGACCTCGAACATCGCGACCCGTGCGGTCGAGCGGATCGAGGAGCACCCGATCCGGCAGATGGTCGACGCCGGCCTGCTGGTCACCGTCAACAGCGACGACCCGCCGATGTTCGGCACCGACCTCAACACCGAGTACGCGGTGGCGGCCCGGCTGCTGGACCTGGACGAGGCGGGCGTCGCCGGGCTGGCGCGCAACGCCGTGGAGGCCTCCTTCCTGGACGCGACCGGCAAGGCCCGGATCGTCGGCGAGATCGACTCCTACCTGGCCGGGTGGGACAAGGGCTGAGCTCCTTCGCGGGCACCGCACTGCACTGCACTGCACCGCCCTGCACCGCCCCGTCGGCCTCGGCCGGCGGGGCGGCGCCGTTTCGGGGCGGCGGTCCCTCCCCGGGGCGGTGCCACGGCCGGCGCCGGGCGCGCCGCTCGCGGTCAGGGGTGGTGCCAAAGTGGCGCCATTAATGCCTCGACGTGGCGCCATCGCTGTGCCATGCTGAGGCCATGGACCTCACGCCGTACGTGGATAACCTCCGGAACGAACTCGCGGTGGCTGCCGCCGCCGGCGGGGACGAAGCCCGCGCGCTGGCCGAGCGGCTGACGCTCCCGTTGGACTCGGCCGTGCGGCTCACCCTGCTCAACGCGCTGTCGGCCGCCATGGGCGAGGTCACCCGCGACCTCGCCCCGGGCTCGGTGGACGTGCGGCTGCGCGGGCTCGATCCGGAGTTCGTGGTGACCGTGCCGCCCGGCTCCGGTGGCTTCCACCGTGAGGTGCCGTCGATGGTGCCATCCATGGCACCATCGGCGGTGCCGCCCATGGTGCCGTCGGTGCCCCCGGGGGCACCGGAACCGGACGAGACAGGCACCGCCCGGATCAACCTTCGGCTGCCCGCGCACCTCAAGGCCCGGGCGGAGGAGGCCGCCGGACAGGAGGGCCTGTCCCTCAACGCCTGGCTGGTCCGTGCGGTCGCCGGCGCGGTGGAGGGTGGTCAGCCGGGCGTCCGCCCGGCAGCCGACTCCGGTACCCGCGCCCCGCGCGGCAGCGGCGGCCAGAGCTTCACCGGCTGGGTTCACTGACACCTCCGCGGCTCTCGCGCCGTCCGGGCCGTTCGCACCTTCCAGACCCTCGCACCTTCCACGTCACCCCCGCTCCGACCAGCGGGAACACCCACACGAGTCAAGAGGACGGGACAGCCATGCCTACGTTCGAGACCGACGGACCGATCTCCGCCTCCTTCGAGTTCGAGATCGGCGCGGTGTGGATCACCGCCGGCAAGCGCACCGACGCCGTGGTCGAGGTCCGGCCCGCCAACGCGGCCAGGGAGGCGGACGTCAAGGCCGCCGAACTGACCCAGGTCGACTTCTCCAGCGGTCGGCTCACCCTCAAGGGCCCCAAGCAGCGCACCGTGTTCTCCAACAAGAAGGGCGCGATCGAGGTCCTGGTCGAGCTGCCGGCCGGTTCGCAGGTGCACGCCGATTCCCCGATGGCGGACTTCGTGGCCGAGGGCCCGCTCGGGGACTGCCGGCTGAAGACCTCCATGGGCCGGGTCCAGGTGGACTGGGCCGAGAGCGTCCGGCTCAAGACCGACCACGGCGACATCCGCTTGGGCCACGTCGCCGGGGACGCCGAGGTGTCGGGCTCCGGCCGGATCGAGATCGGCACCGTCGGCGGAGCGCTGACGGTCAAGAACAGCAACGGCGACACCGAGATCGAGGAGGTGACCGGCGAGCTGACCGGCAACGCCTCCAACGGCCGGATCCACGTCGGCCGTGCCGGGTCGGGCGTGGACGCCAAGACGGCGAACGGCCACCTCCGGGTCGGCCGGGTGGTCCGCGGCAGGATCAGCCTGCAGACCGGCGTCGGGGACGTGGAGGTCGGCATCGCGGAGGGTACGGCCGCCTGGCTCGACGTGCACAGCAAGTTCGGCGGCGTCCGCAACACCCTCGGCGAGGCGCAGGGCCCGGGCGACGCCCGGGAGACCGTCGAGGTCCTCGGTCGTACCCAGGTCGGCAACGTGATCGTCCGGAGGGCCTGATGGCCGCGATCTCGGCGATCGGACTCACCAAGTCCTACGGGGACAAGCAGGTGCTGAAGGGCGTCGACCTGGAGATCCCGGCAGGCACGGTGTTCGCTCTGCTCGGGCCGAACGGGGCCGGGAAGACCACCACCGTGGAGATCCTCTCCACGCTGATCCCGGCCGACGGCGGGGTGGCCCGGGTGGCCGGGTGCGACCTGGTTCGCGAGGCCGACGGCGTGCGTGCGGCGATCGGGGTGACCGGGCAGTTCTCGGCGGTGGACAACCTGCTCACCGCCGAGGAGAACCTCATGCTGATGGCTGACCTCAACCACCTCCGCCGTCGGGAGGGGCGGAGGCGGGCCGAGGACCTGCTGGCGCGGTTCGATCTCACCGAGGTCGCCCGCAAGCCCGCCACGACCCTCTCCGGAGGCATGCGGCGCAAGCTCGACCTGGCGATGACACTGGTCGGCGACCCGAAGGTGATCTTCCTGGACGAGCCGACCACCGGGCTGGACCCGCGGAGCCGGCGGACGATGTGGGAGACCATCGAGCGGCTGGTCGGCGACCACGGGGTGACGATCTTCCTCACCACCCAGTACCTGGAGGAGGCCGACCGGCTCGCCGACCGGATCGCCGTCCTGGACGGCGGCCGGATCGTCGCCGAGGGCACGGCCGAGGAGCTGAAGCGGATCGTCCCCGGCGGGTGGATCCGGCTCCACTTCTCGGACGGCGCGCAACTGGGCGCGGCCGCCGCGCTGTTCGACTACGCGACGGCGGAGGTCGAGGCCCTGCGGCTGGACATCCCCGGCGACAACTCGGTGGTCACCGTGAAGGCGGTGCTCGACGCGCTCGACAACGCCTCGGTGCGAGCGGAAAGGCTGGTCGTGGAAACGGTCGACCTTGACGACGTCTTCCTCGCCCTGACCGGGGAGGGGGCCCGATGAGCGGGACGTACGTGGTCGGTGACTCGCTGACGATGCTGCGGCGCAACCTCAAGCACGCCCAGCGGTACCCGTCGCTGACCTTCGCGGTCGTGATGATGCCCGTGATGATGCTGCTGCTGTTCAACTACGCGTACGGCGACGCACTTGGCACCGGAATCGGAGGCGGCGACTACATCGACTACGTGACGCCCGGCATCCTGCTGATGGCGGCGACGTCCGGGGCGTTGGTGACGGCGATCGGCGTCTGCGTCGACATGACCGAAGGCATCGTCAACCGCTTCCGGACGATGGCGATATCGCGCTCGGCGTTCCTGACCGGGCACGTGGTCGGTAGCGTGCTCCAGACGGCGATCGGCCTGGTGCTCGTGCTCGCCGCCGCCCTCGCGATGGGCTTCCGGCCGAACGCCAGCCCGGTGGAGTGGCTCGCCGCCGCAGGCCTGCTCGTCTTCGTCACGCTGGCGCTGACCTGGCTGTCGGCCGGCATCGGCCTGGTGGCGAAGACACCGGAGAGCGCGAGCAACATCCCGATGCCGCTCCAGTTCATGCCGTTCATCGGCAGCGCGATCGTCCCGCCGGATTCGATGCCCACGGCACTGCGGTGGTTCGCGGAGTACCAGCCCTTCACCCCGATCATCGAGACGCTGCGGGGGTTGCTGATGGGCACGGAGATCGGCGGGAGCGCGGTGGCCGCCCTGGGCTGGTGCGTGGCCCTGACGGGGGTCGGCTACCTCTGGGCCCGGCGCACGTTCTACCGGACGGCGCGACGGTAGGCCGCCCGACGCACAGGCTCGGCCCTCCGCGCACGCGCGGAGGGCCGAGCTGTTCTACACGTCGAACTCGCCGTTGCGGATGCCGGCGACGAGGTCGCGCCATTCGTCGGTGGTGAGTTGGGCGATGGAGGAGGGGTGGAGGCTGCTGCGGAGGTAGACGGCGTCGGGGGTTATGGCTACCTCGGGGCAGTTGTTGGAATCGGCGCAGAAGGACGGCCGAGCCCAAGACAGGATTTCCATAGCTTAGATTTCCTTCTTGATGCGCGTGATCAGGTCGCGTGACTTTTCTGCGGAAAGCGATCGCTCGATCATCCGCTCTATGATCTGGGAGTAGTTGTCGACCTGGTTCTTCTCGTGGAGGAACACGGGCCCGCCAACTGCGTCGAGCTGCACGGTGTCCAGGCGGGGAACTGGACCCTTCGTGTGAACAATGGCTTGACCGGCGCCCTTGAAACCATCGGCGTCGAAGCTGACCACATGGACCGTGACGTGTGAAAGATGCGAGAGTTCCAGGATCCTGTCCAGCTGCTTCCGTGCGACCTCACGTCCCCCGAAGCGCATCCTGAGCGCTGCCTCATGAACTACCGCGGTATAGGGGTGGGCGTCTTTGGCCATGAGGAGTTCGGACCGGTAAACACGGTTCTCTACGCGAGATTCGAGGAGGCGGGGCCTCAAGGGCGGGTAGGCATCCTGGAAGATCGCGCGGCTGTACTCCTCGGTCTGCATGGAGCCCGGAGGATGGCACACCTGGTAGGTCATCATGCCTTCGGCGAAGTACTCAAGCTCGGACATGTCGAGGAAGCCGGTGGGAACTGAGCCGCGGTACTCCTCCCACCAGCCCTTGTGCCGCTCACCTGCCATGCGCGCGAGTGCCTCGGTGTACTCGGTGTCGCTTTCCTCGTAGTCGGCGGCGAGGGCACGCACCCGGTCAGGGGTGACCGGGTAGTAGCCCTTCTCGATCTGCGTGATCTTCGTTCTGTCGAGGCCAAAGAGGGCAGCTGCCTGGGCGGTTGTGCGGCCGGCGCAGTCTCGCATCTTGCGCAGCTCGATGCCCAACCGTTCCTGCCTGGCTGTTGGGGTGGCGCGTGGTGGCATGGGTCAAGCATCTCTGCGGACGGTCAATCAGTCCAGCTGCTTTTGGTGGCACGTGTTTTCTCGATCGCGTGGCACGTGTGAGCTTCTGTGCTCTACAGTCTGTGATGCACCGCTCACCGAACGGGTTGTCAGTAACGCCAGCCCCTCGGGCAGTTGGTACCGGCTGCCCAGGCACCGAAGAGCACTCGTAACGCGGCGTCGCCTGCTCCGCGACGGGCTTGCTCACGGCGACACCCTCACCGGTGTGCCCCACCTACACCGCAGGGAGAATCCCCGTGTGTAACTGCATCCTCAACTCCTCGACCATCGCCCTCGCCCGTGAGTCCCTGCGCGCCGCCATGGCGCGCGCCGGGTGGGACTTCGAAACCATCGCCGACGCCGAACTCGCGCTCGCCGAGCTCGTCGTGAATGCGTGGCGGCACGGCCGGACGTCCTCGCCGGTCGTCCTGGTCCTGATCCTCGGCCGTACGCTCCGGGTCTCGGTCAGCGATGACAGCACCGAGTTCCCCGAGCAGCGCGAGCCCTGCGAGTTCGCGGAGTCCGGGCGCGGTCTCCGGCTCGTCCAGGGCCTCACCCACCGCTGGGGGACCGAACCCCGCAAGCACGGCAAGTCCGTCTGGTTCGAGCTGGACGCGGCCGCGTGACCATCGAGGGGCTCGGGTTCCTGGTGCTGATCATCCTCGCGGCCGTCGTCGGCGCCGTCTGCCGACTGCGCAGCGAAGAGGTCAACGGCCCCGGCCGCGAGCATGATCGTGAGATCGACCGTGCCGACCGCCTCCCGGTCGAGCCGGTCGCCATACCCCGCTGGGCGCTGTCCTCCGAGCGGTGAACCAGCGGGTCGCGCCCCGTCGCACGGGGCGCGACCGCTCGGGGGACGGGCCCGCGACTACAGACTCGTGTGCGGGCCGGGCTTCCCGGTGAAGGGGAAGAGCGGATAGCCCTCGAAGCACCGTCCGTCGGGCTGGAAGTAGGGCCACTCCATCCCCACCCGGTAGATCGCCGTGAGGGCGACGGCGGCGAGCACCGGCGCAAGCCGGTTGACGGTCCGGCCGCCCGGGAGCGGGTGCGTCTGCAGGACGGCTTGGAGAAGAGCGAGGGTGACGGTCATCGCCAGCCAGACCGCCGGCACCGTGCCGAAGTTCAAGCCGATGTTGTTGCTGAAGTTGTTCCCGAGTGGGCAGTCGTTCCAGGCCTGAATCGTCAGCCACGTGCCGACGACCACGCCGGCGGCGGCCAGCGCGGGTGCGAGGAGGTACCGGCCGCAGCTGCCGCGGGCGGCGGTGGTTTCCTGGTCCGGATGCTCTGACGTCTCCAAGGTTCGTCCCCCCGGTTGCGAGCGGCCGGGGTGCCGCTCGCAGTCAGCCACGCCGGACTTGGTGCTCACGGTTGCGGCCCGTCGGCCGAGCGTTCGGGGTCAAGGGGCCGGCCGACCGTCCGCCTTCGGCCGCCCGGTCATCGGCGGATCGAACGGCTCCGCTGCTCAGCGCAGCCTGGAGGAGGAGAGGATCGACGCGAGGTGGGCGACCACCATGCCCCAGGTGATCACCGCGAGCGCGGCGAGCGCGATGCGGGTCGGTCCGATGTTCCCGACCGCCGCGTCCGCGACCGCGGTGGCCAGCAGGACCAGCGAGGCCTCGATGCCGTTGGTCACCCGGTGGATCTTGAAGATCGAGGCGAGCCGGCGGGCTGTCGCGATGCCCTGCGAGCGCGGCTGGGTCGACTCCTCGTCGGCCGGCAGGAGGCCGCTGCGGGCCCGGGCCACGTCCACCAGGTCTGTCGAAGCCTTCAGCAGGACCACGCCCAGTGCGGTGGCCAGCCCGACCGAGATCCACAGGTCGGACCCGCCGCGGGCCACCCGGACGCCCGCGCCGATCATCAGCGCCGCGTCGGCCAGGTACGCGCCGAGCCGGTCGACGTAGACGCCCGCCGTGCTGAACTGCCGCTTCCAGCGGGCCACCTCGCCGTCGACGCAGTCGAAGAGGAGGAAGCCCTGGAACAGCAGGGCCGCCAGGATCGCGCCCGTCAGCCCGGGGATCAGCAGGGCGGCTCCGGCGCCGACGCCGCAGACCACCATCACCCAGGTCAGGGTGTTCGGCGAGACCGGGGTGCGGACCAGCTGCCGTGTCGTCCGCAGCGAGATGTCCCGCATGTAGAGGCGCCCCGCCCAGTGTTCGCCGTTGCGGCTCTGCAGTTTGGCCTGCGGCTGGCAGACCTCCCGCAGTTCGGCCAACCCCGGGGCAGCGACCTTCACGAATTCCTCCACCTGTCCGGCCGGACTCAGAAACGATCAAAGGCTACGGCCTGCCGTGACGATGGTCCGGGGCGGGGCTCCGATGTCGCGATGTCCCGCCGGCGCGGAGGTGCGGCGGTGCGGCGGTGCGCGGTCGGCCCGCGAAGGTCGGCCCGCGAAGGTCAGCCCGCGAAGGTCAGTGCGGCGGCCGCGACGAACAGCACCTGCAGGGCGGTGCGGGGGCCGATGGGGGTGACGCCGGGCAGTCGGCGCCGGGCGGCCGAGACGTTCGCCGGGAACATCGCGATCATCATGAGGATCAGACCGGCGGACGCCCACCGGGTCGTCGCCGGGACGAGGACCAGGACGGCACCGGCCAGTTCCAGCAGGCCGGTCAGCGTGATCAGCAGCTCCGGCTGGGGCAGGCCGGGCGGGACCATGGCGACGAGTCCGGTCCGCAGGCGCGGGAAGAAGTGCGCGAACGCGGTGAGCAGGAACATCGCGGCCAGTCCGACCCGCAGGGCGGGGTGCCAGCCGTCGAGCATGTCCACACCCGCCAGTCCGGCCAGGCGGGCTGCCAGGAATCCGGCGACAAGAGCGATCAGGGGTGCCATCTCGGCCTCCGAGGGTGCGGGGTGGTGCCCTGCGCACAGGGCATCTTGACACCATCAAGTTAGGTGCGGCCGAGCAATCTTGTCAATGACAAGTTATGATCGGAGCATGTCTGCCCAGCCCTATCACCACGGTGACCTGAGGAATGCCCTGCTCGCCGCGGCCGCCGAGGCCATCGAACAGAGCGGGCCCGCCGCACTGAGCCTGCGCGAGCTGGCCCGCCGGGCCGGCGTCTCCCACGCCGCCCCCGCCCACCACTTCGGCGACAAGGCGGGACTGCTCACCGAGCTCGCCGCCCAGGGGTACGAGCTCCTCGCCGCCGCGGTGCGGGCCGCCGGGCCGGACCTGGCCGAGGCGGGGATCGCCTACGTCCGGTTCGCGGTCGGGCACCGCGCCCACTTCACGGTCATGTTCGAGCCCGGCCTCTACCACCCGGACGACCCGCACCTGTCCGCCGCCCGGGCCCGCGCCGACGAGGCCCTCTCCGCCGCGCTCGCGGCGTCCGCCCCCCAGCCCGCGCGGGAACACGAGCTCAAACTGGCGGCCTGGTCGATCGTCCACGGCTTCGCCCAGCTGTGGAACAGCGGGAGCCTGGCCGACCGCGCCGGGGAGGACCCGGCGACGATCGCCCGCGCGGTGATCGGCAACCTGCTGCGCGCCTGACCCGCCCGGCGGCGGGCGGTCACCCACCCGCCGCCGACCCGTGCGGCGCGCGCGGGTCAGATCAGGGCCACCGCCGACACCGGAGCGGTCCCGCCCCGGTGCAGCCAGGCACGCTCGGCGGCCGACCAGGCGGACGTGGTCAGCAGGTAGACCGCGGCGGCCAGCGGCACTAGCGCCGCGAACAGCACGGTGCCGAACGACAGGTACGGCAGGAACGACATCCCGGGCTGCGCGGCCTGCTGGGGAGCGGCCGCCTGCGCCCGACGGGCCCGGCGGAAGTTGCTGTAGGCCACGGCGGCCAGCCCCGCGTACAGCAGGCCGAACACCACCCACTGCGCGGCGTCCTGCGCGGTGCCCACGTGCAGACCGAGCGGGACACCGAACAGCGTGTGGCCGAGCAGATCGTTCGGGGTGGTGAACAGCCGGTACATCACCGAGAAGAACGGGATCTGCACCAGCATCGGCAGGCACCCCGCGAACGGCGACGCCTTCTCCTCCCGGTACAGCTCGGCGAGCGCGGCCTGGAGCTTCTCCGGCTTGCCCTTGTGCTTGCGGTTCAGCTCGGAGATCTTCGGCGCGAGCCGAGCCCGCGACTTCTCCCCGCGCGCCGCCGCCCGCGCCAGCGGGTGCAGGGCGAGCCGGACACAGACGGTGAACAGGACGATCGCCAGCGCCGTCGGCACCAGCTGAGCAAGGGTGGCGACGACATCGTGGGCCAGGCCGACGGCCGGGTCGAGCACTGCGAAAACGGACATGGTGGAGCGAGCCCTCCGGGGTCTCAACGTCTCAGGACATGAGTGATCTACGGAGGACGGCCGCGTCGACGGCGGTGGAGAGGTCGGTGTTACGCGGCCGCCGGGGCCGCGCCCGGGGCCCTGGGGCGTCGCCGGCCCCGGGCGTCGGGATCACGTTGCGAGAGGAAGGCCGTGCGGAACGCGCGTCGCCGCAGCGTCCCGTCCCGTACGGCGGCCGGGGCCCGTGCGCCGAGCAGCCGTGCGGTGACCAGCGTCCCCGCGACCGCTCCGGCCAGCAGCACCACGGCCGCGGTGGCGGCCACCGAGGTCAGCGTCCCACCGTCGGTGAGCACCTCCCCGGTCAGCACCCGGAGCAGCCCGAGCAGCATCGCGACCAATCCCACGGCATGCTCCTCTCCCGCGCTCCGGACCTACCGACGTTCAGACGTTGAGGACGATGGTACGGCCTCCGGAGTTCCCGGGTCAGGGGATGTTCGCGGCGTAGACCCAGACCTGGGTGAACCCGTCGCCCCCGGTGGCGAGCCAGACGGTGGTGGCGACGGCCTCGTGCGCGGGAGGGAGGGACTCGAAGGTCCCCTCCCGCAGCGGGAGCGATCCCGTGGGATCGGGTGCGCCCGCACGACGGAACCCGGTGAGAGCGGGGCCGGCCGGAGAACTGCCCTCGGTCCACTGTCCGACGCCGAGCCCTGCGGTGAATCCGTCCACCCCGTCCTGCGGCAGCCGGAAGGAGAGAACGGCCAAGTCGTCCTGAAGGCCGTTCTGGTACCCCCATCGGACGTCGACGGCCGAGGCGGGAACGGTGAGCCGGGCGAAGTCGGTGACCTGTGAAGACGCGACACGCGTGTCCCAGCCGGAGCTCCTCTCCGACGCGGAGGACGTCCACAGGGAAAGCCCGAGGAGAGCTGCTGCCAGCGCCGCTCCGATGAGCACGAGCACGACGAGGACGCCAGGGCGCCGTCGCTTCCGGTCGGGGAAGGTGCTCACCGAGGCTGCCTTCCCGGGTCGGCGAGGGTGCCGTCCTGGCCGGCAGGTCGGGTACCGGCACCGGCGGGTACGAGAGGAGCCCCGTCACCCACGGTCCGGGTCGACGTGGCGCTCCGACCCCTGATGTCGTACTCCTGGGCCAAGCCGCTCTGGTGCAGCTTGGCCATGTCCTGGTCGGTGATGTTCATGCCCGCGATGTCGGTCGACTTGTCCTTGTCCCAGTTGTACCGGTCCCAGACGTTGACTTGGTACTGCATGGAGACGGTGGGGTTCCCGTCCGGTCCGGGGGCCACGGTGACCAGGCCGGAGACGACACAGGCCTGGCTCCCCACGGCCGTGAACCAGTTCGATTGCGTGCTCTGGTCGAACGTGTAGTCGTTGGTCCTGTTGCGGTCGGTTTCCACCGGGACCGCGACCGGTGCGCCACCTGCCTTCCGGTAGGCGTCCAGGGCGGTGTTCCGCCAGGTGGCGTCATTCCTGGCGAGCATTCCCTCGATGTGCGTCCGAAAGCTCGGGTCGTCCCGCAACATGCGGTCCACGTCCACGGTCAGCGGTCGACCGCTGCCGTCGAGGTAGTGCTGCATATGACGGGCCGCGTCCTCCTGGCCGGAGAACGTACCGCCGGCGGCCAGGCCCTGGGCCATCGCCGCGATGCGAAGCTCCTCCATGCCGGGCTCCCGGACCTTGAACGGTCCTGCCCCGTCGTTCGGCGCGCTCCACCGGTAGGTCGGATCCAGCACCCCCGCGTCGACCAGCCCCGTCGGGTCCATCCTCATGAGCTCTGCCCGGACGGCGGGGTCGACCGTCGCCCACCAGGCCGGTACGTCCTCGCGGCCCTTCGGCATGCCTACCGCACCCATGACGTCGGCCCGGGCGCCGGCCACGGCATTCGAGCGCGTCGCCGGGTTGACCTCGTCGGGGTTGACCGCGCGCAATGCCGCGGCTGCCGTCGCGTCGGCCTCGGTGGCCGCCGCGACCGCCTTGCGCATCGCGTCGACGCAGCCGTTCAGCTCGGTCCACCGTCGCTGCCGGTAGGCGATCGCGTCGGGGTCGTTGCGTTCCTCCGCCGGGAGGGCGGGGAGCGTGACCGTGCCGTCCTCGGCCACGGTCGCGCCCAGTGCCTCGGCGTCCGCGATCGCCCGGAGCAGGTGCTGTCCGGCTTCGGCGAAGGAGGACTTGGCGCGGCGCAGCGCGGCGGTGACGGCGAGCGCCTCGTAGTGGAAGGCGCTCAGTTCCTCGGCCAGGAGCCCGATCTCCCGGGCGGCCTCGTCGGCGGCCGCACCGCTCCAGGGGCGGTGGCCGGCGGGGGAGAACGCGTACGGTCCGGCGCCGGTGAGGGGCTGGAGGATTCCGGACCGCACCTGGGCGCCGACCTGTTCGACGTGGCCGGAGACGCTGTTCCAGGTGTCGCCGGCCCGGTCCAGTGGCTCGAAGGCGGCGTGGCGCAGCTGCGCGAAGGTGACCACGGCTCACGGCGCCTTGAACGGGGCGGCGGCGGCGCTGTCGGCGGCCCGGTAGCCGGCGGCCGTGGCCTCCAGGCGGTCGGCGGTCAGGCCGAGACGGTTGTCCATGCTGGTCCAGCGGGCCTTCCACCAGGCGAGGACCTGCGCCAGCGCGGCTCCCGAGCCCCAGCCGTCGGCGAGGGCCCGCACGGCCGCGGCGGTGTCCGCCTCGACGTGGCCGATGGAGTACCTGAGCTCGCCCTGGAGGTGCCGGGCAACGCCGGCGGCCTGCCGGAGCGCGGCCGGTTCCACGTGCACCGCGGTGTCGGCCGCCGCCGTGCCGGACCACGGGCCGGTGCCGCCGGCCGTGCCCGGGACGTCGGCCGACGGCGGCCTGTCCTGGCCGTAGAGCCAGGGATTCTGCCGCGCCTCGGTGGTGTCGGTCATCCAGAGCCCCCTCGGTCCGATGAGTCGATGGTCGGACGTTAACGCACCGTCCTTCCGCGCGTGGGGGATTGCCGATTCGCGCGCCGTAGCCAGCGGTGCTACACGGGGCTACCTTGGAAGGATGAAGACGATTACCCAGCGGGAGTTCCGGAACAACTCCGCCGCGGTGATGGACGCGGTGGAGGCGGGCGAGACCTTCCACATCACCAGGAACGGGGTCGAGGTCGCGGAGCTGCGGCCGGTCGCGGAGCGGCGGCGGCTCACGGCGGAGGAGCTGGTGGCGCGGCACGTGAAGCTGCCGCGGGTGGACTACCAGCAGATGCGCAAGGAGGCCGAGGAGTACTTCGGTCCCGAGGAGCTGGTGGGGGACGAGGGCGACGACCCGTTCGAGCGGCGGCGTGGCTGAGCGGCGAAGGGCGTCCCGGCGGCGGCCGGCCGGGGTGCTGGACACCTGTGTCTACATCGATCTGGCGCTGCTCAATCCGGCCGAACTGCCGGCCGTCCCGGAGCTGACCGCGATCACCTTCGCCGAGCTGCAGCAGGGCGTCTCGATGGCCCGGGACGCGGTGAGCAGGGCGGCGCGGCTGGAGGTGCTGGGCGCGGCGATGGCCGACTTCGACCCGCTGCCCTTCGACGCGGCCGCCGCGGCCCGGTACGGGACGCTGGTCACGCTGACCATCGCCGCCGGGCGCCAGCCGCGCCCGCGCCGGATCGACCTGATGATCGCGGCCATCGCCTCCGCGCACGGGCTGCCGCTGTACACGCGCAACGTGGCGGACTTCCGGGGGCTGGGCGCGGCCGTGGAGATCGTCGGGATCTGACCGGTCGGGCGGATGTCCCCGCTCGGGACCGCGCTCCCACGCGATTCCGGCCGGGGCCGGGCGGGGGAGGAGCGGTCCTCGCGCGGGAGGGGGCCGGCGTGGCTCAGTCGAGCCGGACGGTCGTGCCGGTGGCGGCCGAGGTGCGGGCGGCCTCCAGGACGGAGAGGGTGGCGACGGCGTCGTGCGGGTCGACCGGTGGCGGGGTGCCCGGGGAGGCCAGGGCGGCCGCGATGCCCGCGTAGAAGGCGGGGTAGTCGCCCGGGTCGGTGGGGAGGGTGGTCGCGGACCCGTCCGTGCCGAGGGTGCCGTACTGGGAGGGCTGGTCGGCACCCCACGGGGCACCGGCGCGGCCGGTCCCGTCCGGGCGGTGGCCGGCGCGGAGGTCCGCCTCCTGCGGGTCCATGCCCGACTTCACGTATCCGGCGGTGTCGCCCAGCACCCGCAGCCGGGGGCCGGCCAGCGGGGTGATGGCGCTGGTCCACAGGTGCGAGCGGGTGCCGGAGGCGTGGGTGAGGGCGAGGAAGGCGTCGTCGTCGACCACCGCGCCGTCCCGGCGGACGTCGATCTCGGCGTAGACCGTCTCGACCGGGCCGAACAGGGCGAGCGCCTGGTCGACCAGGTGACTGCCCAGGTCGTACAGCGTGCCGCCGACCTCGGCCGGGTCGGCCAGCTCGCGCCAGCCCGCCTTGGGCTTCGGCCGGAACCGCTCGAACCTGGACTCGAAGCGGTGCACCCGGCCGAGCGTGCCCTCACGGACGAGGCGGGCGGCGGTGAGGAAGTCGCCGTCCCAGCGCCGGTTCTGGAAGACGGAGAGCAGGACGCCCTGGGACTCTGCCAGCGTGCAGAGTCCCAGGGCGTCGGCGGCGGTGGCGGCCAGCGGCTTGTCCACGACGGTGGCCAGCCCGGCCCGCAGCGCGGCCCGTGCCAGCGGGACGTGGGTGCGGTTGGGGGAGGCGATCACGATCAGGTCGAGCGCGTCCGGGTCGGCGAGCAACTGCTCCGGGGTGTCGACGGCGCGGGCGCCGGGGTGTTCCTGGTGCAGCTGGGCGCGGCGGTCGGGGTTGGCGGTGACCACCGCGTCCAGCCGGAGCCCGGGGGTGCCGGCGATCAGCGGGGCGTGGAAGGCGGAGCCGGCCAGACCGTAGCCGATCAGGCCGACCCGGAAGGGGCCGTCGTGCTGGCGGGGAGGGCGTGAGGAGGGGCTCATGCGCCTTACTCAATCACGCTGTGCCCGATTGGCCCCGGTTTCGCGGCGGCCTCGTGACCGGCCGTCGGAGGGCGGGACCTGGCTTCGGCGGCCCGGCCCGGGGCGGGGCGGGCGGGTCCGGGTCGAGCGGGCCCGGGGTCAGCGGGCGTGTGCGCCGGGGGTGCGGCGGCGCTGGCGGTGGACGACGGTGACGGTGGCACCGGCGAGAAGGAAGGCCGAGCCGATCGAGGCGAGGGTGCCGAGGGAGCGGTCGGAGCCGGTCCGGGCGAGGTGCTCGGGCGGGTCGGCCTGGGTGGGGGCTTGTGCGGCGGCCTGCGCGCCGGCCTGGGGGGCGGGCGTGGCAGGCGTGGTGGGCGACGCCGGCGCGGGGGCGGCTCCGGCGGGCGGTGTCGAGCCGGGAGCGGTGGCGGCGGCGGGCGCGGGGGTGGCCGCCGCCGGGGCTGTGGTGTGGTCGTGCCCGGCGGGGTGCCCGGACGCCGGGGTCACACCGCCCGGTGCCGTCGCGGGTGCGGTGCCGGAGCCGTCGAAGACCACATCCGAGCAGGAGTAGAACGCCTCCGGGCTGTCCGAGCGCTGCCAGATCGCGTAGATCAGCTGGCGTCCGGTCTTCCCCGCCGGCACCTTGCCGGGCAGCACGTACGAGCCGTCCGTCAGCTGCGGGTCGGTGACCGTGAGGAAGGGCTGAGGCTCCAGGTTCGCCCAGGTCAGCGGCTTGGTCGGGGAGTAGCTGCTGTTGGTGACGAAGAGTTGGAAGGTGCCCTTGTGCGGCGCGGTGGCGCGGTAGCGGAAGGTGAACGCCGACCCGGCGGTGAGGTTCGTGGCGGGCCAGTCGGCGCGCGGCAGGTCCAGGCCCTTGTAGGTGTCCGACCCCGCGCCGCACAGCCGGCCGTCCGGGATGAGCTCGCGGTGGCGCCCGGCGGCGTCACCGATCCGCAGGCTCATCCAGTCGTACAGGGCGGCCGTGCCCCCGGCGGCCACGGCCGCCCGGCAGGCCGCCGACTCCGGGTGCTCGGCGCCCTCCAGGTAGCAGCCCTCGATCCGGCTGAGCGGGTTCTGCATCGAGCCGTGTGCGACGGCGGGGCCGCCACCGAGTCCGACGGTGAGGCCCGCGGCGGCGAGCGTGAGGACGGCGGCGGGGAGGCGGCGGCGCACGCGCATGGTGAGGGGACTCCTTCGAGGGAGCGGGGTGAGGGTGGTGGCGTTCACGCTAGCCCGGTGGCGCGGCCGTGCTGAGGGGCGATCAGAGCGGTTAGGGGCGGCTTAAGGAGCCGTTGAGGCGTGGGTGCTCGGAGCGCGGTCGCGCGGCCGACCGGCAGCGCGGGGGTGGCCGGCGCGCGCTCCGGACGGCCCGCGCGAGGGCCCGCCGGGGCCCGTCGGACGTTCCGGTGGGCGGGACGTACTGCCGTCGGGCTGGTGTGCGGATTAGGCTGTGCCCCGTTGGGGCAGCCAGCAGTACCCCCGGCGGTCCGGTGTCCCGAGGTGGGTCCGGCCGGTGGGAGGCGCAACGGTGACGGCGGTGCGCCGCAGATTTCGTACGACCATCGCAAGACGTTGCAAGACTTCGGGAGACACGCACGTGGCAGACCGCAAGCCCATCGAGTCCTGGCTGACCGACATGGACGGGGTCCTCATCCACGAGGGCACGCCGATCCCCGGCGCGGAGGAGTTCCTGCGCCGGCTGCGGGAGTCCGGCAAGCCCTTCCTGGTGCTGACCAACAACTCGATCTACACCCCGCGCGACCTCAGCGCCCGCCTGGCCGGCATGGGCCTGGAGGTGCCGGAGGAGTGCATCTGGACCTCGGCCCTGGCCACCGCGAAGTTCCTCAAGGGCCAGCGCCCGGGCGGCACCGCGTACGTGATCGGCGAGGCTGGCCTCACCACCGCGCTGTACCAGGCGGGCTACGTGCTGACCGACAACAACCCGGACTACGTCGTCCTCGGCGAGACCCGCACCTACAGCTTCGAGGCGCTCACCAAGGCGATCCGCCTGATCAACCAGGGCTCCCGCTTCATCTGCACCAATCCGGACGAGACCGGCCCCTCCACCGAGGGCGTGCTGCCGGCCACCGGCTCGGTCGCGGCGCTGATCACCAAGGCGACCGGTGTCGAGCCGTACTTCGTCGGCAAGCCCAACCCGCTGATGATGCGCGAGGCGCTGAACTCGGCGGGCGCCCACTCGGAGACCGCCGTGATGATCGGCGACCGGATGGACACCGACATCGTGGCGGGCATGGAGGCCGGCATGGAGACCATCCTGGTGCTCACCGGCCTCACCGCGGCCGCCGACGTGGAGCGGTTCCCGTACCGGCCGACCCGGGTCGTCCAGTCGATCGCGGACCTGGTCGACCTGGTCTAGCCTCTGCTCTGATGATTCGGGCCCTGCCCCGGCCGACGGCCGGGGCAGGGCCCTTCCGTTGTGTGCGCCTGTTGCGTATGCGGAGGAGGGGGCGGGATGAGTTCGGCGGGGGAGCCGGTGCGGGAGTCCACCGACGAGAAGCGGGTGACCTGGGCGGAGCTCTACTTCGACCTGGTCTTCGTCTTCGCGATCACCCAGGTCTCCGGTCTGCTGCACCACCACCACGACTGGGGCGGGGTCGCCCGGGCGCTGGTGGTGTTCGTCCCGGTGTACTGGTGCTGGGTGGGCACCACCGTGCAGGCCAACATCCGCGACGTGGACACCCCGAGGGACCGGCTCGGCATCCTCGCCGTCGGGCTGGCCGGCCTCTTCATGGCGCTGGCCGTGCCCGGCGCCTACGAGGGCCGGGGCGTGCTGCTCGGCGCCGGGTACTGGGCGGCCCGGGTGCTGCTGCTGGTGCTGCTGATCCGCGTCCCGGGGGTCTGGCGCGGGCCCTACGGGGTGGGCGTGCTGGTCAGCGGGCCGCTGCTGTTCGTGGGCGGGCTGCTGCCGGAGGGTCCGCGGCTGGTGCTGTGGGCGCTGGGCGCGCTCTGCGACCTGTCCGGTCCGGTGGTGTTCCGCAACCGACTGGCCGCCGTGGCGTACCACCCGTCGCACATGCCGGAGCGGTTCGCGCTGTTCCTGCTGGTGGCGCTCGGCGAGTCGATCGTCGGGATCGGCGCCACGGCTGCCGGCGTCCGCCTCGACGCGGCCGAACTGCTCGCGGTGGCGGCGGCGTTCACCATCTCCTGCGGGCTCTGGTGGCAGTACTTCGTCTACGCGGCGGACGCCATGCGGCACGCCGTGACCGTCGCCGACTCGCGCCGGGACGTCATCCGACGGGTGTTCCAGTACGGCCACCTGGCACTGGTGGCCGGGGTGATCGCGGTCGCGGTCGGCTTCGGCGAGACCGTGGCCGACCCGCGGCAGGCGCTCGGCGCGGGCTCGGTGGCGCTGCTGTACGGGGGCTGCGGGCTCTATCTGCTGACCTTCGGCTACACCCGGTGGATGATGTTCCGCGCGGTGTCGACCACCCGGATCGTGGCGGCGGTGGTGGTGCTGGGCCTGGCGCCGGTGATGGTGCGGCTGCCGGCGATCGTGGTGCTGGTGGTGCTGGCGGTGTCGGTGGTGACGCTGAACGTGGTCGAGCACGTCCGGGTGGGGCGGGCCGCGGCGTCGACGGCCGCGGGGGCTTCGGTGGCCCCGACGGAGGTACCGGTGGCTTCGGCGGAGTGAGTTGTCGGTGGGGCTGTGTAGCGTTCGGTGTGCAAAGAGGGGCGTGTGGCGCGAGGGTTGCCGTACGCCGGAGGTCGGGGCGGTGCGGCGGTGAGCGGCCGTCCGGTGGGAGGTTGATGTCGTGACGGACACGGTCGAGGCAGGCGTGGTCGAGACGGGCGAGGTCGAGACGGTCGGAGCTGGAGCCGGCGGCGGGCTGGAGCTGCCGGAGTCCTGGCGCGAGGTGCTGGGCGCCGAGACGGAGAAGCCGTACTTCGCCGAGCTGGCGGCCTTCGTGGCGGGTCAGCGCGCGGAGCACCAGGTCTTCCCGCCGAGCGGGCAGGAGTTCTCGGCGCTGGAGGCCACGCCGTACGAGAAGGTCCGGGTGCTCGTCCTCGGTCAGGACCCGTACCACGACGACGGCCAGGCGCACGGCATGAGCTTCTCCGTGCTGCCGGGCACCAGGACGCCGCCGTCGCTGCGCAACATCTTCAAGGAGCTGGACGCCGACCTGGGCATCCCCGCCCCGGACAACGGCTACCTGATGCACTGGGCCGAGCAGGGCGTCCTGCTGCTCAACGCGGTGCTCACGGTGCGGGCGCACGAGGCCAACTCGCACAAGGCCAAGGGCTGGGAGAAGTTCACCGACGCGGTGATCAAGGCCGTGAGCGCGCGCGACGAGCCGGTGGTCTTCGTGCTCTGGGGCAACTACGCCAAGAAGAAGCTGCCGCTGATCGACACCACGAAGCACGTGGTGGTCCAGGGCGCCCACCCGTCGCCCCTCTCCGCCAAGCTGTTCCTCGGCAGCCGCCCGTTCTCGCAGATCAACGAGGCGCTCGACGGTTTCGGTGTCGACCCGATCGACTGGCAGGTGCCGAACCTGAAGCAGGGCTGACCGGCACCCGGGGCGGCACCGACCCGCGCGAGGGGGCCGACACCCGGTCCACTCACCGCCGCCCGCTGTTCACCGGCCTCGGCCGTCGGTCGGTACCCGGTGTGCGAAGCTGGGTGCCGACCCGGTCGTCGGACCGGTTCTGGGAGGGGCGGTACGTGCGCCGGGTATGGCGAGGGGCGGGGTTCCGGCTGGCCGCGGGGGCGGCGGTGCTGGGGCTGACGGCAAGTGTGGCGGGCTGCGCGGGCGGGAGTACGGCCGCTGGTCCGGGGCGCGGATCGGGGGTGGGATCGGGGGCGGCACCCGCACCGAGTGGGGCCGGTGTGCCGAGTCGCGGTCCGTCCGGCACCGGGCCCGCCCAACTGCCCGGCCAGACGTTCTACGTCTCCGACCGGACGTCCGCCGCCCAGCAGCTCGTCACCCTGCGCGGTCAGGGCCGGACGGCCGAGGCCGAGACCCTCGACAAGATCGCCTCCCGGCCCTCCTCGCAGTGGCTCGGGGACCAGGCGGCCCAGGGCATCGTCGAGCAGGTGGGCCGCCGGGCCGCCGAGGTGGACCGCACCCCGGTCTTCGTCGCCTACAACATCCCGCACCGCGACTGCGGCCAGTACTCGGCCGGCGGCTCGCCCGACGCCGCCTCCTACCGTTCCTGGATCACGGGGGTGGCGGAGGCGCTCGGCGACCGCAAGGCCTGGGTGGTGCTGGAGCCGGACGCCGTCGCGCACACCCTGGACGGCTGCGGGGTGAAGGGCGCGGCCGCCGCCGAGCGGTACGGTCTGTTGGCCTTCGCCGTACAGGAGTTGAAGAAGCGTCCGCAGGTCCGGGTCTACCTGGACGCGGGCAACCCCGGTTGGGCCCAGGACCCGTCGGCGATGGCCGAGGCGCTCAGCAAGTCCGGTGCCGCCGTGGCGGACGGCTTCGCCGTGAACGTCTCCAACTTCTACGGCACCGACCGGAACGCGGCGTACGGCACGGAGCTCTCCGCCGCGCTGGGCGGGAAGCACTTCGTCATCGACACCAGCCGCAACGGCAACGGCCCCTTGAGCAGCGAAGCCTGGTGCAATCCGCCCGGCCGCGCGCTGGGCGAGCCGCCCACGGTCGACACCGGCCGGCCCGGCGTCGACGCCTACCTGTGGATCAAGAACCCCGGCGAGTCCGACGGCGAGTGCGGCCGGGGCGAGCCCCGGGCCGGCGAGTTCTGGCTGCCGTACGCGCTGGGCCTGGCACGCGGCGGCGCGTGACCGCGACAGCGGGGTCACGCGCATGACCGACGCCGTCGACCGAGGCCGGCCAATCCGGGCGTCGGGCGGCCCGGACGGCGTCGGGAGGCGGGGTCAGGCGGTCACCTGGATCCAGCGGGCGACCGACGGGGTGCCGGCCGCGTCCGTCACGAACAGCATGTACCAGCCGGGCGGCAGCAGATCGGGGTTGCCGGGCAGGGTGAGCGCGACACCGTCGCCGGTGCGCGGGCCGAGACCCAGGGCCACCGAGCGCTGCTCGACGTCCGTCGCGTGGGTGACCGAACTCGGCCGGATCAGCTTGGCGGTGGCGATGCTCTCCGGCTTCGGCGAGTTCACGGTGACGGTGCCACCGAGTTTCGCGGTGGCGGGCGCGTCGGTCAGCCGGGGGCGTTCGCCGTGGAACAGGTACGGCGGGGTGTAGATCTCGATCCGCTGCTCGAAGGTGCCCGGTTCGGTGTCGGCCTTGTCGGCGAAGAGCGGGTCGGAGCCGAGGACCACCACCCGGCCGTCCGGCAGCAGCAGTGCCTCCGCGTGGTAGTTCCGTCCGACGGTCGGCTCGGCGGCGGTGCCGAAGGTGTTGGTGTCCGGGTGGTAGATCTGCGACGCGAGCAGGTCGCTCCGGTGCTTGCCGCGGTAGTCGCGGGAGCCGCCGGTGGTGAACACGGTGTCGTCCGGCAGGATGACGCTGTTGAGGTAGCGGGTGCCGCCGGCGGGCAGGTCCGGTCCCGGGGTGAAGGCGGGCTTCGGGGCGGAGAGATCGGCGATATCGGTGCGGGCGGTGGAGAGCGGTGACTCGCCGACGCCCCCGCCGCCGAGGACCATCACCTTCTGCGCCTGGGCGGGCGGCAGCAGCACCGAGGACGAGGTCTCGGTGAGGCTCGGGTCGCGCAGACCCGGGACCGGTTGGAAGCTGTTGTCCCGCAGATCCCAGAGCCCGGGGTCGCGGCCCTTGTCCGCCGGGCCGTAGCCCGCGTTGGAGCCGGAGTAGAAGAGCTTGCCGGATGCGGTGAGGAAGATCGACGGGTAGGTCGGGAAGTAGCGGTCGGGCGCTTTGGACCAGGTCTTGCGCACCGGGTCGTAGATCTCGTTGTCGTTGCCGCTGAGGATCTGCCCGGTGTCGTCCAGCCCGGAGACGGTGACCACCCGCCCGTCACCCAGTCCGGTGAGCGTCGGGTACCAGCGGGCGTACGCCATGTCGGTGACCTGCTCGTACAGCTCGGTGTCCGGGTTGAACTCGAAGGCGGAGCGGATGCCCTGGAAGTCCTGCTTCTCCAGGGTCATCCGGTCGGCCATGCCGTAGAGGTTGCGGGCGTCGGCGCCGGTCAGGCCCTTGATCGTGTACTGGGCGGGGGAGTTCTCCACGGACCCGCCGCCCGGTGCCACCGCCTCCACGAACACGTGCTGCTCGCCGGCCTTCACCACGGTCCGGTCGCCGGAGCCGGTCTTCACCGCGGCCGGGACGGTCACCTCGGCGGTGGACACGTACGCGTGACCCCCGGGGGAGGTGAACACCGTGCCCTTGGGGAAGGTGTGGGCCGCCTCCGGGCTCTCGTTGCGCACCCGCATGGTGCCGGCCGCCTTCTTCACCGCGCCGTCCAGTGCCTCGTAGCGCAGTGTGCCGCCGGCCACCAGCAGCCGGCCGTCGGCCAGGGCGGTGTGACCGCCGCAGAACATGTCGGCCGGGGTCGGTACGCGCTTGTAGGTGTTGGTGGCAGGGTCCCAGAGCAGGCTCTTGAAGGAGCCCGCGGCGAAGCTCCGTTCGCTGTTCCCGGAACCGGCGATGATCAGGACCTTGCCGGTGCGCAACAGGCTGGCGTGGACGGCGTTGATCCGGAACTCGGCCGGGAGGACGACGGTCTGCCAGTGGCCGTACTCGGCCTTGTACTCCGGGCGGTTGATCACGTACTGGTGGTACTGCGCGTTGGCGAAGCCGAGCACGGCCGGCGCGTTCATACCGGCCACGGTCAGGGCGACCGTGCTGCCGAGGGCGAAGCGCTTGGCGCGGCCGGCGTTGCGGATCTTCACGGTGGTCGGTCCCCTCCTGCTGCGGGTTCAACGGCGTGGGTTCAACGGGGCGGGTTCAGTGGGTACGTCTTCAGCGGGCGCGTGGTCAATGGGCGCGGGCGGGCGGCGCGGTGGTGGTTTCCGGGGTTGGTGCCTGGGCGCGGTTCTGCTGCGGAACCCTCGGGACGGCGTCGGGCGCGCTGCCGCCGGTGATCGTGGAGCCGGCCGGTGTCGTGGTCGCGGCGCCGGTGATCGAGAGGGTCGAGGTGGGTCGGGCGCGCCTGCGGCGGACCGCGTCGGCGGCCAGCACCAGCATCGGCAGCAGGCTGAGCAGGAGCGCCACGCAGGCCCAGGTGCGCATGGCGACGTGGTCGTGGCCGGTGAAGAAGGAGGCCGTGATCGCGCCACCGAACACCAGCGTCCAGAACAGGTGGATCCGGAAGGTCGCCACCCGGTCGGGGCTGGCCGACTGGCCCTTGGGGGTCACCACGAAGCGGCTGCGGAGACGAAGCAGCGCTTGCAGGAACGATGCCGCGTAGATCGGCCCGCAGAGCGCCGACATCACCATGCCCGCCACACCGGACGACCCGGCCGGCTCGTGCGGGCTCACATTGTGCTTGCGGTTCCAGGTGTAGAGCAGTACCTGCAGAGCGGCGGCGTCGCTGTACAACATCATCCAGATCTCCGAGGAGACGTGGACCCCCGATGCCCCGAAGCCCAGGTAGAGCACGCTCGACACTCCGCCGAGCAGCCAGGTCAGCGCGGCCATCGGGTAGAAGCAGACCATCAGCGAGTAGTTGAGCAGCCGGCCGGGCGACAACTGCCGGGCCGCGCGCCAGTACTGGGTCAGGAGCGTCTCGTAGGTGCCCCGGCTCCAGCGGAGTTGCTGGGAGAAGAAGTCGGTCCAGGAGGATGGTCCTTCGCCGACCGCCAGGACGTCCGGGGTGTAGACCGATTTCCAGCGCGCGTCGGTGGCCGGGTTGCGGCGGCGGTGGAACTCCAGTCCGGTCGCCATGTCCTCGGTGATCGAGTCGTAGAGCCCGCCGATCGACTGCAGGGCGCTGATCCGCACCGCGTTGTTGGTGCCGACGAACATCGGTGCGCCGTAGCGGTTCCCCGCCCGCTGGATCAGTGCGTGGAAGAGGAACTGCTGGCTCTCCGAGAACTTGGTGACCGCCGAACCCGAGCTGCGGTAGTTCCCGTACACCTGAGGGCCGACCACGAACGCCACGTCCGGGTCCCGGAAGTACCCCAGCATCCGCTCGCCGAACTCGGGCAGCGGGACGTGGTCGGTGTCCACCGACAGCCAGAAGTCGTAGTCGGCGCCGTGGGCCTGGAGCCAGCTGTTGTAGTTGCCGTGCTTGGTCCTGGCGCGGAACCGGCCCTTGGGCTGGTTCCAGCACTCGACCCCGCGCCGGCTGAAGTACCGCGCACCCAGATGGGCACAGAGGGCGCGCATGGCAGGATCGTTTCCCTCGTCGAGCAGCCAGACGTCGTACGGGCCGTCGTGCCGGACGGCGAGCGCGGCGGTCAGCGTCGTACGCACCATCTCCGGCGGCTCCTTGCCCGGCACGAAGGTGGTGAGGAACGCGACGCGGGTGCCCGACTCGGGCGTGACCGGGACGGGATCGCGGGCGACCAGCGTGGCGTGTGTGTTGGAGACGACGTTGACCAGGCGGAACACCTCGACGACCGTGATGATCGTGATCATCACCTTGTCGGCGATCAGCAGCCAGGCGTGCGTCTCGCCGGGGCGGACCGGCCAGTGGTCGGGGAGCAGCAGCCAGACCAGGAGGACCGACTCGACCGCCGGGGCGGCCAGCAGGAGGAGTGCCGCCCGGATCCGGTGCGGCTCCCGGCGCAGCAGGCTGCGGTACTGGACGCGGTAGGGAGCGGGGGCGTCCTGCGGGTCGGCGGCCCCGGTGCTCGTGGTGGCGGTGCTCGTGGTGGCGGTGCTCGTGGTGGCGGTGCCTGTCGTGGCGGGCGGGCCGGGGGTGGTGGCCGGTCCGGCGAGGCGGCTGAAGTGGGCATAGTCGTAAGGGGCTTCGGGGACGGGCAGGGAGACCAGGGCATCGTCGGCGGAACGACCGGGTGGGCTCTCCGCGCCCAGGCGCCGCGAGAACAGTTTGACCATGTGTGGCTCCCCCTGTGGCGGGCCGCTCGGGCCGGCCCGTTCGTGCGTGCTCCGACCGGAGGTGTGCGACCCAGTGCCCTGTGCTGAGGCCTGGGCGCGGCGCCGTGAACGATCGCTCCCCCGGAGCCTGGCTTTCGAAGCGGGGCGCCGCCCGGTCAACTGCGCCGTTTCCAGGCAGCTCCGGGTCGCCAATCGGTGAAACGTGTACGATCGATAATTTCGCGCAGCTACCCGGTCACTTCGAACGCGAGATCCCGGCACGCTCTCCGGACTCCCCTTCGGGGTGTGCGGGATCCTCGGCTGCCCCAACTCTCCCGGAGCATGGGGGTGATCGCAACCGATCTGAGAGATGATCATTGCGCGAGAGTGAAGATATGACGATTCCCGGCCATGTAAGCCGCATTGGTGTTATTGAGGGATGATTCGCGCGGCCGGTGCTTCGGGTGGATCGAATGGCCGCACGAAGGCCGGACCGCCATCCGGGCGGTTCGGCCTTCGCGGGGCCTTTGCGGGGCCTTCGAGCGGCCTTCGGGCGGTCACCGGGCGGCCTTTCGGGTGGCCCACGGGTTCAAGGGCCTTGCCGTGGCCCTTCGGGCCTGCCCCTGCGTCAGGCCCCGGGCGCGCCGGCGGCCGGTAGGGGGAGAGTGCCGGAGAGCGGTGGCAGCAGGGTGGGCCCCGTCGCCGCCCGGACGTCGTCGAACGACACACCCCGGGCCGTCTCGACCAGACGCAGCCCGTCGGAGGTGACGTCGATGACGGCCAGGTCGGTGACGATGCGGTCCACGACTCCCCGGCCGGTCGCCGGAAGCGACAGTTCCTCGACGATCTTCGGTGAGCCGTCCCTGGCCGTGTGCTCCATGACCACGATCAGTCGACGGGCGCCGTGCACGAGGTCCATGGCGCCACCCATGCCCTTGACCATCTTCCCCGGGATCATCCAGTTGGCGAGATCGCCGGTGGCCGACACCTGCATCGCGCCGAGCACCGAGACGTCGATCCGACCGGCCCGGATCATGCCGAAGGAGAAGGCCGAGTCGAAGTACGAGGCACCGGGGGCGACGGTCACGGTCTCCTTGCCCGCATTGATCAGGTCAGGGTCCTCGGTCCCCTCCACCGGGTACGGGCCGACGCCGAGGATGCCGTTCTCCGAGTGCAGCACCACCTGGACGCCCGGCGGGAGGTGCTGGGGGATCAGAGTCGGCAGTCCGATGCCCAGATTGACGTACTGCCCGTTCCGGAGCTCCCGGGCGGCCCGAGCGGCGAGTGCGTTCCGGGCGTCGAGCGCCCGGCCCGCGGTGGGTGCGGCGGACGGTGAGGTGGTGGCGGCGGCGGACGCCGCGGTGAACGTCTCGGTGGTCATCGTGATCAGGCCTCCTGGAGTGCGGCGAGCACGGTTCGGCGCTCGATACGGCGGTCGGTGGGGTCGGCGAGGACCACGCGGTCGACATACACCCCGGGCAGGTGGACGGCGTCCGGCTCCAGCACGCCGGGTTCGACGATCCGGTCCGCCTCGACCAGGGTGATCCGGCCGGCCGTGGCACAGAGCGGATTGAAGTTGCGGGCGGCGGCGTGGAACACGCAGTTCCCGTGCCGGTCCGCCACCTCGGCGCGGACCAGCGCGAAGTCGGCGGCGATGGCCTCCTCCAGCAGGTAACGACGGCCGCCGAACTCCCGGACCTCCTTCGGCGGCGAGGCCAGCGCCACCGACCCGTCCGCGCCGTAGCGCCGGGGCAGCCCGCCCTCCTCGACCTGGGTACCGACCCCGGCCGGGGTGTAGAACGCGGGGATGCCCGCGCCCCCGGCCCGCAGTCGCTCGGCGAGAGTGCCCTGCGGCGTCAGTTCCACCTCCAACTCGCCGGAGAGGTACTGCCGGGCGAACTCCTTGTTCTCCCCGACGTAGGAGGAGGTCGTCCGGGCGATCCGGCCGGCCCGCAGCAGGAGGCCCAACCCCCAGTCGTCCACCCCGCAGTTGTTGGAGACGACGTGCAGGCCGGTGGCGCGGGTGGCGGCCAGGGCGCCGATCAGGGTGCTCGGGATGCCGCAGAGGCCGAAGCCGCCGACGGCCAGCACGGCTCCGTCGGGGATGTCGCCGACCGCGTCGGCGGCGGAGTCCAGGACCTTGTCCAAAGGGTCACCTCGTGAGGGGGGAAGGGGCGGAAGGAGCGGCCGGGGTGGAGGGACGGGCGGGATGCGGTTGAGGAAGTGAGGAAGTGAGGGCGACGAGCGCGGGGCGGCCCGGCATGCGCCGACCCGCGCTCCACCACCGTCACCGTGCGTGGGGCACCTCGGCCATGGCGACCGGCTCCACGGAGGTGTACGGACACATGGCCGGCGCCCACATCCAGGGCCCGGCGGGAGGGCTCGGGCCCGACGGTATGGCGGACAGGGCCACAGCCGGGCGCACCGGTACGGCGCCCGGGCACATGTCGCAGCCTTCACACCACACCTACGGTTCCGGCATCCATCCCCGCCGCACCCTCAGGAGTCGGTCACCATGCGCAGCTCGACAGCCCCCACCAGGACCGCCTCCGACGCCGTCGCGGGCTCGGCCGCCCCGGGCGGGCCGGGGCGCAGGCTCGCCGCCGCCGCGGCCTGCGTGCTGCTCGCGGCCGGCTGCGCCGAGGCCGGTACCGCGGGCACCACGACGGCGGACGGGGGCGGCTCCAAGAGCCCGGTCAAGGTAGGCCTGGTGTACTCCAGGACCGGGCCGCTGGCCGCGTACGGCAAGCAGTATCTGGAAGGCTTCAAGGCCGGGACGGACGGAGGCGAGCCGCGCCATCCCTCGAACAGGTGAATCAATCACCGAGCGCTCGACAGCGGTGCACCGAGCGCTACGCTGGTGCCCGATCGCTCTGCTGATCCTGCTCCTTGTCGCCCCCTACAGTGCGCTTCCCGTCCCGGGACTGCTCGACGGCCCGCTCGGCAGCCCGGGAAGCCTCCAACTCCTCGCCCTGTGCCTGCTCTACGGGGCGCTCGCCACCGGCTACGACCTCCTGCTCGGCCGTACCGGACTGCTCTCCTTCGGTCACGCCCTCTACTTCGCGACCGGCCTCTACGCCACCAACCTCGGCATGCTGGAGCTCCGACTGCCGTTCGCCGCAGCGGCTCTCTTCGGCGTCGCCTGTGCCGTCGCGCTGGCCCTGCTGCTCGGCTCGGTCAGCCTCCGCGTCACCGGCATCGGCTTCTCCATGGTCACCCTGGCCTTCGCGCAGGCCGGTTCGATCCTCGTCCAGCGCAACCCGGGTGGCATGACCGGCGGCGAGGAGGGCCGGTCCGCCCCGGCGGAGCGGCTGCCCTCCGTCTTCCTCGGCATCGAGAACACCGCCAACCTCTACTGGATCGCGGTCGCCTACCTGGTCCTCACGCTGGCCGCCGTCCACTGGGCCGTCGGCTCGCCGGTCGGAAGGGTCTGGGAGGGTGTCAAGGAGAACGAGCGCCGGGTCGAGGTCCTCGGACTCCGGCCCTACGGCTACAAGTTGATCGCCTTCGTCCTTGCCGGAGGCCTCGCCGGGGTGGGCGGGGTGGTCTACCTGCTGCTGACCGGGGGTGCCACCCCGCAGGCCGCCACCTCCGACGCGACGCTCTCGCTCCTGGTCATGGTCGTCCTCGGCGGGTCCGGCACGCGCTGGGGCCCGCTGGTGGGGGGCGTCATCTACACCTGGGCCGGCCACCGGCTCGGCGACCTCGCCAACTCGGAGACGATCGCGGACCTGCCCGCGGTCCTCCGTGTCCCGCTCTCCCAGCCGCTGTTTCTGCTGGGCGGTCTCTTCGTCGCGGTGGTCTATCTGCTGCCCGGCGGCCTGGCCAGACTGCCCGCCCGCATCCGCGCCGCCCGTTCCGTCCGGTCGGCCCGGGCCAGGAGCCGGGCCGGTGCCGGCGGCGCCGCCCGCCCCTCAGGAGGTAGCCCCGCGTGAACCAACCACTGCAGCACCCCGAAGAGCTGACGGTCCCCGTGCCCGGTGGGGACTTGGCGGTGCTTCGCTGGCCCGCCACCGTGCCCGGAGCCCCGACCGTGGTGGCGCTGCACGGCATCACCGCCAACGGCCTCGCCTGGTTCGAGGTCGCCCGGGTGCTCGCCGGACGGGCCACTCTGCTCGCGCCGGACCTGCGCGGGCGCGGCGCCAGCCGTACGGTCGGCGGGCCGTACGGCCTGGCCCGGCACGCGGACGACGCGGCGGCCCTGATCGGCGCCCTCGGCCTGGGGCCGACCGTCGTCGTCGGCCATTCCATGGGCGCCTGGATCACGGCGCTGACCGCGGTACGGCACCCGGAGCTCGTCAGCCGGGTGCTGCTGGTCGACGGAGCGGTCAGCTTCCCGATCCCGGACGGCGTCCGGTCCGAGGACGCGCTGGCCGCGGTTCTCGGACCGGCGCTGGCGCGGCTGTCGATGAGCTTCCCGGACCGCGCGGCCTACCGCGCGTTCTGGCGGCGGCACCCGGCCTTCAGCACCGGCTGGTCCGACGGCATCGACGCGTACACCCAGCGCGATCTCATCGGCACCGAGCCCGAACTGCGCTCCGCCTGTGTGCTGGAGGCCGTTCAGGTCGATGGCGAGCAGGTCCTGTTGGACCAGGACGCGGCCGCCGCCGTGCACCGGCTGCCCTGCCCCGGTGAGCTGCTGTGGGCGGAGCGCGGACTGCTCGACGAGCCGCAGGGCCTCTACGACACCAAGCGGCTTGCCGCTGCCGGGCTGGGCCCGGCAGCGGTGGCGGCCGCGAGCCTCGTGCCGGACACCAATCACTACTCGATCCTCTGGAGCCGGGCCGGTGCCGAGGCCGTGGTGCGAGGTCTGCTCGGCACCGGACCCGCCGCCGAGCAGCGGCCCCGGTAGCGGATCGGCCGGCGGGGCGCCGCCACCCCGCCGGCCCTCTCCTCGGCACCTCGGCGCCGAGGGTCGCTCACCCGGCGGCGCCGAGGAAGGTCTCCCACCCACCGGCCGGCGCCTGTCCGACGTTCAGCGAACGCAGCTTGCGGAGGGTGGACTGGTCCTGGACCTCCAGCCACTCGACCAGCTGGCGGAACGAGACCAGCCGGACCTCCGGCTTGGCCGCGACGGTCTTGAGCGTCTCCTCGACGGCGTCCATGTAGATGCCGCCGTTCCACTGCTCGAAGTGGTTGCCGATGAAGAGCGGCGCGCGGTTGCCGTTGTAGGCACGGTCGAACCCTGCCAGATAGGCGTCCCGGGCCTGGGTGCGCCAGTCGTTGTACTTGGACGGGTCACCCTTGGTGCTGCCGGACGACTGGTTGGCGAGGATGTTGTAGTCCATCGAGAGCACCTGGAAGGTGTGCCCGGGGAACGGGATGCTCTGCAGCGGGAAGTCCCATATCTTGCCGTCCTGCACCTTCTGCGGCCATATTTGCTGACCGCCCGAGGAGCTGGCGTCGTACTTCCACCCCAGGGCGGCCGCGGTCGGCAGCAGCGCCTTCTGTCCCTCCAGGCAGGGGGTGCGCCCGCCGATCAGTTCCTTCTTGTAGTCGAAGGGGAGCGGGTCGACATCGGTGAAGCCGGTGTTGGTGCGCCACTGGGTGACGAACGAGACCGCCTGGTCGATCTCGCTCTGCCAGTCCTCCGGGGTCCACTTGTTGACGCCGTTGCCGTCCGAACGGGTCGAGCAGAAGTGCCCGTTGAAGTGGGTGCCGATCTCGTGGCCGGACTGCCAGGCCTGGCTGATCAGTTTGAGCGTGCTCTTGACCGCCCCGTCCGAGAGGTAGGGGATGTCGGACGCGCCGACCGCGTGCTTCGGCGGGTGGTACAGATCGGCCTTGCCCTTGGGGAGGGCGTAGATCCCGGAGAGGAAGAAGGTCATGGCGGCCTTGTGTTCCTCGGCCAGCTTGAGGAAACGGGGGAACTGGCCGTCGTCGGTACCGCCGGCGCCGTCCCAGGAGAACACCACGAACTGCGGCGGCCGCTCACCGGGCTTGAGCTTCTCCGCCTTGGGCTGATTCGGCTGGGGGCCGGTGTCGGAGGTGGAGCCGTCGCCGATCGGAGTCCCCTTGGACGCGCCCTTGGTCGGAGTGCCGCTCCCCGTCGGCCCGCCGCTTCCGCTGCCGGAGCCGACGGGACTCGGGGCGGACGAACTCGACCCTGAACCCGATCCGCCGCTGGAACACGCCGCCACCGCCCCGAGCGCCACGGTCGCGGCGGTGGCACTGAGCACGGTCCTGCGCGAGATGCTGGTCATGGTCTCCCCTGGGTGCCGCTGGCCGGGTGGATTTGGCGTCAGTGGGCCGTACCGGTCAAATCGGGCAATTGATGTGTAATCCGTCGTTAGCATGCCATGTGGACGCAGAGGTCGCCAAGGTGCCTGGGTCCATCGACAATCAACACGCCTACCCGGCATGGATGGGCTGCAACGACCAGCCTTCTGTTGCCGTCCTGTGACGCTTCGCACACCCTGCGGCGGTCGGCGGTCGGCGGTCGGCGGTCGGCGGTCGGCGGTCGGCAGATCGAGGCGACCGGCCGCCTTGCCGTTGCGTTCAGGGGTGTCCCGGTGCGTCGCGACCCCGCAAGCTCGTGGTGCCGCAGTGTCGCAGTGCCGCAGTGCCGCAGTGTCGCAGTGCCGGGTCCGGTCCGGTTTCCGGCCCCCGGTGTCGCCGGTCCTCGGTGTCAGTTGATGACGAGCCGGCGGTTGCGCCGCACGATCCGGGCGATGGCGGTGCTGATCACGGTGGCGGCGGTGCAGGAGACCGCGAGGCTCAGCCAGGCGGTGTCGAACCAGTGGCTGTTGAGCCAGCCCAGCGTGACGATGTAGGCGGCCCAGACCAGGGCGGCCAGGGCCGACCAGCGAAGGAAGCGGTACGGGTGGGCGGGGGAGTGGCCAATGGCCAGGTCGAGGATGGTCCGGCCGGCCGGTACGAACCGGGCGACCACCACCATCGCGGCCGCCGCGCCGGTGGTCCGCCCGTCCAGCGCCTGCTGGACCCGGGCCACGCTGGCCGCCAGCTGCGGGCGGTGTTCGAGCCGCCGCTGGACGGAGGGGGCGCCCCGGCGCGCCAGGCGGAGCAGGAGGAGGTCGCCGAGGAACGAGGCCACCGCCACGCCGAGCCCCAGGACCACCGGTGCGCCGTCTATCTGCGCCGTCTTGAGCACGGCCAGGATCACCAGCGTGCCGCTGGGGATGAAGGGGAGGAAGGCGTCGCCGAGTACGGCGCAGAGTGCCAGGGCGCAGATCCATGAGGATCCGATCACCGTCGCGATGTCCAAAGCAGGTACTCCCTCCAGGCTGCCCGGGGGAGCAGATGGCTGCAGGGGACAACGCTAGCGCCTCGACTTTTCATGCCATGAAGCACCCCGGCTGTGCTCGGCGTCACAAGACGGGAGCCCCTGGAGCGGGGTGCCGTTCCAGGGGCTCACGGGGATCGATCGGCGCTGGTCCAGCCCGATGACCTTGCAGGTGGAGGCGGATCCGGTTGGGTGATCCGCTCTGGTTCCCAGCCTGCCGGACGTCGCCCGCCGATCGCGAGCCCTGCGGCTGGCGACTTCCCGCTCTGGCGTGAAGTCGCCACGCGTGTCCGCTTGCTGGCTCTGAGTCAGCCGAACGGTCGGTAGGCGATCCGTCGCACAGTGGCACCGGGCAACGGGAACACCGGGACCCGCGGTGTGGTTGACCCCCGTTGGCAGTGGCGACCGCGACCAGGTGCGCGGTCGCTCGGAGCGCCACACGGACAGCACCAGGACGGCCAGGAGGGCGGACGGCATGACCACCGACGACCAGCAGGAGCGCGGGCCCGAACCGCAGAGCCACGCGGCGATCCGGGGCACCGTCCGGGGCACGGCGCCCGCGCCGCTCTCCATCCTCGACCTGGCCACCGTGGGCGTCGGCTACACCCCGGCCGAGGCGTTGGCCTCGACCACGGCCCTGGCCCGCAGTGCCGAGGAGTGGGGCTACCACCGGTTCTGGGTCGCCGAGCACCACGGCATGCCGGGCGTGGCCAGCTCCACCCCCGCCGTCCTGCTCGCCCACCTCGGGGCCCACACCACGACGCTGCGGCTCGGATCCGGTGGAGTGATGCTGCCCAACCACGCGCCGCTGGGGATCGCGGAGCAGTTCGGCCTCCTGGAGGCGCTGCACCCCGGCCGGATCGACCTCGGGCTCGGCCGCGCTCCCGGCACCGACCAGGCGACCGCCCGGGCGCTGCGGCGGGGCCTCGCCGAGGGGGCCGACGACTTCCCGCAGCAACTCGCCGAGCTGACCCACTTCCTCGACGGCGACTTCCCGGACGGCCACCCCTACGCCCGGCTCACGGCCGTTCCCAGGGGGGAGGGGCGGCCGCCGATCTGGTTGCTCGGATCCTCCGGCTTCAGCGCCCAGCTGGCCGGCCGGCTCGGCCTGCCGTTCGCGTTCGCGCACCACTTCAGCAGCACCAACACCATCCCGGCCCTCGACCTCTACCGCTCGTCGTTCCGCCCCTCGTCCGTCCTCGACGAGCCGTACGCGCTGATCGGGGTGAACGCGGTCGCAGCCGACGACCGGGAGTCCGCCCGGAGGCTCGCACGCTCCTCGGCGCTCGGCATGCTCCGGCTTCGCCGGGGCAACCCGGGCCCGATCCCCACCCCCGAGGAGGCCGAGAGCTACCCGTACAGCCCGGTGGAGGCCGACTTCGTCGACGACTGGCTGGGCAATGTCGTCCTGGGCTCGCCCGGTGAGGTCGGCGACGGGCTGGAAGCACTGCGCAAGCGGACGGGGGCGGACGAGCTGATGGTCACCTCGCACATCCACGGCCATGAGGCCAGGCACCGCTCCTACGGGCTGATCGCCCGGGCCTACGGGCTCACCGGCCAGGCGGCCGACGCCGTCTGAGTTCCGCGGCACCCGAACTCGTCGGTGCGAGGCGGAGCCGCTCGGCCCGCCGACGAGTTCGGTGCCCGGGTCCACCCTGCGGGCCCGCGGCCGGCCGGCCCCTCCGCGAAACGCGCCGGGCCGGCAAGGCGGTCGCCGCCCGTTGCCGTCTCCGGCGCTCACCCCGCCGAACGCCGAGCCCGCCGAACGCCGAGCCCGCCGACCTGCCGCCCGCCGACCTGCCGCCCTACGGACCTGGTGCCCTACGGGCCGGCAGGCCTACGGCCCCGCAGGCAGCTCGAACCGCGGACCGCCGCTACCGCTTGTCCGGTGCGGGGCGGCTCTCGCGGAGTATCGCCGCGACGTGCTCCGCCTCACCGGGCTTGGCGAAGTACCAGCCCTGGGCCGTGTCGCAGCCGGTGAGCCGCAGGCGCTCGGCCTGCGCCGCGCTCTCGATGCCCTCGGCGGTGACGGTCAGGCCGAGCGTGTGGGCCAACTGCACCATCGCGCCGACGATCTGCTCGTCGGCGTCGCTCCGGCGGAAGCCGGCCCCGGGCAGGTCGGCACGGCCGGCCGGGCTCGGGTCGCGGAAGCCCTCGATGAAGGTGCCGTCCAGCTTCAACACGTGCACGGGCAGCCGGGAGAGGTAGGCCAGGTTGGAGTAGCCGGTGCCGAAGTCGTCGATCGCGATCCGGACGCCCATGTCGGCGAGGGCCTGCAGGGCCTGGAGCGGTCGTCCGCCGGGGCCCAGCAGCGCGCTCTCGGTGATCTCCAGCTGCAGGAGCCGGGCCGGCAGGCCGGTGCTGTCGAGGGCCTGGGCCACGTCGGCGACCACGTCGGAGTCCCAGATCTGGCGAGCGGCCAGGTTGACGCTCACGAAGGTCTCGGTGTCGGGGAATTCGGTGAGCCAGCGTTGCGCCTGGCGGCAGGACTCCTCCAGCACCCACTTGCCGAGCGGCACGATCGCGCCGGACTCCTCGGCGAGGGGGATGAAGCGGTCCGGCGAGAGGGTTCCGTAGCAGGGGTGGCGCCAGCGGACCAGGGCCTCCGCGCCGTGCACCGCGCCGTCGGCGAGCCCGACGAGCGGTTGGTACTCGATGGTGAACTCGCCGCGTTCCAGGGCCGGCCGGAGCGCGGTGGCGAGGAGCTGGCGGGTCAGCTGGTGGGCGCCCCGGTCCGGGTCGTAGAGGGTCCAGCGGGCCCGGCCGTCGGCCTTCGACCAGTACAGGGTGGAGTCGGCGTCCTTGACCAGGTCGGCGGGCGTGGTCTCGTGCACCGATCGCTCGACGACGCCCACGCTGGCGGTGACGACCAGCCGGTGCCCGGCCACGTCGAAGGGGTGCTCCAGTGCTTCGAGGATCCGGGCGGCCAGTTCGGTCAGCTGGTCGCTGCCCCGGCTGTCGGCCACCAGGACGGCGAACTCGTCGCCGCCCATCCGGGCGACCAGGTGGGAGCTGTGATCGGAGACGCCCCGCCGGAGCCGGGAGGCGACGGCGATCAGCAACTGGTCGCCGATGTGGTGGCCGAGGGTCTCGTTGATCGCGGCGAAACCGTCGAGGTCCAGATAGCAGACGCCCACCCGACGGCCGTCCGGCCGCTCCGCTCCCGTCCCCGTCGCGCCCGGAGCGGTCCCGGTGGACTCGGCGAGCTCGGCGGCGGTCGTACCACCGGCCGTCAGGCAGGCGGCGTCGAGCCGTTCGAAGAAGAAGGTCCGGTTGGGCAGCCGGGTCAGCGGGTCGTGCAGTGCCTGGTACTCCAGGCGGTCGCCGAGCCTCCGCTGTTCGGTGATGTCCTCGACCATGGCGAGCGTGTACAGCGGGCGGCCGGCGCCGTCCCGGATCAGGGAGATGGTCACCTTGCTCCACACCGTGCGGCCTTCGCGGTGTTTGAGCTGCTTCTCCACCCGGAGCCGCTCGCGGTCGTTGCGGACCAGCTCGGGGAAGAGCCGGTCCGGCATGCCCTCCGAGTCGATGATGTCGCGGATGTGGGCGTGGATCAGGTCGCCGACCCCGCAGCCGACCAGGGTGGCGAAGGCCGGGTTGACCTCGATGATCCGGTCGTCGGGGTCGATCAGGGCCATGCCGATACCGGCGTCGCAGAAGGCGGCCCGGAAGCGCGATTCGCTGGCGCTCAGCGCCGCCAGCAGGCGGTCGGTGTTCCCGGGGGCGGGGTCGGTCCCGTCGGAGGGCCGGTGCGTCCCGTCCGCGAGCGGTGTCGAGCAGGTGGGACAGAGGACGACGCCCGCGCCGACCGCACCGTCGGACCCGGATCCGGGAGCGGGTGGGGTGCCGGGAGTCGCATCGGCGCCCGTGCCGGTGCCGGCCGCGGCGTCGGGGGAGTCGTCGAGGGCGGCGGCGGCGGAGCCGTTGGCCGGGCGGAGGATCGGAAAGATGAGGTGCCGGTGGTGTTGCGGTTGTTCGTGCCGCACGCCTGGGTGGTGTGCGTCGGCCCCCTCGTTCTGGCCCGGCACGGCATGCTCCCGTCCGCTGCTGACGCTTGACGCTGGTCAGGCCGGTCGCCCGGAACTGCGACGGCCGACTCCCGCGCTCTGTCGAGGTCCTCGCGGTCCGAGGCGTGACGCTCGCGGTGGAGCGCTCGCGTGGGGATCCGCGTGAAGAACAGGGCGCTGCGGCCGATCATAGGACGCGACGGCAACACGCGGTGACCGCCGCCAGGGTGATTTGCCCGCTTTGGCGGCATGTGTGGTGGTACATGCAGACGCCCCCGGTACACATCACATGATGTGCGCCAGGGGCGTGTGCTCCAAAAGTGCGCCCCTGGGCGCTTGCTGAGCGCTGGGAACGCGCCGCGCACTTCGCCCGAGCGCGGGACGCCCGGGCGAAGTGCGCAGGGCGGCAGGTCGTCAGAACGCCCCGGTGCCGGACACCGGACACCGGGTGTCGGGTGTCGGGCACCGGGCCTCAGCCGCCGGAAGGGCCGACGACCATGGTCGGAACGGCGATCCGTCCGACGTGACCCGCCCGACGTGACGCGGCAGGCATTGCCACGTCAGGCGTTGCCGCGTCAGGCCAGCGTGGCCGTGAGCGTGATGGTCGTACCGGTCAGGGCCTGGCTCACCGGGCAGTTCGCCTTGGCGTCCTCGGCGGCCTTCGCGAAGGCGGCCTCGTCGAGGCCGGGCACCTCGCCGGTGACGGTCAGGTGGATGCCGGTGATGCCGGTGCCGGGCTGGAAGGTGACATCGGCCTGGGTGTCCAGCTTGGTGGGCGGGGTGCCGGCGCCGGCCAGGCCGTGCGAAAGGGCCATCGAGAAGCACGCGGAGTGCGCGGCCGCGATGAGTTCCTCCGGGCTGGTCTTGCCGTTCGGCTCCTCGGAGCGGGCCGGCCAGGAGACCGGGTACTCGCCGATGCCGGACGAAGCGAAGGTCACCTGACCCTTGCCGTCGATCAGGTTGCCTTCCCAGGCGGTGCGTGCGGTACGGGTGGTTGCCACGATCGGTACCTCCATTACTGAGGGACTGCTGTCCCGTCACTTCCGGTCATGCCGCGCACCAGCCTACGGGCAGGCCGGGGGCCGATCACCGGTAACGCCGCAGGGCGCCGTGCCCGAAGGTGACGGGGCTCCCGCCGTCCGGCGATCTCCCTGGTCGTGCGCCTGGTCCCCCGGTCGGCCCCCGGTTCACGCGCCGTCCGGATCGTGGACGGATGCGCCAAATGGTGCGGGCCCGCGCCGGGCTCCCTGTTAGATTTGCCCGGGCCCGAGTCCCGGTCGACGGACGGTCGGGTGCCCACCACCACAGAGCCGCGGAGCCGCCCCGATGACGGATCACCCCACGACCCCCGAGACCGGACTGTCCGACGGGATCGACGACGCCGTGCGGGCCGAGCTGACCAGCCTGCGCGAGAGCATCGACAACATCGATGCCGCGGTGGTCCACATGTTGGCGGAGCGGTTCAAGGCGACCCAGCGGGTCGGGCGGCTCAAGGCCGCGCACAAGCTGCCCCCGGCCGACCCGGCGCGGGAGCGCGACCAGATCCGGCGCCTGCGGGAGCTGGCTGCCGGGGCCCATCTGGACCCGGTGTTCGCGGAGAAGTTCCTCAACTTCATCATCGCCGAGGTCATCCGCCACCACGAGGCGATCGCCCGCGCCTGAACGCACCGGTTCCCGCTGCGCTGAACGCACCGGCCCGCGCCGACCCGGCCCGTCAGGACGCATCCCGTCCCCGCGACCGGTCCTCGTGTCCCACCCGGGGCCTCGCAACCCACCGGTCCTCTTGTCCCACCCCCGGATCGCGCTCGCGTGGTGTTCCGGTGCCCGGACGGGCCCGGTGGGACGGGGTGGTGATGTCTGGCGCGGGTAAATGCCCGATTTCGCGTGGCTTCCGGGTTGGCGTAGCGTGCAGGTTCCCCCAGCCGGAGAGGTGGAGCAGCGACGATGGCGGTGAACCTGCCCGAAACGCAGAGCGATGCCGGGACCGGTCGGACCCCGGCCGGCGCCGCCGGACACGGTGCTCCCGGCGGTGGTCGTGCCGAGGCGCGCCGGGCGCGGTCGCGGAAGGCGTCCAGGGGTGCCAGGGGTTCCAACCGGCCCAAGGGCTCCGAGGGATCGAAGGACCGCAGGGCAGGGCGACGTCCGCGGCCCTGGTGGATCGAGATTCCGGTGATGGCGGCGATCGGGCTGGTGGTCGCGCTGCTGATCAAGACCTGCCTGTTCCAGGTGTTCACGATCCCGTCCGGGTCGATGGAGAACACGCTGCGGATCGGCGACCGGGTCGGCGTGAACAAGCTCGCACCGCTCACCGGCTGGGAGCCCGAGCCCGGCCAGCCCGTGGTCTTCAAGGACCCGGGCGACTGGCTGCCGCCTCAGCCGATCGACGGGAACCCGGTCTCCAGGGCCGTGGGTTCGGTGCTCAGTTTCGTCGGCCTGGTCCCGCCGAAGGACGACAATTACCTGGTCAAGCGGGTCATCGCGACGGGCGGCCAGACCGTGCAGTGCTCCGGCACCACGCTGACCGTCAACGGGGCGAAGGTGGACGAGCCGTACCTCCACCCCGGGGACGACTCCTGCGCGGGGTTGGACTTCGGTCCGGTGACGGTGCCCCAGGGGTATGTCTGGGTGGAGGGTGACCACCGGAGCGACTCCGCCGACTCGCGCTACCACCAGCGGGGCCCCGGCGGCGGCGCCGTGCCGGTGGACAACGTGGTCGGACCGGTGTCGGCCGTCGTGTGGCCGCTCAATCACCTCGACTGGTTCGGCTGGGTCGGCCGCTGACCCGGGTGGTCCCACGTTCGGTGGCCACCCGGCCCGGAGGAGCCCCCGAGCTCCCGAGCCCCCGGACCCGGCGGCCCCGGACGCTAGGTCCGGACCCGGCGGCCCCTGACCTAGCGGCCCCGGAGCTCGCGGTCCACCTGCGCCCGGTCCTCGATCTCCGCCCCCTCGGCAGCCCGCGCCAGACGCTCGCCGAGAGCCGTCGCACCCACCGCGCCGGCACCCACCGCATCCGCCGTCACCGCATCCGCCGGCAGCGTCACCGGTGCCGGCTTGCTCGCCTGGGCCGCGAAGGCGCCGGCCAGGACGAGCAGCCCACCCGCCATCTGCGGCAGCCCCAGGTGTTCGCCGAGCAGGATCCAGGCCAGGACGGTGGCGACGACGGCCTCCAGGTTGGCCACCACCCCGGCGATCGGGGGTGACAGGTGGCGGACGGCGATCACCCCGGTCAGATAGGCGAGCACGGTCGCGATCAGGATCATCCAGGCGGCCGGGATCAGTGCGGGCAGCGAGTGCCCGTTCATCACGACGTCGCCGCCGAGCAGCCCCCAGTCGGCCTCCCAGGGGCGGGTGAAGGCGGTGAGCACGACCGCGCCGATCAGGAGCCCGTACGCGCTGACGGCGATCGGGTCGACCGGGCGGTCGCCCTGGCTGCCGGCGTCGGCCAGGACGAAGTAGCCGACCTGGCAGCAGGCCGCGCCGAGGGCGAACAGCACGCCCAGCGCGTCGAAGCTCAGACCGTTCCAGACCTCCACCACACAGGCCAGACCGGCCACGGCCACCCCGGCGCCCACCGCCGCGCCCCGGCTGATCGGCTTGCGCTGGACGAACTTCACGTAGCCGATCAGCAGGGGTGGTCCGAGGTACTCGATCAGCAGGGCGACGCCGACCGGGATCCGGGAGATCGCCGCGAAGTAGCAGGCCTGGACACCGGCGACGGCGAGCAGGCCGAAGCCGATCAGCAGGCCGGGGCGCCGGAGCACCGCGGCACGGTGGCGGTAGGCCAGCGGGAGCAGGACCACGGCGGCACCGGTGACCCGGAGCCAGACCACGTGCAGGGGGGAGAGGCCGGCCTCGATCAGGGGCTTGGCGGCAGTGCCGGAGCCGCCGAAGGCGAACGCCGAGACGAGGGCGAGGGTGAGGCCGAGGGTTCTGCCCGGGGAACGGCCGGACAGGGGCTTTGAGCTGTGCACCGAGGCATTGTGACAGTCATATCGCAGATTCGGTAAGGTGCCATTCCGTCATTTGGTCCTGCGCCGAACTGTGCGCAATGGCGGGTCCACGGAGGGTCTGTTTCTGCTCTCCGCCACCCGGACACCCGGGTGGCGGAGAAGCGGAAACAGACCCGGCCCTACTGCCCCGTGCCCGCGCCGGCCCCCGCCAGCGCCCCGGAACCGGAGCCCGAACCCGAACCGCCCGAACCCGAACCGCCCGTGCCGCCCGAAGGCTGGGGAGCGGTGGTCGGCCCGGTGGTCGGCCCGGTGGTCGGGGCGGTGGTGGGGGCGGTGGTGGGCTGCGGTGTCCGGGTGGGCCGGCCGGTCGGCTGGGAGGTCGGCTGCTGCGTCGGCGCGGTGGTCGCGCCGCCGCCGGGCTGGGAGCCGCCCGAGGCACCGCCGCCGGTCGAACCGGAGGTCCCGGCGGAGCCCGAGCCGGTGGACCCGGACGAGTCGCCGGGCGCACTGGTCGCCCCGCCCGAACCGTTGGTGGAGCCGTTGCCGGAGCCGCCCGTGGTGCCGCCCGTCGCGCCGCTGCCCGGCGTGGCCGACGGCGAGGCCGCCCCGGACGGCGTCGACGAGCTGTCCGGGCCGCCCTGGGAGGTGCCGCTGTCGCCCGACCAGTCCGTGCCCGAGGGCGAGGGGAAGGCGGTGACGGGCGAGCCCTTGAGCGCGGCCTTCATGTAGCTGGTCCAGATCTGCGCGGGGTACTGGCCGCCGGCCGCGCCGTCGATCCCGCCGGTGCCGCTCAGGCTGACCTGGGCACCGCTGCCCGGGTCCTGGCCGAACAGCGCCACGGAGGTCACCAGCTCGGGGGTGTACCCGACGAACCAGACCGACTTCTGGTCGTCGGTCGTCCCGGTCTTGCCGGCCACCGGGCGGCCCAGCGACTTGGCCCGCCAGCCGGTGCCGCCCGGGTCGCTGACGACGCCCTGCAGCATCGACGTCACCTGGCGCGCGGTCTCCTCGCTGACCGCCTGGGTGGTCTTGTGGGCCGGCAGCTGGAGCGCCTCGCCCTCGCGGTCCACCGACTGCACCAGCCACGGGGTGATCTGCTTGCCGCCGTTGTCCAGCGTGGCGTACACGCCGGCCATGTCGAGCACGCTCGGGGTGGCGGTGCCGAGCGGGATGGACGGGAGCGGGTCGAGCCCGGGGGTGTTGCCGGGCAGGCCGAGGGCGATGGCGGTGTCGCGGACCTTCTGCAGGCCGGTGTCCTGCGCGAGCTGGGCGAACGCCGAGTTCACCGACCAGTCGGTGGCCTGCTGCAGGCTGATCTGGCCGTAGCTCTTGTCGCCCTCGTTCGGCGGCGCGTACGGGGTGCCCTTGCCGCCGCGGACCTTGCGCCCGCTGGTGCCGTCGTAGACGGTGCGCGGGGTGACGGTCTGGCCGGACTGCGTCTTGGCGTCGTTCTCCAGCGCTGCCGCCAGGGCGATCGCCTTGAAGGTGGATCCGGCCTGGTAGTCGCGCCGGGTGGCGTTGTCGACGTAGTGCTTGGTGTAGTCGACCCCGCCGTAGAGGGCGACCACGGCACCGGTCTTCGGGTCGACCGAGACGGCACCGGCCTGGGCGGCCGCGTCCTTCTTCCGCTTGTCCGGGTTCAGGGTGTCGTGCAGCTGCGCCTGGACCGAGTCCTGGAGCGCCTGCTGGCGCGCCGGGTCGATGCTCAGCTTGATGGTGTAGCCGCCCCTGGCCAGCTCGGACTCGGTGATGGTCTGGTTGGCGGTGAGGTACTCGGTCGCCGCGTTGACCAGGTAGCCGGCCTGGCCGGAGAGGCCGAGCTGCGTCTGCGGGTCCTTGACCTCGGGGAAGGTGGTGGCGGTCCGCTCCTCGGCGGAGAGCCAGCCCTCCTTCACCATGCCGTCCAGGACGTAGTTCCAGCGGTTGACCGCGTTCTGCTTGCCCGCCGGGGTGGCGGTGGCCACGTCGTAGGCGCTCGGGGCGTTCAGCAGGGTGGCCAGGTAGGCGCCCTGGGCGGCGTCGAGCGCGGAGGCGTCCACCCCGAAGTACTGCTGGGCGGCGGCCTGGATGCCGTAGGCGCCGCGACCGTAGTACGAGGTGTTGAGGTACCCGGAGAGGACGTTGTCCTTGGTCTCGGTGGCATCCACCTTGATCGCTATGAACAGCTCCTTCACCTTGCGGGTGACGGACTGCTTCTGGCTCAGGTAGGTGTTCTTCACGTACTGCTGGGTGATCGTGGACCCGCCCTGGGTGCCCTCGCCCCTGGCCGTGTTGACGGCGGCGCGGACCAGTCCGGACACGTTGACGGCGCCCTCGTGGTAGAAGTTCCGGTCCTCGGCGGCCAGCGCGGCGTGCTGGGCGGCGGGGGAGACCTTGTCCAGGCCGACGTTCTGCCGGTTGGTCTGGCCGGTCCGGGCGATCACCGAGCCGTCCTGGTAGAGCCAGGTGTTGCTCTGGGCGGTCGCGGCGGCGTGCGCGTCCGGCACCTTCACCAGGGCGATCCCCAGGGCGAACAGGCCGACGCCGAGCAGCAGCGCGGCCACGAGGCCGAGCAGGCTCATCCGCCAGGTCGGGATCAGCCGACGCCAGCCGGTGCGCTTCGGGCGGCGGGGCCTGCCGCCGCCGGCCGGACGCTCAGGGGAGCGCTTCAGGCGCTTCACCGGGCGGAGGCCGAGGGACGGCGTGCGACGGCCGCTCTGGGGGTTTCGGGACAAAGCGGCGGCCTTTCCTGCGGGCGAACCGTGCCAGCCTGCACAACGGGAATGTCGACGGTTGGGGACCTTTGTCCCGTTTCCGGTGTACAGCCCAGGACGTGCCGAACGGGCCGATTGGCTCCGTAGGGATGGCAAGCGAGACCGACATCACACACAAAAGGGACGTCGAAGGGCAAAAAATCAGGGAGCCCCTCGCTGCTGCGAGAGGCTCCCCAAATGTCTGTGCGCCGCCAGGGACTCGAACCCCGGACCCGCTGATTAAGAGTCAGCTGCTCTAACCAACTGAGCTAGCGGCGCCTGCTGACCTGGAGAACAATACACGGTCCGGAGGGGTGCCTCGAACCGGTTCGGGCGGCGGCCGGGCCGGCCTCGACGGCGGTGCCCGTTTCCGCCCGGTTGGGGCGGAGTTTCCCCCCGGTTAGGGTGGGAACGTGCCCAGCTCCCACCCCGGCCGCCGGACAGCACGGCTCGCCGTCGCCGCCCTGCTGCTGCTCAGCGCGGTGGCGTACACCGCCTGGGTGCTGGAGGTGGTGCTGAGCACCGGCCTCGACCCGGTCCAGGCGTACATCAGCGAACTCGCCGCCGAGGACCAGCCACTGGGTGGTCTGTTCCGGGCCACCGACCTGGTCGCCGGTCTCGCCGTTCTCGCGGCGGCCGGCACCGCGGTGCTCACCGGCTCCTACGGCGCGCCCGACAGCGCCCCGCTCGACCACGAACCCGCCGGACGCAACCCCGCCGGACGCGGCAGCGCCGCCGGACGGCCGGTCGCCCGTCGCGCCGCTACCCGTCGCACCGCCGCCCGCCGGCCCTGGGCGGTGACCGGCTGGGCGGCCCTCGCCCTGTTCGGGGCCTCGACCGCGGCCGACTCCCGGCTACCGCTGAGCTGCGCACCGACCAGTGACGAGATGTGCGCCGCCCGCGAGACGGCCGGCCTGGTGCCGGCCACCCACACCGCGCACGCCGTGACCAGCAGCCTCGCCATGCTCGGCGCGCTCGGCGGGCTGGTCGCGCTCACCGTCGCGGCCCGCCGCTACGGCTGGTGGCCGCCCGTCGGCCGGTACGGGCCGTGGCTGCTGGCCGCTGAGCTGCTGGCCACCGGCTGGAGCCTGGCCGCGATCGCCGCCTTCGAGGCCGGCCACGGCACCTGGTCGCTCGGCGCGGGGCAGCGCCTGCAGGTCCTCCTGGTCGCGCTCTGGCTGGCCGTCCTGGCCGGGAGCCTCGCCCGAGGTGGCGGCCCGGCCGCGATGGAGGGGGTTCCGGGGCGTGCCCGGACCGGAGCCGAAGGGGCGGAACCGCGATGACCGGACCGGGAACGACGGGATCAGGGCCGGGGCCGGACCCCGGCACGGGACCGACGGCGGGGCCGCGGCCGGGTCGGGGCGCGCGCGGCGCGGCGATGTTCCTGCGGATCGACGGGACGCCCCTGCACGTGCGCGTCGAGGGCAGCGGCCCGGTCTGCCTGCTCGCCGGCGGGCTCGGCAGCAGCTGGTTCGACTGGGACCTCGTCGTCCCCTTCCTCACCCCCTACCGCACGGTGGTCCGCTTCGACCGGCCCGGATACGGGCTGAGCGCGCCCGAGCCGGCCACCCGACCGGTCCCGACGGCGGCGGGGGAGGCGGCGCGCATCCGGGGCGTGCTGGACGCGCTCGGACTGCGCACGCCGTGCACGGTGGCGGGCCACTCACTGGCGGGGTTCCATGTCGAGGCCTTCGCGCGGCTCCAGCCGGGCCGGGCGGCCGGGCTGGTCCTGCTGGACGGCAGCGTCGAGTCGGCCCCGCGGCCGCTGCCGGCGCCCGGGCTGCGCGACCTGGCGGCCCGCGCGGTCGCGGGCGCGGCGACGGCCGTCGCGGTCCCGTACCTGCTCGGGCCCACCGCGCGCCGGCTGGTCGCCCGGGCGTCCACGGTCCGTCGCGAGGACCTTGCCCCGGCGCCGCTGGTCCGGCACTGCTACCGGACGGGACGGGCCCTGCGCGCCCTGCTCCGGGAGAACGCGCAGTACCTGGACATGGCCGCCGAGCTGGACGAACTGCGGCGGGTCGCGCCGCTGCCGAGCGGGCTGCCGGTCACCGTGCTCGCCGCCGACGACGGGTGCGGCGGCAGCCGTACCCGGGACTGGCTGGCCACTCAGCGGGGGCTCGCCGCGCTGCTCGGGGGCGACTTCCGCAGCACGGCCCCGGCCGGGCACCTGGTGATGTTCGACCGCCCGGACGCGGTGGCCTCGGCGATCCTGGACACCCGCTGAGCCGCTGACCCCCGCCGGCCCCGCCCCCGCCGGCCCTCGGGCCTCCGGACGCCGGGCCGGCCCTCAGGAAGAGCTCGCCGCCGAGTCCGCCGAACGCGCCCGCCGGACCGCCCGGGCGATCGGCAGCTCGGTGACCAGTCGCCGTACGGCGCGCCGGGTCGGAGCGCCCTTCGCGCCGGGGTAGAGCCGGTAGTGCAGGCCCGCGGCTCCCACCAGGCCCGCCAGCTGCCGGTCCCGCTCGGCGGCCGGTGAGCGGTCGCCCCCGCGCGCGAGCGTGGCGGCCACCCGGCCGGCGATCTCCTGTCCGATGCCGGGTCGGGTCGCCGTGCGGCGCCGGTACGGCAGGCCGAGGAAGCGGCGCGTCTCGACGGTGATCACGCCGTCGGCGGCCAGCCGGTCGAGGAGCAGTCGCAGGGTGGACCGGCGCGGGATCCGGCGGAGGGCCGTGTCGAGCCCGACCCGGCGGTTGCGCCGGCCCGCCTTCTCCAGCCGGGCGAGCAACCCGGCCGCGATCTCGTCCTGCCCGCCCGGCGGCCGGACCTCGGTGATCCACCGGCCCTCGACGGTGATCGCGCCGCTGACCAGCAGCTCGGCCACCACTCCGCCGGCGACCGCCCGGTAGAGCGCGGAGTACGGGATCCGCAGGCGCCCTCCCGCCGGTTCGGCGCAGAGCAGCAACAGCTCCTCCGGAATCGGGCGGAGGTCGATCGGCGCCATGGACAGGAACCCCCGATGGGTGGTCGCGAGACGACGGGACGGGCCGTGCCGGAGAAGCCGCCCGCCGGGAGGGTACCCGCCCCGCAAACGCCTCAGGCCGCCCACCGGAGTGGACGGCCTGAGACCTTGCCATGTGCGCCGCCAGGGACTCGAACCCCGGACCCGCTGATTAAGAGTCAGCTGCTCTAACCAACTGAGCTAGCGGCGCCTGCTGACTCCGGAGACATTACACGGAGTCGGACCGATCTGCCGAATCGGGGGGATCCGACCACGTTCAGTGACGGTTCCGGAGGCGGTCGGGGGGTGCCCAACCACCCGGGCGCCCCGGTGGCCACGACAGTCCTGGTAGCCACGGCAGTCCCGTCGCCGAAGCCGCTACTCGGGGAAGTGGCAGGCCGCCTGGTGGTCCAGGCCCGGCGCGGGGCCGGTCAGCGGCGGGGCCTCGGCCTCACAGCGGGTGCGGGCCCCGGCGTCGAGCCCGGCGTAGACGGGGCAGCGGGTGCGGAACGGGCAGCCGGTGCGCCGCGCGGTGGGGGAGGGCGGGTCGCCGGCCAGCAGGATGCGGTGGCGGGCCCGCTCGGCCGCCGGGTCCGGGAGCGGGACGGCGGAGAGCAGCGCGCGGGTGTACGGGTGCCGGGGGCGCTCGAAGACGGCGGAGACCTCGCCCTGTTCGACGGTCCGCCCGAGGTACATCACGCTGACCCGGTCGGCGAGGTGCCGGATCACCGACAGGTCGTGCGAGACGAAGAGGTAGGAGAGGCCCAGTTCGGCCTTGAGCGACTGGAGCAGGTTGAGCACCCCGGCCTGGATGGAGACGTCCAGTGCGGAGACCGGTTCGTCCAGCACCAGCAGCTTCGGCCGGACGGCCAGCGCGCGGGCGATCGAGATCCGCTGGCGCTGCCCGCCGGAGAACTGGTGCGGGTAGCGGACGGCGTGCGCGGGGTCGAGCCCGACCTGGCGCAGCAGCTCGGGCACCCGGTGGGCGATCTCCGTCCGGTCGGTGCGCTGGGCCCGCAGCGGTTCGGCGACGATGTCGCCGATCGGCATCCGGGGGTCGAGGCTGGCCATCGGGTCCTGGAAGACGATCTGCAGGTCCGAGCGCATCCGGTGGGCGTCGCGGCGGGAGAGCCCGGCGGTGTCCCGCCCGAGCAGCTCGATCCGGCCCGACTCCGGCCGGGCGAGCCGCAGCAGTTCGAACAGGGTGGTGGACTTGCCGGAGCCGGACTCGCCGACCAGGCCGAGCGTCTCGCCCTGCCGGATGTCCAGCTCGACCCCGTCCACGGCGTAGACCTCGCCGATCCGGCGCTTGAAGACGGTGCCCTTGAGCAGCGGGAACGTCTTGGTGAGGCCGCTGACGGACAGGACCGTCGGGCGCTCCTCGCGCGGCCCGGGCACGGTGGTCGGTGCCGGGGGGACCGGCGGTACGGGGTAGACCTCGGCGGGCGCCGGTCGGCGCTCGGCCAGTTCGCCGGCGCGCACGCACGCGGCCAGGTGCCCGCCCGGGTCGCCCGCGTCCGCGACGGCGCGGGCCGAGGCGGCCCCACCGAGCCCGCCGAGCCCCGGTTCCGCCGTCCGGCACCGCTCCTCGACCAGTGGGCAGCGCGCGGCGAACGGGCACCCGGCCGGCAGCTCGGCCATCGGCGCGGGCACGCCGGGGATCGGCACCAGCGGCCCGCCCCGGCCGTCCAGCCTCGGCACCGCGCCGATCAGGCCCAGCGTGTAGGGGTGGCGGGGCGCGGCGAACAGTTCGTCCACTCCGGCCGTCTCGACCACCCGGCCCGCGTACATCACGGCGACCCGGTCGGCCATTCCGGCGATCACCCCGAGGTCGTGGCTGACCAGGACGAGCGCGGCGCCGGTCTCGCGCTGGGCGGTGCGCAGGACGTCGAGCACCTGGGCCTGGATGGTGACGTCCAGGGCGGTGGTGGGCTCGTCGGCGAGCAGGATGTCGGGGTCGTTGGCGATGGCCATCGCGATCATCGCGCGCTGGCGCATGCCGCCGGAGAACTCGTGCGGGAAGCTGTCCAGCGCGCGTTCGGGGGCGGGGATGCCGACCAGGTCGAGCAGTTCGGCGGCCCGCTCGCGCGCGGACGGCTTGTCGAGGCGCTGGTGGATGCGGAGCGCCTCGACGATCTGGTCGCCGATCCGGTAGACGGGGGTGAAGGCGGAGAGCGGGTCCTGGAAGACCATGGCGATCCGGCGGCCGCGGACGGCGGCGAGTTCCCGGCCCGGCAGGCCGACCAACTCCTTGCCGTCCAGGGCGACCGAGCCCCGGACCCGGGCGGTGCCGGGCAGTAGCCCGAGCACGGCCAGCGCGGTCACGGACTTGCCGGAGCCGGACTCGCCGACGATGCCCAGGGTCTCGCCGCGCCGCAGGCTGAGGTCGACGCCCCGGACGGCGGGGACGGTGGCGCCGCGCGGTCCGGTGAAGTCGACCCGCAGGTCGCGGACGGCCAGCAGCGGGGTTTCGACGGTGGTGGTCACGTTCTTCCGCGCTTCCTACGAGTGCGACGGGTCCTCCGAGGGGTACGGGCCACCTCGGCGGTCGGGTCGAGTGCGTCGCGCAGCCCGTCCCCGATCAGGTTGACGGCCAGGACGAACAGCACCAGCAGCCCGGCGGCGAAGTAGAACAGCCAGGGGAAGACCGGGGCGTCGCCGGTCCCGGCGGCGAGCAGGGTGCCGAGCGAGACGTCGGGGGCCTTCACCCCGAAGCCGAAGTAGGAGAGGGCGGTCTCGCTCATTACGGCGCCGCCGACGGCGATGGTGGCGTCGATGATGAGGAAGGACGCGACGTTCGGCAGGATGTGCCGGGTGATGATCCGCATCGGCCGGACGCCCATGAACCGGGCGGCGCGGACGAATTCGCGTTCGCGCAGCGAGATGGTCATCGAGCGGACCACCCGGGCGGTGATCATCCAGTTGAAGAGGGCGAGCAGCAGCACGAAGGCGAGCCAGCCGGTGCCCTTCAGCCGGGGCGAGATGATGGTGATGATCAGGAAGCTGGGGAAGACCAGCATCAGGTCGACCAGGAACATCAGCAGCCGGTCGGTCCAGCCGCCGAAGTACCCGGCGCAGGCGCCGACCAGGGAGGCCAGCACGGTCGAGAAGAGTGCCACCAGCAGGCCGATCACCAGCGACTTCTGCAGGCCGCGGACGGTCTGCGCGAAGACGTCCTGACCGACTCCGTTGGTGCCGAACCAGTGGGTGCCGGAGGGGGGTTGGCGCAGCGCGGTGTAGTCGGGAGTGGCGTAGTCCCAGGGGGTGAGGTACTGGCCGCCGAAGGCGAGCGCGAACAGCAGCAGGACGACGACCGTACCGGCCACCGCCCAGCGGGCGGCGAGCAGCCGGCCGAGGACGAGCCGGCCGCGGCCGGCCGGCCCGGGGACGCGGACGGGCACCGGGGCGGCGCCCGGAGCGGCCGTGACGGCGGGAACGTCGAGCGCGGCCGCGGCCCCGGGGACAGCGGGCACGGTCGGTTGGACGGGCACGGCGGAGTGGGCGGAGCCGGAAGGCTCGGCGGGCTCGGCGGGTTCCGTGGCGACGGCGGTCATGGCAGCGGCTCTCCTCCGGTCAGGACCGCACACGCGGATCGAGGGCGGCGTGCAGGGTGTCGGCGAGGAAGCCGGAGGCGAGCACCACCACCGCGGCGAACAGGTTGACGGCCACGACCGAGTTGACGTCCTGTTCGTTGATCGACTGGATGAACCACTCGCCCATTCCGTGCCAGCCGAAGATGGTCTCGGTGAAGGCGGCGCCGGTGAAGATGCCCAGGAAGCTGTAGGCGAACATCGTCGACATCGGGATCACCGCCGTCCGCAGTCCGTGCTTGACCAGGGCGCGGCCGCGGGTGAGGCCCTTGGCCTCGGCGGTGCGCAGGTAGTCGGAGCCGAGTACGTCGAGCATGGTGCCGCGCTGGTAGCGGCTGTAGGTGGCGAGGCCGCCCAGGGCCAGCGAGAGGGTGGGCAGCAGCAGGTGCAGGGCCCAGTCGCCGAGGTGGGTGCCGATCCCGCCGGTCAGTCCGGGGGTCTCGTAGCCGGTGAACGGGATCACCTCGTGGCCGGCGATGTCCTTGGCGGCGATGGCGCCGTTCTTGAGGAAGAGCGCGACCAGGAAGACCGGGGTGGAGAGCAGGACGAAGGAGAAGATGGTGAGCAGCCGGTCGGATATTCGGTACTGGCGCACCGCGCTCCAGGCGCCGGCGGCGACGCCGAGGACCATGCCGAGCAGGCTGCCGACCAGCAGCAGGCGCAGGGAGACCCAGATCCGCCGGCTGAAGTCGTCCAGTACCGGCGTGTCGTGGATGGTGCGGCCGAGGTCCCCGTGGAGCAGGTCACCGGCCCACCGGCCGAACCGCTCGACGACGGGGGTGCGGTCGTTCAGGTTGAGGTCGGTGAGCTGGCGCTCGACCGAGGCGGCGGCCGGTCGCGGCACCTTGGCCTCGAAGTAGGCGCGCGGCTGGAGGGCGGTGGCGGACAGCGCGTACGCCAGGAACACCGCGGCGGTCAGCAGCACGGCGTAGTAGCTGAGCCGCTTCGCCAGGTAGCGGAGCATCAACGGCCGCCCGGGGTGGGGGCGGGGCCGACGCGTCGGGTGGGCATCGGTGGGTGGCCTTCGGTCGGTGGCCCTGGTCAGGCCGGTGAGGGAATGTGCAGGTCAAGAGTGTTCCACCGGCGCGCGGCCGGGGTGTTGCGGCAGTGTTGCCGCCCGTTGCGTTTGGATCAGGTGTGAACTCCGCCCCCTGGTACTCGTACTGATCGGCTGTTACTTTCGGTCGGCCGGCACCGACTTGGCTGCCCACGCTCAAGCTTCGCCACACCTCGCGACGCTCAACCCTCACCAACCTGTCGGATTTCACCGGGGGGAACCCTCATGGACGCTGCCACCACGCCCGTACGCCGTTTCGGCCGGGCCGCCGTGCTCGCACTCGCCGTCACGCTCGCCGCCACCGCGTGCAGCTCGGGCGGCGGCGGCTCGGCCGACAACGTGGTCAAGAGCGAGCCGCCGAGACAGGGCGCGATCGACATCAACGCCAAGTCGCCGGACCAGCTGCGCGACGGCGGGGAGGTCCGGTTCCCGCTCTACCAGTGGATCACCCAGTGGAACCCGTTCCAGGTGGACGGCCGCTACGGGGACGCGGTCGAGATCATGCGAGCCCTGGAGCCGGAGCTCTTCACCACGGACGAGACCGGCACCTTCAAGCCGGTCACCGACTACCTGCTGGAGGCGAAGGTCACCTCGACCTCCCCGCAGGTGGTCACCTACAAGCTCAACCCGAAGGCCAAGTGGTCGGACGGCAAGCCGCTCGGTTACCTGGACTTCAAGGCCGACTGGGAGGCCACCAACGGCAAGAAGGACGGCTACAACATCGCCGACTCCTCCGGCTACGAGCTGATCTCCGGCGTCGAGCAGGGCGCGGACCCGAGCGAGGTCAAGGTGACCTTCTCGGAGCCGTACGCGGACTGGCAGAACCTGTTCCGCCCGCTGATCCCGGCAGCCGGGATCGGCACCGCGGACGACTTCAACAAGGGCTGGGTCGAGAAGATCCCGATCACCGCGGGCGCGTTGAAGATCGGTGTGGCGGACAAGACCGCGCAGACCATCACCCTGGTCCCGGACCCGGTCTGGTGGGGCACGAAGCCCAAGGCCGAGAAGATCACCTTCCGGGTGATGTCGCAGTCGGCGACCACCCAGGCGTTCCTGAACAACGAGATCGACTTTGCCACGGCGGGCACCGCCACCGCGTACGGGCAGCTCAAGGACGCCAAGGACGCGGTGATCCGGACCGCCAGCCCGTGGGACGAGGTGCACATCTCCTTCGGCGGGGGCGGTCCGCTGGCGGACCAGAAGGTGCGCCAGGCGCTCGGCAAGGCACTGGACCGCTCCTCGCTGATCAAGATCGCCAACAACGGCGTCCCGGTGGAGTTCAAGCCGCTCGGCAACCACATCTTCATGCCCAACCAGACCGGCTACCAGGACAACTCGGGCGACTGGGCCAAGTTCGACCTGGCCGCCGCCAAGAAGGCGCTGGACGAGGCGGGCTGGAAGGAGGCGGGCAGCGGGCAGCCGCGCACCAAGGACGGTCAGCCGCTGACCCTGCACTGGGTGCTCAACGACGCCACCCCGCAGGCCCAGCTCGATCTCGCCACCGCCGCCCAGGCGATGTGGCTCGGCGCCGGTGTGAAGGTCGAGCTCGACAAGGTCCCGAGCAACGACTTCTTCACCAAGTACGTCAACACGGGCAAGTTCGACGTCGCCAGCTGGCGCAACACCGATTCGTTCCCGCTCTCCAGCAGCCTCGGCAACTTCCGCCTGCCGCAGGGCGACAACGTCTTCGGCAACTACTCCAAGCTCGGTACGCCCGAGATCGACGCGCTGCTCAAGAAGGCGGCCGGCACGATCGACCCGGTGGAGGCCGCGAAGCTCTACAACCAGGCGGACGCCAAGATCTGGGAGCTCGGCCACACCGTCGAGCTGTACCAGCGGCCGACCGTGGTCGCGAGCCGCAAGGGGCTGGCGAACTACGGCGCGTTCGGCCTGGCGGGCGTCGACTACGCCACGGTGGGCTGGGAGAAGTAGCCGCCACCGCGGCGGTGGTGGCGCCGGCGGCACGGCGGGCGTCGACAGCACGGCAGGCGCTGGCGAGCAGCGCGGTGATCACGAGGCCGGTGGCGCGGACACGGGAGGAACGGCTCTGCCGCCCCCGCTGTCCCGCCACCGGCCTTGACCTTCCGCGATGCCCGCAGGCCACCCGTGCGGTGGGGTCCGTCCGGACCCACGCGCTTCCAACCGGGGAAGAATCTAGCGGGGCGGTCCGGGTGGTCGGGTCGTCCGGCGCGGGCGCGCCGCAAACCCGTCGTGCTGTCACCCGGTTCGCGCACCCGGCCGTCAACTCTCGCTGACGGCAAGGAACATCGGGCCAGGTGACGCGCCGGCGCGACACGCGGACGCGGTGGGCGACGCCGGCGCACCGCCGGGCGGCGCCACCGCGGCAGGTCGCGCGGCACGGCGCACCCGCGCGGCGGGGCCGGGAGCGGCTTCGGCCCGGCCGTCGCCCACCTGCCGTAGGGCGACCGCGCCGGTGCGTGCGTCGGGCCCGGGCCGCTGCCAGGATGCGGCGGTACAGCGCAGCCCGACCGCCCCGGAGCCCGGAGACCGCTCATGACCGGCGTACCCGCCGCAGCACCCCGCCCGCACTACGTCGACCCGCGTCCGGTGCGCCGGATGGTCCCGCGTGGCCGGGACGAGCCGCACCGGGTGGCCACCCCGCTGGAACTCTTCTTCGACCTCTGTTTCGTGGTCGCGGTCGGTCAGGCCGGCCGGGAGCTCGCCCACGACCTGGCCGCCGGCCACTACGGGGACGGTCTGACCGGGTACGTCTTCGCGTTCTTCGCGATCTGGTGGGCCTGGATGAATTTCACCTGGTTCGCCTCCGCGTACGACTGCGACGACGTCCCGTACCGGGTGACCACCCTGGTCCAGATCGCCGGTGTGCTGATCCTGGCCGCCGGAGTGCCCCGGATGTTCGCCGATCAGGACCTGGTGCTGTCGGTCGTCGGCTATGTGGTGATGCGGCTGGCGATGGTCACCCAGTGGCTGCGTGCGGCGGTCAGCGAGGAGGGGCCGGCGCGCGGGGTGGCGCTGCGCTACGCGATCGGCATCTCGCTCTGCCAGGTGGCCTGGGTCGTGGTGCTGCTGCTGCCGCACGACGTCCGGCCGTACGTGATCCCGCTCGGCATCCTGGCCGAGCTGTCCGTGCCGGTCTTCGCCGAACTGCGGTTCCGGACCAGCTGGCACCCGCACCACATCGCGGAGCGGTACGGCCTGTTCACCCTGATCGTGCTCGGCGAGACGGTGGCGGCGGCGACCCTGGCGGTGCAGTCGGCGGTGGACGAGCACGAGGGGCTGGGCCGGCTGCTGCCGGTGGCCGGCGGCGGACTGCTGATCTGCTTCTCGGCCTGGTGGATCTACTTCGCCCGGCCGGTCCACGACCACCTGCGCTCCAACCGGCAGGCCTTCGCCTGGGGCTACGGCCACTACCTGGTGTTCGGCTCGGCGGCGGCGATCGGCTCGGGACTGGAGGTCGCGGTCGAGTCGGCGGTGCACAAGGCGCACATCTCGGAGACGGCCGCCACCGCGACGGTGACCGTGCCCACCGCCGTCTACCTGTTCACCGTCTGGCTGCTGCACTCGCGGCACACCAAGAGCGGGGTGGCGCAGGCGTTGCTGCCCGCCGCCTCGGTGGCGGTGCTGGCGTGCACGGCGGCGGGCGGCTCCGGTGTCCTGGTGGCGGGCCTGGTGACGGCGGCCACGGTGGCGGCGGGCGTCGCACTGCACGCCCGCGAGGGGGCCGTCGCGGGCTCGGGCGAGGCCTGAGCCGCCGGCTCGCGCGGCGGCGCGAGGGGCGACGGCGGGAGGGGCGCCGCGGGGGGAGCCGCGAGCGTGCGCGAGGACCGGGGCGCAGGGGCCGGCGACGGCGCCGGGGCGCCCGGATCGGCGGTCGCCGGGGGGTGGCCGACCAGCTGCCGGAGTGCCTGGTCGTGCCGGGACAGCCAGGCGAGATAGGTCGGACTGACCCGCGCCAGGTCCAGGTAGGCGGCCCGCAGCTCCCCGTAGAGCGCGTCCAGGGCCGGCGGGCCGATCGCGCGCGGCCGCCAGGTGAGCAGCAGCCGGACGGCCAGCGGATCGCCGTGCACCGGCCGGACGACCGTGCCGGGCCCGGGGGCGGAGGTCGGCTGGCAGGGGCGGACGGCCTCGCCGGAGGCGACCAGCTCGGCGGCGGTCGCGTTGTCGCGCACCTGGACCACGCGGGGGTTGAGTCCGGCCTCGGTGAACACCCGGCGCATCGCGGCGTACTCGTGGTCGGCCGTCGGGTCCACCATCCAGGTGTCCTCGGCGAGATCGGCCAGGTGGACCACCGGCCGGCCGGCGGCCGGGTGGCCCGCGGCGAGCGCGACGAACTGCGGCTCCCGGGCCATCAGGACGCGGTGTTCGGCGTCCGGCGGGACCTTCAGCGGGAAGCCCTCGCTCTCGTGCACGAAGGCGACGTCCAACTGGTCGGCCGCGACCATCCGCAGCAGGGCGTTGGCGGAGATGTCGATGTGGATGGTGGTGTCCGTCTCCGGCAGCCGGTCGTGCACCCGGCGCAGCCAGGCCGCGACCGCCCGGCTGCCGACGCTGCCGATCCGCAGCCGCCGGGCGCGCTCGCTGCTGGCGGCCTCGCGGGCCTCCTGGCGGGCGGCGGCCACCAGCGCGGCCATCTCGACGATCACCGGCCGGGCCCGGGACAGCACCGAGTGGCCGAGCGCGGTGGGCCGGCTGCCGGTCTGCTCACGGGTGAACAGCGTGCCGCCGACGGCCCGTTCGATGCGGTGCAGCTGGGTGGTGAGGGAGGGCTGGGTCATGCCGAGTTGCAGCGCGGCCTTGCGGAGGCTGCCGGTGTCGGCGATCGCGCACAGCACCCGGAGGTGTCTCACGTCGAGCTCCACGTCGGGAGCATAACGGTCAATTCGGTGTGACGCCAGGGACATGACAGGTCAGCAGTCGGAACGGCCCCGGACCGGGGGGTGATTGACCGGTGCTATCACCGGTTGACATCATCCGCCGCGCCGCCGCGCTGACCCAAGCTCTGGGGCAGCAAGCATTCATCCGATGCCCGCGACCGGCCCCCACCGGTCACGGCGCACCCGCGAATCGGAGCCCCCACATGAACCGCATGCCGCGGACGCTCTCCGCTGCCCTGGGCCTGGCGCTCGCCGCCGGCCTCGCCGCCCTGCCCGGCACCGCGACCGCGGCACCCGCGGCCGGCGCGGCCCAGCACTACACCGCCTCGCCGTCGGCGCACCCGGGTGCCGGGAAGGCCGACAACCAGGCGTTCTACGAGGCCGTGATGAAGTCCGCGCTGGCGAAGCGGGCGGCCACGCCGTACCTGAAGGCCGTGGTGGTGACCTACGACGCCAGTAACGCGCCGTCCTTCGCCTCCGAGATAGCCCGGAGCGCCCAGATCTGGAACGGCTCGGTGAGCAACGTCCGCCTCCAGGCGGGCTCCAGCGCCGACTTCGCCTACTACGAGGGCGACGACCCGAGCAACGGCTCGTACGCCAGCACGGACGGCCACGGCTCCGGCTACATCTTCCTGGACTACTCCCAGAACCAGCAGTACGACTCCACCCGGGTGACGGCGCACGAGACCGGGCACGTGCTCGGCCTGCCGGACCACTACTCGGGCCCGTGCAGCGAGCTGATGTCCGGTGGCGGCCCCGGCCCCTCGTGCACCAACCCGTACCCGAACAGCACCGAGCGCAGCCGGGTCAACTCCCTCTGGCGCAACGGCCTGGCCGCCGTCACGGGCTGACCGCCGGCCCCCGCCGACCCGGGCCGGGGCGTTGACCGCCCGGCCCGATCCCGGCCCGATCCCGGCCCCCTTGAACTGCTCCACCGCTCCACCGCCCCACCGCCCCACCGTTCATCAGTTCACCCGTTCACCCGTTCGCCGTGGCCCACCCCCAGCGGCCCCGGCACCCGCGAACAGGAGCCCCCACATGAACCGCGTCTCACGTACGCTCTCCGCCGCCGTCGGCCTGGTGCTCGCCGCCGGCCTGGCGGCCCTGCCCACCACGGCCGTCGCCGCACCCGCACCCGCGCCGGCGGTCCAGGGCTACACGGCCACCGCCGCCGGCTACGCCGGTTCGGCCGCCGAGGACGCCGACAACCAGGCGTTCTACCAGGCCGTGATGAAGTCCGCGCTGGCGAAGCAGGCGGCCACGCCGTACCTGAAGGCCGTCGTGGTGACCTACGACGCCAGCAGCGCGCCGACCTTCCGCAACCAGATAGCCCAGAGCGCCCAGATCTGGAACGGCTCGGTCGCCAACGTCCAGCTGCGGTCCGGCACCAACGCGGACTTCCGCTACTACGAGGGCAACGACTCGCGCGGCTCGTACGCCAGCACCAACGGGCACGGTCAGGGCTACATCTTCCTGGACTACGCCCAGAACCAGCAGTACAACTCCACCCGGGTGACGGCGCACGAGACCGGGCACGTGCTCGGCCTGCCGGACCACTACTCGGGCCCGTGCAGCGAGCTGATGTCCGGCGGCGGCCCCGGCACCTCCTGCACCAACCCGTACCCGAACAGCACCGAGCGCAGCCGGGTCAACTCCCTCTGGCTCCGCGGCTGACCCTTCGGGAACCGCGCGGACCACTGACGGCCCGGCCGCTCGCCCGAGCGGCCGGGCCGTGTCGGTGCCACGTGCGAGCATGCGGGCGAGACCAGTCCGCCGACCCGTGAGGTGCCACCGTCATGCCGCTGTCCGTCCCCGACCGCCTCGCCGACCTGCCGTACGCCCACCTGCTGAGCCCGCACGCCGGCCCGCTGCGCAGCGACGAGCGCTACGACACCGTCCACTTCGACGGCGGCGAGTACACCGACCAGCGGGCCGGTGGCGCCACCTTCCTGGAGTGCGCGTTCACCGGCGTGGCGCTGAGCGGGGTCAAGCTCCGCCAGGCCCGCTTCAACGAGGTCTGGGCCCAGGCCGGCCGCTGGGTGGGCTGCGACCTCAGCGAGAGCGAGTGGCAGGACAGCGCCGTCACCGGCGGGGTGCTGGCCGGAGTGGCCGCCCACGGCTCGGCGCTGCGCCGGACGGTGTTCCGCGGCTGCAAGCTGGAGGCGGTCAACCTGCGGGCCGCCGTCCTGCGCGACGTCGTGTTCGAGGACTGCCTGCTGCGCGATGTGGACTTCGGCGACGCCAAGCTGACCGACGTCTCCTTCCCGGGCACCACCCTGGAGGAGGTCCACCTGCGCGGCGCCAAGCTGACCAGGACGGATCTGCGCGGCGCCGTCCGCCTGGGCCTGCCCGACGGCCACCAGGGTCTGCGCGGCGCCGTCATCAGCTCCCCCCAACTCTTGGAACTGGCGCCGCAGTTCGCTCACGCTCTGGGGATCACCGTGAAGGACTGAGGGACACCGCCCCGCCGCCGTCCGCCGCCCCGCCGTTCAGTCGGGCGTCGCTCGGTGACGGCCGGGCGAACAGTCCGCCAACCCTCTCCCGGGCCTCTGGTGGCGGCGGTTCGGGCGGGGGGAGGATGCTGCGCGATCGATGAGCCCCAACTTGTCTGCACAACATCGCCAGTGAAGGGACGGGCCGGCTGATGGCCGAGCTGAGTCGTAGGAAGTTCGTCGCGCTGTCCGGAGCCGCGGCGGCGGGTCTGGCCGTGGCCGGGACCACCGGTGCGGGGGCGGCGCCGGGCGTGCCCGTGGCGGCGCCGTCGGCGGCACTGTCGCAGACCGGCACCATCGTGGACGCGAAGCACATCGTCATCCTGATGCAGGAGAACCGCAGCTTCGACCACTACTTCGGGATGCTGCGCGGCGTGCGCGGCTTCGCCGACCGCAGCGCGATCCAGATCGCCAACGGGTACAGCGTCTTCAACCAGCCCAACGGGCTCGGGCGGCAGTACCCGTGGCAGTTCAGCGCCACCAAGCCGGCCGGCGGCGCCGACCCGGAGCGCCTGGCGCAGTGCAACGGTGACCTCGCCCACGGCTGGTCCGACCAGCACAGGGCCTGGAACGGCGGCAAGATGGACTCCTGGGTGGCCGCCAAGGGCAATGTCCGCACGCTCGGGTACCTCACCCGCCAGGACATCCCGTTCCACTACGCGCTCGCCGAGAACTGGACCGTCTGCGACGCCTACTTCTGCTCCGTCCTCAGCGCCACCGGCCCCAACCGGACCTACCACTGGTCCGGTCAGATCGACCCGGACGGCAAGGCGGGCGGTCCGGCGTACGACGGCGGCGACGAGAAGGGCCTGCGCTGGCAGACCTACGCCGAGGCGCTGGAGGACGCCGGCGTGAGCTGGAAGGTCTACCAGAACGCGGCCGACAACTACGGCGACAACGCCCTCGCCTACTTCACCAAGTTCAGCTCCGCCCCGGCGGGCAGCCCGCTCGCGGTCAAGGGCACCGGCTCCGTCCCCAAGGTGACCGGCCGGACCCCGGACGACATCGTCGCCGCGATCAGGGCCGACACGCTGAACGGGACCCTCCCGCAGGTCTCCTGGATCGTTCCCGACCAGGGCTCCTCCGAGCACCCGTACTCCACCCCCCAGGACGGCGCGCACTTCGTCCACAACGTGATCGACGCCCTGGCCGCCGACCCGGACGTCTTCAACTCCACCGTCCTGTTCCTCAACTACGACGAGAACGACGGCTTCTTCGACCACGTCCCGCCGCCCGCGGCCCCGGCCGGCACCCCGGGCGAGTTCTACGGCGGGACGAACCTCGGCCTCGGCTTCCGTGTCCCGATGATCGCCATCTCGCCCTGGACCCGCGGTGGTTGGGTCAACTCCGAGGTCTTCGACCACACCTCGGTGCTGCGCTTCCTGGAGAAGTGGACGGCCGCCATCGGCAAGCCGGCCGCCTGCCCCAACATCACCGACTGGCGCCGCCGCGTCTGCGGCGACCTCACCAGTGCCTTCGACTTCGCCAACCCGGTCTACGGCCTGCCCGCCCTGCCCAACACCGACGCGGTGATCGGCATGTCGAGCTGCGGACCGCTGCCCAACCCGGCGCCGGTCGACAACAAGCTGCCCGTCCAGGAGCCCGGCACCCGCCAGGCCCGCGCCCTGCCGTACCAGCCGAACGCCAACCTGGACCGGCTGGAGTTCGGCTCCGCCGGCGCCGTCAAGGTCTGGCTGAAGATGGCCAACGAGGGCGCGGTCGCCCAGAAGTCGGCCCACTTCTCGGCCTACGCCAACGCCTACCGCACCGGCGGGCCCTGGCAGTACACCGTCGACCCGGGCGGCAACCAGAGCGACTTCTTCAACTGCGGCACCGGTTTCGGCGGCGGCCCCTACGACCTCTCCGTGGTCGGCCCCAACCGCTTCCTGCGCCGCTTCAAGGGCGACGCCACCAAGGCGGGCAAGAACGCGGCCGTCACCGCCTCGTACGCGGTGGAGCCGGGCACCGGGAAGCCGGCACTCTGGTTCAGGCTCGCCAACACCGGCACCACGGCGCTGACCTTCACCATCGCGTCGAACAACTACCGGACGGACGGTCCCTGGACGTACCAGGTGCCGGCCGGCGGCAGCGTGAGCGACTTCTTCAACGCCGTCGCCTACACCAACGGCTGGTACGACTTCACCGTCACGGTGGACGCCGACAGCTCCTGGTCGCAGCGGTTCACCGGTCACCTGGAGACCGGCGCGGCCAGCGTCAGCGGCTGACCCCGGGCCGGTGGCGCCGGGTCGGGGTCACCGGCCCGGCGCCACCGGGCTCAGCCGGTTCCGGGCTCAGGGCCACCGGGCTCAGCGGCCCCGGGGGAACCACGGATCGTGGACCTCCCGGGGCCCCTCCGGCGTCAGCAGGGTGAGCGACAACGGCGAGGCCGCGTACTCGGCGAGCAGCACCGCGCCGTGCCGGGTCTCCAGTTCCGCCTGCACCGGCACCGCCAGCCTGCTCAGCGCCCGCCGCAGGTGCAGCGCGTCCCGCCGGCTGACCGGCTGCGGCGCGCGCAGCACCAGCCGCAGCGGGCTCAGCGGCCCGGTCACCGGCACACCCGTCCCCAGCTCGTAGCCGACCGCGCCGATCGGCCCCCAGACCAGCCGGTGGTCCGCCACCAGCTGCCCGGCCGCCGGGAGGGCGGCCAGCGCCGGGATCGCCGCCGCCCGCTCCGGCGGCAGCAGCGCCTGCCGTCCCGCCACCTGTTCGGGCCGCAGGGTCCGGGCCACCGCCGAGCGCGGGGCCAGCGCGTCGAGCCGCTGCCCGCGCTCCGGGCCGCGCACCGTCACCGGCAGCCAGTGCTCCGGTGCGGCCGAGGGGTCCCGGGTGCAGCGCACCGGTGAGGGGGTGTCGAGCGGCCCGCCGACCACCGCCGGGGCCCGGCCGACCGTCACCCAGGGGTGCGCCCGCAGGACCGCGCGGGCCCAGCCGGGCAGTTCGCCGCCGCCGAGCGGGCGCAGCGACCCGGGGCACTGCAGCAGCAGGAGGTCGTGCGGGCCGGGCAGCCGCCCGTCCAGCGCGGCCAGCGGTCCGACCAGTCGGCGCGGCCCGCCGTGGTGCTCCTCGGGCAGGGGCCGGCGGGCGTGTGGTTCCGGGTGGGCGACGGCCACAGCGGGCTCCAGGGGCGAGAGGCGTCGGATCGGCGGCGCTGCCGGGATCGTCTGACGGAACCCACCCTCCGCCTGCCGTGTGCCGTCCGGCTACGGCCGTTGGACGCGCCCGACCGGGACCAAGGGCCCGGTCCGCGCCGGCGCGGACCGCCAGCGGATGCGCCCGCCGGGCACCGGTGTGAGAGTGGGGGCAGCCCGGAAGTCGTCCGGAGGAGGAGTCATGGGCATCTTCGACAGGTTCCGCCACAAGGCGCACGACGCCGGCGAGGAGGCCAGATCCTCGCTCGGCGGGAGCCATGAGCAGGACAGCGGCGCGATGACGGACCCCGCCCAGCGGGCCGCCCTCGCCCACGACGAGGCGGCCGACGCGTTCAGCGCCGAGACCGAGCGGGTCCGCGGGGCCGAGACCGATCGGGCCCGCGGGGCCGGGGAGACCACCGGCGTTACCGAACGGGAGGCCGAGGAGCGGGCCCGCGAGGACATGACGGCCGAGGGCGATCCCTGGGACTGACCGCCGGCCCCGGCCGCACCGGTGGATCGACCGCACCCCGGATCGCACCGCACCCCGGGCCGCACCGCACCCCGGGCCGCACCGCTGACCTGACCGCGTCGCTGATCTGAACCGCACCGCGCCGTAGGGACGCGCCCGCCGCCGGGCGCGTCCCTACGGCGCTCCCGGGCCGTCCCTCCCCGGCGGGCGCGCGGCCCGTTCAGTGCTCCGGCGGCTCGCGCGGCGGCAGCGCCGGCCGCCGCAGGTCCGGGCGCGGGGTGTCGCCCGGTGGCGGGACGGCGGCCGGCGCGTCCTCCAGCAGGTCCAGCGCCAGCCGGACGGCGGTGACCAGCTCGGGGTGCCGCCCCCGGGCCCAGTCCCGCGGGGTGCGCAGCACGTGGACGTCCGGCTCCACGCCGCGGTTCTCCACCGACCAGCCGAGCCCGCCGTCGAACCAGGAGGCGTTCTTCGGCACCGAGATCTGCGTCCCGTCACCGAGCGTGTGCCGGCCGGTCATCCCGACCACCCCGCCCCAGGTGCGGTTGCCGACCACCGGGCCCAGCCTCAGCAGCTTGATCGCGGCGATGATGACGTCGCCGTCCGAGCTGGTCGCCTCGTCGGCCAGCGCCACGATCGGCCCGCGCGGTGCGTAGCGCGGCCAGCGCACCGGCTGCCGCCCCCGGCTGAAGTCCCAGGCCAGCACCGGTCGGGTGAGCTTCTCCAGGACCAGCTCGGAGACGTTGCCGCCGGCGTTGCCGCGGACGTCCAGCACCAGCGCGGGCTTGTCCAGCTCCCGTCGGAGGTCCCGGTTGAACTGGGCCCAGCCCGAGCCGCCGAGATCCGGGATGTGCAGGTAGCCGCACCGGCCGTCGCTGAACTCCCGGACCAGCGAGCGGCGCTTGGCCACCCAGTCCTGGTAGCGGATCGGCCGCTCGTCGGTCAGCGGGGTGACGGTGATCCGGCGGATTCCGGCGTCCGGGCCCGCGCCGCCGCGCAGGGTCAGCTCGACGCTGGTGCCGCCGGTGCCGGCCAGCAGGGGGGCCGGACCGCGCACCCGGTCCACCGGGCGGCCGGCCACCGCCAGCAGTTCGTCGCCGTCCCGGACGCCCTGGGAGGCGAGCGGGGCACGGGCGCGCGGGTCGGAGGACTCGCCGGGCAGGATGCGGTCGACCAGCCAGCGGCCGTCGGCGGCGTGGCGCGCGTTGGCGCCGAGCAGGCCGAGCGGGTGCTGGACGAGGGACGGCCCCTCGCCGCGCCGGGAGGGGGTGACGTACGCGTGCGAGGTGCCGAGCTCGCCGAGCAGCTCGCGCAGCAGGTCGGCGAAGTCGTCCGGGCCGGCGATCCGCTCCAGCAGCGGCTCGTACTGCGCGACCAGCGCGGGCCAGTCCAGGCCGGACATGCCGGCGTCCCAGAACTGGTCCCGGACGATCCGGGCCGCCTCGTGGTAGGCCTGGCGCCACTCGGCGGGCGGACGCACGGTGTGGGTGATCCGGCGCAGGTCCACCGGGGTGCCGGCGGACGGCGCGCCGACCGGGACGATCCGCAGGGTGCCGGCCGAGTAGACGGCGACCGAGCCGCCGTCACCCGAGACGGCGTAGCCGTCCAGCTTGTCGGCCAGTGTGCTGCGGGTGCCCCGGGCCAGGTCGAAGTACTCCAGGGAGGGGCGGCCGGAGGTGTCGTCCGGGTTGGTGAAGGTCTGCCCGAGGGTGCCGGAGATCGGCCAGCGCAGCCAGACCAGGCCGCCCCGCACGGCGTCGGTGGCCGAGTATTTGGAGGCGATCACCGGGAACTGCAGCAGCCGCTCGCCGATGCCCCGCGGGTCGACGTGCACGGTGCCGTCCCCGCCGCCGTTGCCGCGCGGGGCGCCGTCCTCGGCGGCCGCGGCGAACGGGGACGGGGTGTCGGCGGCGAGCGGGACGAGGTAGGGGCGGCAGCCGAGCGGGAAGGAGAGGTCACCGGTGTGCACGTCGTGGACCGGGTCGAAGCCGCGCCAGGAGAGGAAGGCCAGGTAGCGGCCGTCCCGGGTGAACACCGGCTGCTCGTCCTCGAAGCGGCCGTCGGTGATCTCGGTGGTCGGGGCGGGCCCGTCGGTGCGGGTGAGCCGGATCCGGCGCAGTGAGCGGCCGGCCACCGGCTGGGACCAGGCGATCCAGTGCGAGTCGGGGGAGAAGCGGGCGCCGGTGACCGGGCCGTGGTCGGAGGCGGCCAGTTCGCGGACGGCGCCGTCGGCGGCGGCGACCAGCAGCAGCCGGCCGTCGGAGGCGGCGGCGGCCAGGTGGGTGCCGTCGGGGGAGGCGGTGAGCTCCAGGACGCGGCCGAGCCGGCCGGCGGCGAGCACCCGGTGGCGGTGGGCGCCGGCCGTAGCCGGCCCGCCGTCCGCCCCCGCCGTGCCGTCCGCCGCTGCCCCCGGCCCGTCCGCCCCGTGCCCGACGGCGTCGTGGCCGGGCAGCGGGACGATCTCGACCGCGTCCTCGCCCTCGGCGTCGGTGATCCAGGCGGCCTCGCCGGTGTGCCCGAGCACCACCGGCAGCCGGGTGCGCACCCCCGGGGTGTCGGCGAGCGCCCGGGCCGGGCCGTCCCGGTGGGTGAGCCAGTACTGGCTGCCGCGCACGGTGATCACCCCCGCCCGGCCGGTGTGGTCGCAGGCCAGGTCCTTGACGTGGGAGGCGGCGCTCACCTGGTACGGCCGGCGGCCGGCCCGGGCGCCGCCGAGCGGGACGCGCAGCCGGTGCGGCGCGGGCGCGTCCAGGCTCTCCAGCACCCAGAGGTCACCGGCGTGCTGGTAGACGATCCGGGTGCCGTCGGTGGCGGCCTCCCGGGCGTAGTAGGAGGCGTGGTCGGTGTGCCGGCGCAGGTCGGTGCCGTCGGGGTGGCAGGAGTAGAGGTTGCCGATGCCCTCGTGGTCGGAGAGGAAGGCGATCCGGTCCCCGACCGGCATGGGGGAGGCGAAGTGTCCCCGGTGGTGGGGGAGGATCTGCTCGCCGTCCACCCAGAGCCGGCCGGTGGCGCCGCCCCGGTAGCGCTTCCAGGCGGCGGGCTCGTGCGGTGCCGAGCCGGTGAGCAGCACCGTGTGCGCGTGGCTCAGCTGGGCGTCGCCGACCGGCCCCCAGGGCATCCGGCGGCCGGGGGAGCCGTCCGGCGGCAGCGCGTGCGCCCAGGTGTAGTGGCCGAAGGGCTCGTGGTACGAGGTGACGGCGAGGAGTTCGCCGTCCGGCAGCCAGCCGCGCAGCCGGGTGTCCTGGCTGCCCCAGTAGCTGAGCCGGACGGCTTCGCCGCCCTCGACCGGCGCGGTCCAGATCTCGGGGGTCGGGCTCTGCCAGCCGGTCCAGGCCAGGGTGCGGCCGTCGGGGGATATCCGGGGGTGGCTGACCCGGGTGCGGTCGCAGCTGACCCGCCAGGCCCGGCCGGTGCTGCCGTCGGGGGAGAGCGGGGCGATCCAGACGTCGTCCTCGGCGGTGAACGCCAGCAGGTCCCCGCGCAGGTGGGGGTAGCGGAGGTAGCCGGGTGACGTCACCTCTCCATGGTTCGACGGAGTGTCACGCCCGGCAACCGGACGCCCCGGGCGGAGGTGTCCGACCGGTCTGGACCATTGACACCGCACGGCCGAATCCACTTCAGTGGTCTAGTCCAACTAGGGTGCGCGGTCGGGCCGAACCCCCACTGGCACGTACGTCGCCGTGCCCTCGGACGTCCCCCACGATTCGCGCCCCCGCAGGAGTCCCCCGCATGCGCAGAACACCTGTAGCCGCACCCGGCACGCCCCGCCGTCCCCGTACGCTGGTCGCCGCCGGCACCGCCTCGGCCGTCGCCGCTGCGACCCTGGTCGGCCTGACCCTGGGCCTGGCGCCCGCCGCCTCGGCCGGCGAGTTCCTGGCCAACGGCGGCTTCGAGACCGGGGCCACCGGCCCCTGGAGCTGCTCCGCCGGCACCGGCAGCGTCGTCACCGGACAGTCCCACAGCGGCAGTTACGCACTCGCCGCGGCCGCCTCGGCCGGTGACACCGCCCGCTGCGCCCAGACCGTCACGGTCGCCCCCAACACCACCTACACGCTCAGCGCGTACCTCAAGGGTTCCTACGTCTACCTCGGGGTGGACGGCGGCACCAGCACCTGGACGCCGGGCACCGGCGGCGCCTACCAGAAGCTCAGCGTCAGCTTCACCACGGGCGCGACCCAGACCAGCGCCACCGTGTACACCCACGGCTGGTACGGCCAGGGCACCTACTACGCGGACGACGTCTCGCTGGACGGCCCGGGCGCGCCCAGCCCGACGCCGACGGTCACACCGACGGTGACCCCGACCGTCACCCCCACCGTGACGCCGACGGTGACCCCGACCGCGACGCCCACCGTCACGCCCACGGTGACCCCGACCGCGACGCCCACCTCGCCGCCCGGCAGCCACGCCCTGGTCGGCTACCTGCACGCCAGCTTCGCCAACGGCGCCGGCTACACCAAGGTCGCCGACGTCCCGGACTCCTGGGACTTCATCAACCTCTCCTTCGGCGAGCCGACCTCCGTCACCTCCGGCGACATCCGGTTCAACCGCTGCCCGGTCACCGAGTGCCCGGGGGTGGAGTCCGACGCGGACTTCAAGGCCGCCATCGCCGCCAAGCGGGCCAAGGGCAAGAAGGTGCTGATCTCGATCGGCGGCCAGAACGGCCAGGTCCAGCTCACCACCACGGCCGCCCGCGACACCTTCGTCAGCTCGGTCTCGGCGATCATCGACAAGTGGGGCCTGGACGGCCTCGACATCGACTTCGAGGGCCACTCGCTCTCGCTGAACACCGGCGACACCGACTTCAAGAACCCGACCAGCCCGGTCGTGGTCAATCTGATCTCCGCCGTGAAGACGCTGAAGGCCAAGTACGGCCCGAACTTCGTCCTCACCATGGCCCCGGAGACCTTCTTCGTCCAACTCGGCTACCAGTACTACGGATCCGGTCCGTGGGGCGGTCAGGACCCGCGCGCCGGCGCCTACCTGCCGGTCATCCACGCCCTGCGCGACGACCTCACCCTGCTGCACGTCCAGGACTACAACTCCGGCTCCATCATGGGCCTGGACAACCAGTACCACTCGATGGGCGGCGCCGACTTCCACGTCGCCATGGCCGACATGCTGCTCAAGGGCTTCCCGGTGGCGGGCAACACCAACAACGTGTTCCCGGCGCTGCCCGCCTCCAAGATCGCCATCGGCATGCCGGCGACCACCAACGCGGGCAACGGCTACGTCGCCCCCGCCGAGGTCAACAAGGCGCTGGACTGCCTCACCAAGGCCGTCAACTGCGGCGGCTACGTCCCCAGGGCCGGCGCCCAGCCCGACCTGCGCGGCCTGATGACCTGGTCGATCAACTGGGACCAGTTCGGCGGCCGTGAGTTCTCCAAGAACTTCGACAGCTACTTCCGTCGCTGACCGATCCCCGCGGGGCGCCGGACGGGACCGTCTCCGTCCGGCGCCCCGCGCCGTCCACCGGTGCCGCGGCGGCCGGTGCGGCGAAGGGCCCGGGAAACACCGAAGGCCCCTTGCTCTCGCAAGGGGCCTTCCGGCTGTCTGTGCGCCGCCAGGGACTCGAACCCCGGACCCGCTGATTAAGAGTCAGCTGCTCTAACCAACTGAGCTAGCGGCGCCTGCTGACGCGGAGAACATTACCTGGTCAGCGGCCGAAACTCACAATCGACGGCCGGACGGCCCCCGCCAGGCCCGACGCCCGGACCGGGACGGCCCGCACGGTGTGGCCGGACCCGCACGGCCCATGCCGCTCGCCGGGCTTCCGGGGTCCACCGCGGCCCACCGGGGCTCACGGGGTGAGGACCACCTTGCCCCGGACGTGTCCGGTGCCGACCATCCGGTGCGCGTCGGCGGCGCGCTCCAGCGGGAAGGCGTCGGCGATCTCCAGCCGCAGGCCGCCCGACTCCCAGAGCTCGACCAGTTCGGCCAGCCGGGCCGCCGTCCGCGGTGCCCGCAGCTCGACCAGGCCGAGCCGCGCGGCGGTGGGGTAGTCGACGACGGTGCCGATCCGGTCCCGGTCCGCGACCAGCTCGACGGAGGCCTCCAGGGCGCCCCGCCCGGCCGCGTCGAAGGCCGCGTCCACCCCCTGCGGCGCCACCGCCCGTACCCGCTCGACCAGCCCGTCCCCGTACGTGACCGGGATCGCGCCCAGCTCGCGCAGGTAGTCGTGATTGCGCTCGCTCGCGGTACCGATCACCGTTGCGCCCCAGGCGCGGGCGAGCTGGACGGCGACCGTGCCGACCCCGCCGGAGGCGCCGTGGACCAGTACGGTGTCCCCCCGGCCGACCCGCAGCCGGGTGAGCGCGACATGGGCGGTCTGGCCGGACGCGGAGAGCGAGCCCGCCTGTTCCCAGGGCATGCCGGCCGGCTTGGGGACCAACTGGGAGCCGTCCACGGTGACGAACTCGGCGTGGCTGTGCAGCAGCCGGAAGCCCAGCACCTCGTCGCCGACCTCCCAGCCGGAGCTGCCCGGCCCGAGTTCGTCGACCACCCCGGCGAACTCGTTGCCCGGGACCGCCGGCAGTTCGACCCGCACGCCCGGCGGCGCCCAGCCCTCCCGGACGGCGAGGTCGGCGGGCTGCACCCCGGCCGCGTAGACCCGGACCCGTACTTCGCCCGGTCCGGCGGCGGGGGCGGGTACCTCGGTCACCCGCAGCACTTCGGGGCCGCCGAACCGGGGGACGGTGACAGCCTTCATCTGGAGCTCCTGCCTCGTGGTCTGTGCGCTCGGTCCTGCCTGCGCTCCGATCATCGAATGTGAAGTGGACTTGAGGTCAAGCGTCCTTCGGCGTGTTGCGACAGCTGGGCGCATTGTCGGATTTATCCTCGACGGCGGCCCGAATCGCGTCCGGCGCCGCCGGTCCGGCCGGCCCCACTGTCCGTCCCCGCCCTCCGCCCCCGCCGTTCGTCACCGCCGTTCGTCACCGCCGTTCGTCACCGAGAGGAACCCCACCGTGGGCCAGCTGCCCCTGCTCTTCGTGGTGCTGCTCGCCTCCGTGGTGACCATGCCGCTCGCCCGGCGCACGGGTGTGCCGCAACCCGTGCTGATGACCCTGCTGGGCATCGTCATGGCGCTGGTCCCGCAGATCCCGGACATCTCCCTCGACCCGGACCTGATCCTGCCGCTGGTCCTGCCGCCGCTGATCTTCGCCGTCGCCCGGCGCTCCTCGGTCCGCTACTTCCGGGCCAACGTCCGCTCCATCCTGCTGCTCGCGGTCGCGCTGGTGGTGGTCACCACGACGGCGGTCGCCGGTGCCGTGCACGCGCTGCTGCCCGCCCTGCCGGTCGCGGCCGCCGTCGCGGTCGGCGCGCTGGTCTCCCCGCCGGACCCGGTCGCCGCCGTCGCGGTGGCCGGCAGCGTCGGCCTGCCGCGTCGTCTGGTGTCGATCCTGGAGAGCGAGGGCCTGTTCAACGACGTCACCGCGATCGTCATCTACTCGCTGGCCATCGACGCGGTGGTCAGCGGCGACTTCTCGCCCGGCCACGCGGTCCTGCGGTTCGTGCTCTCGGCCGTGCTCGCCGTCGTCATCGGGATCGGGCTCGGCTGGCTCAACGCCAGGCTCGCCTCCTTCCTGGAGGACCCCACCCAGCAGGTCGCGCTGAACCTGCTGGTGCCCTTCGCCGCCTACGCGCTGGCCGAGGAGATCCACGGCTCCGGCGTGCTCGCCGTCGTCGTCTGCGCGCTCTACCTCGCCGAGCGCGCCGCGGAGGCCGACGCCGTCTCCTACCGGCTGGTCGGCAACGCCTTCTGGGAGATCGTCGAGATCCTGATCACCGGTGTCGCCTTCGGCCTGATCGGCCTGGAGCTGGCCACCGTCCTGAAGGAGGCCGGCACCGGCTGGACGAGCATGCTCGGTGACGCGGCCGTCGTCATCGCCGTCGTGGTCGTGGTCCGGCTGCTCTGGCTGCTGCCGGCCGGCTGGCTCTCCAGGAAGCTGCGCTCCGGGGCCGAGGAGGACACCCCGATCAGCTGGCAGGAGAGCGTGGTGCTCTGGTGGTCCGGGATGCGCGGGGTGGCCACCGTCGCGCTCGCCCTGGCCGTCCCGCTGACCGTCCACTCGGGCGAGGGCTTCCCCGAGCGCGGCAGGCTGGTCTTCATCGCCTTCAGCGTCGTCCTCTTCACCCTGCTGGTCCAGGGGCTCACCCTGCCGTGGCTGGCCAAGCGGCTGCGTCTGGACGTCGACCACGACAAGCACGAGCAGGCGGTCCGCCAGCTCTGGTGGCGGGCGGCCCGGGCCGGGCTGCAGCGGCTCGGCGAACTGGAGGAGCAGGACAAGCTGCCCGCCGAGGTCGCCGACCGCCTGCGGGACCGTCAGCACGACCGGCTGGCCCGGCTCTGCCCGGAGAAGTACGCCGAGGAGGAGGCCGGCGAGGCGAAGCTGCGGCTCAGCCAGTGGCGCGCCGCGTACCGCGTCGAGCAGGAGATGATCGCCGCCTCCCGGCGCGAGATGCTGGCCGCCCGCAGCGAACTCGGCGCCGATCCGGAACTCGTCGACCAGGTGCTGCGCGGACTCGACCTGCGCTCCGAACGGAAGTGACGCGGCGTCCGGAACGGGCCGCGCGTCCGTCCGGACGGCGGCGACGGAGCGTCCGGACGGCAACCGCCGGGCGTCGGGACGGCGGCGACGGAGCGTCCGCGAACGGAATGTGCGCGGGCCGACCCGACGTTGCATAGGCTGGTCCCGGGCAGGCCGTCAACGAAGTCGGCGCACCACCAGTACCCGCACGACCTCGCGAAAACCCTCCCGCCTGGCCCTGCCGGTATCTGCACCCAGATGAATCGAGGAGCCACCGATGTCGGAGACCCGTGCCGACGCCCGTACCCCGCTGGACCGCACCCCGCAGTGGGCCGCCCTCGGCAAGCACCGCGCGGAGCTGGGCGAGACGCACCTGCGCGAGCTGTTCGCCGCCGACCCGGAGCGGGGCCGCCGCTACACCCTCCAGGTCGGCGACCTGCACGTGGACTACGCCAAGCAACTGGTCACGGACGAGACGCTGGCCCTGCTGCGCGAGCTGGCCGAGGCCACCGGCGTGGCCCGGCTGCGGGACGCGATGTTCCGCGGCGAGAAGATCAACAACACCGAGCACCGCGCCGTCCTGCACACCGCGCTGCGCGCCCCGCGCGGCGCCGTCGTCGAGGTCGGCGGCGAGAACGTGGTGCCGGCCGTGCACGCCGTGCTCGACAGGATGGGGGCCTTCGCCGAGCAGATCCGCGGCGGCGCCTGGCGCGGCCACACCGGCAAGCGGATCCGGACGGTCGTCAACATCGGCATCGGCGGCTCCGACCTCGGCCCCGCCATGGCCTACGAGGTGCTGCGCTCCTACGCCGCCCGCGACCTCGACGTCCGCTTCGTCTCCAACGTGGACGGCGCCGACCTGCACGAGGCCGTCCGCGACCTCGACCCGGCCGAGACGCTCTTCATCGTCGCCTCCAAGACCTTCACCACCATCGAGACCATCACCAACGCGGTCTCGGCCCGTACCTGGCTGCTCACCGGTCTGGGCGCGGACACCGAGGCGGTGGCGAAGCACTTCGTCGCCCTCTCCACCAACGCCGAGGGCGTCGCGGACTTCGGCATCGACACCGCCAACATGTTCGAGTTCTGGGACTGGGTCGGCGGCCGCTACTCCTTCGACTCGGCGATCGGCCTCTCGCTGATGATCGCCATCGGCCCGGACGCCTTCCGCGAGATGCTGGACGGCTTCCACCTGGTCGACGAGCACTTCCGCACGGCGCCCGCCGAGGAGAACGTGCCGCTGCTGCTCGGCCTGCTGGGCGTCTGGTACGGGGCCTTCTTCGACGCCCAGGCGCACGCCGTGCTGCCCTACTCGCACTACCTGTCGAAGTTCACCGCCTACCTCCAGCAGCTGGACATGGAGTCCAACGGCAAGTCGGTGGACCGCGACGGCAACCCGGTGAGCTGGCAGACCGGCCCGGTGGTCTGGGGCACGCCCGGCACCAACGGCCAGCACGCCTACTACCAGCTGCTGCACCAGGGCACCAAGGTCATCCCGGCCGACTTCATCGGCTTCGCCCAGCCGGTCGCCGACCTGCCGGCCGGCCTGGTCGCCCAGCACGATCTGCTGCTCGCCAACTTCTTCGCCCAGACCCAGGCGCTGGCCTTCGGCAAGACGCCGCAGGAGGTCGCGGCCGAGGGCGTGCCGGCCGAGCTCGTGCCGCACAAGACCTTCAAGGGCAACCACCCGACCACCACCGTCCTGGCCGCCGAGCTGACCCCGTCGGTGCTCGGCCAGCTGGTCGCGCTGTACGAGCACAAGGTGTTCGTCCAGGGCGCGATCTGGAACATCGACTCCTTCGACCAGTGGGGCGTCGAGCTCGGCAAGGTGCTCGCCAAGCGGATCGAGCCGGTGCTGCTGACCGGTGAGGGCGTCGACGCGCTGGACAGCTCCACGGCGGAGCTGGTCGCGCGCTACCGCTCGCTGCGCGGCCGCTGACCCGTCGGGTGCCGCCCGCCGGCCGGATCCGTCCGGCGGGCGGCACCGGCGGTGCCTCCGGGGCGGCCCGGGAAACACGGAAGGCCCCTTGCTCTCGCAAGGGGCCTTCCGGCTGTCTGTGCGCCGCCAGGGACTCGAACCCCGGACCCGCTGATTAAGAGTCAGCTGCTCTAACCAACTGAGCTAGCGGCGCCTGCTGACAGAGAAGACTTTAGCAGCGGCGCGCGGCCCGGCCAAAATCGAATACCCGGAGCCGGGGCGGACGGGCTCAGCCGACGGGAAGGGCCGCCGACCCGGCCCGCTCGGCGGGCTCGCGGGCCGCCCGGACGCAGGCCCAGAGCACCACCGAGGCACCCGGCAGCCACGGCTCCCGGCTCTCCGGGGCGACGATCCACCGCCCGGCGCCCAGACCGGGGGAGTCCGGGCTGTGCACCATCCGCTGCACCGGCGGAACGGTCACCGCGTCGCCCCGGCCGTGGCAGAGCAGCGGCGGGACGTCCCGGGCCCACTCCTCCCAGGCGAGCAGCCGGCGCAGCCGGGCCGCCGCCCCGGGCCGGACGAACAGCAGGGTGCGCCCCCGGTACACGGCGACCGGGCCGCAGCCCGGTCCGGAGGTCCACAGCTCGTCCAGCACCCGGCGGCCGAACAGGGACGGCATGCTGATCACGTCGAAGGCGCGCCCGCAGGGCAGCACCGAGGGCGCCCACGGGCGTGATTCCCAGAGCGCGCGCATGCTGCGCGGGTACTCGCTGGCGGAGGCCAGCCAGGCCTCACCGGCCACGGTGACGTACTCCACCGACTGATACGTCCAGATGTCCACAGACAGCAGCGTGGGGTGTCCGCGGGGTGTCCGGGAGGGAAAGCGCGGTTTGCCGGACAGCGCGGCGGAGACCGGCGTACCCTGCCGCGCCGCATATGCCACTGGCGAGATCCCGGGCCTCGGCCCTGTCCGGTCGTGCCCGGACTCCCGCCCGGCCGCGTGCCCCGGTCTCCTGTCCGGGTCCGTCGTCCGGCCGCAACGGTCTCCGGACCGCCGGACGGGCCGGGCGCCGACCGCACGGGCCGGAACGGCTAGCCGTCGTGGCGCCGGGGCTGGAGCAGGCCGCGGCCGTACTCGATCATCTTGGCCGCGTAGTCCGGCGTCCAGTCCGCCCGGGCGGCGATCTCGGTGTCGGACAGCGCGTCGAAGCGGCGAGGGTCCGCGAGCTGCGCGGCGGCGACGGCCTGGAAGTCGGTGGCCCGCTCGGCGGCCGCGCGGAAGGCCAGTGCCAGCTCGGTGGACCGGCGCAGCAGCTCCGCCGGGTCCTCGATCGACTCGAGGTCGAAGAACCGTTCCGGCTCCGGCTCGGCGATGTGCGGCTCGAACAGCAGCTGCACCGGGCGCCGGCGTCGGGCGGGCGCTTCACCGGCGCCTGCGCCCGGACCGGCCGGCACGGTCGAACCGCTCGGGTCGGACGCCTGGGCGTGGGAGTCGGGCATGGACGGACACCTCCGGGTGGTCGGTGGGGGGCGGACGACGGCAGCCGGGGACGACGCCGCCCGGTCCTGGCCGCCGTCCATTGTCTCGCGTCGGCAGCCGGTAACGGAACGGTGCGAGTCCGGGCGCTATTCCCTCCCGGCGCGCCGGGGGCGTGCACCCGTTGCCGCCCGCCCCCCGCCCGCCCCCGCCCGGCCGGGGGCGGGCGGGCCGGTCAGCGCGCCAGCCGCACCCGGTGCCCGGCGAGATGCTGCAGCACCTGGTGGTTGGCCTCCCAGCCGTCGGGGAACTTGACCGAGACGCCCAGCTGGACCGGCTCGGTGGCCGGGTGCTCGTCCAGCAGCTCGGCGATGCCGGCCCGGGCCACCACGATGCACGCGTGCCGGTGCCGCGAGGCGAGCACGCAGAGCCGCCCCGTCTCCAGGTGGAAGGCGGTCGCGTCCGGCCGCCCGGAGAGCGGGTGCAGCACCACCGTGACGTCGTACTCGCGCCCCTGCAGCCGGTTGGCGGTGTCCACCGTGACGGCCGGCCCGACGGTCGGGTCGACCGGGACACCGGCCTTGACCAGCGCCGCCCGGACGGCGGCCGCCTGGTCCCGGTGGGCCGTGCCGACCGCGATCCGGCCGGGGGCGAGCGGGACGGAGCCCTGCTCGGAGTGGGCCGTCAGACCGCGCTCCAGCAGGCGGCGGACGGTGGCCGCCACGGCCGACACCGCCTGCGGATCGGTCCGGACGGTGTGCCGGGCGGGCAGCTCCAGCAGCGCCCAGCCGTGCTCGGCCGCCCGGTCGATCGCCGCGTCCAACGCGGAGCCGTCCGGCCGCACCGAGGCGGTGAGCCGCCGCTCGCCGGGCCCGGTACCGGACCGGAACGGTGTGTACGGGTAGAACGCGTCGGAGATCAGCGGTGCCGCGCTGGCCGGCAGCCGCCAGGAGACCGGCAGCCGGTGCGGCTCGATCTGCGGGTTGTGCGCGAGCAGGGTGACCACCGCGCTGCTCGACGGGTCGTACGACAACCCCGCCCACTGCTCGGTGCCGACCACCGTGAACGGGTCCAGCTGGCCCGGGTCCCCCACGAACAGGGCCCGTTCGAACAGCCGGGCCACCGCGAGCAGGGCGTCCGAGCGCATCTGGTACGCCTCGTCGACGATCGCGTGCCGCCAGGGCGCCTCGCTCTTCACCCACTGCCACTTGGCGGCGGTGGAGATCACCACGTCGAGCTCGGCGAGGTCGGTCACCTTGTCGGACGGGGTGACGTTGGGGTGCTTCAGCACCTCGGGCCCCGGCCGGGAGTCCGCCGCGTGCAGCCGGCCGATCGTCAGCTCGGGCGCCTTCTGCGCCAGTCGGTCGACCAGGTCGTCCACCTGGCCGTTGGTCTGGGCGACGATCATGATGCGCTCGCCGGCCTCGACCAACTCCCGGGCGGCGCGCACCACCAGGGTGGACTTGCCGGCGCCGGGCGGGGAGTCCACCACCACGCCGCGGGGGGCGCCGACGGCCGGGCGGACGGTGGCTTCCAGGATCCTGGCCACCGCCGCGTCGGCGGCCGCGCCGGGGGCCTGCTCACTGCTCATCTGCCGGATCACTCCCATTCCTCGGTGTCGGTGGCCGCGGCGGCGGTGGCCGTGGCGGCCGGCAGGAGACCGGGCGCGGCGGCGGCCCCGGGCGGGCCGCCGTGCGTCCACGGGGTGTCGTCCGGCTCGGGCAGCGGCGCGGACTGGCGGACGGTCAGTTCGAACAGGGTGAAGGTGATCCGCTCACCGGGCTCGGGCAGGCTGCCCGGCTCGGGCTCCTTCTTGCGCCCCATGCCGGACAGCACCCGCAGCGTGATGGTGCCCGCCGCCGGGTCGACCGCGGCGATCACCGCCTTCTGCGCGCTCGGCCCGGCGCCGGACTCCGGCGAGGGGGACTCCCGGACCCGGTGCGCCTCCCGGCCGAGGTCCGCGTGCGGACGGTCGGCCGTGCGGACGGTGATCAGCGGACGCGGCTTGGGCGAGCGCCCCGAGGTGTCGTAGTCCGGCACCACCTCGGTCACCACACCCGCGAACGCCTCGCCGGCCAGCCGGTGCTCGGCCATCGCCAGCGGGTCGTCCAGCGCCTCCTGGACGTCCAGCCGGGCCTGCTCGCGCTCGCGCTGCGCCAGCTTCCGGGCGGCCGTCACGGCGTCGTCCTGCCGGGGCTGCGGCGGCTCACCGGCCGCCAGCCGGTCGCGGTGGCCGGTGTAGGACCAGCGGTCACCCGTCCAGCGCTCCGCCAGGTGCCCGGCCGGCGGCAGGCCGCGGAGCAGGTCGAGCCCGTGCCACACGTCGTGCCAGGTGGGCAGCAGCACCCCGGACAGCACCGCGCGCAGCTGCTCGACCGCCGTCCGGACGGCGGCCCGGGCCTGCTCCGCGTCGGTGCTCCCCGGCTCCTGGACGGCGTGCAGCAGTGTGGCCGCGGCGGCGTCGTAGCGGGCGATCGCCGGGCCGAGCACCAGCTCGTCGAAGCGCGGGTCGGTGGCCGGACCGGCCGGCGGGTGCACCAACTGGCCGGCCGCGTCCCGGGCGGACTCGGCCAGCTCGGCGGCCGCGGCCCCGGTCAGTCCGGGCGGCGGCGCGTGCCAGGCCAGCCGGGCGGCGAGGTGCTGGTCCTCCAGGTGGCTCTGGCCGGTCGCCCAGTGCCGGGAGAGCAGGCCGGTCATCGCCTGCAGCAGGCTGGAGCCGGGCACCTGGGCCCGGTCGGTGAGGTGGGTCAGCCAGCGGCCGAGCAGCGGCACCCGGGCCGGCGCCGGGTAGGGGCCCGGCTCGTCGTCCTCGACGGTGCGGCGGAAGCGGGTGGAGCGGCCGAGCAGGGCGAGATGGTGTACCCCCGCGCTGTTGGGGACGATCAGCTGCGGCGCGTCGGTGCACAGTTCGCGGAAGACCTGCGTCTTCTCACCCGTCTCCGGATCCTTCTCGGAGCCCTCGATCTGCTCCACCTCGGCGGCGAAGGACTCCAGGTAGGGCAGCAGGTCGGCCGCCAGCTCGGCCAGGAAGTCGAACCGCAGGGTGCGGTTGAGCGGCTGCGGCACGATGTGCAGCCGGGGTGCGGAGCGGTCGGTGCCCAGCATCACGGCCAGCGGCGCGCCCGCCTCGCCGGCGGCGGTCAGCGGGACGACCACCATCGGGCGGTCGGAGAGGTGCCGGTGGCGGACGGTGGCCAGCGGCTCGGCCCGGCCGCTGCGGACGGCCTCCAGCCGGGCGAGGGTGCCGAGCAGGCTCATCGGGCCGCTCCCGATCCGGCTGCCGGGCCCGCTGCCGCCGACTTCACCGGGCCCGCCGCTGCCGCCGCGAGCGGCCGCCCCAACGCCTCGGCGCGCAGCGCGGCGGCGTACGCCAGCCGGGCGGCGGCCTCGTCGGCGGCGAGCGTGGCTTCGGCGTGGACGGTTTCGGGACGGTCGGTTTCAGGACAGCCGGCTTCGGGGTGGGCGCCGTGCTCCGGGGCGGTGCCCGCGGCGGCGGCCAGGGCCTCGGTGACGGTCCGGATGCTGCCCAACTCGCCGCGCACGCCCCGGCCGAGCTGTTCGACCCGGTCCCCGCAGCGGGCCCGGGCGCGGCAGTGGAAGCCCAGTTCGCAGGTGGAGAGGCAGTCCGGGCTGTACGCGGCCGGGACCGCCTCGACCGACTCGGCCAGCTGTTCGGCCGAGCGGGCGGGCGCGCCCGCCCCGTCCGAGGCGAGATCGAAGCCGGCGCCCGCCGGCAGCGCGTCCAGCAGCCGGCCGATGCCGGTCATCCGGCTGAGCTGGCGGCGGGTGGTGGCCAGCTCGCGCCGGACGTCCACGGTCACCGCGGTGGGCCGGTTGCTGAAGTCCTTCGGGCAGACCAGCAGCACGCTCAGCCGGGGGCTGCCCGGCAGCCGCTGCTCGACGTACGGGTTCCGGTCCGCCTCCCGGCCGGCCAGGGCGGCGGCCGTCTCCTGGAGCGCCAGCACGTAGACGGCGGCCTGGCGGGCGGCGGCACCGACCTTGGCCGGGTCCGCGCTGCCGTCCAGCACCGGGAAGGACTTGATCTCGATCACGGTGCACCGCCCGTCGTGCACCACGACGGCGTCCGGCTCCAGGTACGCGGTGCTGCCGGCCACGGTGAGCCGCAGCAGCGGGTGGTCGAGCAGCGTCCAGGCCCGCGGATCGGCGGCGGCCTCGGCCAGTGCGGCGGCCGTCCGCTCCGCCCGGACCGCCGGGCCGGAGCGGCGCAGCAGATCGGGCACGGCGAGCGGGGCGTCGCCGTCGGTCGGCAGGCCGAGGTGGCGGCGCAGCGGCTCCAGCAGTGCCGCGTAGTCGTCCTCCTTCAACCGCGATTCGAAGATCACACCGCGGGCGAGGGCGAACGGGGACTGCCCGAACGGCGCGGGGCGGCCGAGCCGGGCGGCCAGCGCGGACTTGTCGACCCCGGCGGCGTCGAGCACCGCGCGGCGGTGACAGCCCGGATTGGCGGCGAGCGCGGCGAGCGCGCGGGCGTTCAGGCTGCGCTGCGGGGCCGGACCGCGCAGGTCGGCGAGCCGCTGGGCGAGCGGCTCAAAGTGCCCGTTGGACGGGACGTTCGTCGAGACGTTCATGGTGCGGCCCAGTGTCGCACCCGGGTCCGACATTCCGGTCCGGCCCGGCGATCCGTGGCCATGCGCGGCGATTCCGGGCGGTTTCCGGCGTCGGCCCGGGTGGTGCGCGGGGCCCGGTCCCGCGGGTGCCGGGCGGGCCAGGCCGGCGGGCGTGCCGGACGCCGCCGGGGCGTCCGCCCGGGTCCGGCCCCGGCGCCCCGGCCCGCGATCGTGGGCCGAGCGCAGGTGAGGGATCATGGAGTGCCGGTGCTCAATGGCGAGACCGACCGTTGCCACCGCCCCGCTGCGAGGAGCCACCCATGCCCGCCCGAATCGTCCTCGTCCGCCACGGCGAGACCGCGTGGTCGGCCACCGGCCGCCACACCGGCCGGACCGACATCCCGTTGACCGAGGAGGGCCGGGCGATGGCCCGGGCGCTCGGCGTCCGCCTCGCCAAGGCCCCCTGGAACGGACTGCCGGACGCCCTCGTCTACACCAGCCCGCTCGACCGCGCCAAGGAGACCTGCGCCCTGGCGGGCTTCGGCGACCGTGCCGTGGCGCGGCCGGAGCTGCTGGAGTGGGACTACGGCCAGTACGAGGGCCGGACCGGTCCGGACATCCGCGCCACCGACCGGCCCGGCTGGCTGATCTGGCGGGACGGTGTGCCCGGCGGCGAGAAGCTGGCCGATGTCGCGGCCCGGGTGGACGCCTTCCTGGCCGACCTCAACGCCGAGCACGGCGTGCCGCACCCGGACACCACGGTCATGCACTGCGCCGACCGCGACGTGGTGCTCTTCGCCCACGGCCACCTGCTGCGCATCCTGACCGCCCGCTGGCTCGGGCTGCCCCCCGAGTACGCCCAGCGGTTCAAGCTCGGAACGGCCGCGCTCTGCTTGCTCTCCTGGGAGTACGGCGCGCCGGCGGTCGAGGTCTGGAACGACCTCGGCCACCTGGAGGGTCTGAAGCACTGACCGGCCCGCCGGACCGGGCCCCGACGGTCCGTCAGGGCCCGGACCGGTGCGGGTGACCGGTCGCCGCCGGGGCGCGCGCGGTCGCGGCGCATGCCGCCGCCGGGCCGTTCAGGCCGCCGCCGCGAGGTCGTACTCGGTCAGGAACCGGCCGACCTCCGGGACGGCCCGGTGCGGGCGCAGCCGTTCGGCGGTGTCCGCCAGCATGCTGCGGATCCGCGCCGAACGGACCTCGCCGAACAGGGCGACGGCGGCCGTGCCGTGGTCGGCGGCGCCGGCCACGTCCCCCCGGCCGAGGCGGTCGTGTGCCAGCTCGGCGGTGTACAGCACGCGGTTGCGGACGAAGTGCGGCTCCTGGAGGGCTATGGCCAGCCCGGCCTGCTCGCTGGCGCGGTCCCAGTCCCCGAGCGCGGACCAGCACTGGGACTGCAGCCCGGCGATCTCCGCCTCGCCGAAGAAGGACATCCACTCGGGGTCGGCCTCGGAGGGGCCGCGGTCGAACAGGATGTAGGCGCGGCCGAGTGCCCGCTCGCAGGCGGCGCGGTCCTGCAGGAGGGCCCAGCCGCCGGCCTCGCGCATGGCCAGCAGGGAGAGCAGCCGCTCGGAGTCCAGCTGCCGGGCGGCGGCCTGCCCGGCCTGGGCGGCGCGGAGCGCCTCGCGGGGGCGACCGGCGTCCCGGGCGAGGAAGGCGCTGTTGCAGAACACGTGCGCCTCCAGGGCGGAGTCGCCCGCCATCCGGGCCGTGGCGAGCGCCTCGGCGTAGAGCGACCGGGCGTCCGCCAGCCGGTTCGAGTCGTGCGCCAGCCAACCCACCGAGATGGCGAGTTCGCCGGCACCGGCCTGAAGTCTTCGCTCCGTCTCGGCGCTGTACTCGCCCTCGTTGAGCAGCACGTAGGCGGTGCGCAGCGACTGCCCGGCCAGCTCGAACAGGGCGTCGGCCCCGTACACGTCGTCGGCCAGCCGGATGTCCCGGACGGCCTGCTCGACGCCGAGCACCTCGGCCGTGCCGATCCGGCGGGGCGGCGGGACCGGGCCGGGCCGGCCGGGCACGAAGGCGGACCCCGGGGCGAACGGGTCCGCGGCAGCGCCGAACCGGCCCGCGCCGAGGCCGGGTTCCGGGCCGAGGCCGGCTGGGGCCGGGACGAGCCGGGCGGGCCGCTCGGCCCCGGGCGCGCCCGGGGTGGCGTGGTCGGTGGCCGCGGCCGGCCGGTCGATGCCGATCACGGTGGCCAGCGCGGCCGGGCCGCCGGCCAGGAACGTACGGCGACGCACGTCGTCGTTCTCCTCGTCGAAATGGTGCGATCCGTCGGGCCCCCGGAGTGACGCCGCGGACCTCGGCGACGCAGGTCCGTCCGGTGGGGGTGGTTCCGCGTACGGCGAGGCAGCGTACGGGAGTTGGATGGAATGCGGCGAGCGCGGGGCGGGCAGGGACGGGAACTGCGGGTGGAGTCGGGGTGGTGCGGTGCCCGCACCGCCGTCCGCTGAGCGGCGGCGGACGGCGGTGCGGGGGGCGAAGCCGAGGTCGGCCAGCGAGCGGTCCGGCCACATGTGCCGGAAGACCCGCTCGTAGGCGTAGTTGGGGCAGCGGATCTCGCCCGCCTCGACCCGCCCGACATAGCGGGCGTCGCAGGAGACGTGCTCACCGATCTCGCGGGCGGCCCGCCGTACGGTCATCGCGAACTCGCCCGGCGAACGGTCGCCGCGCAGTGCGCGCATCACGGTGTTGGGTGACGGGCGGTTCGGCTCGGCCGGTGGGGTGGCTGCCATGGTGCGCTCCGTGGTCGTGCGGGGTGCTGTGCCGGGTGGGGCGGTTCCGGTGGGTGTCGGTCCTGCGGACGGTGGGCTCCGGCCGGTCGGCGCGGTGGCCCCGGTCGGCCGTTCGGGCCTGCTCGGTCAGGGGTGGACTCTGCTCGGCCGCGGGTGGGCCCGGTGGGGTCGGCCATGGGTGGGCCCGGTGGGGCTGGATGGGCCCCGGATGCGCGACCGACAGTACCCGGAGTCACCGGCCGGCCACAGCCTGTTTGTGGATGATGTGCTGTCAATTGCGGTCAAAACGGGCGCTGTTGCCTGGATCTGCCATGAAATGCCATGCCTTGCTGTAAGGCGCCCCGTGGCCCCGACCGCGTCCCCGGCGTTGTCCTGATACGAGGAAGTCCCGGTCGTCGCCCAGGCCCACCGCCCTAAGGGGCGGCCCCCACCCCGGAGCGGCGGCACCCTTCCGATCGGACGAGGCGACAGGAGAGCCCGTGATGGCCACCGGAGTACCGCAGTACCACCGTCTGGTCGCCGGAGGGGTGCTCGCGGGCGCCGCCCCCGCCCTGCTGCCCGAGCCGGCCGACGACCGCGGTCCGGGGCGCGGGCCCCTGGAAGGCGGCCGGGCCCCGTGCGGCGGCGGCAGCGGCCCGGTCCGCCGGCTCGCGGCGGGCGGCGGCGGAGTGGTCGTCACCGGCTGTGACACCGTCACCGTGGCCCTGCGGCACGGCCTGGAGGCGGTCGACATCCTGCGGCTGCGCCGGGCCTGCGGCGCGGTGCTGCAGAGCCGCAACGGCAGCACGGTCTCGTTCTTCGTCCCGGCCGGCACCTCGGAGACGTGGCACCTGCCCGGCAGCTCGTGTACCGCGGGCGCCCTGCTCCTGCCCGCCACCGATCCGCGCTGGGTGATGCCCCCGGTCGGGGCGGACCTCGCCGCCCGCCCCACCGACGCCTGGGTCCTGCGCTCGGCCCTCTGCGAGGCCGCCTGCACCCTGACCGCCGGCGGTCTCGGCCCGTTCTGAGGCCTGTTCTGAGCTTTTCGTTTAACCTCGCACGTCACCCGACCTGCTGATCTGCGGTTCTTCCCGGGACGGCGGAGGCGGCCGTTCTCCACGCTTCGAGATG
>NZ_JBIVVS010000017.1:0-6940 GCF_044768625.1 Kitasatospora sp. NPDC091207
AGTTGCACTCGCGTCACACAACACGGTCTACCGGACCAGGGCCCACCGCGAGGGCGGAACCTGCAAATTGATCACAACCAGATACACGCCCTAGGCCCGTGGCGGGCGGCTATCCCTCGGGCCGGCACGCCCGTCGCACCGTCGTCAGCCGCCGACGGCCCGTGCCCGCGGGCCGGTGGAGGCCGCGGTCGTACGGACTGCCGTGGTCGTCACCGCGTCGCCGGCACGCGCCGGGCGAGGCCGGTAACGCCCGGCGGACGGACGGTGCCACGGTGACCGCGCCGCCCAGCGCGGCCAGCCGGCGCTCCAACTGCCGGACGACACCGGCGTCGCCGAGCCGCTCGTACAGGCAGAGCGCGGAGCGCAGGTGCGAGCCGGCCTCCACCGGGCGGTCGCCGTCCAGCAGGAAGTCGGCGTAGTGGCGCTCCGCCACGGCCTGCAGATGGACGGCGCCCGCGGCGCGACAGCGCTGCACGGTCTCCCGCCAGGCCCGCTCGGCCTCGGCCGGGCGGCGGAGCTGCTGGAGGGCGTGCGCCTCGTTCACCATGGCGGACAGGTGGTACGTCGCCTGCGGGTGCTCGGCGAGCAGCGCCCGGGCCTCCCGGGCCCGGCGCAGGGCCTGTCCGGCGTCCCCGGCGAAGCCGTGCAGGGCGGCGGTGTTGCTGAGCGCGAACGGCGCGTGCTCCGGCAGGCCGTGCGCGTCGGCCAGGGCGATCGCCCGCTCGCCCAGCCGGACGGCCTCGGCGTGCTCGCCGCGGGCCGCGCTGGCGACCGCCAGCACCGTGACGGCGTGCACATGGACGCTGCCGCCGGTGTGTTCGGTGCGGGTGACGGCCGCCAGGGCCAGCCGGTGGGCCTCCTCCGCCCGCCCGATGCCGCTGAGGGCGCGGGCGGTCGAGGCCTCCATCGCGGCGACGGCGGCCGGATCGCCGGTCAGCACTGCCGACCGCAGCCCCGCGCGCAGGCAGGCCAGCCGGTCCGTCCGGCGGCCGGCGCCGTAGTAGAGGCAGTTGGCCAGGTAGGCGAGCCGCCAGGCGCGCCGGTGGTCGCCGAGGTCGGCCGCCGAGGTGACCAGACCGCGGATGGTGGGCTCCTCGGCACGGAACCAGTCCAGCGCGGAGCGCACGTCGGGCAGCCTCGGCCGGGCCGGGCCGGGCACCGACGGCGGACCGAAGGAGTCGAGCCCGGGCTGGAGCAGGCCGGCGCCGTGCGCGGCGGCCGCCAGGAAGTGGTCGACCAGCGCCCGGGTGGCGTCGGCACGCTCCGACGCCGGTCGCTCGTCGAGGAGTTCGGCACCGTAGAGCCGGATCAGATCGTGCCGGCGGTAGCGGCCCGGGGTGTCCTCGGTGAGCAGGTGGTGGGCGGCCAGTGAGCCGAGCGCCCGCCGGGCCTCGGTGGTGTCGGTGCGCAGCAGGGCGGCGGCCGCGTGCGCGTCGGTCTCGGGGCCCGGGTGCGCGGCGAGCAGGGCGAGCAACTGGACGGCGGTGGCGGAGAGCCGGCGGACCGTCAGCGCCAGCGCGCTGCGCACACTGCTCGTGCCCTGGGTGTCCAGGGCCTGCAACCGGGTGCGCTCGTCGGCGAGTTCGGGTACGAGGTCGGCGATCGCCCAGCCGGGCTGGGCGGCCAGCCGGGCGGCGGCGATCCGCAGCGCGAGCGGCAGGCGGTCGCACAGCTCGGCGACCTTGGCGGCGGCTTCCGGTTCGGCCCGCACCCGGGCCGGGGTGAGCAGGTGCTCCAGCAGGCCCAGCGCGTCCTCGGCCGGGAGCGCGCCGAGCCGCAGCAGGGCGGCGCCCTCGGTGACCACGACGTCCTCCAGCGAGCTGCGGCTGGTGATCACGCCGGCGCAGTCGGGGCCGGTCGGCAGCAGGTCGGCGATGTCCTCGGCGTCACCGGCGTTGTCCAGCACGACCAGCAGCCGGCGCCCGCGGCTCAGCGCCCGGTAGAGCGCGGCCCGGGCGAAGCGGTCCTCCGGCAGCTCGCGTTCCTCGACGCCCAGGGCGCGCAGGAACCGGCCCAGGACCTCGGTCGGGTCGACGCGGTGGCCCGGGCCGAAGCCGTTCAGGTCGGCGAAGAGCTGGCCGTCGGGGAAGGACTCGGCCGCGGCGTGCGCCCACTGCACCACGGTCGCGGTCTTGCCCGCACCGGCCGGGCCGACCACGACGGCCAGGCTGCCGCTGCGACGCTGCCCGCCGCACTCGGCGTCCAGCCAGCGCTGTTCGGCCGCCCGGCCGACGAACCCCGCGATCCGGCGGGGGAGTTGGCTCGCGCCCGGGCGGGGTGCCGGTGGGCGCGGAGCGGCCGGCGCGGGCGAGGCGGCGGCGGCCGGGGCGGGGTCGGCGGCGAGCATGTCGTCGACCGCCGACTGCAGGGCGCGGCCCGGGGGGACGCCCAGCTCCTCGGTGAGCCGACGCCGGGCCCGGTGGTACGCGGTGAGCGCGTCGGCGAACCGGCCGGCCTGGTGCAGGCAGCGGACCAGCAGGGCGGCCAGCGGCTCGTGGAGGCCGTCGGCCTCGGTGGCGCGGTCGAGTTCGGGGACGGCGTCGGCGCCCCGGCCGAGCCGCAGCAGGCGCTCGGCCCAGCACTCCAGCGCGCGGGTGCGGTGCCGGTCGAGCCGGTCGGCGAGGGCGTGCCGCAGGTCGGTCTCGGGCAGGTTGGCCAGGGCCGCGGCGCCGTGCCAGAGGTCCAGGGCCTCGCGCAGCAGCTTGGCGGCGTCTTGGTCGGCCTCCGGCGCGCACTCCCCGGCGGCGCGGGCGGTGAGCCGCTCGAAGAGCAGCGCGTCCACCAGCTCGGCCGGGCCGTCGAGGCGGTAGCCGGGCGCGCGGGTCAGCAGGGTGAAGGGGGAGTCGGCGATCTGCTTGCGCAGGGCGGCGATGTGGCCCTGCAGCGCGGCCCGGGCCCGGGCCGGCGGGGCCTCGCCCCAGAGCAGCTCGAAGAGTCGCTCGACGGGGACGATGCGGCCGAGTTCGAGCGCCAGCAGGGCCAGGACGGCGCACCGCTTGGCACCGGCCGGCTCGACGGCGTGACCGTCGGCGGCCCGCAGCTCCACCGGCCCCAGCAGTCGAATGAACACAGATCCCCCCAGGTAGAAGCGGATCGTCTCGGCTTTCCGTCCACATCTCGGCCGCAGTCTAGCCACGCCCGGTGGACGGTCCGGGCCGCCCGGAAGGCGGCCGTCCGCCGTCGAAGCAACCGGGCTCCGGACGCCGCCGGGGGCTCGGTCCGAGCTGGACCGCCCGGCGTTCGGCTGCGGTTCGAGGGGAGTTTACTGACGAAAGGTCAGATGTTTACGGAATCCCGTGGCGACCCGGGAGGCCGGGTGGACAGATCCGTCTGACGCGTTCGTGCCATCACCGCGCCCGGGGCGGCGGTTCGGCGGGCGGCCGCGTTTGGCCGGTATCCGTCAGGTCACCGGGCGGTCGGGTTCGGGCGCGGAGCCGCGGCCGGGCGGCTGGGAGTCCGGAGCCGTGCGTCGCCCGACCGGGGGTTCGAGCCGGTCGGCGGTCCGGAATGGGCGCGGATGGGCCGACCAGGTAGGCACACTGGGGCACGGGGATCTGCCCGAAGGGGAAGACCTTTCGGGCAGCCTTTCGGCAGGTGGGAGGCGGTGGGCAGCCGGGTGGGAAGACCGGGGGCCGCCGGCCGGGTTCACCAGCCGGTGGGTCGGCCCGCCCGCCACAGGTCGGCGCCGATCAGCGCCGCCAGCTCGCGGACCGCCCTGCGGGTGCGGTGGCCGAGCCGGCCCGGCTCGAACGCCGCCGCCGTGGCGAGGTGCTCGTCGAACGGCAGCTCCACCACGCCCCGGCAGCGGGAGCCGAAGTAGGTCCGCAGATCGGCGGAGTTGACCGGGCGTCCGGCGCCGCGGACCGCCGAGATCGCGATGACGGAGCGTTCGGCCAGCTCCCCGTACCCGTGCGCGTGCAGCCGGTCGAGCGTCGCGGCGGCGCTGCCCGCGCCGTCCACGCTCGGTGTGGTGGCGAGAACCAGCTGGTCGGCCAGGTCCAGGACGCCCCGCGTCGGGCCGTCGCCCAGCCCCGGGCCGGAGTCGGTCAGCGTGATCGGGTACCGCTCGGCGAGCGCCGCCAGGACGGCGCGGTAGTCGGCGTCGTCGAGCGCCCGGCCCGCCCCCGGCGACGACGGGCCGGCCAGCACGGCGAGCCCGCTGGGAGTCGGGGAGAGGTAGGGCCCCGGATCGACGGCCGCCGGGCCGCCGCCGCGGAGCGCCGCCGCGAGCTCGGCGACACCGGCCGGGGCCGCCGACCGGATGCGCCGGCCCAGCGGGTTCGGGTCGGTGCCCGCGTCCACCGCGGCCACCGGCTCGCCACGCTCGGCGGCGAGCATCGCCCCCAGGGCGAGCACCACCGAGGTCTTGCCGACGCCGTTCTTGGCGCTGATCACCGCGATCCGACAACTGCCGTGCAGCGGTGAGCGGATGAGCCTCAGCTGCTCGCGTCCGCGGCGCTCGCCGGTGCGCAGCACGTCCAGGACGCCGCGCCGCTGCTCGGTCCCGGGGCACGGTACGGGCGGGTACGTGCGGAACGTCGCGTGCGGGGGTGCGGGAGCCGGGGGCGCGGCCTGCTGGGCAGGGGCAGGGGCAGGGGCAGGGGCAGGGGCCAGGATCGGGGCCGGGCGTACGGGGAGGGCAGGACCGGGGACGGCGGCCGCGGCCGCGGGAAGGCGGGGCGGCAGCAGGACGGTGCCGAAGGCGTCGAGCGCCGCCGCCGGTGCGGGGCGGTAGGCGGTGTCGGGGCCGGCGGTCATGACGGGTCCTCCTTGCGGCACGGGCTGCGGGCGCACTGTCCACTCCGCTCTACGGATCGCCGGCACACCACAGTTCAGCTGCCGGTTCGTCCTCCCGGGCGGACCCCGGATCCGCCGGCGGGAGCTGAACCGGACGCCGCCGTGCCGCCGTAGAGGGAATGCGGGGGCCCGCGGCCGCCGGCCCCGGGCGACACGTCCTGCGGGACCTGAAGGAGATGAGCGATGAAGCACGTTCGAGCCGCCCTCGTGACCGGAAGCGCCGTCGCGGCACTCGCCGTGGCCGGTTCCGGCACCGCGCTGGCCTGGCAGCCCTCCGACGCCTCACTGAACGTCGGCTGCCGCACCGAGGCGGGGCGCGTCGAGCTGGTCCTGGGGAACAACTACCGCACCGCCGGCGAGTACACGCTGACCAGGGTCGGCAGCGACGAGAAGTACCACGGCACGGTGGAGGGCCGTGGCACGGTGAAGGTGACGGTCGGCTACACCGGTCAGGGGGACACCTGGCGCTACCGGCTGGCCGACACCCAGGTGGAGAAGCGGATCGCGGACGTGCCGCTCTGCGTCACCCCGACGCCCACCCCGACGCCCACTCCGACGCCGACCCCGACGCCGACCCCGACGCCGACCCCGACGCCCACGCCGACGCCCACCCCCACGCCGACGCCCACCCCGACTCCGACGCCCAGTGGGACGCCGAGCAAGCCCGCGACGCCGACCCCGGTCCCGACCCCGAGCGGGACGCCGAGCAAGCCGACGACGCCGCCGCCCAGCACCCGGCCGTCCGAGCGCCCGACGCCCCCGGTGTCGGTGTCCTCCCCGCCCGCCCCCTCCCCGAGCCCCTCCGTCTCGTCGTCCGCCACGACGGTGCCCGTCACCGGTGACCTCGCGCACACCGGTGGCGGTGGCGGTGCGGGCCTGATCGCGGGCGTCGGTGGCGGCGCCGTACTGATCGGCGGCGGCGTGCTGCTCGCGGCCCGGGTCCAGCACCGGCGACGCACCGCCTGAGGGACGGCCGCCCGACCCCGGACCCCCGGCGCCGGTGCGTCCCCGCGCGTCCGGTGAACCTCCGGTGTCCGACGAGCCGTCGAGCGAGGTGCGGGGTCGGCCGGCCCCGCACCACCGACCTGGGGAGGACACCCGTGCTGCGGATGGACGGAGCTTGGCGGATCACCGTGATCGGCAAGGACGCGGCCTTCGACCAGCGGGTGGTGGTGCGCACCCCGTACGGCGCGGCCGTGCTGCCGGGCCGGGTGGGGGCGTCGCTGGAGGTACCGGCGCAGGAGTGGGAGCTGCACCTGGAGCACCACGCCCCCGGTCTCGGCTGGCGGCCCAACGTCCGGGTGCTGCCCGGGCCGTTGCAGGAGTCGGACGGCGGCCTGCGGACCCGGGTCGTGCGGAGCAAGGACGTGGACTGGGCCGGCGGCGACCCGACCGAGCGCAACTTCACGCTGCGGCTGGTCTGCCTGGAGGCCGGGGCGCCGCGGGAGCAGCCGGTCCAGGCGCCGATCCCGGCGGCCACCCCGGTGGCCCGTACCTCCTCCGACCCCTACCTCGGCACCCGGGCACTCGCCGGGACGGACCGACGGGGGTACCGGACCGGCAGCGAGACCGAACAGGGCGGCGGCGAGCGGCCGTTCGAGCAGGGCGGCGTCGGTGCGGCGCCCGCCGGCCGGGAGCGGGGCCCGGCGGCGCACGCCGGGGCCGCCGCCACGGCCGAGCCGCCCGCGCGGTGGGAGAGCGTCCCGCCGGCTCCCCCGCGGCGCGAGCGCGGCCCGGCGGCTCCCGTCGAGCGGTCCGCGGGTCAGGTGCCGGCCGCTCCGGCGCCGGCCGCGGTGGCGGACGCCCGGTGGCAGTCGCTCCCACCGGTACCCGAGGGGTGGGAGCGGGTCCCGGTGCCGGCGTCCGAGCTCGGTCCGGGTGAGGTGCCCGCGATCCGGCGCAAGACCGGTCAGGAACGGTCGCTCGGCCAGGCCGCGACCCGGGGTGTGCCGGCCCGGTGGCGGGCGGACCAGGGCGAATCGGTCGAGCCGGAAGCCGTCCGGGACGTACCGATGGGGCACGGGGCGGCCATGCGCAATGTCCGGCCCGCGCGGGAGGCCGTTCGGCCGGTCCCCGCGGAGCGGGCCGTGCCGGTGGAACGGGAGGTGCCGGCGGTCTGGAACACCGGGGCGGAGCACCCGGT
>NZ_JBIVVS010000017.1:7038-26837 GCF_044768625.1 Kitasatospora sp. NPDC091207
GTCGGGCGAGGTCCGGCCCGGGCCGGGTCGGCCGGCCACGAGGCCGTGCGGGCCGTGCCGGTGGAACGGGAGGTGCCGGCGGTCTGGAACACCGGGGCGGAGCACCCGGTCGGGCGAGGTCCGGCCCGGGCCGGGTCGGCCGGCCACGAGGCCGTGCGGGCCGTGCCGGTGGAACGGGAGGTGCCGGCGGTCTGGAACACCGGGCCGGAGCTGCCGGCAGGGCAGGGGCTCTCCCGGGCCGGGGCGGCCGGCCACCAGGCCGTCCGGGGGATGCCCGTCGGGGGGCAGGAGTGGGAGACACCTGCCGCCCGGCGGACCGTGCAGGGCGGCCCGGCCGGTCACGAGGCCTCCCGGGCGGTGTACGTCGGGCAGGAGGCCGTTCGGGCCGTCCCGGCGACCGGGCAGGCCGGCACCGGACCGGAGGCACCGGCCGCGCAGGAGGCCGCCCGGGGCGAGGCCCCCGCCGGCCGGACCTCACCGGCCCGGCCGTGGTGAGCCCCGCCCGCCGCTGAGGCACGCCGGTGGTGGGGGAGGGGGCGCCGGCCCGCCGTCGGGGCGGCGCCCCCTCCCCGGCGCACGGCTGCCGGGGCCGCGCGGTTCGTCAGACCGGCTGTGCGGGGCTTTCGGCGAGGTTCCAGTGGGCCTCCGGGTGGTCGAAGGCGCGCTGGTAGTCGGGGCCGGCGATCGGGAGGCCGGCGAGGAACTCCTCGGGCAGGTCGAACGCGTCCACCAACTGCCGCCCCCGGTCGGCCAGCCGGGCGATGGCCTGCTCGACCAGGTCGGGGAGCGCGCGGACCTGGTCGGCCGTCAGCAGGCCCTCCGCCAGCAGTAAACCGCTCCCGGCGGCGACGCGGCGCAACGCGAAGAGCCGGTACAGGTCGATCAGCAGGTCGCGGGCCCGCAGGTCGGCGGCCTGCTCGGTGAGGGCGAGCAGGGCGGCGCCGGCGGAGCGTTCGGCGTGGGCGGTGACGGCGGCCAGGGCGGCGGGCGAGGCGGTGTTCCAGCGGCGCAGGCTGTCCCCGGACGGGGCCTGCCGCAGCAGGGCGCGGGCGCGGGCGAGGTGCGCCTGCTCCGCCGCGTGCAGCAGGGCCTGGAGGACGGCAGGGTGCTCGGGGCCGCCGGCGGGGACGGCCGCGGGCGGGGCGGACTCGGCGAGCAGGAGTTCGGCGCCGGCCTTGGCCCAGAGCGCGAGGTTGTCGCCCTCGGCGGTGATCGTGCCCTCGATGTCCATGGCGAGCGGGGAGATCCCGTTGACCGGGAGCAGCCCCTGGGCGCCGCAGCGTTCGCGGCACTCGATGATCAGGCTCCGGGCCTGCCAGGTGGTCCAGCCCTTGGCGACGGCGACCTGGCGCTCGGCGGCGGCGACATCGGCCGGGTCGGCGTGGTCCCGGCCGGTCCAGCGGGCGACCGCGGCGCGGTGCAGGGCGGTCATCGCGTAGGCGGTGGCGGCCGCCTCCAGCAGCGGGCCGTGGTGGCTGCGGTGGGCCCAGACCGGGATGCGGCGGTCCGCGCGCGCACCGGTCACCTCGCGGTGGTGGGCGTAGCGGATCGCGACGGTCAGCGCCGCGCGGGCGCTGCCGACGGCCGCGGCGCTCATGCAGAGCTTGCCGACGGTGACCCGGCCGATGCTGGTGAGGAACCGTTTCCGCTTGCTGCCGAGGGCGCTGGTGAACGTGGCGTCGGGGCCCAGCCGGCCGTGCGCGCCGGTCAGCAGCGCCTCCTGGGGCAGCAGGACCTCGTCGAAGGACGTCAGGCAGTGGTCCACCGGGTTGCCGGGGCGCCGGGGCAGCGGGCGGACGGTGATGCCGGGCAGCGGGCCGGCCTCGTCGGTGAGCGGGGTGAGGAAGAGGAAGATCCCGTGGTCCCGGCCGTCGACCAGGAGGCGGGCGGCGACCACGGCGGACTTCGGCCCGCCGGCCGGCCCGGTGTTCGGCATGAACTTCTGCGCCCCCGCGTCGGGGGTGTGCAGGGTGAAGGTGCGGTCGGTCCGGTCGTAGACGGCGGTGGTCCGCAGCGCGGTGGCGTCGTTGCCGTGGCCGAGTTCGGTGCAGAGGAAGGTGCCGATCCGCTCCATCGCGAGGTACGGGGCCAACGGGCGCTTCTCGTGCGGGTCGTGGTCGAGCAGGCTGCCGAGGAACAGGTTGTAGTGGATGCCGGCGACGACGACCAGGGCGCCGTCCAGCGGGCCCAGCCATTCGTGCAGGGCGGTCAGCGCGACGGGGTCGGTGGCGAGGGCGGTGGCGTCGATCGCTCGGTTGACCCGCCGTAACCGCCGGTAGGAGGCGGCGATCCGGTCCGCGGTGCCGGCTCCCTGGTCGTTCCGCAGCCCGGGATCGGCGAGCAGCTGCCGCCAGGGGGCGCGTGCCCGCTCGTGGTCGGCGCCGAAGAGCAGCCGGGTCAGCTCGGCGGTGGTCGGGTCGGCGGTGGCCGGCTCGGTGGCCGGCTCGGTGGTCGGGCCGGAGGCGTCCGGCGCGAGGGGGTTCGGCGCGAGGAGGTCCGGGGACGGGGGGTTCGGGTTGTCCGCGGTGACGGTGCGAGGGCCGGGCATGGTTGTCATGAGGTGATCAATGGGCGGAGTGCCGCCTGGGAAACGGCTTTGTGATCAAGATCACCGCGGGTGGCGGGCCTCCGGCGCGGGCCCGCCACACTGCCGGTGGCGTTCGGGCCGCTACTTGTCGATGTGGAAGGACTCGCCGTAGACCTTCCAGCTCAGCGGGGTGTGCAGGTCGAGGTTGCCGGCCTGGAGGAACACCCGCTGCGCGGTGTCGATCCGGGAGGTGTCGGAGTGGGCGGCCTCGGTGCGCATGGCGGCGGCGCGGGCGTCCAGGAAGGCGGCGAGGTAGGCCTTCTCGTCACCGCCCTGCGCCGGGGTCTTGGCCTTCTTGAGCGCCGCCGCGCGGATCCCGCCGAAGCTGTCGGCGCTGTTGCCCGGGCCGTGCATCACGATGGCGTCGTAGTAGGCGAACTGGCCGAGCGCGTGCAGGCCGTCGCTCTTGGCCTGGTTGACGGCCGGGGTGAAGTAGACGCGGTCGCGCTCGTCCTCCTGGGCCTTGCGGAAGAGCGGGTCCTGGGCGGCCTTCTTCCAGTCCGAGGTGAAGTCCGGGTCGAGGCCGCTGTGGGAGGCGGAGCCGTCCAGCTTCTCCAGCGCCGGGAGGTACTTGGCGAGGATGTTGTCGGGCTTCAACTCGCGGTAGTGGCGCACCATCTCGACCATGTCGCCGGTGCCGGAGCAGAATCCGACGATGCCCGCGGTGTAGCCGCGGCCGTCCTTGATGTCCTCGATGTAGGCGAACTGGGCCTTCCAGTCGAGGGAGGAGTTCTCGGCGCTGGAGACGATCTGCTGGGCGATGTCCTTGAGGCGCGGGTCGGTGAGGTCGCCGGCACCGGTCGTCGGGGGCTTGCTCGACGAGCCGGAGGGCGAGCCGCTGGGTGCTCCCGACGGTGCGCCGCTCGGGGAACCCGAGGACGAACCACTGGGTGAACCGCTGGGCTTGGTGGGCGGCTTGGCCGCGGGCTGGGTGGTCCGGTGGGGACGGCCGTGGTTCGCCGGGGCGGGGGTGGTGCCCGTGGTGGTGGGCGAGGCGCTCGGCGAAGGGCTCGCGGACGCGGCGGCGGCCGGGAGGACGGGGAGAGCGCCCGCCAGCAGCAGGGCGGTCAGGGCGAGCGGGGCGGGCCGGATCGGCATGGAGGCTCCGGGGTCGGGCGGCCGGATCGGCCGCGGACGGGGGCGGGCGAGCGGGTTCGTCTGGGGAACGGCCGCCGTCCGACCGGCGGTTCACACACCGTCAGGGACGGCCGGCAGCTCGATCCCCGGGGTGAGGTGGAAGCGCTCGGGCTCCTCGACCGGCCTGCGTTCGGCCGGGCTCAGCTGGTCCCTGCGGTCCAGCCACGACCGCAGCCGGGTCAGGGCGCTGCGGTCGCGTTCGGCGGGGTCACCACCGACGGCGCCGGCGCACTCGCGGAGCAGGACCCGGGCGGGGTGGCCGGAGGGTTCGGCGGGGGAGACGGCGAGGACGGTGAAGGCCGTGCCCGGGGCGAAGGTCACCCGCAGCTCCTCGGTGCCCGAGCCGAAGGCCGAGGTGCGCCGGCCGGTGGCCGACCAGATGACGAACTCGACGACGGAGCCGGGAAGTTCGACGGCGGTGGCGGTCAGGCCGGTGACCGGGGCGGGCTCCGTCAGCCGCTGCCCGACCGGGTAGTGGGCGAGCAGGGCCGCCGGATCCGGGCCGGGCGGGGCGCAGAGCAGGACGGCGCCGTGATGGCTGGGGAGGCGGCGCAGACCGGAGCCGAGGCAGCGGAGGAAGGGCGCGAGCGCCGGGTCGCAGGAGCGCGCGGCCGCGATCAACTCGGCGCGGCCGGCCGGGACTCCGGTGTCGCCGTGGTGCAGCAGGACGGCGGCGAGATCGGGCTTGATGTCGTCCTTCGAGGTGGAGCGCAGCCCCGGCAGCCGGGTGGCGACCTGATCGACCCGGCCGGAGCAGCGGTGGTAGTGCTCGCCGAGCAGCGCCCGGACGGCGTCCCGGTCCTCGGTGCCGCTGACGGCGACCTGGACGGGGAAGTCCTCCGCGCGGAGGTGACGGGCCTGCAGCGGCGCGGGTGCCGGGTCGCCGTCCGGCTCCTCGGCCTCCTCCTCGGGGTGCTCCACCGGCGCGGTGGCGGGTTCTTCGTCCGGGCGTTCACGCGGCTGTCCGTCCGGCTGTCCGTCCGGCTGTCCGGGCGGTTCTTCGCCGGGCGTCCCGGTGGGTGGCTCGGTGGGCGATTCGCTGCCGGGCGTGGCCGGCCCGGCGAAGCCCGGCTGCCCGAAGGCCGGTTCGGGGGCGGTCAGGGCGTGCGGGTCGGCCGGGTCCGTCCAGGGGTCCGCCGGGTCCGTCCAGGGGTCGCTCTCCGCGCCGGCCGGGGTGGCGGCCGGCGCCGGTTCGGCGGCGAAGGCCGGGGCGGTGGCATGGGGACCGGACGCGTGGGGGCCGGCGGCGGGCGGCGGGGAGGCCACCGGCGCGGCGAAGCCGGGGCCGCCGGGGCCGCCGCTGGTCGCGGTCCGGGTGGGCGGACCCACCGGCCCGGGCGGCGGGGCCGCTGTCGGTGCGGTCAGGGGCTCGGACATCGGCTCGGTCGTGGGCTCGGTCATCGGACCGACCGCCGAGGCGGTGCCCGAGTGATCGCCCGAAGGACGGCCGGATAGCTCGCCGGAGACGCCGGCCCGTGCCGTCCCGGCGGTGAGCGCCGCACCGGCCGAGGCGGTCGGTACGGCGACGGCCGAGGGAACGGCCGGCGGGCCGGAGTGCGGGCCGGGGATCGGGCCGGAGAGCGCCGAGGGCGCCGCCACGGCGGCCGGCCCGGGCCGCGGCGCGGCCCCGACCCCCGTCCGTGCCCCGGGGAGGCCACCGATCCCGTACGACACCGCCGCCACCCCCGGCACGGAGCCGGCCGGCTGCTCCGGTCCGAGCCAGTCCAGGTCGTGCATCCGCGCGATGAAGCGGGCGATCCGCTCGGTGGCCGGCTCCAGCAGCCCGTGCACCAGCAGCCCGAAGCCCTCGGAGCCGGAGGACGGCAGACGGTCCAGCAGCGTGCCCAGTTCCTCGAAGACATCGGCCTCGACCGGCCGGTCCCGCTCGCCGACGATCAGCAGCGGGCGGGCCGCCTCGGGCCGGCGGAAGCGCGGGGTGAGGACGTGCGGCGGCTCGGGCCGGAGCCAGAGCCCGGCCGGGACGGCCTCCAGCGCCCAGTACGGGAACGCCTCGAAGACACCCGGCCCGTCGGTGCGCCAGGACGCGCCGCCGTTGCGCCAGGCGGCCGGGGCGGTGCCCTGGCCGGGCGCGGCGGCGAGCCGCAGCAGGTACGGCTCCCAGCAGGCCTGGCCGCGCGAGTCGAGGATGCGCGAGGTGGGGCCGCCCGGACCGAGCACCGGGAGGCCGATCGCGGCGTTCACCGGGCGGGCCAGCCGGGCCGACAGCGCCCCGGTGAGGGCGGCGAGTTCGTCCGGCGCGGCCCAGGGCGCGCTGACCAGCAGCCGGGCGGTGTCGACGGGCAGGCCGGCCACGGCCTCGGCGAAGTCCTCGGGGAGCAGGACGGGCACGGCCGGCGTGCCGACGACCAGGACCACGGTGCCGGGCGGCGCGCCGGCCATTCCGAGGCCGGGGAGGGCCCCGGCGGGCGGGGCGGACGGGTGGGTGAGCCAGAAGCCGGCCGGCAGCCGCAGCACCTGGACGGCCGGGGGGCGGCGGGGGATGCCGAGGTGCTCGACCGGGAGGTGACCGGTGTGGGCGGCGGGCGCGACCGCGACGGCGGTGGAGACCGGTTCGATCGGGGCGGTGGCGCCGATCGTCTCGCGCACCCGGCGCGGTGCGCCGCCGGGTGCGCAGTGCCACCAGGAGGCGGCCTCGGCGGCGCCGTCGGGCGCGGTGACCTTGAGGTTGCCGTCCGGAGTGATCTCCACCAGACCGTCCGGCGCGATCACCGGCAGGCCGGCCCGGTCGGCGACGATCTCGGCCGGCCGGCGGCCGTTGGGGGCGAGCGCGGCGAGCCCGGAGGCGGCGAGCACCAGCGTGGCGGCGCCGCGCGAGCGGGCGATCACGCCGAGGTCGGCCATCCGGTCCCGCAGGACGGGGGCCGAGTCGGGGGCGGCCGCGACCACGACGACGCTGCCCGGGACGGGGCGCAGCGTGCCGACGGCCGCCGACAGTTCGTCCTCCCCGGCGGTGGCGGGGGCGATGACGAAGTGCGGTCCGACCGGGCGCAGTTCGGACCGGACGGCGACGGCGACGGCGGCCCCGGCCGGGGCGCGGGTCGCGGCGAGGGCCGGCGCGAGGGCGGGTGCCGCGGCCTCGGTCGCGGCCGGTCCGGCGGCGGCCGCCAGGATCGGGGCAGCGGGGTCCGGGGCAGCGGGGTCCGGGGCCGCGGGGGCCGGGGTGCCCGGGCCGGCGGGCAGCGCGGCGGCCGCGCCGCGCCGGCGGCCGAACCGGCGGCGGGGCGCGGCGGGGTCGCCGGAGGGCAGGCCGAGGCGGGAGAGACTCATCGTCCGGGTATACGGGCGCGGCCCGGCCGCCGGTTCAGCCACCGGCCGGGGACCGCCCGCGCGGCGCCCACCGCCGAGCGGCGCCCACTGCCGGGTCCGGCTCCCATTCGGCCAGGGCTCCCGCACGGCCGAGCCTCTCCGACGGTTCAGGCCGCCGCTCCCTCCGGTCCCGCTGTCCCTCACCGCTCCCCGCGCGCGGGCCGCGCCACCCGGGCGCGGTCCCCGGCGCTCACGCCGCCGTCACGCCGCCGCCCCGCCGTCCTCGCCCGCCGGCTCCGGCATCAAGCCGGTCTGCACCTGGAGGGTCCGGCGCCGGGTGATGTGCAGGGCGCGCCCGGGCGGCAGCTGACGCGGCTTCACGCTGCCGAACAGGGTGCCCTCGCTCGGCGGGCAGGAGAGCAGGGTGACCGGGGTGTTGACCTCCTGGAGCCGGCGCAGCAGCTGGTCGGAGTACGCGCGTCCGATGCCGTTGGCGGAGCGGGCCACGATCAGGTGCAGACCGAGCTCGGCCCCCTGGGCGAGATGGTCGAGCACCGGACCGAACGGGCTGCTGCCGACCTGGCTCGGGATGAGGTCGTAGTCGTCGACGATGATGAACAGCTCCGGCCCGGTCCACCAGTCGCGCAGTCGCAGCCGGGCCGGGCTGATCTCCTCCCCGGGCAGCCGGGCCTCCATGGCGCGGGCCGCTCCGGTGACGACCTGCCGGAGCACGTCCACGGCGACGGCGTAGCCGAGCCGGTACTCCTCCGGGACGCTGTCGTAGAGCCCGCGCCGGAAGTCGATGAGCATGATCCGCGCCTCGGCGGGGGTGTAGGCGGTGGTGATGGCGGAGACCATCAGGCGCAGCAGGTTGGTCTTGCCGCTCTCGCTGTCGCCGACCACCAGCAGGTGGGGCGACTCCTCGAAGTCGTGCCAGAGCGGGGAGATCGTGGTGTCCTCCAGGCCGATGGCCACCCGCAGCCGGCCCTCGGGCGCCGGCAGGGTGGCGGCGTCGAGCTGGAGCGGCAGCATCCGCACCTCGGGCGCGCGCGGGCCGGTCCAGTGCTCGTTGACGGCGTCGACCAGGTCCTCGACACCGTCGGTGAGGCTCTCGCTGTCGCCGATGCCGTCGATCCGGGGGAGCGCGGTGAGGAAGTGCAGCCGCTCCTGGGTGAGGCCGCGGCCGGGGACCCCCCGGGGGACGGTCTCGGCGGCCCGCATATTGATCATCGAGTCGATCGGGTCGCCGAGCCGCAGTTCGAAGCGGGTGCCGAGCTGGTCGCGCAGCCCGCTGGAGATCTCGCCCCAGCGGCCGGCCGTGACCACCAGGTGCACGCCGTAGTTGAGGCCGCGTCCGGCGATCAGGGTGAGGGCGGGCAGGAAGTCCATGAACTCCTGGCGCAGCGTGTTCCAGCCGTCGATCACCAGGAAGACGTCGCCGTGCCGCTCGTCGGCCAGGGCCTGGTCCCCGGCGGCCCGGCGACGCCGGAAGGTGGCCATCGAGTCGATGCCCAGCTGGGCGAAGTACTGCTCGCGCCGGGCGATGATGCCGTTCACCTCGGCGAGCGTGCGGCCGACCCGCTCCGGCTCGTGCCGTCCGGTGACGCCGCCGACGTGCGGCAGCCCGCGCAGCCCGGACAGGGTGCCGCCGCCGAAGTCCAGGCAGTAGAACTGGACCTCCTGCGGGGTGTGGGTGAGGGCCAGGCCGGTGATCAGGCCGCGCAGCATGGTGCTCTTGCCGCTCTGCGGGCCGCCCGCGATGCCGACGTGGCCGCCGGCGGCCGAGAGGTCGGCGGTGAGCAGCTCGCGCATCTGCTGGAACGGGCGGTCCACCACGCCGACCGGCACGGTCAGGGTGCCGATCGCCGGGCGGCCGTCGGGGGCCAGTCCGTGGTGCGGGGACGGCGCCAGCGGCGGCAGCAGCTCGTCCAGGGTGGGCGGCGTCTCCAGCGGCGGCAGCCAGACCGTGTGGGCGGGCGGGCCGACGTCGAGCATCCGCTCGGCGGCCAGGTCCAGCAGGGTGGCGGTGCTCTCCTCCTCCGCGGCGAGCCGGGCCGCCTCGGCCGCCACCGCCTCCGGGTCCGGCCGGCGCGGCGCGGTGTACTCGGTGCCGTAGGGGACGATCTGGCCGGCCGCCGCGGCCTGCTGGGCCGCTCCGCGCCGGCGCCGGTAGGGCCCGGAGACGTACGCGGCCTTGAACCGGGTGAGGGTGGCGATGTCGCTGCGCAGGATGCCGTTGCCGGGCTGGGAGGGCAGCTGGTAGGCGTCCGGCACGCCGAGCACGCCGCGGCTCTCCATCGCGGAGAAGGTGCGCAGGCCGATCCGGTACGACAGGTGGGACTCCAGGGCGTGCATCCGGCCCTCGTCGAGGCGCTGCGAGGCCAGCAGCAGGTGCACGCCGAGCGAGCGGCCGAGCCGGCCGATCATGATGAACAGCTCCATGAAGTCGCGGTGCGCGGAGAGCAGTTCGCTGAACTCGTCGACCACGATGAAGAGCGTCGGCAGCGGGTCGAGCTGGACGCCGCCGGCCCGGGCGGTCTCGTAGTCCAGCAGCGAGCTGTAGTTGCCGGCCGAGCGCAGCAGCTCCTGGCGGCGGTTCAGTTCGCCGTGCAGGGCGTCGCGCATCCGGTCGACCAGCGCGGCCTCGTCCGCCAGGTTGGTGATCACCGCCGAGGTGTGCGGGAGTTCGTCCAGGCCGAGGAAGGTGGCGCCGCCCTTGAAGTCCACCAGCACGAAGTTGAGCGTCTCGGAGGAGTGGGTCAGCGCGAGCGCCAGCACCAGGGTGCGGAGCAGCTCGGACTTGCCGGAGCCGGTGGCGCCGATCAGCATCCCGTGCGGGCCCATGCCGCCCTGGGCGGACTCCTTGAGGTCCAGTTCGACGGGGTTGCCGTCCGCGCCGACGCCGATCGGCACCCGCAGCCGCTGCCCGCGCGGGCGGTCCGCCCAGCTGCGGGCGACGTCGTGCTGGTACAGGTCGTTGACGCCCAGCAGCGAGGTGAGGTCGAAGTCGGTGCTGAGCGGCTCGGAGGCGTCCCGCGAGTCGCCCAGCCGGTACGGGGACAGCACGGTGGCGAAGCGGCGGGCGGCCGGGAGGAGCAGGCCGTCCGGGCGGCCGAGCGGGGTGACCTCGTCGCGCCGGTTGCGGTCGGCGGCGACCAGGTCCAGCTGGTCGCCGGTGATCCGCAGCCGCAGCCGGAACGGCGCGTGCTGCCACTCGACGGCCCCGGAGAGGTCGACCAGGACGGCGTTGCGGTAGCCGGCCAGCAGGGCCCGGCTGCTGGCGGGCACCTTCACCCCGTCCAGCACGATCAGGGTGAACGGCTCGTCCCGGCCCGGCTGCGCGTCCGGCTCGTAGGGCGGGCGGTCGGTGAACTCCGGGCCCAGCAGCTGTTCCAGCTCCAGCACCGAGTCGGCGACCAGGCGCACCGCGCCGGCGCCGTCCGTCTCGGTCGGGTGCAGGGCGTGCGGCAGCCACTTCAGCCACGTCCAGTGCTCGCGCAGCTCGGGGGAGACGGCGGCGGCGACCCGCAGCTCGTCCGGGGCGTGGAAGAACGCCAGCTGGGCGATCATCGCGCGGGCCAGGGCGCGGGCCGGCTCGGGGTCGGCCGGCGCGCCGGCGGCGTCCGGATCGGGGGCCGGGGCGGCGGCGGGCGCGCCGATCGCGGCACCGGTCAGGGTGCCGAGGAGGTCGGGGGCGGCCTGCTGCGGTTCAGCGGCGGGGGCCGCGCCGGTCGGGGCGCCCTCCTCCCCGGGGTACTCGCAGCGCAGCAGGATGTGGGCGTAGCCGCGGACGTGGACGGCGATCGGCTGGTCCGCGATCGAGCCGTAGGCATTGATGAACCGGCGCAGCGCGTGCGCGCACAGCGGTTCCAGGTCCTCCACCGGCTGGGTGGCCAGCGGCGCCAGCTTGACCGCCAGGCGCTGGGCGCCGGTGGCGATCCGCACGTCGCCGAAGTCCGGGTGGGCCGCGCGCCGCTCCCACAGCCGCGAGGTGCGCACCAGCGAGCCGAGCACCGCCGGGTCGGGGTGGCGCCAGGCCAGGGCCTGCCGCTGGTTCACGATGTGGCGGCGGACCTGGCGGCGCATCTGGGAGAGGTAGCGCAGGTAGTCCCGGCGTTCGCCGCGCAGTTGGCGCTTGCGGTCGCTGGCGCCGCGGATCAGCTGGGTCACCAGCATGCCGACGGCGGACAGGCCCATCATGCCCATCGCCACATAGGTGAGCGGCCCGCCGCTGGACTGCGGGTTGAGGAAGATCATCACCATCGAGAGCGAACTGAGCGCCATCGGCGCCATGGCGATCACGTTGGACATGCCGCTCTGCTGCTCCGGCAGGACCGGCGGCTCCTGCAACTGGAGCTCGCCGTCCGGCATCGCCGGTCCGGGGCGCCGGGGCGGACGGTCGACCAGGACCACGCTCAACGGGGGTTCTCCTCTCGCGGCGCCGGTGACGCCGCTGGTGGCGGTGGGCCCGGCGGCTGGGGCCGCGCCGCACTCAGGCGTACGGCCCGCGCACCCCCGGCGGTTCACCGGGGGCGCCCGGGGAACCGGGACGGCACGGCCGGTGAACCGTTCGCCCGCCGCCGCCCGTACTCCTCCAACGGGAGACCGGGCAGGCCGGGGCTCCGCGGGAGGGCGCGACAGGTGAGCGGTACCACGGTGGCGGCAGGGCTGGTCCGGCTGAGGTTCCGCGCCCCCGAGGCCGCGTTCGAACTCGCGCTCCCGGGCGACGTCGTCCTCGCCGACCTGCTGCCCGCCGTCCTCGGCTACGCCGGCTCCGCCGTCGAGGAGGGCGGCACCGAGCACTCCGGCTGGGTGCTCCAGCGCGCCGGCGGCCCGCCGCTGGACGAGGAGCGCACCCTGGAGGCGCTCGGGCTGCGCGACGGCGAGGAGCTCTTCCTCCGCCCGGGCCAGGAGGCACTGCCCGAGGTGCACTTCGACGACCTGGTGGACGGCGTCCGGGCCGGCACCATCGCCCGCGGCGACTCCTGGCGGCCCGCCGCCACCCACCACTTCGCACTGGCCCTCGCCCTGGTCGCGCTGGCCGGCGGCCTGCTGCTGCTCGCCCTGCCCGGACCGGACGGCCCCCGCTGCGCCGCGGCCGCCGTCACCGCCGTGCTGCTGCTCGCCGGTGGCGGCGCCGCGACGAGGCTGGTCGGCGACGCGCCGGCCGGTACCGCGCTCGGCGCCGCCGGCGTCGCCTACGCGGCCGCGGCCGCCGCCCTGCTGCCCGGCGTCACCGGCCCGGCCCGGCTGCTCGCCGGCGGTTCGGCGGCGGTCGGCGCCACCGTGCTGGCGCTCGCCCTGGTCGGTGCCGGCCCGTTCTTCGCCGGGCTGGTGGCGGCCGGCGTCCTGGCGCTCGGCTCCGGCGCGCTGGCCACCAACGGGGTCCCGACGACGCACTCCGCCGCCGTGATCGCCGCCGCCGCCGTGCTCTTCGGGGCGTTCGTCCCCGGCCTGGCGTTCAAGCTCTCCGGGCTGCGGCTGCCGGCGCTGCCGCGCAACGCCGACGAGCTCCAGGAGGAGATCGAGCCCTTCGAGGCCGACGACGTGCTCGCCCGCAGTCTCGTCGCCGACAGCTACCTGGCCGGCTTCTTCATCGCCGCCGGCACGGTGTGCGCGGGCGCTCTCGCGCTGCTCGCCACGGCCCGGGACGGCGGCTGGGGCACCACCGCGATGTCCGCCGACCTGTCGGTGCTGCTGCTGCTGCACGCCCGGGACATCGGGGGCATCCGCCAGCGGCTCGCCCTGCTGCTGCCGGGCGCGCTGGGCGTCGCCCTGCTGGCCGTGCGGTACGGGCAGGACACCGATCAGTCCGGCCGGTTCGTCCTGTTCACCGGGCTGCTGATCGCCGCGACGGCGCTGGCCGTGACCGCCTGGACGGTGCCGGGCCGGCGGCTGCTGCCCTACTGGGGCCGGGCCGGCGACCTGCTGCACTCGCTCGCCGCGCTGGCCCTGCTGCCGCTCGCGCTCCAGGTGCTCGGCTTCTACGGGATGATGCGCGGCCTGGCGGGCTGAGCCGGCGCCGCCGCCCGGCCGCCGACCCGCCCGCCCCGAACCCCGTACCGAGGAGGACCACCGCATGCAGTCCCGACGCGACCAGGTGCAGGCCCACCTGTTCGTGATGAGCCGGGTCGCCGCGGGCGTGCTCCGCGCCGAGCCGGACGCCCCCGACACCCCCGTCGGCCGCACCAACCGCGGCGCCGTGATCGGCCTGGCCGTCGCCCTGCTGATCGGTGCCGGCGCCGGCGTCTACGGCATGATCAAGCCCGGCGGCTCGACCGGCTGGCAGAAGCCCGGCACCCTGGTCGTGGTCAAGGAGACCGGTGCCCGGTACGTCTTCGCCGGCGGTCTGCTGCACCCCGTGCTCAACGAGGCCAGCGCCAAGCTGCTCGCCGGCGACCAGCTGAAGGTCGACCAGGTCTCCGCCAGCTCGCTGGAGAAGGCCGAACGCGGCACCCCGATCGGCATCATCGGCGCCCCCGACGGGCTGCCCGGCCCGGCCGCCGTCGCCGGCGCCGACTGGCTCGTCTGCACCGTCCAGACGGCCACCGCCGCGGCGGCCGGGCCCGCCCCGCAACTCTCCGTCGCCGTCGGTACCCGCCAGTCCGGCCGGGGCATCGGCGAGCGGGGCGTCCTGGTCGGCGCGCCCGACGGCAGCGTCCAACTGCTCTGGCACGGCCGCCGGTTCGCCCTCGACACCGCGGGCGGCGCCGCCCGCGCCCTCGGCTACACCGCCGCCGTGCCCGTCCCGGTCACCGCCACGTTCCTGGCCGCCTTCCCGGCCGGGCCCGACCTGCGCGCCCCCGACCTGCCCGGCCGGGGGAACCCCGGTCCCCCGGTGAGCGGGCGCGCGACCCGGATCGGCCAGCTGTTCACCGGCGCCGGCGAGGAGCGGTACGTGCTCACCGAGCAGGGCCTCGTCCCCGTCAGCGCCACCCAATTCGCCCTGATCCAGGGCGATCTGCGCACCCAGCGGGACGCCTACGGCAGCGGCCAGGTCACGCTCTCCCCGGTCGGCGCGGAGGACCTCGCTGCCCACTCCGCGCCGCCCGCCGCCACCACCGCGCTCACCCCGGCCGAGCTGCCCGCCCGGCCCCCGGCGCTGCAGGCGCCGACCGGCGGCCAGGCCGTCTGCGGGGCCCTGAACCCGGCGGGCGACGGCGGGGACCTCGCCGTCGTCGTCCCGGAGGCCACCGCGGTGCTCGGCCTGCCGCCGGCCCTCCAGCCCGGCGTCATCCCCAGCTGCACACCCGCCGACCGGATCGCGGTGCGCCCCGGTGGCGGATCCCTGGTGCGGGCGCTGAACGGCGGAGGCTTCGGCAGCACGCTCTACCTGGTCACCGACACCGGCGTGAAGTACCCGCTGGCCTCCGCGGCGGTGGCCGAACGCCTCGGCTACGCCAAGGCCGCCCCGACCGCGGTGCCCGGGCGCCTGCTCTCGCTGCTGCCCACCGGGCCCAGCCTCGACCCGGGGCCGCTCGCCGGCGGCATCGTGCAGCCGCCGGCCGCCGCCGAGGGCCGCTGCGCGCGCTGATCCGCCGCGCCGCCGCCGGCCGGTGAACCGTCCGGCGGCGGCGTCCCGTTCACCCTGGCGGGCCGCTCCTGGCGGCCCGTGGCACACGTCGCCGGCCGGGTGCGGCCGGCACTCACGGAGGAGGTACTCGCGATGGCTCAGCAGACGACGATCGACCAGAAGGTCCTGACGGACATCAGGACCATGGTCGAGTCGCGGTACAACGAGATGTCGCAGACCGCGGCCTACATCGAGGACATCAACACGGCCGTCCGGGACAGCTTCTCCGGTGCGGCCAGCACCACGTTCCAGAACCAGATCAACGACTGGCTGGAGCAGTACGCGTTGGTCAAGCGGGAGTACGACGGCTTCCACGCGAAGCTCGGCGACGGCGGCCAGATCTTCAACGCGGCCGACGACCACACGGCGGGCCTCGCCAACTTCAACGGCGGCGGCGGCGCGGGGCAGCACGTCGAGGACGTCCTGAACCCCCGCTAGCCGACACCGTGCACGGCCGCCGCGGACTCGGTGGCCGACGCCCGCTCCTCCTCACTGACTCTCCGTTCTGAAGGGACCGCACCATGGGCAACATGTCGCTCCACTACGCCGGCATCGACAGCGCCATCACCGACCTCGAAGCCCACGCGGCGACGATGCACAACGCGATGACCCAGTTGAAGGACTACCTCGACGGCAAGATCAACGTCGAGCTGGTCGGTGACTTCTCGGTCGCGGCCGGGGCCCTCTCGCAGCAGCTCCACAACTCCGACGAGACGATGGGCAAGAAGATCGTCGCGGCCCACCAGGCCCTCACCGAGATCCGCAACGTCATCAAGGACGCGGACATGCGGGCCAGCAGCCACTTCGACCACGTCGCGGGCTGAGTCGGATGGCGGACAAGCCGGACGGCGAGGGCAGCGGCGGTACGACGGAGATCACCGACGACTACCTCGCGAGGTTCGCCAAGGAGAAGCTCGAAACGCTGATCACCGAGATCAACGGCAACCCGGCGGTCACCAAGATCAGGTCGTACGACCACATCCCGATCCTGGCGGGCACCGACGGCATCGTGTTCACGTCGCCCGGGGCGTTCAAGACGTCCTACACGGAGTACTGCAAGGCGATCAGCCTGCAGTTCGGCAAGCTCACGAAGCAGCTGACGACCCTGAAGGGTGACCTGGGCATGGCGGACCTCATCCTGTCGAACGCCCATGAGGAGGCCCTCACCGAGGCCCAGCTGATGTGGCTGATCAACCCCACCCTGTCCGGGGGTGGCGGCGGAGGCGGCGGCGCCGGTGGCGGCGGCGCCTGAGTGTCCGCCACCAGGCGGAGCCGGCCTCGGCGCGGGCCGGCCCCGCCTCATCTGTTGTAGCGCCTGGCCGTGGAGGGGCCTGACATGGGCAAATGGGAAGACATGCTCACGTTCTTGTCGTCATCGAGCGACCAGGCGACGCCTACCAGGGAGTCGGTGGTCGATGACTCCAAGAAGTGGGTCAAAAGCGCTCTGGAGAAGGCCAAGAGCGGAAAGCTGGACAGCGAGGTCCTGAACGCCTGGCGGGGGGCGGAGGAAGCCGGGTCGCACTTCGATGTCTGGGTGTCCTGGAACTTCACCATGACGTTGGGATCGAACACTCAGCACGGCTCCTACACGATAGGCACCAGCTACGACGTCGACGCGGTGGAAGGTCCGGACTCCAAGATCCAGAAGTTTCTGGACGGCGCCGCGGTGATGACCCGTATGTTCAACCTTCCCGAAGACAAACGCATCAATGACCGGCTGGACATTCCCGGTTTCGCGACGGTGGCCGATGACATCAAGAATCTCAAGGAGTACGTCGCGAAGCTGGCCCCCCAGGTCAGCGGCTGGGCGAAGGAGATCGACGAGCCGGGCAGCAACTGGCAAGGCAGTGCGGCGGGCGCGTTCCGTGGCCTCCTGCTGGCTTTCGGGAACGAGGTCGAACGCTTCCACCGCGAGTTGGAGTCGGATGTGGAGCAGTCCCTGCGGACGTGTACCCCCGGTCTGAACGCCGCGTTGATGTACATGAACTACGGCTGGACCGACTATCTCAACTCGCGGAACCGGTGGGGTGGTTTCGCTCTGACCAAGGCCTTGGTGGACGGGCTCGCCGGCGCGAGTGTGAAGATCGAGAAGGCAACGGTCACGGGCGCTACGGAGTTCCATGACGGTGCGAACCCTGGACAGACCTACGCCGATGTCAACAGCTTCCCGAGCGGCTGGAGCGCGAAGTCCTTCACCTACACGGTCACGGGCGCGGCTTTCGGGGATCCCAAGACGGTGGCGTTCTGGGAGAAGGTGGACCACGAGGCGCGGGTGATCTGGCAGAACAACGTCGTCGATATCCTGGATGTTCAGGCCAACAACGCGCAGATCATCGTCGGTGGCCAGTACGACAGGGCCAAGATCCTGCTCGACGCCCACGTGTCGGACCTCGCGCTGCGGATGCCCATGCCCGCCCCGCCGTCGACCGACGATCCGACCAAGGACGGTCCGGGCGGAGACGGTCCGAAGACCGATACCCCGGACATCAAGACGGACGACATCACCGGCGGCGGTGGCGGCGGCGCCGGCGGAGGGGGAGGCTCGGGCCCGGACATCAAGGACATCACCGGCGGGCCCGGTACCAAGGACCTGGGTCTCAACGGCGACAAGACCGGTGACAACTGGAACCTCACCGGCAACGGCGGCGGCTCGGGCACGTCCGGGGGCGGCGGAACCGGATCCAACGGCGGCCTCGACCTGATCGGCGGCGGGGCCGGCGGGAACAGTCTGCTGGGTGACAACTCGCTGCTGGGCGGCGGGGGTTCGAATCGGCCCGTCACCGTTCCGCCCGGCTCTGTGATCACCAAGGACGGCCGGATCGTCGACGAGAACGGCAATCCCGTCCTCGACTCCAACGGCAACCCCATGGTGGCCGGGCCGAACTACACCATCGGGCCGGACGGCACCCTGCGCGACGACAAGGGCAACACCGTCTCGGAGTACCGGCAGCTGCTCGCCGACCGGTACTCCGGCGACGGCGGGGACGGTCTGCTGACGCCCGGGAACTTCGGTCCCGGCGGGTTCGCGTACAACACGGGCGGTCTCGGCGGCGGCCTGTCCGGTTCGGGGTCGGGCCCGCTCACCCCCGGTGGCGGCCCGGTGATCACCGGCATGGGCGGTGGCCTGAGCTCCCGCGCGCTCGCGGGCGGTGCCGATCCGAACACCATGAAGGCCGCGGTCGACCAGGCCAACGCCGAGCGGATGGCCGCGGAGAAGGCCGCCAAGGCCGCCGCCCAGGAACAGGCGCTGCTGACCGGCCGGCAGACCCCCACCAGCTCCAGCGGCATGCCGCCGATGATGCCGCCCGGCGGGATGGGCGCCGGCGGCCAGGGCGGTGCCAACGACAAGGACCGCCGGCGCACCACCTGGCTGGCGGAGGACGAAGAGACCTGGGGCACCGAGACCGGCGCCGTGCACGGCGTCATCGGACGCTGACGCAACCGGTGTGCCGGGCCGCCCGAGGGCGGCCCGGCACACCGGCCTTTGACGACACGACAGGAAGCGACACATGAGCAACCCCTTCGCGGAACAGATCGCCGAGGCGATGGCGGAGATGCAGAGCGAGCTGGCCAGGGCCGAGGAGATGCAGAAGGAGATGAACGAGCTCACCGCCTCGGTCACCTCCAAGGACCGCATGGTCACCGTCAAGGTCGGCTCGCAGGGCCAGGTCGTCTCGATGACCTTCCACACCAACGGCTACCGCGAGATGGCCCCCGCCGAGCTGGCCAAGGTCCTCACCGACTCGCTCAACGAGGCCCGCGCGGCCGTGGGCGAGCAGGTCGCCGAGCGGATCGGCCAGTTCGACGGCATGGGGGAGACGCTGCGGCTCTCCATGACCGGCGGCACCGAGCTGGACGAGATCCTCGAACCGCTCTGGGCCATGCGCCCGGGCTACGAGCCCGAGGACCAGAAGAAGAAGACGGGCCGCCAGGAGGAGTTCCATGGCTAGTACCACCGCGAAGACCGCCGAACTCAAGCAGAAGTTCGGCGAGTTCTTCGAGCTGAAGGACATGGTCGACAAGGTCCTGCACCACGTCGAGACCATCAATGCCGCGAATCTGCAGGTCGGCGGCAACGACGAGATCGGCAAGCAGTACCACGCGCAGGTCGACGACGGCACCAAGAACCTGTACGACCTGATCCTCAAGATCAAGGGCACGATGGGCTCGGTCGGCCAGAACGGGGAGGTGCTGGCCGAGGCGCTCGACCGGGCCAACGACCACTCCCACGACATCGCCAACGGGATCTGACGCCGGACCTCCGGGCCCCTCCGCGGGTGTGTGGAGGAAGCGGCCGCAGGACCCCTGACAAGCAGTGACGGCGCGCAGGCGCCCCTGGAACGACCGGAACGGCAGGCAGCACGTGCCCCACTCGTCGATCGAGGTCAACGCCTCGACAGCACGGTTCTTCACCATCATCACCGGCATGCCCTGGCCGGAGGTGAAGGAGGGAGACCTGCGCGAGCTGCGGGACAGCTACGAGCTGCTGTCCACGGAACTGCCCGAACTGCGCGACCTGATCATCAAGGTGGCGAAGGACTGCAAGGGCCACATGGAGGGCCAGGCCGCCACGTCGTTCATCTGGCAGCTGAACTCGTTCGTCGGCAAGGCCGAAGGTGGCGGGGACGACTACGTCGGGGCGGCGGCCAAGACCGCCAAGGCACTGGCCGACTGCGCCGGTGACGTGGCCAACGCGGTCGAGTACACCAAGTGGATGGCCATCGCCCAACTGGTCCAGCTGATGGTCGAGATCGCGCTGGCGATCTTCTGGGCGCCGTTCAGCTTCGGCACCAGCCTGTCCGGGCTGGTGCTCAGGAAGCTGCTCACCAAGGTCGCGCTCACGGCGCTGATGAAGTACCTGCTCAAGACCATCGCGATGCACACCTTCTCGGGCATCGTGGGCGGTCTGCTGATGGACGGGATCATCCAGCACCTGCAGATCGGACAGGGCAACCGCGACCACGTCGACAAGGAGTACACCAAGCAGGCGGCCCTCTTCGGCCTCATCGGCGGTGTCCTCGGCGGCCCGCTGGAGCTCTTCGGCATGGGCCTGGGCAAGCTGCTCGGCCGACTGCTCGGCAAGAGCGGCGGCCGGCTGCTGGCGGACAAGCTCAGCACCTACCTGATCAAGGGGGACCTCCAGGGCCTCAAGGGCGTGCTGGAGGCGGCCACCAAGGCGGCCGAGAAGGAGGGGATCACCGGTTCGCTCGGGGCGGTGACCAAGAAGGCGGCGAA
>NZ_JBIVVS010000017.1:26932-51664 GCF_044768625.1 Kitasatospora sp. NPDC091207
GCGAAGGAGGTCGTCACCGAGTCGGCGGGGGCGGCGGCGAAGAAGGCGGCGAAGGAGGTCGTCACCGAGTCGGCGGGGGCGGCGGCGAAGAAGGCGGCGAAGGAGGTCGTCACCGAGTCGGCGGGGGCGGCGGCGAAGAAGGCGGCCAAGGAGGCCGCCGCCACGACGGCCGAGAAGGCGGCGGAGAAGACGGCGAAGGAGGCCGCCGCCACGACGGCCGAGAAGGCCGCCGAGAAGGCCGCCAAGGAGGCCGCCGCCACGTCGGCCGAGAAGGCGGCGGAGAAGACGGCGAAGGAGGCCGCCGCCACGACGGCCGAGAAGGCCGCCGAGAAGGCCGCCAAGGAAGCCGCCACCACGTCGGCCGAGAAGGCGGCGGAGAAGGCCGCCAAGGAGGCCGCCGAGCACACCCTCTCGAAGGCACAGGCCAAGGCGTTCACCCGCGACCTCGGCAGCCTGATGGAGGCGGCCACCGAGCAGCTCCAGCACGGCTTCGGGAAGACCGGGAAGGGCACGCTCTCCGAGATCTTCGTCGATGAGATGGAGAAGGTCTTCACGAAGCACCTCGGCCAGGTCGTCGGGGGCAAGGAGGCCGCCGGGGTGCTGGGGCGCGAGTTCGGCCAGGCCTTCGCCTCGCACTGGGGTGGCAACGTGGAGGCGCGTGCCGGGTTGAAGGGTGCGCTGGAGGCGGTCTTCTCGCACGAGGCCGCGGACAAGCTCTCCAGCCGCGAGGTCAGGGAGCTGCTGACCGAGCACCTGCCGAAGCTCGTCGAGAACATGCCGACCGGGAACAGGATGCACTCCCTCGGGGTGGCCATCGGCGGGTACATCAAGAGCGGTGTGCAGAACGTGCTCACCGAGGGGACCTACAACCTCACCTTCGGGGAGAACCACGAGTTCACCGTCACGGGCGGGAGCTTCGTCGGCGGCATGATGACCGGGATGATGGGTCACGTCATGCACCTCGGTGCCGCGCCCCTGATGCAGAAGTACAGCCGCTGGGTCCAGGACACCCAGCGGCAGGCCGTGGATGACGGGGCGAGCAAGTACTTCCCGCTGTACCACCCGATCAACTTCGCGGCCCTGGCCTGCCTGGCGTCCGGCAAGGTCGTCCCGTACCCGGTGCCCCGGATGGGCCACCCGGACGCCTTCAACTTCGCCAAGCTCCACGGCGCCTCGCTGGAGGACTACGCGAACGCCATCAGCCACGTCTCGGGGGTGAAGAACACCTCCCCCGAGGCGGACGCCGAGGTCGCGGTGTTGATGCAGTCGATGCTGCACTACACGGACTTCCTCGCGCACGAGCGTGCCGAACACGAGCCGTTGGGCCTGGCCGCCCTGCACTTCCTGGGCGAGGGACTCGACGGTGCGGGCGCCCACGCCGTACCCCCGGCGGCGAAGCCGCCGCGGACCTCCGGCGGGGACGAGCACGTGCCGCCGGCCACCGGCCGGTCCGACGAGCCGACGAAGCCCCCGGCCCAGAACCGCGCCGACGGGCCGGCCGCACCGGTCAAGGTCCAGTCGCAGGAGGACACCTCGGTCGGGCCGAAGCACGACGCCCCGAAGCAGGACGCCCCGAAGCAGGGCGCGCCGAAGCAGGACGCCCCGAACAACGGCACGCCCGGCAGGCCGACGCCGCGGGCCACCCAGTCCGCCACCGACCTGCCGCCGGTCCAGCACCGGACGGAGGCGTCGAACGAGCACACCCCGCCGCGGACGCAGGCGACGCCGACCGCCACGGCGTCGACCACCGCCGGGCACCAGGACGTGAGCCGTCCGGCACCCGTTCCCACCGCCTCGTCCGACCGCACCGCCCCGGTCCCCCCGCCGCCGCACGCGCCGACCCCGCGTCCCCCGGGCGACCCCGATGCCAACGGGCGCCACCCTGCGCAGGAGCCGCTGCCCACCGAGGGGCCGCTGCGAGCCGGGCCCGCGCGGCAGACCGAGAACATCGCGTCGATCCTGATGGGTCAGGAGCCCACCCGGGACCGCCGCACCCCGGGTGACGAGCCGCCACTGCCGACGCCGCCCCGGACGCCGGACGAGCTGACGCCGCTGACGCGACGCATGCCCACCGAGTCCGCCGACCAGTCGGCCGCGACGCCGGTCCTCGTGCCGGTCGACCACACCCCCGCTCCCGGGGACACCCCCGCCCCGCTGACGCCCACCGTCATCCCGCCGCACGCCGGCGAGGGGCAGAACGTGGTGCCCGTGCCGCCCGGCTCGTACCTGGCGGCGGACTACACCACGGCGGACGTCCACCGTCCCGCCGGGGCCCAGGACACCGCTGCGGCACGGCCGTTCGAGGCCCGGCGCGGCACCCTGCCGGACGGCACCCGGGCGACCGAGCTCGTGCTGCGGACCCACCTGGACACCGCGGGGCTGCCCGCGCGGTCCGACCGTGCCGTGGAGGCCCTGCGCACGAGGGCCGGGGCCGCGCTGGCCGACGCCTACAACACCGGCCACCGGTTGCCGGACGGCAGCGTGCTCCGGGTCCGGGTCGAGTTCGTCGCCACGCCCGAAGCCGCCCACCACACCGTCAAGCTGCACGCCGGCACCGTCCGCCAGGACGGCGCCAACTGGGGCCTGCGGGTGAGCCGCGAGGTGCTGGCCCACGAGCTCGGCCACGCCCTCGGCCTGCGGGACGCGCACCGGGAGGTCCACGGGGAGAGCGTCCTCGGCGGGCGCCGCGGCGTGCCGGGCCCGGTCGTGCGCGGCCTGCGCGAGGTGGGCGCCGCCGTCGACGGCGCGTTCGCCCCGCCGGCCGGGCCGGAGGGCGGTGCCCCGGCGCCGCGCCCCGGCATCGCGCCACAGGTCCGTGACGCCTCGCTGTACGGGCCGGAGGGCCGGATCGGCCGTCCGCTGACTGCCGAGCTGCGGGCGGCCGACCCGACCATGCAGTACGAGCAGAACCCCAACCACACTCTGCGCCAGCAGGCGGACGACGGAATGACGGACGTGACGTTCTTCCCGGCGCACTGGACGGCGGACGAGGCCGTGTACGCGGCCGAGCAGGCACATCTCGACGCGGTGTCCCGCGGCCTGCAGCCGACCGACCGCCGCTGGGCGGGCGTGTACGCGGGGGTGCGGATCCTGGGGAGCCAGGAGGACGGCCTGATCACCTCCTTCCGCCCCTCGACCGACCAGAACGGGTTGACCGCCCCGGCGTACGCGCCGAACCGGCCCGGGACCGCCCGAGCCGGCGGGCCCGAACGCATGGCCGAGTACGGCGACCGGCGGACCATGACCGGCGTCCACCACGGCGTCGACTACGCGGTGGGGAACAGGCTCGGTGTCCAGACCGCCCCGGTGGACACGGCGACCATGAACGCCAACCGCACCGGGCGCGGCGAGGTCTGGTTCCTGGACCCGGCCCTGCCGTCGGACTCGCCCCTGGCCGTGTTCCCCAGCCGCTGGCACCGGCCGGCCGACGCCCCGGCGCCGATGCGCTACCCGGACGGCTGGACGGCCGTGCAGACCGGATACGCGGCGTACGAGGCGGCCAACGGTCCTACCCGGCAGGTGGTGCTGGCCGACGGCCGGACGGTGCACTGGGTCGGCGAGGCCTACGGCGTCCGGATCGAGGGGATCAGCCGGGACGGCCAGATCCTCACCCACCGGCCGACCGACACGCAGCCGGACCCGCACGTGCCGCACACCATGGGCGTGGCCGCCCTCCCGGATCCGGTGCCCGGCAGCCTGCGTGAGCCCGGCGTGGTCCGTCCGGACCAGCCGCTGCCCCCGACCACGGACGCCATGACGGCGCTGCTGCCCCGCCTGCGGGAGTCCTTCACCGCCGAGGCCTGGGACAAGCCGCACCGGGGGCTTCCGCCGGAGTGGACGGCCGAGGAGGCCCGGTACGCGGCCGAACAGGTCGCGCGGTCCACAGAGGGCGGCCGCCCGGACCTCCTGGCGACCGCCGCGGTGAGCCCGCCGGTCCGCCTGCGGACCTTCGCGGGCGTCGAGATCGGTGTTCGGGTCGAGAACGGCCGGATCACCGACTTCTGGGGCACCCGCACGGGTGACGGATCCGCGCAGCACACCGTGGAACCCGGCCCGCGCCGCGTCCTCGGCACCGCCGAGGTCCGCCCGCCGGAGGACGCCTTCGAACAGCGGCTGTCGGGCCGCCGCTGGCAGTCCTTCGAGGCCACGCGCGTCGAACTCCCCGACGGGGACACCCAGACCGTGCTGACGCTGCGGCTGTACCTGGACACCTCGGGGCTGGAGTCCTCGGCCGGAGGGGGTCTGGACGAGCCCACCCGTACCGGGTTGGCCGAGCTGCGGGACAGGGCGAGTCGCGGGGTCGGCGAGCAGTTCAACCGGGCCCAGCGACTTCCGAACGGTGATCTGCTGCACGTGCGGATGGAGTTCGTGGACAGCCCGGAGGAGGCCCACCACACCGCTGTCATCCACCGCACCTACGACCGGGAGTCCCTGAGCGACTGGAGCCTGGCGACCGACGAGCTGACGCTCGCCCACGAGCTCGGACACGCCATGGGCCTGCCCGACGAGTACCGCGAGGCCCGGTTCGGCCCGCGGCCCGTGTACGAGGACGGCTCGCTCATGGCCTCCAACCACCTGGACAGGTTCGGCCTGTTCCTGTCGGACCAGGACCACGATGGCCGGTCCGTCGACCAGCGGGTCCCGCTCGGCCTGCCGCCGCGCTACCTCCGGGACCTCGGCGCCGTCGTCGACTCGGCGCTCCACGTGCCGATCCGTCCGGATGCCCGAGACGCGGTGCCGCTCCGGGCCGGCTTCGACGAGGCGGCCCGCCGCACGGCCCTCCACGGCGACGGAGGCGCCACCGGCGGCCACCTGTACCCGGGGCCCGCCTCGGACCGGCCCCGCCCGGAGCGGGTGGGACCGGTCAACCGCAACGGCACCTTCGTGGTCGACCTTCCGGGCGCCGAGCCGAGGGCCACCAGCAGCGCGGCCGGCGATCTCGCGGCCGGGTCCCGCCCCCGGCGGCGGACGATGTTCCCCGAGCACTGGTCGGCGGACGACGCCGTCTACGCGGCCGAGCAGGCCTACCACACGGCCCGCCGCACCGGCCGGGTCACCGAGAACGGTGCCTCCTACCACTGGGTCGGCGAGTACGGCGGCGTGCGGATCGAGGGCGAGGTGACGAACGGTCACTTCACCTCCTTCCGGCCGTCCGAGGACCAGGCCGGCCTGGTCACCCCGACCCACGAGCCGATGCGGCCCGCGAACCGGCTCTTCGGCCTGGGGGCGGAGGCGCACGGCTGGTTCGGTGACCGGCAGACCCTCACCGGCGTCCACCACGTACCGGCCCCGCCGGCCGCACCCGCCCCGCCGGCCCCGTCGTCCGCCCAGGCCCACGGCATCGAGGTGCGCAGGGTCGGGGAGGTCAACGAGAACGGCACCTACCAGGCCCAGGTCTGGTTCCTGGACCCCACCGTGTCCCCCGGCGCCCCGCTGGCGAACTTCGACTCGCGCTGGCACCGCCGGCCCGACGGGACCGCGCACACGATGTACCCCACGGCCTGGGACCGGGGCCGTGTCCTGGCCGCCGTCGACGCCGCGCACGCGGCGTCGATCGGCCCCCGGCCCCGTCCCGGCTCGACCGAGCACTGGGTGGGCGAGGCGGACGGTGTCCGGATCGAGGGGATCACCCGGAACGGGATCCACCTGGTCCACCGGCCGACCGTCGAGCAGCCGCTCACCCACTGGAGCCAGGAGCACGTGGTCGCGCTGTCCGCGTCGGCCCGGGTGGAGACCGGCCCCGGCGGCCACGAGGTGACCGTCCGGCACGCCCGGTTCGACAGCGGGCAGGAGGGTGTCGAACTCACGGCCAGGGTCCACCTGAGCTTCGAGGCGGGCACCGACCCCGCGCGCGTCCACAGGGTCCGGCGGGACTTGGAGCGGGCGGCCGACGCCTACGCGCGCGCCCAGAACACCGCCGGCGGAACGCCGGTGCGGCTGATCGTCGAGTTCGCCGCCGACGCCGACGGTGCCCACAGCAGCACGGTGATCCGCAGGGACGCCGACACGGACGTCCTCGACCTGCGGAGGTTCCTGCCCGAGCTGGTCGATGCCCCCGGCCGCCCCTTCCCGGAGCTCGCCCGCTCGCTCGGCGACGACGCCCCGAGGGCCGGCTGGACCGCCGGCCCGGGTGCCACGCGCCCGCGTCCGGTGGCGCCCCCGCTGCAGGAGCCCGGCACGCCCGGGACGGGTGAACGCCCCGCGACCGTCAGCCGGATGGCGGAATCGGAAGCGATGCTCAGCATGGGCTTCGTCCAGCCGCTTCCGGAGACCGTAGGCCGAGGTCTGCCCTCCGCGTGGACGCGGACCGAGGGCATGGCCGCGGCGGCCCAGGTGATGGGGAGCGGGAGCCGGCGGTCGGACCTGGCCAACCCGGCCCGGCTGATCCACGAGGGTTCGTTCCACGGGGTCAGAATGGAGGTCTGGACCGAGAGCGGCCGGGTCGTGGACTTCCGCGGTCTGCCCGGCCAGACGTTCCCGCCCCAGCACACCCTCCCGGTCCCCGAGCCGACGCAGGCGCCCCAGGCCCCCCGGCACCCGGGCGACACGGCGGGCGAGTTCTCCTCGTCCTCGTCCTCCTCGTCCTCCTCGTCCTCGGAGTCGCCCGGCGTCTCGTCTCCGCTGGGCCATCAGCGCGCCACCGGGCTGGCGCCGGGCCACACCGCGGTCGAGGTCACCCTGGGCGGTGAAGGCGCCGCGCAGCGGCGGGTCCAGCTGCGGCGCGGGGTCCTGGCCGACGGCGAGGACGCCACCGTCCTCGTCCTGCGCACCCACCTGGACCGCTCGGCCCTGCGGACGCACGACGCGGAGGGCGAGCCGATCGACCGGACGGCCGCGCTGAACGCGCTGGAGGACCGGGTCAGGGCGGGTGCCGCGCAGTTCAACACCGGCCACCGGCTGCCCGACGGAAGCCTGCTGCGGGTGCGGGTGGAGTTCGTCGAGAACGCGGACACCGCCCACCGCACGGTGCGGCTGCACGACGACAGCGTCCGGCAGAACGACCGGAACTGGCATCTGGGCATCTCCCAGGAGCAGTTGGTCCGCCAGCTGGGCCGGGCCGTGGACCTGCCGTTCGAGGTGCACACCGGCGGCGGGTCGGGCCGTATCGTCCCGGTGCTGGCGCCGGAACGGCTGCGCGCGCTCGGCCGCGTCGCGGACGACGCGTCGGGCGGGACCTTCCAGAGCGACTCGCTGCCCCTGCCGCCCAGGGCGGTGTTCGAGCAGGCGGTACGCGACCGTGCGCTGACCGGTGACGCCGGGGGGCCGGGCCACCTGCCGGCGGGCCTCGGCCCGGAGGCGACCGGCGCGGACCGGGTGCTGGGGCGTCACGCCAACGGCACCGTGCTGGTCCGGACGGCGGAGGGCGAGGTGAGCACCCTGTTCCCGGCCCACTGGACGGCCGAGCGTGCCGTGTACGCGGCCGAGCAGGCGTATCTGCACGCCCGCCGCACGGGTGGGGTCGTGGACGACGGGAGAGGTGTCCGCCACTGGCAGGGCGAGTACGACGGCGTCCGGATCGAGGGCGAGCTGGCGGGCGCGGGCAGTACGGGCACGTTCGTCGCATTCCGTCCGTCCACCGGACAGCAGGACCTGACGACGACCGGGTCCGGCCCCGACCGGTCCCCCCACGCCGGCGCCCTGCCGGGCGGGGGGCGCCGGGGGGTGCGGCTTCCGGAAGCTCCGGATACGAACGAGCTCGGAACTCGTCGGGCGAATGTCCTCGAACTCGACCGGGCCGTGGAGCCCGGGGCCCCGTTGGCCCGTTTCCCGTCGCGTTGGCGCCCCTCCCGGGAGGGCCATCTGCTCTACCCCGAGGGCTGGACGCCCGGGCAGGCCGGCCGCGTGGCCGCCACGGCCGAGGCCGGCCCCGACGCCATCCACGTTCCCCTGGGGGGCGGCCGCGAGCGCTGGTTCGGTGCCTTCGGCGAGATGCCGATCGCCGGGATCTCCCAGGGCGACCGGATCGTGGCGCACGGACCGGCCGAGATGGAGCCCGACGCCAACCCGCACTGGAGGCAGACCCGCACGCTCTTCCGGTCGTCCGAGCGGGCGGTTCAGCTCGACGCCGCCCTGGAGGCGGGCGCCCGCTGGGCCCTCTTCGACAACGGCCAGGAAGTGCACCAGCTCACGCTCAGGGTCCTGCTGCGGCCGGCCGACGGGATGACGCCCGGGCAGGTCCAGCACGTCCGGGAGCAGCTGGCCCGCGCGGCCGACCAGCACTTCGAGGAGTACCGCGGCCACACGGACCCCGACGATCCCACCGGAGACCGGCGCCTGGCGCTGTCACTGCATTTCACCGAGGACCCGCGGGACGCCGACTGGACCATGGCCGTCCGCCCCGGGGACGGGGCCAACCTCACCGGCCACCTGCCGACGGCGCTCCACCCGGACCGGGCCGCCGACCTGGTCGACGCCGTGTCCGAGGCCACCCGTGCCGCGCGACGCGACATGGACCCCGAGTACGCGCCCCTGCTCCGCCTGCGCGACCCCGCCGACAACCACGGGGCGACGCTCGACGCCGTCGACGTGCCGCCCCCGGCCCAGGATCCGGCGCGGATCCGGCGCGCGTTCGACCCGGCCGCCTGGGAGCACGGCGGCTTCGGCCTGCCGCCGCAGTGGTCCCACGGTGAGGCCCGGTACGCCGCCCACCAGGTCTTCCAGGAACTGGGGGCCCAGGGCCGGGGCCGTCCGGAACCCGAGATCCTCACCGGCGAGTTCGCCGGTGTCGGCATCAAGCTGCTGGTCGAGCGCGGGGAGATCACGAACTTCTGGGCCGCGCCCGGCCAGCGCCTCGGCGACCAGGCCTCGGCGGCCCCGGCACCGGCACCCGTGCGGGTGCTGGCCACGGCGGAGGTCCGTCCGCCCGCCGACCCGTTCCTCGCCGGCCTCCGGGCCCAGTCCGTCCAGGCCTACGAGGCCCAGCGGGTGGCGACGTCCGACGGCGACACCAGGACCGTCCTGACCGTCCGGATCCATCCGCGGGCGGTCGACCTGGGCACGAGCCCGACCGAGACGGCGCGCAACCTCGACCGGATGCAGCTCACCGCGGAGAGGGGCGTCCAGGAGGTCTTCAACCACGGCCAGCGGCTGCCCAACGGAGATCTGCTGGAGGTCGCGGTCCAGTTCGTCGCCCACGAGGAGGAGGCCCACCACGTCGTCAACGTCCGGCTCGACCAGCCGCAGGAGAGCGCGCGCAACTGGGGCGTGCACTCCGCGCCGCGGACGGTCGGCCACGAGATCGGCCACCTGCTCGGCCTCGGGGACGAGTACCGGCGCGCGGAGGCCGGGCCCCGGCCCGTCTACCCGGAGGGCGGCCTGATGACCGCTCCCACCCTCGACCAGCGCGGCCGGGTCTGGTACGACGCGGACCGCCCCCTCATGGAGGCGGAGCGGACCGCCAACCCCGCCGTGGCGCTGCGGCCGCACAACCTGGACGAGCTGGGCGCGGTGCTCGACGGGCTGCTCGGGACCGCCCCCCGGCAGTCCCAGCGCGGCGAACTCCCGGCTCGGGCGTCCTTCGACGAGGACACCCGGCGGGCCGCGCTCCACGACGGACAGGCCGGCCGGGGCGGGCACCTGACCCCGCCGGCGGGCTCCGAGCGGCCCCGGCCGGAGCCGTTGCCCGGGTCCCTCAACCGCAACGGCACCTATCTGGTGGCCGACGGCGAGGTGCTCGGCGACCGGTTGGCGGACGCCCCGGACGCGCGCCGCGACTCCCGGTCGCTGCGGATGATGTTCCCCGAGCACTGGACGGCCGACGACGCGGTGTACGCGGCGAAGCAGGCCTACCTGGACGCCCGTCGGACCGACGGCGTCACCGAGACCGGCCCCGTCTCGTACCGCTGGACCGGCGAGTACGCCGGGGTGCGCATCGAGGGCGAGATCCGGGGCGGCGAGTTCACCTCGTTCCGGCCCTCGCTCGACCAGCACGGGCTCGACACGCCGCCCTGGCTGGCGCCCAGGGAGGCGCAGGCCTTCGGCCACCGGGTCGAGGACCTGGCCCGCTACGGCGACCGGCACACCCTCGCCGGCGTCCACCACGAGAGGCCGGGGACGGCGCCCGCCGATCACGGCCTGCGGATCGGCCCGCCGCAGCCGGAGAACCCCAACGGCACCTACCGGGCGACCGTCTGGTACCTGGACCCGACGGTCTCGCCGCACGCGCCGCTGAGCGACTTCCCGACCCGGGAGCACCGCCGCGCCGACCAGCCGAGCCAGATGTTCTACCCCCGGGAGTGGGGGCCCGAGCAGCTCCTCGACCAGGTGGAGCGGGCCTTCGGCGCCAGGCTGCACGAGACGCGGCTGCCGGACGGGAGCCTGCACTGGATCGGGACGTCCCGGGGCGTCCGGATCGAGGGCATCGTCCGCGACGGCCAGCACCTCGCCCACCGGCCGACCAGCTGGCAGCCGTTCCGCAACAGTGACCGCGCCGGGGTGCTGGAAACCCTCGTGCGGCACCCGCTGCAGCAGGACGGCGACCACACCGGCGTCACCTTCCGCCGCGACCTGCTCGGCAACGGCGCGCTGCGCACCGAGCTGGTCGTCCAGGTGCGGGCCGGCGACGCGACGCCCGAGCGGCGCGCCGAGCTCCAGGCGGTCGCGGACCGGTACGTCCGGGAGTCACTGGAGCCCGGCGACCCCGCGGTCCGGGTGAGGCTCGACTTCGTGGAGCCCGGGGACGTCACCCCGGGGCTCCCGCCGCTGTCGCCGACCGTCGACTTCATCTTCGAGCCGAACCTCCGCTCGCGACTGTGGAACCTCCGCGGGCTCGTCACGGAGCTCGACGCCGCCCACCCGGTCACCTGGGAGCACCGCACCGTCGGGGACGACGCCCCGCCGGCGGCGCCGCTGCGCCCGCCGGTGACCCCCGGCACCGGCGAGCGCCCGGACACCGTGAGCCGCCTGGAGGCCGGCGAGGACGTGGTGCCGGCCGACGCGCCGGCCTTCGCGGCCGGCCTGGCCGCCGACGCGGGCCGCGGCCTGCCCCCGGAGTGGACGGCCGCGGAACGGCGCCACGCGGCGCGCAGGGTCGCGGCGCAGGCCGACCTCCCCCCGGGCACGACGGACGTGGCCGTGGGGCGCTTCGCCGGCGCCGAGCTCCGGGTCGAGCTGACGAACGGTGAGATCACCGACTTCCACGGGACGCCGGACCAGGAGTTCGCGCCCCAGCGCCAGCCCCGCCCCCGGGCGGAGCGGCCGGACCTGCAGATGCTGCACGCGCCGACGCCGGTCCAGCAGCCCGAGCCGACGCCGGCCCCGGTCGCGCACACCGCTCCCGAACCCGCCCCCTCGCTGCACCTGGACCTGGACGGCCTCTGGCACCGGCCGAGGCACGACGACGGCAGCCCGGCCGGGCTGCTGCGCCCGGAACACCGACCGCTGCGCCCGGAGCCGGTGGTGGAGCACAACGGGACGGTACGGGTCCACGACTGGTCGCTGTCGCCGCACGTCGAGGAGGGTTCGCCGCTCGCCCACTTCCCGTCGAGCTGGCTCCGGTCGGAGAACGCCCCGGGGCACGTCTACTACCCGAGGGACTGGACGGCCGACACGGCCCTCGCGCACGCGCGCGCCGCGTCGCGGCTGCCGCTGCGGGAGACGCCACTGGCGGACGGCCGCACGCACTGGGTCGGCGAGTCCGGCGGCGTGCGGATCGAGGGGACCAGGGACGCGGCCGGGACCCTGCTCACGCACCGCCCGACGCCGGACCAGCCGCACGCGCCCTACCGGGCGTGGAGCGAGGACGGTGTGGTCCACCGCTCGGACAACCAGGGGACCGACCGGCGGGGCCGGCTGGGGATCGAGTCGGTCCGGCGGGTGCTGTTCGACAGCGGACAGGAGGGCTTCGAGGCCGTCACCCGGGTGCACGTGCGCGTGCCGGAGGGGACCGCGCCGGAGGTGCTGGCGCGCCGCCAGGACTACGTCCGCCGGTTCATCGTGGGCTTCGTCGACCTGATCGAGCGGCGCGAGGTGGGCCTCCCGGGCCTGGTCCGGGTGGACGTGCGGTTCACCGACGACCCCGCGGCGGCCTCGTTCCAGGTCGACATGCCGACCGCCCGGCACGCGGACTCCACGAAGCTGGTGCCGCCGTTCCTGCGCGGCGTCAACACCCAGGGCATGGAGCGGGCGGAGCGCCGCCTCGAAGCCGTCGCGCCGCGGCTGGACGAGGCGGCCCACGCCCTGGTCCTGCCCCCGGCCGAGCGGCACCCCGGGTACCTGCTGGAGCGGCCCGCGGCGGTCGAGGTCCCGCCGGGGGCCCACCGGGTGGCGGGCGCCGAGGACGCGTTCCCGCACTGGCCCACCCGGGACCTCTCCGACCGGGCGGGCCGCGGCCTGCCCGAGACCTGGACGGTCGAGCAGACCCGGTACGCGGCCGACCGGATCATGGCCGACGCCGCGCGCCGGGGCGAACTCCCGGCCGGCACGGGGACGGTGTTCCACCGCGGCGAGTTCGCCGGGCAGCGGATCGAGATCCGGCTGGAGGACGGCCGGATCACCGACTTCTGGGCCCAGGCCGCCCCGGTCCGGGTCGTCCCGCTGCACGACGCCCAGCTCCAGTTGGAGAGCACCCAGCGCCACCAGGGCTTCGACATCCACCGCAACGACCTGCCGGGCGGTGACCGCGAGACCCTGCTGACGATCCGGGTGACCCTGGACGTGGCGGACGTCGACCTGTCGCTCGCGGGATCCGCCCAGCGGCTGGAGGACCTGCGGCAGCGGGCGCACGACGGCGTCGACCGCCTGTTCAACCAGGGCCAGCGGCTGCCCGACGGCGACCGGCTGCGCGTGCGGCTGCAGTTCGTCGACCCCGACGACGACCCCCATGTGACGGTCGAGGTGCGCACCGACTCCATCCGGGAGGACAACCTCACCTGGGCGCTGGACACCACCGAGACGACCATCATCCACGAACTGGGGCACCAGCTCGGTCTGCCCGACGAGTACCGCGACGCCGAGCACGGGGCGCGTGCGGTGTACCCGGACGGCGGTCTGATGGGCGGGACGTACCGGGACCCGTCCGGCCGCGTGCAGGTCGAACAGGACAACCCGTTCGGCGGCGACAGCGAGAACCGGGAACGCTTCCTGCAGCCGCGCAACCTGCGCCAGCTCGGGACCGTCATCGACGGCGCCTGGCACGCGGACGGCCGGTCGAACGCCGACCGGTTCGGCTCCGACGGCCTGCCGCGCCGGGCGCTGTTCCGCCTGGAGACGCGCCAGGAGGCCCTGTCCGGCCTCCGGCCGGGAGAGACCGGCCACCTCGCACCGCGACCGGGCGGCGCGCAGCAGCGGCCGGAGCCGGTCCCGGGCTCGGAGAACCTCAACGGCACCTACCGGGCGCGGATCCGCACCACGGTCGGCCTGGGGGACGAGTCCTTCGAGGCACCGCGACGTGCCTCGGACGACAACACGCCCGGCCGGTCCCGCCTGACCCGGATGATGTTCCCGGAGCACTGGACGACCGAGCAGACGGTGTACGCGGCCGAGCAGGCCTACCTCGACGCCCGCCGCAACGGCGGGATCCGCGAGAGCGGCCTCGGCCACCGGTGGACCGGCCAGTACGGCGGCGTCCGGATCGAGGGCGAGCTGCAGGGCTCGTCGTTCGTCTCGTTCCGCCCGGCGGACGACCAGCGCGGGCTGGAGACGCCCGACTACCTGCCGCACCGGCGGACCGACCAGCCGTTCGACCAGCGGATCGCCGACCTGACCCTGTACGGGGACCGGCAGACCATGGACGGCGCCCACCACCGGCCGACCGAGGTGTCCGCCCGCCGGTACGGCGTCGAGGTCGACGACCGGGTGGAGACCAACGGCAACGGCACCTACCGGGCGGCGGTCTGGTTCCTCGACCCGACGGTGGAAGCGGGCTCCCCGGAGGCCGAACTGCCGTCCCACTGGTACCGGCGCGCGGACCGGGCGACCCACACCTTCTACCCCGACACCTGGCTGACCTCCCGGGTCGAGCAGGCGGTGAACGAGGCCCACCGGGACGCGACCGTCGAGCGGCTGCCGGACGGCCGGACCGAGCGCTGGGTCGGCCTGGCGCACATCCCCGGGGAGGCGCTGCCCCTGCAGATCGAGGGGCTCACCCGGGACGGCCGGCACCTGGCCCACCGCCCGACGGCGCACCAGCCGGAGCAGGCGCACCCGGAGTGGCGTCACGACGCCGTGGCGGCGCGGTCGGCCGAGCGGCGCACGACCGTCGCCCCCGACAGCGACATTCCGGTGACGATCCGTCATGTCCGCTTCGAGAGCGGCCAGCTGGGCATCGAGCTGTCCGCCGCCGTCCACCTGCGCACCGAGGGCTCGACCCCCGAGGAGCGGGCCCGGTACCGGACCGAGGTGCAGGAGGCGCTGGACGCGCACCTCGACAGCCTGTCCACCGGGGACGAACCGCTGGTCCGGCTCCGGGTGGTGTTCACCGACGACCCGGCCGGGGCCCACTCCAGCCTGCGCGTCCCGCACGACGACGACATCGACGTCCAGGCGCTGCTGCCCCGCCTCATCGAGGCGGCGGACGGGGACATCCCCGGCTACATCCGCGACCTCGCCGACGAGGCGCCGGCCACCGGCTGGCGGCTGCACCCCTCCGCCGCGGCCGACCCGCTGCGCGAGCCCGGCACGCCCGGGACGGCCGAGCGCCCGCCCACCACCGACCAGTTGCGGGCCCTCCGGAGCGACGTCGACGCGTCCTTCGGTCCCTCCGCCCTCCTGCACGCGGACCCGGCCCTGCCCGCGGGCTGGTCCCGGGAGCTGGGCCGGTACGCCGCCCACCACGTGCGCGCCAACCAGCCGGGCGTGCCGGACCCGCAGCAGCCGGGCGTCACGACCCACAGCGGCCGGGTCGGGGGTGAGTGGTTCGTGGTGCGCGCCGTGGACGGGCTCATCGACCAGTACCGGCACGATCCCGACGGCGAGACGCCGCCCGGGACACCGCACCCGGATTCCTCGGACGTCGAGATGACCGAGGCGTCGCCCTCCCACAGCCACCGGCCGGGCGGCCAGGGTGCCGGGGCCTCCGGCAGTGGCGGCCAGCACCAGCAGGCCCACTTCGGCCAGGACGTCGACGAGTCGATGCCCCTCGCGGCCGGCCAGGACGACATCGACATGGCGGACGCCGCGCAGCAGTCCGCCGAGAACCAGCTGCAGGCCCTTCTCCTCGGCGACCTGGGTGACCTGGGTGGCGCCGGCACCCTGGACACCACCGGCCTCGGCACCCTGGACGCCAACGTTCTCCACGCCCTCGAGGACGCCGCCGACTTCGACTTCTTCGGTCTCGACCTCGGCACCAACAACCTCGGCGCCTTCGACCTCGCCGACTTCGACTTCCTCGGCCCCAACCCGGCCGGCGCCGCACCGGAGTCCTCGTTGCAGGCGGGCTACCTGACGGCCCGCCTGGGGAGGCCGGAGAACGTGCCCGAGTCGGGCGTCTTCTCGGCCAGTGCCCTGCGTTCCTTCGAGGCGCGGCGTGGCCTCCTGCCGGACGGGGAGCGGGCCACCGAGCTCGTCCTGCGCGTCGGCGTCGACACCTCGCGGCTCGCCCAGGACCCGGCCGTCATCACGGCGACGGTGCGCGACCTCGCCCAGCGCGCCCAGCAAGGCGTCGACGAGGTCTACAACGTCGGCCACCGGCTGCCCGGCGGCGACCGGCTGATCGTCCGCGTCGAGGTCGCCCCCGCCGACGGAGTGGTGGACCACACCGTCGTGCTCCACCCCGGGCCCGTCCCGGGCGGCGACGACATGCTGGAGTGGCGGCACGACCTCCCGGGCCAGTCGATCGCCCACGAACTGGGCCACTGGCTGGGCCTTCCGGACGAGTACCGCCGGGTCGACCGCTTCAACTGGGCCCGGCACACCGACGGCCGGCTGATGGCCGCCCAGTACCTGGACGAGTTCGGCCGCTTCGGCATCGACGTCGACGCCGGTATCCCCAACGACGGCGGCCGGGCCACCGCGGCCCTGGCGCCGCGCCACCTGCGCGAGCTCAACACGGCCGTGGACGGTGCGCTCGGCCGGTGGCCGGCCGGGACCACCGCCGTCGGCGACCTCCCGGCCCGGGCCGCCTTCGACCTGGCGGCCCGCCGCTCCGCCCTGTACGGCGACGCCCAGCAGCCCGGCGGCCATCTGCTGCCGCCGCCCGGCTCCGAGCGGGTCCGCCCGACCCGGACCGTCGGGACGCACGACAACGGCACCCTGGTCGTCGAGTACCCGGCGGCCGCGGGCCGGCCTCGCGGCGACCTCTCCGGCATGGCCGGAGACCTCGCCGTCTCCGTCTCCGCCGCCGCCGCCGCACAGCCCCGCCGCCGCACCCTCTTCCCGGAGCACTGGACGGAGGAGGACGCGGTCTACGCGGCCGAGCAGGCCTACCTGGACGCCCGCCGCACCAACCGCGTCGTCGCCCTGGACGGGACCCCGGGCACCTACGGCCCCGAGCGGGCCACCCACCGTTGGACCGGTGAGTACGCGGGCGTCCGGATCGAGGGCGAGGTGCGGACCGCCCGCAGCGAGCCGGGGCGCGAGTTCCTCTCCTTCCGTCCCTCGGAGGACCAGACCGGTCTGGTGCCCGGCCCCCTCGTGCCCGCCCCGCCGATGCGGCCGGGGCCCTTCGGCCAGCGGGCCGAGGACGTCGTCCGGTACGGCGACCGCCAGACGCTGACCGGCCTCCACCACGAGCTGACCGACATCGCCACCGGGCACACGCCGCAGGAGCTGCTGCGCCGTCACGGGGTGCGGCTCGTGGACGCCGGTCCGGCCGAGCACAACGGGACGTACCGGGCCGTGGCCCACTTCCTCGACCCCCGGGTCCGGGTGGGCTCGCCGATGGCGGAGTTCGAGTCCCGCTGGCAGCGCTCGGCCGACACGGCCGAACGCACGATGTACCCGCGGAGCTGGGAGTCCGAGCAGGTGCTCCGCCGGGTGGTCGCCGCGCACGCCAACGCCTTCAACCGGGTGACGCTGCCGGACGGCCGGACCGTCCACTGGGTCGGCGAGTCCCACGGCGTCCGCATCGAGGGGCTGATCCGCGACGGCCGTCACCTGGCCCACCGGCCCACCGCCGACCAGCCGGCGCCCGCCCTGCGCCGCTGGGACGACCACCACGTCGTCGGCCACGCCGAACCGGCCCCGCTGCAGGTCGGCGGCCGCCCGGTGGTGGCGCGGCGGGTGTTCTTCGACAGCGGCCAGCACGGCCTCGAAGTGACCCTCCGCCTGCACCTCGAACCCACCGCCGGCATGACGCACGAGCAGCTCCAGCAGGCCCGGCACCGCCTGGTCGACCTGGCCGACCGGCACGCCTTCGAGCGGCTCGACGCCGCGGCCCAGCGTCCGGACGGCAACCGGGAGATGCTCGTCCGGCTGCGGCTGGAGTTCACCGACGACCCGGCCGACGCCTACACCACGGTGCCGGTCGACCCCGCCCTCACGACCCCGCCGGCCGCCTTCCTCGGGGGCCTGGGGATCGTCGGCGGCCGGGACGCCTTCCTCACCGAGGCCGGCCGGCTCGTCCGGGAGGCACACCCGCTCACCACGGTGCTGGCCGAGGCCTTCCCGTTGCACGGCCCCACCGATCTGCGCGAGCCGGGCCCGCTGCGGCCCGGTGAGCAGCCGCCCGCGGTGGTGCCGCTGGTCGGCGGCGCCGAACTCCGGCCCCGCCTCACCGAAGCCCTGCACCAGACGCTCGCCCACCCGGAGTGGACCGCCACGTCGGCCGGGCTGCCGCGCGAGTGGAACGCCGCCGACGCCGGACACGTGGCCGTGCGGGTGCTGGAGCAGTTGTCCCCGCCGGCCGGGCACGGTGTCCCCGACGGGGTGCACCGGGGCGAGTACGCCGGTGTCAGGCTCGACGTCCGGGTGGAGAACGGCCTGATCGCCGATGTCAGGGGCGAGCCGGGCCAGACCTTCCCGCCCCAGCTCGACGTGCCCGTGCCGCTCCCCGGCGAGCACGGTGGTCTTCCCCACCTGCCGCTGAGCGCGGCGGAGGCCGCCGCCGCGCGGCCCCGGCTGGTCCCGGTCCCGGGGGACGGCCTCTGCCTGCTGCGCGCGGTCGCGGCCACGGCCCCGAACACCGTGCACAACGCGCTCGCCCAGCGGGGCAGGACGGTCGCCGCCGACGCGACGCCCGACCTCCTCGCCGAGAGCCTGCGGGCCACCGTCGGCGACTACCTGGACCGGACGCCGGCCGCGGCGCTGTCGCCCGGGATCGTGGCCGGATCGCGCCTGTTCCTCGTGGGGGGCACCCAGGTGCCCGACCACCTGGTGGCCCCGTACGCCGACTTCGTCGGGACCCAGCCGCGCGGCACCGCCGCCCACTTCCAGGAGTTCCTCCAGTCGGACCAGGTCCGGGTGACGGAGGCGGAGGCCGCCACCCTGCGCGAAACCGTCCGGCAGTGGGACACCCGGTGGGCCGGCGACAGCGGCGAGATGCTCCCGCCCGCGCTGGCCCAGGCCCTCGGGGTCCGCCTGCGCGTGCTGAACCACGACGGGTCCGAGCGCAACAGCTTCGGGCCGCTGGACGGCACCCCGGTGACCGTCTACCACAACGGGGTCGACCACTACGACGGCAGCGCCGCCACCGCTCACGAGCTGACCACCGGACGGGCCGAGGAGACCCTCGGGCTCTTCGACGTCGACGGGTACGGGCCCGGCTGGCAGGCGCTCGTGATCGGCGGCGAACCGCCGTTGATCGCACCGGACCCGGTCCGGTCCGGCCCGCCGGTGGTGATCGAGCACAACGCGGTCCGCCGGGTGCACGACTGGACGCCCCTGCCGGGCATCGACCAGGCCTCGTCGCTGACCCGGTTCCCGTCCCGCAACCAGCGGGACGCGAACGCGCCGGGCCACGCGTACTACCCGGAGAGCTGGAGCAGGTTCGACATCACCGCCCACGTGCTGGAGGCGTCCGTCAACCCGCTCAGGTCGACGCCGTCCGCCGACGGCCGGAGCCTGCACTGGGTCGGCGAGGCGGCCGGTGTGCGGATCGAGGGCGTCAGCGCCCCCGACGGGACGGTGCGGTACCACCGGCCGGCCGATCACCAGCCGCACAGCCGGTACGACTCCTGGGACGACTCCGGAGTGGTCGCGCGCGGCACCCGGACCACCGCCCTGATCGGCGGCGACGCCGCCGGCGGGGGACACCCGGTGGGCGTGCAGCGGGTCCTGTTCGGCAGCGGCCAGGAAGGCGTCGAACTCACCGTCACGGTGCACCTGGAGGGCGCCGCGGGGATGTCGGACCGGGATCTTTCGGCGGCCCGGCAGAACCTGCGGAGCCTCTTCGACCGGCGGGTCGACCGCTCGGTGGAGGCCGGCCAGGACCGGATCCGTCCGGGGGCCGACGACTTCATGGCGAGCCTGTGGGCGGACCTGCCCGGGCTGGAGGCCGACGCCCGTCTGCACCAGGTGCGGCTGAGGTTCACCGACCGGCCGAACGAGGCCGCCGTGCCGGTGCGGATCGGCCCGGACGGGCCGCGGCTCGAAGGGCCGCTGGCCGTCGTCGTCGAAACCCTGGACGTCCGGGGGCCCCGCGAGCTGACCCTGGACCTCGCCGACTCCCTGGTCCTGCCCCCGCTGGACCGGGCAGCGGTCCTGCCGGGGTCCGCCCCGGCCGGCGCACCACGCCTCGTGGCCGGACACTCGGACGCCCCCGCGGACCGGTTCGACGTCACGGCGCCGGACGCGGGCCGCCACCTACCGCAGGAGTGGACGGCCGGGGAGCGCAGGTTCGCCGCGCACTGGATCACCCAGAACCGGCCCGGCCGGGCGGTGGGCGACGACGGCCTCTTCCTGGCGGCGCCGGTGGTCCACCGGGGCGAGTTCGCCGGTGTCCGGCTCAACGTCCGGACGGAGAACGGCCTCATCACCGACTTCTGGGGTGAGGCGCACCAGCGGTCCGGAGCGGCGACGGGCAGGCCGGAGCCGGCCGAGACGCGGGTACTCGCACAGGCGACGCTGCGGCCGCCGCAGAACGACCCGCTGCGCCAGGGCATGGACGGCCAGCACTTCCAGGCCTACCGGGCGCGACGGGTCGAACTGGCCGACGGCGACACCCGGACGGTGCTCTCCGTGGCGGTGCACCTGGACACCACGGGGCTGGACACCGCCGACCCCGGGGTGAAGCAGCGGCTGACGGAGCTCCGGCGGCGCGCGCTGGAAGGCGTCGACGACGCGTACAACCTCGGTCAGCGACTGCCCAACGGCGACCAGTTGCGGGTCGAGCTCACGTTCAGCGACAGCCGCGAGAACGCGGACCACACGGTGGCGGTCGCGGGCCGGGAGATCCGGCCGCACATGGCGCTCTGGCACCTGGGCCTGGAGTCGAACGTGATCGCCCACGAGCTCGGCCATGTGCTCGGGCTCGCGGACGAGTACCGGGCGTCCGGGCGCGTCCGGCGCGAGACGGCCTACACCGACGGCTATCTGATGTCGGCCCAGCAGCAGGACCCCTCGGGACGCTACCTGCTGGACGAGGCGAACCCCTTCGGCGGTACCACCACGTACGACAGCACCCAGGTGCTGGCCCCGCGCAACCTGCGCGCGATCGGCGCGGTGGTCGACCGGCACCTGCGGCCGGTCGCCGACCCGCCCGGTGCGCCGCGGCCGGACGGCACCCAGCCCCCGGCGGGTGCCCAGGGCGCGTCCGGTGCCCAGCCCCCGGCCGGGCGCCTGCCGAGGCGTGCCCGGTTCACGGCCGGGACGATCGAGCACGCCCTCTACGGGCCGGACCGCGGCGGCGGCCACCTCGCCCCGCCGCCCGGTGCGCCGGGGCCCCGCCCCGAACCGCTGCCGGGCGGGCAGCACCGGAACGGCACGTACACCGTCGAGGGCCCGGCCGAGCGGTGGCGGATGGGGAGCGCCGGCCGGGCCGGCGACGTCGACCTCCCGCCCCGGACCACGGCGGTTCCGCCGCCCCCCGGGGCGATGGACGACTCCGTGCTCCCGCCCCGCACCAGGCCGACGCGGACCATGTTCCCGAGCCACTGGACGGCGGAGGAGGCGGTGTACGCGGCCGAGCAGGCGTACCTGCACGCGCGCCGCACCAACGCGGTCACCCTGCGTCCGGACGACTTCGGGCCGGCCGTGTACCACTGGACCGGCGAGTACGCCGGGGTGCGGATCGAAGGCGAGCTGAGGGGAGGGGACCGCCTCGGCGCGGTGACGGGCGAGAACTTCCTGTCGTTCCGGCCCGCCGCCGACCAAGGGGGACTGGAGGCGCCCGCCTACCTGCCGTGGCGTTCCGCCGCCCCGCGTGAGTTCAGTTACCGGGTGGAGGAGTTCGGCCGCTACGGGGACCGGCAGACACTGACCGGCGCGCACCACTTCCCGGCCGCCGGCTCCGGCCGTGAACGCGGCCTGGTCCGGGGCGACCGGCTGACGGAGAACCCCAACGGCACCTACCAGGCGCACCTCTGGTTCCTGGACCCGCGGGTCGACCCGCGCTCGCCGATGGCGGAGCTGCCGACCCGTTGGCAGCGGCGCCCCGATGGCCAGCCGCACACCTTCTACCCCGAGGCGTGGACGCCCTCCGTCCTGCACGACCGGGTGAGGGACGCCTACTGGAACCGCTTCCACACCGAGACCCGGGCGGACGGAACCACCCACTGGACGGGGCTCGCCGACGGCGTGCTGATCGAGGGCCTCGTCCGGGACGGACAGCACCTGGCGCACCGCCCGGTCGCCGAGCAGCCCCTGGCGACGTGGCACACGCGGTGGCCCGCCGAGGGCGCGCCGCAGTCGAACGGCCGGATGGAGATGCAGCTGCCCGACGGCGACGGACTCCCCGGCGGGAACCGTCCGCCGCTCCGGGGAACGGTCGAGTGGGTCACCTTCGACACCGTGCAGATGGGCGTCGAACTGACGGTCAGGGTGCACCTGGCCGCCCCCCCGAACACGTCCCCGCAGCAGGTGGAGGCGTACCGGGCGGCCGTGCAGCAGACCGTGGACGCCGGGGTCGGCGGCCTGGCGCCGGGCGGCACGCTGACCCGGCTGAGGATCGAGTTCACCGGCACACCGGACGGGGCCCACTCCTCCGTACAGCTCCACCAGCCGGTCGGGCTCGACACTCTCGTGCCCGAGCTGTTCGCCCGCTCCGGCGGAGACCTGTCCGGGTACATCCGCCGGGTCGGCGGCGTCGACCTCCCGGCCGGCACCGACCCGCTGAGGGAGCCCGGCGTGCCGGGCACCGGTGACCGCCCGGCGACGGTGAACCGGGCCGTGCTGCCGGACGGGACGGCGGACCTCGCGCCCGTGCTGCCCGCCGAGGCCGGGCGCGGCCTTCCCCGCGAGTGGTCGCAGGAGGACCGTCGCTACGCGGCGCGCCTGCTCACCACCTCCACACCCGCGCGGCCCACGGGGGAGGTCGTCCCCGGGGCGCCGGCCCCGGTCGTCCACCGCGGGACGTACCTCGGCGTGCGGCTGAACGTGCGGGTGGAGAACGGCGTCATCACCGACATCTGGGGCGACCCGGGTCAGACTCTCGGAAGCCCCTTGTCCCGGACGGTGACCCCGCGGGAACGTGAGCCCTACCTGGTGGTCGGTTCGTTCGTGGACCTGGACGCCAACGGGCTGTTCACCGGCGGCGACCGGTCCTTCACGGCGCAGCGGTTCGAACTGCCGGACGGCGGAACCGAGACCGAGGCCACCGTGCGAATCCACCTCGACACCTCACTGCTGAGGCCGGACGACCCGAACACCGCCGGACACCTGGAGCAGCTGCGCGGCCGGGCGGCCCACGGCGTTCAGGAGATCTACAACACCGGCCACCGGCTGGCCAACGGTGACCGGCTGCGGGTCGCGGTGGTCTTCACCGACGATCCGGCCACGGCGAATCACAGCGTCGTCGTCCATCCCGGCGGCGCGCAGCTCGGCGTGCGCAGCTGGAACCTGTCCAGCAGCGCGCACGAACTCGCCCACGAGATCGGCCAGGCCGTCTTCCACACCGACCGGCCCGGGCTGCTCCCCGACGGTGCCGACCCGGCCGGAGCCCTGACGGTCAGTCACGTCAGCAGCCTGGGTGCGGCGATCGACCGGGCCTACGGGGTCGTGGGCCGGACACCGGCCACCGGCACCGACCCGGCCGGTCTGCCGCCGCGGGCCGGCTTCCACCAGGCGGAGCGCAACGGCGGGCCGGACGGCAGCGGCGGACACCTGCACCCGTCGCCCCTCGCGACGCACGTCCCCGGTGGGCGGAACCGCAACGGCACCTACCAGACCGTCGAGCCGGTGACGGCTCGGCCGGAAGACGTCATCATGGCCGGCCAGCTCGGGTTGGCACCGCTCACCGAGATCCGGCGGACCATGTTCCCCGCCCACTGGACGGCCGAGCAGGCGGCGTACGCGGCCGACCAGGCGTACCTGCAGGCGCGCCGCGCCGGCGTGCTCACGCCGGACCCGCTGAACCCCGGGCGCCCCGGCCTGACCAAGTGGGAAGGGATGGACGGGTACAGCTGGGTGGGCGAGTACGGCGGCGTGCGGATCGAGGGCGACCTGTGGAACGGGACGCTCGTCGAGTTCCGGCCGTCCCCCGACCAGACGGGGCTGGACGCGCCCGCCTACATGCCGCTGCCTCCGGCCACCCCCCAGGCCGGCGGAGCGGGCGACGTCGACATGACGGCCGCTCTGCCCCACCAGGACGCGGACGGGGACACGGCGATGGACGAGTTCCTCGACCTGGACGCCTTGCTGGGTGGCGCCGCCAACGGCGGGACCCAGTGGCTGCCCGGACCCGGCGGACCGGCCGGGCCGGGGGACGGAGCCGGAGGCGGTCACACGTTCCAGTTCGTCAACACGGACCAGGGCAGCCGGACGTCGACCGGACCGGACACCCAGGTGTTCGTACCGGCCGGCGACGGGACGGCCCCACCCCGCCCCATCGCCAGGGTCCGGACCAGTTCGTCGTCCGCGTCGTCCCTGTCGTCGGAAGGCTCCGTAGGGACGGAGCCGCCCCTGCACACGCCCCCGCACACCGAGACGACCAGCTCCGGGGGAGCCGAGCGGGACGGACTCTCCGTCCTGCACGCGGTCATCGCCGGCGCCCCCGAGCTGTTCCGGGAACCGCTCGGCGACCAGGCGGCGGGCCCGTTCCACGGCCGGACCGCGGCCGAGCTGCGGGATGTCGTCGACCGACGCCTGCGTGACGATCCCGAACTGGCGCGTGAGGCCTACGGGATCTACGAGCGCTGGGCGAGGCGGCTCGACGTGCAGCCCGGCCCGTGGAACGAGGTCCACGGGGAACTGCTCACCGCGGTGGAGCACTGGGCCGAGCGCGGCCGGAGCGATGCCGGCGACCTGCTCGCCTCCATCACCGCGCACGCGCTCGGTGTGCGCATCGAGGTGCTGGACAGGTGGCGCACCCCCGGCAGCAGGGAGCCGATGATCGCTCTCGGTCCCGAGGACGGTCACGTCGTGGTGGTCGAGCGCCACGGGCCCGGTGACTTCACCCATGCCGACACCGCGCTGACCGAGCAGCGGCCGAGGTCCGACGCCGATTCCGATTCCGGGGCTCCGTCCTCGCGCCGGGTGGAGCAGGAGCAGGAGCAGGAGCGGACTGCGCAGCGTCAGAGTGAGGAGGCTCGGCGTCAGCAGGAGCAGCGGGATCGTGAGGCTGAGGAGGAGGCTCGGCGTCAGCAGGAGCAGCGGGATCGTGAGGCTGAGGAGGAGGCTCGGCGTCAGCAGGAGCAGCGGGATCGTGAGGCTGAGGAGGAGGCTCGGCGTCAGCAGGAGCAGCGGGATCGTGAGGCCGAGGAG
>NZ_JBIVVS010000017.1:51760-182632 GCF_044768625.1 Kitasatospora sp. NPDC091207
GCGGAGGAGGAGGCTCGGCGTCAGCAGGAGCAGCGGGATCGTGAGGCTGAGGAGGAGGCTCGGCGTCAGCAGGAGCAGCGGGATCGTGAGGCCGAGGAGGAGGCTCGGCGTCAGCAGGAGCAGCGGGATCGTGAGGCTGAGGAGGAGGCTCGGCGTCAGCAGGAGCAGCGGGATCGTGAGGCCGAGGAAGAGGCTCGGCGCCAGCAGGAACAGGAGGCGGAAGCGGCCCGACAGCAGGCCCAGCTGACCGAGCAGGTCCAGCAACAGTCCGGCCCTGACCCGCAGACGCCCCGGCCACCGGTCCAGGTCAGCCGGGACGGGGTGCTGTCCGCCGCCCACATGGTCACCGGCCTGGGCCTGCGGGACGCCAATCTGGTCGAGGAGATCAGGACCAGGATCGCCGCGGTCGCCCCCGGCGATCCGGAGCAGGTCGCACGGCTCGCGCAGACGCTCGCCGAGACGGTCTTCAGCGCGGCCGGTCTCCGGGCGGAGCTGACCGCGCTCTCCCGGGGCCACGTCATCCACGTGCCGGTGGGAACGGACGCCCGGGACGGCACGATCGCCATCCACGCGCGGGTCGACGGGCTCACCTACGCGCGCCGGGACGAGAAGTTCGAGTACGAGAACGGTGCCGACCGCCAGTCGAACCTGATCACGGAGTCGGGTCGCCGCTGGCGGGCCGGTCTCGGGGTGCAGGCCCAGCAGGGACTGTCCAAGTTCTTCCGGCTCTTCGGGGCGGCCGGCCACCAGTGGGACTGGGTCAGCGGGGACAGCTTGTCGTTGGGCGGGCGGACCTTCTCCCGCGCGAAGACCGCTGAGCCCAGTGCCGTCTTCAACGGGACGCTGCACCTGACGGTGGAGTACCGCCGGCCCTACGGCCCGGCGGCCAGGACGTCGCCGCTGCGGGGCGCGCGTCCGCTGGAGATCCCGCTGGAGGTCGCCATCCCGCTGCGGGAGACGCTGGACGCGAGCGGTGCGCCGTTCGCGCCCTCGGCGGCGGGGACCCACCAGCCGCCCGAGGCGGTGCGCAGGAGCCTGCGACTCGGGGGCTCCCACGTCCTGCTGGACGTCCATGCCCTCGCCCAGCAGCCCGTGTCCGCGCTCCCGCCGGGGCGGGAGACCGCCCCGCCCCGGGCCACGGCGCCGTCGCACGGCGAGGAGGGCATCGAGATGGCGGTCCTCCAGCCCGCCGAGGACAGCGGCGCGGGTGTGGGCGGCAGCGGCTCGACCGCGGTCCGGCCGGCTCCGGCCGGACCGGAGACGACCTCGACCACCGTGGCGCCGTCGAACGACGCCGGCCCGGCCACGCGCCGCGGCCGGCTGCTGGAGGGCGTCCTCGACAAGCTGTCGACGGAGGACCGGGCGAAGCTGGGTGACGAGCACTTCAGGGCATTGTCCGACCGGCTGGTGGCCGAGGTGGACTTCACCCGGCTCCACCAGGAACTGAAGAGCATGATGTCCGGGGATCCGCTCGTCGTCCGGGTGCCCGGTACCGACCTCTGGGCCGAAGTGACGGCCACCGTGCGGGAGATGCGTCATGTCTCCACCACGAAGGCCGACTCCACCGAGTTCAACGTCGGCACCGGTGCCCAGCTGACCACCGTGCAGCAGAAGGTCAGGAGCGGGCTCTGGCACGCCCAGGGCGGAGCGGGCGGTGGTGGCGAGTACGCCGGCATGTCGCTCGCCGGGGGCGGTCGGCGCGGCACCGACGTGGTGCGGATCTCCGGGCACACCCTGGAGACCGGACTGACCACCAAGACCAAGGAGACCGGGGTCGTCTTCGAGGGGATCAGCGACCTCCAGGTCGTCGTCAAGCGGGGCGGCAAGCCCTTCCTGGGGCAGGTCGAGCAGTCGGTGGGGTTCCGGACCGTCATCCCGCAGAGCGAGATCGGCACCGCGCCGCCGGCGGGCGCGGCGAACGCCGGCGGGCACGGCCCGGGGTTCTTCCGGGCGGAGGCGCCGGCGGATCTGACCCTGCCAGACCGGGACCTCGCGGTGGGTGAGACGGTCCGCCGCCCCCTGACGACCGCCTGGTCGGCCGAGAACGGGGGGCTGGACTCGACCGTCGTCGTCCGTGACGTCGTGTCGGTCGCGGAACTGCGGGCGAACCTGGAGGAACAGGGCGCGGGATTCTTCAAGGACCTGTGGCCGGAGATCCGCGAAGAGGTGATGCAGCTGGTCAGCCAGCCGATGGTGGCCTCGCGGCTCACCGCGATGACGCGCGGGGAGGAGTTCGGGCTGGCCTCCTTCGACCGGTCGAAGATGTCGGCCGCGCTGGCGGCCCTGGCGAAGCGGGGGATCGGCATCGCCGTCACGGCCGAGGTGCGGACGATGACGCATCTGCGCGGGAGCGACGGCGCCGAACTCACCCGGCAGAACGAGAGCAGCAGGTTCAGCTCGGAGCGCCGGGTGGCGTCCCGGCACGGCGTCGGCCAGGGGCAGGCGAACGTCGGCCCCGCGGGCCAGGGGGCGGGTCTCGTCACCCCGGGCGGCCAGGAGCGGCTGCGGACCGGGGTCCGGGCCGGCAGCTCGGACAAGGTCTACGGCAACGGGAAGTTCGCGGCCCCGCAGGAGATCTTCGACTCCACCGTGCAGCTCAGCGTGACGCTGACCAGGGGGACGTCGACGGTGTCGGCCACGGCGCCGGTCCGCGCCGAGCTGAGCGTGGACCGCAGGCTGACCGGTGAGCACCAGGTCGAGGCGGAGCGGAGCGCCTCCTTCACGGCGCCCCTGGAGACGCCCGCCCCGGTCGCGCCGACCGCCCCGCGGGTGCCGTACGCCGAGATGAGTGCCTCGGACGTGGTCCACCGGCTGGAAGGGGCGGGCGCCGTCAACACCGCGGTGGCGGCGCACCTGGAGAGGTTCGGCAAGCTGCCCGCCGACGTCGCGCGGATCGTCGCGGAGCGGCTCGGGCCCGCTGCCCTGCAGGCCGAGCTCTCACAGCTCAGCCGGGGCGGCCACGTCACGGTGAAGGTCGCCGGCAAGGCGTGGGAGGCCGAGATCACCGTCTCGGGCCGCCTGCGGGGCGAGGCGACGCCCGTCGAGACGATCGGCAAGTTCGAGTCCGAGGCCGGCAGCCAGAACAAGATCGGTCACGGCGTCTCCCACGACCAGCGGGACCGCTCCCTGTTCGGGGTGGGCGGGACGGGCAAGGCGTCGCCGGTGGACATCACCGCCGGATACGTGCGCCGGGACGACGCGTCGACCGGCTTCTCCCTCGACAGCTCGGGCGGCACGACCAGCCGGGGCAAGGCGACCGAGACGGCCGACGTGCTCGCCACCGACGTCATCTTCGACGTGCGGGTCACCAGTCGGCGGCTCAGCGTCCCGGGCATGCCGAGCCACACCGAACAGCTGCGTGCGGTCGAGGCGCACGCCACCGTGGTCCGGCCCGTGCACGAGCAGCTGTCGGACACCGGTGAGAACCATGCGCGGCCGGTCAGGGTGCCGCAGCGCATCGAGGAGTCCCATGTGCTGGGCTCCGCCGACTACATCACCAATGTCTTCGACCCGGCCCGCAGGGCGCCCGGCGGGGACACCACCAGGGGCTTCGGCGAATCCCTGCTCGGCCGGGCCGCGACCGGCGAGCGGCTCTTCGACGGGAAGACGGCCGCCGAGTGGCTGAACGGGCGCGGCCGGTCCGGCCTCCGCGACAAGCTGCTGGACGTGCTCACGCCGAACACCCTGCACGAGCAGCTGAAGGTGATGATGTCGGGCCGCAAGCTGGTGATCGGCGACGGCGGGGTCACCATCCGGATCGGGGCGTCCCTGGACAGTCTGCGGAACACCGGTGCCAGCAAGACGACCGAGTTCAACACCGGCGCGCAGGTCGAGCACGGCTACACCGCCGCGGACGGGGTGACCGGTGGCGGTGGCGGCACCGGCCACACCGTCACGGCCACGGTCGCGGGCAGTCCCGGTACGTACTTCCTCGGTGGCTCGCTCAGCGGTGGGACCGGTGCCGAGCACCAGGAGCAGCGCAGCAGCCGGACGGGCGCGGGGAACGCGACCAAGGCCAAGATCCCCGGGAGCGTCTTCGGCGGTGAGGCGACCCTGCACTTCATCGTCGAGCGCCGGTCCGCGCTCGGCGGGACGACCTACGGCTACTTCACGCGGAAGGTCGGCATCGAGGCGTTCGTCGACCGGGCGGAGACCCGGCCGGCCCTCCCCGTGACGCAGAACAACGAGGGCAGTGCGGCCGGCCAGGAGCCGGGCGGCCCGCCGCGCCGGCCCGCGCCCGATCCGAACACCTTCTCGGTCGAGGAGATCCGGCGGGAGCGGGACCGGCTGGACCGGGAGCAGCCGGACCGGCCCCGGCGCACCCGCGGGGCCCTCGACACGGCGGACACGGCCGTGCGCCGGCCGCCGGCCGCGCTCTGGGACAGCGGTCTGGCCGATTCGCACGTGGTCCGCGCACTGGGCGGCGCCGAGGGACTGCGGGGCATGGTCGCCGCCGGGAAGTCCTACTTCGGCAAGGGTGACTGGAGCCGGATCAAGGCCGCGGTGGAGCGGATCGTCGATCCGGTCAGTCTCGCCGGGCACCTCAACACCCAGGTCCACCCGGAGGCCGAGCGGCCCGCCCGGCCCGCCGACGGGTCGCCGGAATCCGCCGAGGGGGGCGGGCCGGCCGTGCCGAAGTCGAAGGTGGGGCTCGCCACCTACGCGATCGGCCCGGTCGCGCTGACCGGCGGCGCCGGAGTGGAGGTGCGGCTGACCATCCGGGACCTGGAGTACCAGCGCACCGACACCAACGCCGAGATGAGCCCCTCGGGCGGGGCCGCGGCCGGGGCCGGTGACGTCGGGCAGCGCTCGTTCCAGGCGGGCGGCCGCTTCACGGCCGGTCCCAGCTGGGGCAAGGGCGGCGACTTCGCCGGCCGGCTGACGGGCAACGTCGACCTCGCCTACCAGAGCCGGGGCGAGACCTCGACGGCCTCCGCCGGCCAGGTGCTCGCCAACGCCAAGGTGCCCACCACGATGGCCCGGTACGAGGGTCACGTCGAGGTGGAGGTGACCTTCGTCGACGGGACGAAGGAGCCCCGCACGCAGAAGGCCGTCGTGCCGATCATGGTCGACATCCCCGAGCGGGAGACCACCCCCGTCACCATCCCCGGTGACGGCTACCTGGTCTTCCACGGCGACGCGCCCGACGGCGAGGTCCGGCCGAGGGAGGCGGATCCGCGCCGGCTGGAGCGCATCGCCGAGGCGGCCGGGTGGGACACCACGCGGCCGGCGGACCACGAGGACCTGCTCCGCACGGCGCGGGTCGGCCGGCTGCTCTACGGCGACCGCTTCCTGCGGACCGGCACGGAGCAGGAGATCCAGGACGGCGACGGGCTCTCCGAAGGCCGGATCACGGCCCGGGCCGCGGCCGTGGCCCGGCTGGTCCGGATGGCCGGGGAGGGGAGCGGGGAGCACGCCGTGCTCGACACCGTCCGGACGCTCATGCGCGGTGAGCAGGTGGACGACGCCGGGCGCACGGGCGCGGTCCGGACGGCGGTCGACGCCCTCACCACCCCGGGGGGCGAGCGGGTGCTGACCGCCGAGCAGCTGGACACCCTGCTGTCCCGGCCGGCCGCGGAGAACACCCCGGCGCCGGAGCCGGCCGCGGTCCCGGACCGGAACCGGATCGGTCTCACCGAGGCCGCGCTGAGGGCCGACGGCCGGAGCGGGCTGCCCCGGCAGATCCGGAACCTGCTCGCCACCCTCGGGGAGGAGGACCCCCGGATCGTGCTGGAGGTGACCGGGGACCCGGCCTCGCCCCCGACCGCCGAGTGGGTGCGCCGGACCAGGGCCGATCTGGAGCGGATGCTCCGGGACGAGCTGCGGTCCGTGCCCAGGGCCGTGGACGTGGTCGTCCGCCTCTCCGGCAACACCACCACCGGCGCCGTGTGGGGCTTCCGGGTCGCACCGCCCGAGCCCAGGAACGAGACGGAGGACAGCATCTTCTCGGCACTGATGGGCCGCGGGTGAACCGCCGGGCCCGGCCGGGCCGTAGGTACGGAGTGGAAGCGTCCGTGGCCCTGTCGGCCGGGCGGTTCCGCCGACAGGGACTGCATGCGGAGCCGAGGAGCTGCGGTGGGCACGAGCACAAGTGGAAACGGGGCTCAGGGCGGGGCGGCGAGCATTCAGCTGCCCTCGGTGGCCTGGGAGATGGAGGAGGAGGCCGGCGCGGCCGCCCCCGCCGCGGTCGCGCCACCGGCGGCGGTCGTGCCACCGGCCGCCGTGCTGCCCGCCACCCCGCCGCCGGTCGTGCCGCAGTACGGGCAGGTCGCCGCCGTGCCGACCGGGCCGGTGGCGGCCGCGGCCCCGGTGCCTCCGGCGGCGCCGCCCGCCGCGCCCCCCGCGCCCGGTCCGGTGCTCGCGCCGCTGCCCGACCCCGACCCGGAGCCGGGGTCGGACCCGACCGGCCCCGCGCCGGCCGGGCGCCCGGACCGCTTCAGCCGGGCCCGGCTGAAGCGGCCGGTGCTGGTCGCCGCCGCCACCGCCGGTGTGGTGCTGATGGGCCTGCCGTTCCTGATCACCGACGGCAACCGGGCGGCGAAGGACGGGGCGGGTGACGGCATCGGCCTGAGCCAGGCGGACCTGCCGCTGGCCGAGGGTCCGGAGCTCGGCGACCCCGAGCCCTCCTCGGCGCCCACCGATCCCAACGCTTCCGGCGCGCCGACCACCGATCCGACCCTGGTCCCGGACCAGACCGCGGGCGCCCCGACCGCCCCCGGCGCCGAGGGCACGCCCGAGGGCACCACCGGCACCGGCCCGAACACCGGTGGGGCCCCGAACACCGGCACCACCCCGAACAGCGGCGGGGCTCCGGCCCCCAACACCAACCTGCTCTCCCGGCCCGGCACCGCACCCGCCCCGGGCACCAAGCCGCCGGCCACCGGCGGGACCGGCGGTACCAGCGGCACCGGGGGGACCAGCGGCACCGGCGGCACCGGAGGTACCAGCGGCACCAGCGGCACCGGCGGCACCAGCGGGACCGGCGGTACCGGCGGCGGAACCGGTGGCACCGGCGGCGGCGCGCAGCAGCCGAACCCGCAGCAGCCGAACCCCCAGCAGCCCGCGCCCCCGCCGCCCGTCCCGCCGAAGGCCGCCGCGCCCACCTTCAACGCCGTCGCCGGCACCGGCTGCAGCAACTCCGGCGCGAGCTACGCCCAGTACGGCCAGTGGACCAACGGCACCACCGGCTGGACGACCAACTCGGCCGGGGGCTACTCCGGTTCGGGCTGCAACGGCAAGTACGACTCGGTGCCGATGAGCGGCGACGGCAAGGACAAGGGCAACTCGGTGGTGTGGACCTTCGCCACGGGTCCGGTCACCAGTGGCAGCTGCAAGATCTCCGTCTACGTGCCCAACAGCAGCGACCGCAAGATGGTGGGCGGCAAGCCCACCTACTACACCGTGCAGAACAGCTCCTCGCCCGGCAGCGGCACCATCGGCGAGTTCAAGGTCGACCAGACCGCGACCCGGGGCAGCTGGGTCAGCGGCGGCACCTTCGCGCTGAGCGGCGGCCGGATCGCGGTCATGCTGCACGACCGCGGCATCGACTGGGGCGGCGACGCCGACAAGGCCCACCACGCGGCCGCCGCCGTCCGCGCCGACTGCACCGGCTGACGGGCATCCGGGGCGGCACCGGACCGGTCGGGCCCACCGTCCGACCGGTCCGCGGCATCACCGGACCGGTGCGGCTCGTCGCCGGACCGGTCCACGTCATCGACGGATCAAGCGAAAGGAAGGCCACGCCATGTCGCGCCATGTGCTGACGGTGTGCCCGGAGCAGCGGGACGGCCGGTACCGCACCATCGGTGACGCGCTGGCGGCGGCCCGCAGCGGGGCGGTGATCTCGGTACGCCCCGGCCGGTACGAGGAGAACCTGGTGATCAGCAAGCTGGTCACCATCACCGCCGCGGAGGCCCGGGGCAGCGTCCGGATCACCGCCCGGCGGGGCTGCGTGGTCCAGGTGACCGCCGAGGCGGTGCAGCTGACCGGTCTGATCCTGCAGGGGCAGGACGAGGAGATGCCCGCCATCGACGTGCCGCGCGGGCAGGCCGCCGTCCAGGACTGCGAAGTGGTCGGCAGCTCCTGGACGGCCCTGCTGACCCGCGGGGACGGCACCCTGGCGATGCGCGGGTGCCGCGTCACCAACCCGGCGGGCGCCGGCATCGTCGAGACCTCCAGCGGCACCAGCGTCATCGAGGACTGCGTGATCGAGCACCTCGGCAGCTCCGCGGTGGTGATCGGCGAGCGCGCCAACCCGCTGCTGCGCAACTGCGTGCTGCGTGACGCGCGCGGCAACGGCATCTGCGCCAACGGCGACGCCCGGGGCACCTTCGAGGGCTGCGAGATCTCGGTCACCGACAAGCCCGGGATCGCCCTGGAGGAGCGCAGCACCACCCGGCTGGTGCGCACCACCGTCCGCGACACCACGATCGGCGTCTACATCAGCTCCTCCGCCCAGGTGGTGCTGGAGGACTGCACCGTCACCGCGACCTCCGGCCACGGCATCGCGCTCGCCGCCGGCACCGACCCGCAGCTGCGCCGCTGCCGGTCCTCCCGCACGGCGGGCCACGGCATCCACGTCACGGCCCGCTCGCGCGGCACCTTCGAGGACTGCGAGGTGGACAGCGCGCAGGGCGTCGGCATCTGGGTGGGCGAGTCCTCCGGCCCGACACTGGCCCGCACCGTCGTCCGGGACTGCGGCGCCGACGGGGTGGAACTGACCGGCGACAGCTCCGCCGACTTCGACCGGCTGGAGGTCCGGGACGTGGCCGGCACCGGCGTGCTGATCACCGACGGCGCCAACCCGCGACTGCGCCGGGTCGCCGTCCACCGCGCCAAGGGCGACGGCATGGCCGCGATCCGGGACGGACGCGGCCAGTTGGAGAACTGCGAGGTGCTGGACGCGGGCCGGGTCGGCCTCCGGTTCGCCGACGGCGCGGACACCCGGGTCGGCTCCACCGTGGTGCGCGGCTCCGGGGGCTCCGGGGTGCTGCTCGGCCGGGTCGGCACCGCGACGCTGCGCGACTGCGAGGTGTCCGGATCGGCCGAGGACGGCATCACGGCCGAGGACGGCGCCGAACTGACCTGCACCAGGGTCCGGGTGACCGGCAACCGCCGCCACGGCGTCCGGATCGGGGCCGGCGCGCGGGCCGTGCTGGTCCAGCTGTCGGCGACCGAGAACACCGGCGACGGCGTCCGGGCCGACTCCACCGAGGCGGTCCGGCTGACCGGCTGCACGCTCTCCCGCAACCGGGGCTCCGGCCTGCGCCAGAGCGAGCCGAGCGAGCGGCTCGCCCTGGAGGAGCTGGTCAGCGAGGAGAACGGCCTGCCGGACGCGCACGGCACCGCCACCACCGGATCGGCGCCCGCCCCCCGGGCGGCGCAGCCGGCCGGAGCGGCCGCCGACCCCGGCCACGGACCCGCCGGGGAGCCCGCCGCCGAGAGCGCGCCCGCGCAGCCGGCCGGCGAGGCCGGCCCGCTGGAGGTGCTGGAGTCTCTGGTCGGCCTGGCCGGCGTCAAGGAACAGGTCGCCACCCTGGTCAACCTCAACAAGCTGGCCCGGCGCCGGGAACTCGCCGGCATGCCCGCCCTGCCGATGAGCCGCCACCTGGTCTTCGCCGGGCCGCCCGGTACCGGCAAGACCACCGTCGCCCGGCTCTACGGCAGCATCCTCGCCGAGCTGGGTGTGCTGCGCAGCGGCCACCTGACCGAGGTGGCCCGCGCCGACCTGGTCGCCTCGATCATCGGCGGCACCGCGCTCAAGACCACCGAGGTGTTCCAGTCGGCGCTCGGCGGGGTGCTCTTCCTCGACGAGGCGTACACGCTCTCGGCGGGCTCCGGCGGCAGCGGGCCGGACTTCGGGCGCGAGGCGATCGACACCCTGGTCAAGCTGATGGAGGACCACCGCGAGGACATCGTCGTCATCGTGGCCGGCTACTCCGCCGAGATGACCGACTTCCTGGCCTCCAACCCGGGCCTCGCCTCCCGCTTCAGCCGCACCGTGGAGTTCGCCAACTACGCGGTCGACGAGCTGGTCACCATCGTCGAGCGGGCCGCCGCCGGGCACGGCTACGAGCTGGCCGACGGCGCCCGCGAGGCCCTCACCCTGCTCTTCGAACGGATGCCCAAGGGCGAGGACTTCGGCAACGGCCGGGCGGCCCGCAAGGTGTTCGAGGAGATGGTGGACCGTCAGGCGACCAGGCTCTCGACCCAGCCCGAGATCTCCGACGCGGACCTGGCGCTGCTCGTCCCCGAGGACGTCGCGCCGGTGGAGCCCGCGCAGGCGGCCAGGAAGGACGGCACCGAGCTGCTCGCCGAGCTGCGCGCGATGGTCGGCCTGCCCGCCGCCAAGGAACAGGTCGAGGACCTCGTCAACCTGATCCGCCAGGTCCGCCGGCGCGAGGAGGCCGGGCTGCCCACCGCGACCATCAGTCACCACCTGGTCTTCGCCGGCCCGCCCGGTACCGGCAAGACCACCGTCGCCCGGCTGTACGGGCAGCTCCTCGCCGAGCTGGGCGTGCTGCCGGGCGGCCAGCTGATCGAGACCGCCCGCTCCGACCTGGTCGGCCGCTACGTCGGCCACACGGCGCAGCTCACCAAGGAGGCCTTCGACCGGGCCCGCGGCGGGGTGCTGTTCATCGACGAGGCGTACACGCTGACGCCGCGCCACGGCAACGGCGGCGACTTCGGGCAGGAGGCGGTGGACACCCTGATGAAGCTGATGGAGGACCACCGGGACGAGGTGGTGGTGATCGTCGCCGGCTACGAGGACGAGATGCAGCACTTCCTGTCCTCCAACCCCGGTCTGGCGTCCCGCTTCTCCCGCCAGGTCGACTTCGGCCACTACACCGACGCCGAACTCGTCACCATCGTGGGCCGGCACGCCGACAAGGCCGGCTACACCTGCGCGCCGGAGACCCTGGCGGCCCTGGAGCGGCTGTTCGCGGCCGTCCCCCGGGACCGCACCTTCGGCAACGGGCGCTTCGCCCGGCAGGCCCTGGAGGGCATGATCACCCGCCAGGCGGGCCGGCTCGGCCGGCTCGACTTCGCCGACCTCTCCGAGCTCAGTCTGCTCCTGCCGCAGGACATCGCGGTGGAGCGGATGGGCAGCGCGGTTTGAGGCGGTACCGGGGAACGGCCGGCCCGGCGGGGCCGGCCGTTCCCCGGCGACACCGCCGGGCCGCGCTGGTGGCCGCGCTGGGCGCGGTCGCCCTGCTGACCCCCGCCGTGCCGGCCGCGGCGGACACCCCGGCGCCCTCGTCCTCCGCCACGCCGTCCGCGTCGGCCGAGCTGCCGCCGATGAGCCAGACCCTCTCCGACGTCCGGGAGAGCGGGTGCCGCAAGCCGGTCACCCGGACCACCGACCGGGCCCCCTGGGCCCAGACGTACCTGCGGCCCGAGGCCGCCTGGCCGCGCGGCCGGGGCACCGGGGTGACCGTCGCCGTGCTCGGCTCCGGGGTCGACGCGTCCACGGGCACCGGTTCCGGGGCGCTGGCCGGGCGGCTCCGGCTCGGCCCCCGGGTGCAGGGCCAGGGCGACTCCGGCCAGGACTGCGTGGGCCACGGCACCTTCCTCGCCACCCTGCTGGCCGGCCGGCGTCCGCCCGCCGGCGGACCGGCCGGGATCGCCCCGGAGGCGACGGTGCTGGCCGTCCGGGTGACCGACGACGCCGGGACGACCACGGCGGACCTGCTCGCCCAGGGCATCCGGGCGGCGGCCGACGCCGGTGCCCGGGTGGCCGTGGTCGGATCCGTGGCGCCGGCGCCCAGCCAGGCGCTCGCCGAAGCCGTCGAGTACGCCGGGACGAAGGGCCTGCTGCTGGTCGCCCCGGCCGGACCGGACGGACAGACGGCGAAGGGCACGGTGTACCCGGCCGGCTACCCCGGCGTGCTCGCGGTGGCCTCGATCGGCCCGGGCGGCGCGCCCTCCGGTGACGCGGGGTCGGGCATCTCGGGCGCCGGAGTCACGGCCGCCGCGGGGGGCCGGGTGGACCTCGCCGCGCCCGGCGAGGGCCTCCAGGCGGCCGGGCCCGGCGGCGGTCACTACACCTTCTCGGGGCCGAGCGGAGCCGCCGCCCTGGTCGCCGGAGCGGCGGCGCTGCTGCTCTCCCGGGAGCCCGGGTGGACGCCGGCGCAGGTCGTCGAGCGGCTGAAATCGACCGCCTACCGGCCGGGTTCGGCGCTGCCCGACCCGGCCGTCGGCTGGGGCGCGGTGGACGTGGTGGCCGCCGTGACCGCCCAGCCGCCGGTCACCGGCGCACCCCGGGCCGCCGTCGACCCGGTGACCGTCCCGCCGCGGCCCGACCGGACCGCCGCCACCCGGGCGTCGGCACTGGCCGGGGCGACCGCCGCGCTGGTCGTGGTGGTCGCGCTCGCCGCGGCCGCGCTCCGGGCGGGCCGCCGGCGCTCCCGGACCGCGCCGTAGCGACGGCCGGCCCGCCCGCCAACGCCCCGTCAGGAGCCTCGTTGGAGGAGCGTTGGTCCGGTGTTGGCGGTGGCTGGAAACGTGTGCGGCCAAGGGGGGAGGGGCAGCCGCAGCGGCTTGCCCGACGTACCGACGTTGCGAGGGGCTCAAACCGCCGTGGTGATCGACGCTACCGCTCACGCCGAGGACACCCACCGGGACACCGGGGAAGCCGGGGGATCCCCGGACACCCCCGTCAGTCGCGCGGACCGGCCCACCCTCGACCAGCACACCCTGGCCGAGCTGTACCGCCTGCACGGCGGCTACCTGCTGCGCGCGATGCTCCGCGTCACCAGCGGCGACCGGGGCAAGGCCGAGGACATCGTCCAGGAGACCCTGCTGCGCGCCTGGCAGAACCCGGCGGCCATCCGCCGGGGCCCCGAGTACAGCCGCCCGTGGCTGTTCACCGTGGCCCGCCGGATCGCCATCGACCACTTCCGGATGCAGGCCGCCCGCGCCCAGGAGGTCGCCGACGACGCCCCCGAGGAGCACGCCGGCACCCACGACCCCTACGACGAGGTGCTCGCCGCCCAGGACATGGCGATCGCGCTCGCCGAACTGCAGCCGCACCACCGCGACGTCCTGGTCGAGCTCCACATGCACGGCCGCTCGATGGCCGAGGCCGCCGCCGTCCTCGGCGTCCCGGTCGGCACCGTCAAGTCCCGCAGCTTCTACGCCGTCCGCGCCCTGCGCCCGATCCTCGAAGCCCGCGGCATGGTCTCCGCGACGTAGCCGCCCGCGCCGCGGTCCGACGCCCGTAGGGCCCGCAGGCGCACGCCGCCGCCGGGCCCGTCCGGCTCAGGTGCGGGCCACCCGGTCGCAGTGCGGGCACACCCTGTCGCTCCACTTCGGCGGGTACCACGGTGCGCCGGGCCCGGGTGCCCGGTACGGGTCCCGCCGCATCCGGCTGGTTCCCATGCCGCAGAAGGTCACGTCGCCGGGAGTCCCGGTCGCCTCCGGGGCGTCCGGCGCCGCGTGTACCGCGCGCACGCTCTCGACGTAGTCGGTGGTGTCACCGGTCGCCGAGGTGCGGACGAGTTCTGGTTCGATCAGGACGAGGATGCTCACCGTCCCACTCTGGTCGGCGGGGTTGCCGAGCGCACCTCGGCGGCGCGGGCGGTGTGCGGTGCGCCGCCGCCCGGGGGCCGGGCGGCGGCGCCGTCCGTCAGGAGCAGCCCGAGCCGATCTCGCGGAAGTTGGCGTAGTGGTCCCCGCTGTACCAGACGGTCCGGGTGCCGGGGTCGCGGACGAGGCGCTCGGCGTCGCGGTGGGTGCCGGGGGTGCGCGGGTTGACGTCGTACTCGCGGTAGCGGCCGTCCTTGGGGAGGTCGCCGCTGCGGTTGCCGTAGACGTTGCTGCCACGGATCACCAGGCCGGGGCCGGCCGGGTAGTCCAGCGGGCGATTGGCCTGCGGCCAGTCGAGCCCCCGCCAGATGGCGCACGCCTCCTCGACCTGGGCCGGGAACTCCTCGACGGGCAGCGGGGGTTCGATGACAGCGCGGACCGCCGCGTGGTGCACGGCGGACGGGGCGGGCGCGGCCGCGGCGGGTGAGGCGGCGGGGACGACGACGGAGGCCAGGAGCAGGGTGGTGGCGGCGACGCGCCGCAGACTGCCGAGTGTGGTCATGCCCGGAAGAACGAGGGCGGGACGCCGCCGTCACGCTGCGCCACCCGGATGACTCAGCGCAGTCGCAGGGCCCCGGGGGCGCGTTCCTCGAAGATCTCGACGAGCCAGTCGAACACCGTCGGGCCCTGCCCGGCGCGCGCGGCCCGGAGCTGCTCGGCGACGGCCGGGCGGTTCGAGGGGTGGCAGCGGGCGAGGCGCAGTTCGAGCTGACGCGCCGTCTCCGGGTGGCCGAGGGCGCGCCGGGACGTCCCGTGGTCGCGCCACTCGACGTGGAAGTCCCCGTCGTCGGGGGTGCCGAAGCCGCCGGAGAGGCAGTCGGCGAACGCGTCGAGGTTCCGTCCGAAGTAGCCCCCGGGGCCGTTGACGGCCTGGCCGATCTCGCGCCAGAAGTCTTCGAGGGTGGCGATCCGGGTGCCGTCCAGTACGTAGGTCGTGGTCACGGGGCAGAGCTTAGGTCCGCCCTCGAACTCCCGCCCGCGGGCCCTCCGGGCGGACGACGGGAGCTTGACGACGGACCCTCGGGGTCCGGGGGCGGCACGGTCCGCCGCGGACCGCGCCCCCGCCGCTGCGCTGACCTCGGGAAATCCTCCGCACCGCTGAACCGCGGCGCGGGCCGCGTCCGTTCTCCAGGGTGGCGGTACCGCCACCGGCGCTCGTCCCCCCGTGCGGGCGCCGGTTCAACCGCTTCTGGTCTGTGGTCAACTCCGGTCCTGTCCGGTGGTCCTGACGACCAGTCCGACGGGGAGCACGTGAACCGGGGGGCGCGGCCCGTCCGTAGCTACAGCTGAGAGCCGCGCCCGGCGTACGGCGCGCGGTGTGTCCCGGGCCCACCGGCCCAGGTCTCGCGTCCGGCTCCGGCCATGGAACTCCCGGCTCCCGCGCCCCGGCGGGAGCCGGGCCCCCTGGCGCCCCGGCGGTGCCCTTGTGGGAGGGCGGCCGCCGGGGCGCTCCGCGTGTCGGACGCCGGGCCGGTCCGCCCGTCCGCTCCCAGCCCAGGAGAGTCCCGATGCCCAAACACCGGCTCACTCGCCGCCGACGCATGGCGGCGGCCTCCACCGCCCTCGTCGCCGGTGCCGCGCTCATCCTCATGCAGTACGAGGCCCCCGCCGCCGTCACCGCCGACACCGCGGACCCGATCGGCCTCAACGCCGTCTCCGAGTACCTCGGCTGGGGCGACGCCCCCGACCCGGTCGCCGTCATGAAGGCCACCGGGCTGCGGCAGTTCGCCCTCTCCTTCGTCCTGTCCGGGGGCGGCTGCGACCCGAAGTGGGACGGCAGCCGTGCCCTCACCGGGGGCGGCGACGAGAAGGCGATCAAGAAGATCCGCGCCGCCGGCGGCGAGGTCCTCGCCTCCTTCGGCGGCTGGGACGGCGCCAAGCTCGGCGAGCGCTGCGCCACCGCCGCCGAACTGGCCGCCGCCTACCAGAAGGTGGTCGACGCCTACGGTCTGAAGGCGGTGGACATCGACATCGAGTCGACCGAGCTGAGCACCCCCGAGGTGCGCAAGCGGGTCGTCGACGCGTTGAAGGCGCTGAAGGCCAAGAACCCCGGCCTGCTCGTCTACGTCACCTTCCCGGTCGACCCGACGGGCCCCGACGCCGACGGCGCCGACCTGATCACGCTGGCCGCCAAGGCCGGCCTGGTGGTGGACGGCTGGACGGCCATGCCGTTCGACTTCACCACCCACGACGGCACCATGGCGGCCGCGACCGTCACCGCCGTCACCGGCCTCCAGCGCGCCGTCGCCGCCGCCTACGACTGGGACGACGACAAGGCCTGGCGCCACACCGGCGTCTCGTCCATGAACGGCCGCACCGACCAGCAGGGCGAGCAGCTCACGCCGGCCGACTTCCGCGCCGTCCGCGACTTCGCCGCCACCCGCCACCTGGCCCGGTTCGGCTTCTGGGCGGTCAACCGGGACCGCCCGTGCGCGGGCGGCACCTTCACCACCGCGACGTGCAGCGGCGTCCAGCAGGCCGCGTACGACTTCACCCGGATCGTGGCCGGCTACCACGCGGACTCGGTGCCCGGCGGGGGCGCGCCCTGCCCGAGCCCGTCCGTCGTCACCACCCTGCCCACCGGCCCCGGCCGGACCACCTGGCCGCTGCCGACCCCGACCACCGCCCGGCCGGCCGACGCGGCGCCGTCGGCCGGTGAGCCCAAGCCCTCGCTGCCCGGCATCGCGTCCGGTACCCCGACGCCCGCCCGGACGGCCTGCGTCCCGCCGAGCTCACCGCCGGCCACGGTGCCGCCCACCGCACCGACCACGGCGCCGCCCACCTCGACGACGCCGAGCGCCCCCGCGAGCGCGGGCGCGACCACGGTGTCGAAGCCGCCCACGACGCCGGCCGGCGCGGGCACCACGACGACCGCTCCGCCCACCCCGGGCGCGGTGGACTCGCCCCCCACCCAGGCCGCCGGCGGAGCCCCCGCGCCCGCCGCGCCGGGCGGCGGTTCGCTCGCCTCCACCGGTGCGGGCGGTACGGACATCCTGCTCACCACGACCGGCGCCCTGCTCTTCCTGGGCGGCGCGCTCGGTCTGGTCGGCACCCGCCGCCGCGACCCGGAGCAGCTCGCCGGCTGACCCGGCCGGGCCCGCCGGAGGCGGACGGCACGCGGCCCTCGGCACCCCGGTCCACCGGGGTGCCGAGGGCCGCGCCCGTCGGGGTCACCAGCCGAGCAGGAAGGCCCCCCGGGCCAGGCCGGCGAGCACGGCCCCGGCCGTCGCCGCGGGCTCCGCCCCGGCGTCCACCGTGTGCCGGTCCGGCTCGCCCGGTTCGTCGGCCGGCCGCAGCACCACGTAGTGCAGGGGCGCCCCGGTGGTGCGGCTCTCACGGCGCAGGACGTCCAGCGTCTCCGGCGCGACCGTGGCGTCCAGCACCACCTGGTACCCGCCGGTGGCGAAGGCGAAGGCGGCCTGGATGGCGGCCGCCAGGGCCGTCTCGTTCTGCCGGTGCGCCTGCGGCAGGTGCGCCGCGACGAACCCCTGCCGGACGGCCCGCCGGAAGTCGTCGGCCCGCAGGTGGACGCTCGGGTTCAGCGCGTTCGCCAGCAGGGGGGTGACCCGGCCGCTGCCGGCCCCGGCCGGGTCGGCGACGACGACGACGCCGCCGGCGCCCCGACCGCCCCCGAGCTGCGGCCCACCTACGGTCGTACGGTTCACAGCTGCTGATCCCTTCGCGGGCCGGGGACGGAGGAGGTTCCGGGGGGAGGGGCGGCGGCCGGAACGCACGGGCCGGCCGGAGACGAACGGGCAGCCGGACCCGGGTACGGACAGCCGATCGCCTCGTCCCCACGACTGACTGCTGTCGGAGATCAACCTAGTCCACGCCGGTGCCCCGAGTCCTCCCCCCGTCGATCCCCGGACGGCCGCCCCCGCGGCTCCTCCCGCCGAGCGGCCTGCCGGGCCTCCTGCCGGCCGGCCTGCGGGTCGTTCTGCCGGTCCTCCTACCGGTCCTCGGCCCGCTCCGGCGACCGGAGCACGATCGGGTTGGTCAGGGCCGCCATCGGACCCCACGGGAGGTCCGGCCCCATCGCGTTGCCCCGGCCGGGCGTCCCGTCCGCCCGGGGGTGGCGGACCTCCGCCCGGACGTACCCGGCGAGCGAGGCGGTGGTCCGCCACACCACCGTGCCGGTGCCGTCGGCGGGCAGCGACTCCTGGTGCAGCTGGCCCTCGTCGGTCAGGAACCGGACGGTGCCGCCCGGCACCCCGGACACCGCGATCCGCACGTCGACCGGGGCGTCCGCCGGGACGGTCAGCTGCTCGCCGATGCCCGCCTGCCGGCCCTGCCCGGTGGCGGTGAAGTCCAGCTGGACGGACGCCGATTCGGCCAGCCAGCTGCGGCCGGCCCGGAGGCCGTCGAGGACCGCGTCCCGGGTGAGGTCCTCGGCCCGGACGACGGTGTGCGGGGAGCCGATGACCTGCGGGGCGCTGTGCGCGTCGCTGTTGCCGACGGCCGGCAGCCAGGGCCGCCCCTCGCGCAGCGCGACGGCGAGCTGGGCGTCCCAGGTGTCCAGCGCGGACTCGTCGTCGTACGTCCACGGCCCGTTCCAGACCTCCACCGCGTCCGCGTCCGCGTAGCCGAACTTCCACTGGCAGGCGACGTACGGGCAGTACGGGTGCGCGGGGACCACCAGGCCGCCCTGGCGGCGGACCTGCCGGGCGAAGCGCGGGAACGCCTCGTCCCGGGCGCGGTAGCGCCAGTCGACGAACTGGCCCGGCCGCAGGCCCAGCGCCAGCCAGTGACCGTTGCGGGTGGTGACCTCCTCGCCGAGCACGATCAGCAGGTCGGGACCGGCCAGCGGCCCCCAGACGCCGTGCGAGGAGGTGGTGTTGTGGTCGGTCGAGACGATGAAGTCCAGCCCGGCCGCCCGCGCGCCGGCCGCCACCTCGGCCGGGAGCCGGCGCCCGTCGGAGTGCACGGTGTGCAGGTGGGAGTCGCCCCGGTACCAGGCGCGTCCCCGGCCGCGGGCCCGCTCCGGCGGGTAGGACGGGGTGAACTCCGGTCCGGGCGCGCCGAACCGGAGCGTCACCTCGACGCGGTAGTCGAGCCCCTGCGGTGCCACCTGGTAGGGGCCGAGCACGACGTGCCACCGGCCGGGGCGGATCGGTCCGGGCAGGTAGCCGGGCGTCGCCCGGTCGCGGGCGACGCTGAACTCGGTCCGGAACCCGCCCGACCAGCCCCGGAAGCCGCGCCCGCCGAGTTCGGTGCCGCGCTCGTCGAAGAGCCCGATGTCGCAGGAGTTGCCGGGCGTCCCGGCGGGGACGGTCGGCCTGTCGTAGCCGTAGGAGACGGCGATCTCCCGGACGCCGTCCGGGACGTCGAACGGGAGGAGGACGAAGTCCGGTGCTCCGGTGGGGAGATGGCCGGTGAGGGGGACCGTCCGGTCGGGCGTCGCCTCGGCGGCCCCGGCGGGTGCGGCGGCGGCCAGGCCGAGGGCGGTGACGGCGCCGGTGGCCAGGCCGGACCGGAGCAGGCCGCGCCGGTCGAGCACGGGCCGGCCGGGCCGCGGTGCCTCGCCGGCCGGGTCGGCAATGAGGTCGGCGACGAGGTCGGGAGCGAGGCCGGGAGCGAGGTCGTCGCTGAGGTCGGGGGACGGAGTGTCGGCGGGGGTGTCGGTGTCGCGGTCGGTCATCGGAGCCTCCGGTCTCGGGCGGACACCGGCGGCGGGCGGACACCCGGCCGGTACGCCCGCCTCCCTACCCCCGCCGGTGAACCGCCGGTGAGCCGGACCCCACCGGGGTGGGGCGGGTCGGTGAAGGTGCCCCGGTGCGGGCGGGGAGGCGGGCCGGAGCGCGTGGTTCCCGACTCACTGTCTGTAAAGACACGGGGTCACCCCGCCTACGATGGAACTGACCGGTAGTCAACTGGAGGAGTTGGTCCCCGTGCCCACGTTCCTGGTCGGCTCACGCGCGAGTGCCCTGGCGAGGACCCAGGTGCGCGACTACCTGGCCCCGCTGCGCGGCCGGCACCCGGAGATCACCTTCACCCAGCGGGTGATCCTCGAAGGCGGCGACAAGGACCGGACGTCGCTGCTGTCGAACGTCTCGGCCGTCAGCGGCGGATCGGCCTTCAGCACCGAACAGGAGGCCGCACTGGTCCGGGGTGAGGTGGACGTGGTGGTCCACTCCCTGAAGGACCTGCCGACCGCGAACCCCGAGGGGTTGGTCCTGCTGCCACCGCCGGGGCGGGAGGACGTCCGGGACGCGCTGTGCGGATCGACGCTGGACGGGCTCCCGAAGGGGGCCCGGGTGGGCACCGGCGCGGCGCGCCGCATCGCCCAGCTCCTGGCCGTGCGCCCCGACATCGTCCCGGTGCCGATCCGGGGCAACGTCCCGACCCGCCTGGAGAAGCTCCGGTCCCTGAAGCTGGACGCCGTGGTGCTGGCCGTCGCCGGTCTGAACCGCCTCGGCCGGCAGGACGAGATCGCGGAGGCGCTGCCCCTCGACCTGTTCCCCCCGAGCCCGGGGCAGGGGGCACTGGGCATCCAGGTCCGGGAGGACAACCGGGCGGTCCGGGCGGTGCTGTCGACCGTGGGGGACCTCGCCGTGGACCGCGAGGTCCGCGCCGAGCGGGCCCTGCTGGCTCAGCTGCACGGCGGGTGCAGTGTGCCGGTGGGCGCCAGTGCGACGACGCGGGCCGACGGGACGCTCCGGCTGTACGCCCAGGTCACCTCCCTCGACGGCCGGCGCCAGGTCACGGGATCCGTCACCGGGCCCGCGAGCGAACCGGAGCGGCTGGGAGCGGCGCTGGCCGACGACCTGGTCGACCGGGGCGCGCGGTCCATCCTCGACGCCATCAGGCCCGCCGTCCCGGCCTGACCGGCCGGTGTGGGCTGGGCCCCGCCGGTGCGGGACGGGCCGCGCCGGTGCGGCTCAGCGGAGGTTCCCGGGCACGTCCACGTCGACGGCCAGCAGGCGGCCGGTGCGGGTGTCCTGCGGGGGTGGCCACCGGGCGGCGGTGACGAAGAGGGTCCGGCCGTCCGGGCCGCCGAGGGCGCAGGAGAAGCAGCCGCGGTCGAGTTCGATCCGCCGGAGCACCTCGCCGCCTTCGCGGACCCGGACGCAGCAGCGGCCGGGGACGTCGGCGAACCAGACCGCGCCCTCCGCGTCCAGGCTGATGCCGTCCGGTGCCGACCCGGCCACCTCGGCCCAGACCCGGCGGTCGGTCAGCTCGCCGCCGGGGCCGATGGTGAAGGCGGTGAGCCGGCCGGCGTGCGACTCGGCCACGATGAGCGTCGAACCGTCCGGGGTGACGGCCATGCCGTTGGGGAAGGCGAGGTCGTCGGCCACCCGGCGGACCGCGCCGTCCGGGGTGACCAGGGCGAGCAGGCCCGGTGCGGGGGCCTCGCCGCCCATCAGGTCATAGCCGATCCCGTTGACGTAGGCGTTGCCGCGCCCGTCCACGGCCACCTCGTTCCACGGCCGGTCGGAGAGCGGCCGCAGGTCCGCGTACGGGGTCAGGGCGCCGTCCGCCTCGCGGCGCAGCAGCTGCCGGTCGCCGCCGGCGACGATCAGCAGGCGGCCGTCCGGGGCGGGCAGCCAGTCGATGCAGAACGGGAACGAGGGGACGGCGGCGACGACGGTGGCCCGGTCGTCGCTCCCGACCGTGATCAGCTCCTGCGCACCCCAGTCGCAGAGCCAGAGCCGGCCGTCGTGCCAGCGCGGCGACTCGCCGAGGGCGAGCCCGCTCAGGACGGTGCGGACGGGGTCGGTGGGGTGCGGGTCGGGCATCGGGGCTCCTCGGTCGGCGGGCGCGGCGGGCTCTGTGGCGGGGCGCTACTGGGCTGTCCGGAGTAGGAAGTCGGACCGGCCGACTTCCTGGTCCACCCGTGGTCGGGGGCCCGCGTCCGCCGGGGGGAGTGCCGGGACGGCCGGGGGAGCGGTGGGGCCGTGGGGGCGGGCGGTCGCGGGGGTGTGGAGTTGCGGGTGTCGGCCGATCGGTATTCATAGAAGCAGACGGGCGAGTTGTCTGACGTTATGACGATTGCGGAGGAATGGGCATGGGACTGAGTCGTCGGGCGGTCCTGGTGCTGGCGGCGGGCGGCGCGCTGGCGGGTTGTCAGCCCGTCACCAGGGCCGGGAGCGGTAGCCGGCCGCCCGTGGCCCCGGGGGTCACCGCCACGCCCGCCGCCACCTCCGCCGCGACGTCCTCCGCCACGGAGCCGGCCTCTGCGGCGCCCACCTCCGCGGCGCCCTCCGCGGCGCCTTCGGCCGTCGCCGAGCCGCCCGCCGCGGCGGAGCCCCCGATGCCCGCTCCCGCCGGCGGCCGGGCCGAGGTGGTGGCCCGGTACGGTGACGCGGTGCCCGAGCAGTGGGGCCTCGAAGTCCCCGGGGTGATCACCGGGTTGCCGGACGGGGACGGGGCCACGGCGCTCACCTTCGACGCCTGTGGCGGCCCCGGCGGTTCGGGCTACGACGCGGACCTGATCGACCTCCTCCGGGCGAACGGCGTCCCCGCGACCCTCTTCCTCAACGCCCGCTGGATCGACGCCAACCCCGCCGAGTTCGAGAGCCTCGCCGGTGATCCGTTGTTCGAGATCGCCAACCACGGGACGGCGCACCGCCCGCTCTCGGTCACCGGCCGGTCCGCGTACGGGATCAGGGGGACCCGGGACGTGGGCGAGGTGTACGACGAGATCGCGGGCAACGCGGCCAAGCTGGCCGCCCTGCTCGGGCGGCCGCCGCGCTTCTTCCGCTCCGGCACCGCCCACTACGACGACGTCGCGACCCGGATCGTCACCGGGCTGGGTGAACGCGTGGCCGGCTTCACCGTCAACGGCGACGGGGGTGCCACCCTCGGTGCCGCCCAGGTTCGGAGCGAGGTGGCGGCCGCACCGCCCGGCGCGATCGTGATCGCCCACATGAACCACCCGGGCGGCGGGACGGCTCCCGGGTTCGCGGCGGCCCTGCCTGCCCTGCTGGCCGCCGGCCGCCGTTTCGTCCGCCTCTCCGACACGCCGGTCTGAGCCACCGCCGGGGCCCGCCCAGCTGTGCGATCGGCCCGTGAGGCCGGCCGGATCCGGCTTTGTCAAGGGACTGTCCGAACTCTCCCACCCCGTACCGGAAGCGTTCGGGGGGAGCGGTGACGACCGGCTGCGAAGGGCCCGGCGGGGCGGGACCGGGCAGGGGGAAGGGCGGGAACGGTACCGGAACAGGGCGGGAACGGCGGCCGAACGCGGCGCCCCGGCGGGATCCGACACCCGCTCCCGCCGTCCCCCGCGGGCCGGTGCCGGGCGGCCGGCGGCCCGTTCGGATCGTGGAATTCGGTGCCCTGGTGCGGCCCGGGACCGCGAACTGGGCGCATACTTCCAGGGATGACGAAATCACCTGCGCCGAGACGCCACCTGCCCACCAGTCCCTTCCGAAGCGAGGCTCCACCGCCCCTCAAGCAGTTCGCCGCCGGTGACCGCGTCACCCACGACCAGTACGGTCTGGGCCGCATCATCAGCACCGAGACCGCGGGCCAGGGTGCGGTCCTGGTCGACTTCGGCTCGCACCAGGTGCGAGTCGTTCAGCCCTACGACAAGCTGTTCAAGCTCTGAGCCGGGCCGGCCGCCGGATTCCCAGGCGGCCGATCCGGCCCTTCCGACCGGTCTTCGCGGACCCGGACGTTCCGCGGTGCGTCAGCCCCGGTGCGTCCGCCCCGCGTGCTGTCCCGGTGCGTCCGCCCCGGGTACTGCCCCGCGTGCGTTACCCGCGCGCGCCCGGCAGGACGGTGATCGCGGTGGCGAGCAGACCGTCGCGGACGGCCCACCGCCCGTCGAAGCCGGTGAGGCGGTGCCCCTCCACCACCGGGCCCGGGACCAGCAGGACGGCGTGGAAGGTGCCGTCCGGACGCAGCGTGATGTCGGCTTCCGAGAAGTCCAGGAAGATGCCGGTGAGCGGGAACCAGGCCTTGTAGACGGCCTCCTTGGCGCTGAACAGCAGCCGGTCCCAGGGCAGCCCCGGGTGGTCCGCGAGCAGCTTGGCGGTCCGCTCCCGCTCGCCGGTCAGCGCGATGGTGTCGAGCACCCCCTTCGGCAGGGCCTCGGCCGGTTCGGCGTCGATGCCGATCGAGACGACCTCGCCCGCGCGGGCGACGGCCGCGCCCCGGAAGCCGGCGCAGTGCGTCAGGCTGCCGACCACCCCGTCGGGCCAGCTCGGCGCGCCGCGCAGGCCGGGGACCAGCGGCCGGTACGGGATGCCGAGCCGGCCGAGCGCGAGACGGGCGCAGTGCCGGACGGTGGTGAACTCCCGGCGCCTGGTCTCGACGGCGCGGGCGATGACCGCCTCCTCGGCCGGCTCCAGCCGGGCCTGCGGCGGGTCGTCGTAGGCCGTCTCCACCACGACCGATGCGGGAAGCAGTTCGCCGATCACAGGTCCCCCCTGAATGTGTGGCACGCGTACGACGGTGAGCTTAACCCGGCCGGCCGGCCCGCAGGGGGCCGGCCGGATCGTTGGCCGAAGGCCGCCGCGGTCACCCGGACGGGCCCGCCGGCCGGGCGCCGACCGCCGCGGCCACCCGCGGCGCGGCTACTCGAAGGCCGCCGCGGCCTCGCGCAGCGCGCGGACGACCGTCTCGGCGTCGTACGGTGCCGGGTCGCCCGGCCGGTAGGTGACCGCGCGCAGGCCGCCGGTGTAGCGGAACGAGCGGTGCCGCTCGTACACCGGCCAGGAGACCGGGGACTTCCGGTCCACGCCGACACTGATGCCCTGGAACGGCGCCATGCCGATCAGCTGGTGGACCGGCCCGAGCCGCCCGCCCTCGGTGCCGTCGACCAGCAGCCGGAACTCCCACTTGAGGTCCGCCACCGCGGTGGCCTCGACGGTGACCAGGTGCGCGCCCGCCGTGAGCGCACCGCCGTCGGCCTCGAACAGCTCGCCGTACTGGTTGTAGGCGAACCGCAGCCGGCCGTCCTCGACGTACAGGCTGTAGCCGCCGCCCTGATCGCCGTGAGACACCAGCACGCCCTGGTCCCCGGCGCCGTGGGCGGCCAGCTCGACCTCGACGCGGAAGGAGCGGAAGGAGACCAGCCGGGACGAGCGGTACCGCTCCAGCTCGGGGGTGCCCGCGAGCAGGGTGACCGGTCGCCGTAGCCGTTCGGCCTCCGGGCCGCGCAGGGCGAGCGCGCCGCTGCCGTCGGCCAGCGGGAAGACGCCGTCGCGCCAGGCGGCGGCCTCCCAGGCGGCGGACAACTCCTCGACCAGCTCCGGGTGGTCGGCGGCGACGTCGTGGATCTCGGTCGGGTCGGCGCGCAGGTCGTAGAGCGCCCACTCGCCGTCGTCGTAGGGGGCGCCGAAGCGGTGCAGGGTGACCAGTTTCCAGCCGTCCCGGTAGTAACTGCGGTTGCCGGTCATCTCGCAGTACTGCTCGGGGTGGGTGGAGCCGGCCGCCGGGTCGCGCAGCACGGGCGCGAAGCTGATCCCGTCGAGGGACTGCACCGGCTGCCCGGAGCGCTCCGACGGCCTTTCCACACCGGCGAGTTCGAGCAGGGTGGGTAGGATGTCGGTGACGTACTGGTACTGCGGCCGCACCCCGGTGTCGCCCTCGGCGCGCGGCAGGCCGGCCGGCCAGGAGAGCACGAACGGCACCCGGACGCCGCCCGCGTAGGTCTGGCCCTTGTAGAGGCGGAAGGGCGTGTTGGAGGCCATGCCCCAGCCGCGCGGGTAGTGCACCAGACTGCGCGGGCCGCCGATCAGCTCGATCTCCCGTTCGACGTCCGGGTTCCAGTCGGCGGGCAGGTCCGGGTGGTGGACGAAGCGGCTGAAGTAGCTGCGGGTGCCCTCGGCGCCGCCCTCCCCGGTGCCGCCGTTGTCGGAGGTGAACACGATGATGGTGTTGTCGAGTTCGCCGAGTGCGGCGAGGGTGTCGGTGAGCCGGCCGAGGTTCTGGTCGACGTTGTCGACCATCGCCGCGTACACCTCCATGTAGCGGGCGTACAACTTCTGCCGGACGTCGGTGAGTTCGTCCCAGGGGCCGACGTCGTACCCGGCCTCGCGGTTGCGGTCGGGCAGTTCGGTGCCGGCGGGGAAGTGGCCGGCGGCCAGCTGCCGGGCGAAGCGGGCGGCGCGCAGCTCGTCCCAGCCCTCGTCGTAGCGGCCCCGGTGCCGGGCGACGTCGGCCGGCTTCGCCTGGAGCGGGCCGTGCACCGCGTTGTGCGCGAGGTAGAGGAAGAACGGCTTGTCGGCGTCGTGCGCGCGAAGCGACTTCACCATGGCGATCGCCCGGTCGGTGATGTCGTCCGTGTAGTAGTAGTCGTCCGGGAACTCGTCGATGTCCAGCGGGCTGTTGTCGCGGACGAGTTGGTGCGGGTGGAAGAGGCTGGTCAGGCCTTCGAGGACGCCGTAGTACTGGTCGAAGCCCTTCTGCAGCGGCCAGTTGGCGCGGTTGTCGGCGGCGTTGGAGGCGGAGTCGCGGGTCAGGTGCCACTTGCCGACGGCATAGGTGGCGTAGCCGTTGTCGTGCAGCGTCTCGGCCAGGGTCGGGATGTCCGCCGCCACCTCCATGCCGTAGCCCGGGAAGCCGGGGTCGGCGTTGGCGACGAAGGAGTAGCCGACCCGGTGCGGGTTGAGGCCGGTGAGCAGGGCCGCGCGGGCGGGTGAGCAGAGCGGCATGGTGTGGTAGTTGGCCAGTTTGACGCCGTCCGCCGCGAGCCGGTCCAGGGTGGGCGTGGGGATCTCGGCGCCGAACGGTCCGATGTCGCTGTAGCCCATGTCGTCGATCAGCACGACGACGATGTTGGGCGCTCCCTCGCGCGGGCGGACCGGCTGGGGCCAGGCGGCGGTGGAGGTGGCGAAGGTGCGGCCGACGGTACCGGCGAAGCCCGCGTACGGGTCGCGCCGGCCGGGGGTCGGCGCGGGGTCCTGCGCCGGCCGGTGGCCGGGGCCGGGCGCGGACGCGCGGCCGGGCCCGGGGGTGGTGCTCATACGGTGCTCCTGAGGGTGGGGCCGACGGTGTCCAGGCGCGGTACGGCGGCGAGGAGTTCGGCGGTGTACGGGTGTTCCGGTGCGGTGACGACGCGGTCGGCCGGGCCGGTCTCGACGATCCGGCCGTGGTGCATCACGGCGATCCGGTGGCTGACCTGGCGGACGACGGCGAGGTCGTGGGCGATGAACAGGACGGCGAGGCCGAGTTCGCGCTGGAGCCGGGCGAGCAGCTCGATCACCTGGGCCTGGACCGACACGTCCAGCGCGGAGACCGGTTCGTCGCAGATCAGCACGCTCGGCCGGGGTGCCAACGCGCGGGCGATGCCGATCCGTTGGCGCTGGCCGCCGGAGAAGGCGCGCGGGTGCCGGTCCGCCGACTCGGGCTCCAGGCCGACCTGCTGGAGCAGCTCGGCGACCCGCGCGGCCCGCTCGGCCGCCGTGCCGAGTCCGTGGGCGATCAATGGCTCCTCGATGATCCGGCCGGCCGTCAGCCGCGGGTTGAGCGAGGAGTACGGATCCTGGAAGACCATCTGCAGCTCCCGCCGGGCGGCCCGGCCGCCGTCGCGGCCGAGCTCCTCGCCCCGGAACCGGATGGTGCCCGCCGAGGGCGCGTGCACCTGGACGAGCGCGCGGGCCAGGGTGGACTTCCCGGAGCCGGACTCGCCGACCAGCCCGAGCGTCTCCCCGGGGTGCAGCTTCAGGTCGACGCCGTCCAGGGCGGTGACCGGCCGTCGGCGCGAACCGTAGGTCTTGCGCAACCCGTGGACGGTCAGCAGCGGTTCGGCGCCCGGGAGGCTGTTGGCGGCGGCCTCGGAGGGTGCCTCCAGCCGTGGCACGGCGGCCAGCAGCTGCTTGGTGTACGGGTGTCGGGGTGCGGCGAGCACCTCGCCGGTGGCGCCCCGCTCGACCACCCGGCCGTCGCGCATCACCAGGATCCGGCGGCAGGTCCGGGCGATCACGCCGAGGTCGTGGCTGATCACCACCAGGGCGGTGCCGGTCTCCCGGTTGATCCGGGCGAGCAGGTGGAGGATCTGCTGCTGGACGGTCGGGTCGAGCGCGGTGGTCGGCTCGTCGGCGACCAGCACCTCGGCGCGGTTGGCCAGGGCGAGCGCGATCATGACGCGCTGGCGCTGGCCGCCGGAGAACTGGTGCGGATGGTCGCCCAGCCGGCCGGCGGCGCCGGGGATGCCGACCAGGTCGAGCAACTCGACGGCCCGGGCGGCGCGTTCGGCCCGGCCGGCGCTGCCGTGGGCCCGCAGTGCCTCGTCGAGCTGCTTGCCGATGGTGAGGACCGGGTTGAGCGAGGACATCGGATCCTGGAAGATCATCGCGATCCGCCGCCCGCGCAGGCCACGCAGCGCGGCCTCGGGCAGCGCGGCGAGGTCCTGGCCGTCCAGCTCGACCGAGCCGGCGGTGATCCGCCCGCCGGCCGGCAGCATGCGCAGCAGGGCCAGCGCGGTGGTCGACTTCCCGGAGCCGGACTCGCCGACCAGGCCGAGCGTGTCGCCGGCCGACAGCTCGAAGCCGACGCCGTCGACGGCCTTGACGGCATCGAACTCGACGGTCAGGTCCCGTACCCGGAGGACTGGGCGGCTCATCGGCGGATCCCCTTGTTCAGGGCCTCGGCGATCAGCGTGAAGCCGAGCACCAGCGCGGTGGTCGCGGCGAGCGGTGCGGCCGCGAAGGCGGGGTGGGTGGAGAGGTAGGCGACGGACTGGCTGAGGATGGAGCCGAGGGTGGGCTCCGGCGGGCGGACGCCCAGCCCCAGGAAGCTCATCGCGCCCTCGATGAAGACCCCGACGGAGAGGGCGACGGCGGTCTGCACGATCAGCGGGTCGGCGGCGTTGGGGACGACGTGGCGCAGCAGCACCCGCGGTCGCGACGCCCCGCCGACCCGGGCGGCCAGCGCGTACTCACGCTCCCGCTGGACCAGGATGCCGGCCCGCAACTGCCGCCCGAAGCCGGGTATCTCGGCGAGGGCGATGACGATCAGCACCGGCCAGCGGCCGGGGCCCAGTACGGCGGTCACGGCGAGCGCCAGGATGATCCCGGGGAAGGCGAGCAGCAGGTCGAAGGCGCGCTGGACGGTGACGTCCGCCCAGCGGGAGGAGGCCGCGAGCAGGGCGAGGGAGCAGCCGAGCAGGGCGCCGGCCGGAACGGCGCTGAAGGTGATCGCGAGATCGGTGCCGATGCCGTGCAGCACCCGGCTGAAGAGGTCGCGGCCCAGGTCGTCGGTGCCGAAGGGGTGGTCGGCGCTGGGGCCGGCGAGGGCGAGGGCGCTCTGCGCGTCGGGGTCGAGGTCGGTCAGCAGCGGCGCGAACAGGCCGGCCAGCGCGACCGTGCCGACCAGGGCCAGGCCGGTGAGGCCGCGCCCGGTGAGCAGGCCGGCCAGATAGCGGTTGCGGCGGGCGCGGGCGGTGCCGGCGGCGCGTCGCGGCGCCTCGGTGGTCAGGGCGGTCATCGGTCACTCCCAGCGGATCCGGGGGTCCAGCCACGCGTACACCAGGTCGGTGAGCAGCTGGACGGCGACATGGACGGCGACGATCAGCAGCAGGAGGTCCTGCACGACCGGGTAGTCGCGGCGGATCACCCCCTGTTCGATCAGCTGGCCGAGGCCCGGCCAGGCGAAGATCCGTTCCACCAGCACGGCCCCGGCGATGAGTTGGCCGATCTGCAGGCCGAGTACGGTGATCGCGGAGGGCAGTGCGTTGGGCAGCGCGTGCTGCCAGACGATCCGCCGGCGGGACACGCCGAGCGCGGTGGCGGTGCGGACGTAGTCCTCGGCGAGGGCGCGTTCCAGGCCGTCCTGGAGGTAGCGGGCGAGGACGGCGGCGCTCGGCAGGGCCAGGCAGACGGCCGGCAGCAGCAGGTACTGCACGGCCAGGTCGGGCTGGTCGAGCAGGGACTCGTGGCCGCCGGCGGGCAGCAGTCCCAGGGTGACCGCGAAGAGCAGCACCAGCAGGACGCCGGTGACGAACGGCGGTACCGCCAGGACGGTGGTGGTGAAGGCGCGCACGGCCGCGGCGACCGGCCGGCGCCGGGTGGTGGCGCCGAGCACCCCGAGCGGCACGGCGATCACGATCACCAGCAGCAGGGCGCCGAGGGTGAGTTGGGCGGTGGCGCCGAGGCCGTTGCCGATCAGGTCGGAGATCTGGCCGCCGATCGCGTAGCTGGGCCCGAGGTTTCCGGTGAGCAGGTCGCCGAGCCAGCCGACGTACTGCGTGAGCACCGGTTGGTCGAGGCCGAGCCGGTCGCGGATGGCGGCGACGGCCTCCGGCCCGGCGTCCGGCCCGGCCAGCGAGGTGGCCGGGTCGCCGGGGATCAGCCGCAGGATGAGGAAGACCAGGAAGGAGGCGAGGACGAGGACGAGCAGCCCCGAGGGGAGCCGCTTGAGCAGGAAGGAGCGCATCGGTCAGGCCGTCAGGTAGGCGTCGTCGAGGATGAGGTAGCCGAACTTGTTGAGGTCGGTGCCCACGGCCTTGCTGCCGGCCACCTCCACCAGACCGCCGATCGCGAGGTCGATCACGAACTCCTCGTCCAGCAGCACGTCGGTGATCCGCTGGTAGAGCGCCTTGGCCTCGGGGCTCTCGCTGTCCGGGCGGTGCCAGGCCTGCTGGACGACCTCGGTGTAGGCGGGCGAGCTGAAGCGCGAGCTGTTCTTCGCCTCGTTGAACGGATAGGCGCTGACCGCGAGGGTGGCGGGCTGGAGCTGGGCGAAGCCGTGGCTGAGCGTCCAGAGGGCCGGCATGGACTGCGCGATGAGCTGCTTCTGCATGGTGGGGGAGTCGGTGGGCTGGAGCACCGTCTCGATGCCGACCTGCTTGAGGTCGTACTGCAGGATCTGGGCGATCGCGGTGTTGCCCGGGTCGTTGGAGTGCGCGAACGGCAGGGTGATGGTGTCGATCCCGGCCTCCTTGAGCAGCGCCCGGGCCCGGTCGGGGTTGTGGGTGTAGCGGGTGGCGTTGGCCTCGCTGTACGCGGGTGAGGACTTGGGCCAGGGCGCGGCCGAGACGGTGCCGTACCCGCCGAGCGCCTGCTGCACCAGCCGGTCGCGGTCCACTGCCCAGGCGATGGCCTGACGGACCCGCTTGTCGCTCACGTGCTCGGCGGTGAGGTTGGCGCCGATGTAGTAGGCGCCGGAGCCGGTGTCGTACTGCTTGATCCGGAACAGCGGGTCGCCCTTGAGGGTGGCCACGTCCTTGCCGCGGATGCCGTAGGAGAGGTGGGTCTGGCCGGTCCTGAGCGAGGAGAGCAGGGACTCGGCCTGCGGGACGATCCGGATCTCGACCCCGTCCAGGTAGGGGCGGCCCGGGTTCCAGTACGCGGCGTTGCGGGCGAAGGTGATCGAGCTGCCGGGCTTGCGCTCGGTGAAGGTGAACGGGCCGGTGCCGATCAGCTTCGTCCCGGCGACGGCGTCCTCCACGCTGGCCGCGTCCGGGATGATCATGAACTCGAAGAGGTCGAAGAGGTTGCTGACGGGGTGGGCGAGGACCAGGGTCAGCTCGAAGTCGCCGTTCTTGCGGAAGTCGGTGACGGCGGCGGCGGTGGACCGCAGCTGGGCCGAACGGGCTGGATTCTGCAGGTTCTTGACGGCGAACACCACGTCGTCGGCGGTGAACCTGCGGCCGCTGTGGAAGAGCACGTCCTCGCGCAGCTTCAGCGTGACGCTGGTGCCGTCCGCGCCGACCTGCCAGGAGGTGGCCAGCTCGGGCTGCGGCCGCAGCTTGTCGTCGTAGCGGGTCAGGGTGTTGAAGACCAGCCGCTGCACGAGGGTGTTGGCGCTCTGGGCGAAGAGCAGACTCGGGGTGAAATCGATGCCGGTGCCCACGGTGAGGACGCCGCCGCGACGCGGGGTCGCCGAGCCGCTCGCGGCGGACGACGCGCTGTCCGCGGCCGAGCGGCAGGCCGCCAGCGCCAGCAGACCGGCGCCGGCGAGGCCCCCGCGCAGCAGGGCGCGCCGGGAGGGGCCGGACGGGGGGAGGGAGGTGAACGCGGTCATGGCGGGTCCTTCGGGAGGGCGGGCCGGCGGGCGGGCGGTCGGCGTGGGGAAAGGATCGGGAGGGGGCCGGGTGGGCGGCTACCGCAGCAGCCCCCGGCCGGTCGGCGGCGTGCGGGCGGCCGCCGCGGTGGCCTGGAACGGCCGGGCGTAGAGCTCGCCCAGCACCGCGGCCCCGGCGGCCACGGCCAGTGCGTCCGGGCCGCGGCGCTGGGCGATCACCAGGCTCGCGTCCCGCCGCAGGTGCGAGCGGCGGGCGAATTCGGCGCGCACCACGTCCAGATAGGCCGGGTCGAGCAGGGTGAAGGTCTCGGTCAGCACCACCAGGTCGGGGTTGACCACGTCCGCCAGCAGCGCCAGCGCGCGGCCGATCACCTCGGACCGCCGGCGGACCAGCCGGTCGGCGCGCGGATCACCGGCCCGCACCGCGGCGGTCAGCTCGGCCCGGTCCGGTCGTTCGGTGACCCCGGCGGCGGCCGCCGCCTCGAACAGTGTGGTGTCCGAGGCGGCCGCCGCCAGACAGCCCAGCCGGCCGCAGTGGCAGAGCGCGTCGCTGTCGGGGACGGGCAGGTGCGCGACATCCCCGGTGGCCGCGGCGGGCCCGAGGTGGACCACGCCGGCCACCGCGAGCGCCGCGTCCACCACATGGCCGACGAAGAGCTGGACCATGCTGCGGCGCGCCGCCGGGTGGCCGAACAGGATCTCCGCCTGGGTGAGTGCCCGGGCGTGGTTGTCCACCTGGACGGGCAGTCCACTCGCCCGGGCCAGCAGCTCGCCCAGCGGCATGTCGCGCCACCCCAACGGGTCGTGACGGACCGTCATGCCGCGCTCCGGGTCCACCGTGCCACCGGTGACCGCGCCGAGCGCGAGCACCCGGCGGCCGCCGGGTACGGTGGCGAGCAGGCGGGGGAGCCGCTCCAGCAGTGGCTTGAGCACCGCGTGGCCGGTACGGCCCCGGTTGCTCAACTCCTGCCGGTACAGGACGTTCCCGCGCAGATCCAGCAGCGCGAAGGTGGTGTACGGCACCCCGATGTGCAGCCCGGCGACGGCGAGCCGGTCGGTGTCGATGTCGACCGGCTGCTGCGGCCGGCCCACCGACCCCGCCCCGCCACCGGTCAACTCCGGCCGCTCGCACAGCAGTCCGAGCCGAAGGAGGTCCACCACCTGCCGGGACACCGCGGAGGCGCTGAGGCCGGTGAGCGCGGCGACCCGGCTGCGGGCGACCGGCCCGTGGTCGAGCACGGTCCGCAGGACGGCGGCGGCGTTGACGTCCCGCCGTTCGTCCCCGGTCCGCGGGGCGGGGCGCGGGAGCGTGTCCGACATCGGCCGGCCTTTCGCGAGTGGTGGGGTCGAGAGGGTGGTGCGGGCGGGGCGTCGGCGGTGGTCAGTGCTGGAGGGCGGCCTCCAGCTCCGCGGCCGGCACCAGCCCGGCCACCTTCGGCGGCTCGGTCGGCTCCAGCAGCCGGCTCGCCGTGCCGTCCACGCCCACCGGCAGGTCGCCGTCCAGGGTGATCCGGCGCACCAGGCGCGGCTCGTCGCCGTAGTCGTTGACGGCGTAGTGCTGGGTCGCCCGGTTGTCCCAGATCGCCACGTCGCCGACCTGCCAGTCCCAGCGCACGGTGTTCTCCAGCCGCTCCACGTACCGCTGGAACAGCTCGATCAGGGCCCGGCTGTCGGCCCCCGACACACCCTGGATGCGCTGCGCGAACGCGCCGAGCAGCAGGGTCTTCTCACCGGTCACCGGGTGGACCCGGACCACCGGGTGCTCGGTCTTGAAGGCGGTCGAGACGAACACCTGCCGGAAGAGCTTGGCGACCTCGACGTCGTCGGCCAGTTCGGGCCGCAGGGCCAGGCTCGCCGCGTAGTCGTAGTCGTTGGTGTGGACCGCGCGCAGGCTCTCGGCCAGCACCTTCAGCGGCTCCGGGAGGTCCTGGTAGGCGGCGACGGTGTTCGCCCACACCGTGCTGCCACCGGCCGGCGGCAGCTCCAGCGAGCGGAGGATGGACGCCTTCGGGTAGGACGGGACGAAGGTGACGTCGGTGTGCCAGTTGTTGGCGCGCACCCCCTTGGTGGCGTCCAGTTCGAAGATGTACCGGCCGTCGGCGCCGGGCACCGTCGGGTGGCCGACCGGGTGGCCCAACAGGCGGGCGAACGCCTCGTGTTCGGCGTCGTCCAGGTGCTCCTGGCCACGGAAGAAGAGCACCTTGTACCGGTACAGCGCGGCCTCGACGGCGGCGACGGTCTCGGCGGACAGGTCGCCGCCGAGGCGGACGTCGTGGACGATCGCACCGATCCGGCCGGCGGCCGGGGTGATACGGAGGTCGGTGAGGGCAGCGGTCATGGCGGATCCTCGGCTTTCAGGGGGCACGGGAAGGGAGAGGGGCGGGCGGGGCACGGGGAGGTGCGGCCGCCGGGCACGCGGGTTCGCGGCAGGGCGGCGGTGGTACGGCGGTGGTACGGCGCGACCCGGCGCGGGGTACGCGGGGTGGGTCGGGCGCGGGGTACGCGGGGTGGGTCGGGAGACGGCTCGGCCGGGAGCGCACGGCGGTGGACGTGCGGGTACGGCGCGGCCGTGCGACCGGGCTGGTCCGGCCGACCGGATCAGCGGGTGAGCGCTCCGCGACAACAGCGGCGGAGAGCGGCGCCGAGGCGCGGACAGGCAGGGCTCTGGACGTGGCGAACGGTGGTCATCGGCCCTCCTTCCGGTGTGCTGCGACTGGGCTCGGCGCTCATCGTGCTGAAGTCCGAGGCCCGCTGTCAATCACCGTTCTGCCTGCTGGGAACGGGTGTTGCGGCACTGTGAAGCACCCGTTGCGGCCGGTGTCCGGCCGATGACCGGCGCGCGACCCGACCGTATTCGACCTTGTCGCGGGCGTGTCGGAGTTATTAACTCTCGGAGCGAAAGAAACCCCGCGCGGCGGCCCGGGGCCGGCGGCCTCCCGGGGGACCCGGGTGGCCGGCGCGCCGTCAGCCCCGGCGACGGCCGGCCCGGTCCGCCGGCGCATCGGTGACAGAGCCGGTGGGACGGGGGCGAACCGATCGGGCCGTCGAGGCGTCCCGATCCTCGAAGGATGGTTGCCGAACAAGAGGAGGAAACGATCGTGGAGACCTTCGCAGGGCGCCCGGGCCGTCGCGCGGTACTGGCCCTCGGCGCCGGGACGGCACTGGCCGCCGCCGTGTCCACGGGTGGGCCGGCCCGCGCCGCGGGCAGCGCGTCGGCGCGGCCGGACCAGGTCGTCCGGGCGCTCGCCGACCTGGAGCGGGAGCACGGCGCCCGGCTGGGGGTGTTCGCGCGCAACACGGTCACCGGCCGGACCGTGCTCCACCGCGCCGACGAGCTGTTCCCGATCTGTTCCGCGCACAAGACGATCACCGCCGCCGCGGTGCTGAGGGACCTCGACCGGAACGGCGAGTTCCTCGCCCGGCGGATCCGGTACACCGGGAAGGACGTCACGGACGCGGGCTACGCCCCGATCACCGGCACGCCCGAACACCTCGCGCAGGGCATGACCGTCGCCGAGCTGTGCGCCGCCGCCATCGACCACAGCGACAACGCCGCCGACAACCTGCTGCTCCGTGAGCTCGGCGGTCCCACGGCGATCACCCGCTTCTGCCGGTCCATCGGAGACCGGGTGACGCGGCTCGACCGGTGGGAGCCCGCGCTCAACACCGCCGAACCGGGGCGCGTGACGGACACCACCAGCCCGGCGGCCATCGGGCGGAGCAACCTCGAACTGGTCCTCGGGGACGCGCTCGCCCCCCGGGACCGGCGGCAGTTGACCGCGTGGCTGCTCGGCAACACCACCAGCGCCGCCCGCTTCCGCGCCGGACTCCCCGAGGACTGGACCCTCGCGGACAAGACCGGCACCGGCGACTACGGCACCACCAACGACGTCGGCATCGCCTGGACCCCGGACGGCACGCCCGTGGTCCTGGCCGTGCTGTCCACCAAGCCGGACGCCGACGCCCCGGCGGACGAGCCGCTGGTCGCCGGGGCCGCCGCGCTGCTGGCGGCCGCGCTGGTCTGACATCCCGCGGCGGGGGCCGGCCCCGGGCCGGTCCGGCCGGACGTCGGCTGCCGCGATCCGCGCCGCACGGGAGACCGGGGCCGTCCGGGGCGCTCGGAGCCGTCGGGCGAGCCGGGCGGGCGAGCCGGGCGTACGACGCTTCGGGCGCGCACGACGCTTCGGGCGCCGTTCATGTGCCGGACAGACCGTCTCCGCCGGCGGGTTCAGGGAGATCACCTAGAGATAACGGGTCTGCTCCCAGCAGGCGGTGTCACGCCGGTCCGCCCGGCGTGGCACCGCCGCCCCCCGGAAGGACGTACCCGTGGACCGCAGGACCCTGCTCGGCACCGCCGCCGCCGGAGCGGTGGGCGCGGCGACCGCCACCGCGCTCACCCCGACCCCGGCCGCCGCCCGGCCCGCCGCCCCCGTCACCACCTTCAACGTCATCAGCGACATCCAGGGCGACCTCGCCGACCTGGGCGTGGCGCTGCGCGACATGAAGTCCACCAATCCCGCCTCCGCCGGTCTCGCCGTCGCCGGGGACATCACCCCGCGCGGCTACGACGCCGAGTACGCCGCGGTCCGGGCCGAGTTCGCGAAGGCGAGCCCCCCGGCCACCGTCGCCTGGGCCATCGGCAACCACGAGTTCTACGTGCCCAAGTGGCGCGATCCGGCCACCCTGGACCAGGCCGCCTGGCCCAACGGCGCGACCGAGGACTCGCTCTTCCGCAGCTTCTACACCTTCGCCGGCCGTAGCACCGTCTTCTCCGAGCACATCTTCGGCGGCATCCCGGTGCTGACCCTGGGCACCGAGCGCTACATGCACTACCACGACCCGAAGCTCTGGGACGAGGTGTGGCTCAGTGACACCCAGTTCACCTGGCTCGAACAGCGGCTCGCGCACTGGGCGTCGCGCCGCCGGCCCGTCATGGTGATCACCCATCACCCGCTGCCGAACACCGTCTCCGGCAGCCGCAACAACCTCTACCTGCACGACTACCTCCAGGCCGACCGCCTGCTCGGCATCCTCGGCCGGTACCGCGATGTCTTCGTCTTCTGCGGCCACACCCACTGGGACCTCGGCCTCTCCGACTGGTACGTCCGCCGGGTCGTTCCGGGCACCGCCAACCTCGACGGCTTCTCGGTGGTCAACACCGGCGCCGTGCAGACCGGTTGGACCGACAACGGCCAGGGTGGCGAGACGGCCGTGGCCGGCACCTTCAACCAGGGCCTCCAGGTCGAGGTCCATCACGACCACGTCGTCCTCAAGGCGCGCGACTTCGCGACCCGCACCTGGCTGAAGCAGATCACCGTCCCGCTGGCCACCCCGGTGTAGCCCCCCGCGCCGGCCTGCCGGTGGAGTGGGAGGCCGGCCGGATCGCCCGCCCACACCACCGGCGGACGCCGACCGGCCGGCGGGACCGGCCGCGCGGCGCTCGCGTGCGCAGGAGGTGACGGATCATCAGAGAGTTGTGAAGTCGGCCGCGTTCACCGGGAAGTCGGCGTATCGGATGAGTATTCTTACGCACACGTAGTGCATGCGCGTGGTCGCCGGGGGGCGGCCGGCGCCCATCCGATGTCGACTCCGGGGGGAGACGCAGTGGCAGACGACGTTGCCATCAGTCCGGGAGAGCTGGACGCCTCGGCGAACGTGGCGAGTGTCCTGGCCGAGGAACTCGCCGGTCCGATCCGGACCGCGCTGACCGCGGCCACCACGACGGCGGGCCAACTCGCCGGCTGGTCGGTCGCCGGTGGACTCGGCCACCTGGGGAGCGGCTGGTCCGCCCCGCTCGGCACGCTCCGGCAGCGGCTCACCGACACCGCCGCCAATCTGCACGCCAACGCCGCGGCGCACACCCGCAACGAACAGGCGATCGCCGGCGCGTGGAACCGGGCCGAGGAGGCGAAGTGAGCGGCCTCTACGAACTGTTGACGCGGTTCGACCCGTACGGTCTGCGCGATGCCGCGAAGGGCTGGAAGGCCCTGGCCCACGCCATGGAGAGCACCGGCACCCGGCACCGCGGGCAGGTCAACGGTCCGTTGCACCAGCACTGGAAGGGGACCGACGCCGACGCGGCCTTCCCGTTCATGGCGCGGACCGAACAGCAGATGGACGTCGTGCGGGTCGAGGCGGAGGCCGTCGCTCTCACGCTCAACACGGTCGCCGACCGGATGTACCAGGCGCAGACCAACCTCACCAACGCCGCGCACCGGGCACAGGACGCCGGTCTGACGGTGTCGGCGGAGGGCGCGGTAGGTCTGCCGCCGCAGGCGCCCGAGGAGCGCAACGACCCGGACGCGCAGACGGCGCGCCGCACCCTCGCCGGCCTCAAGGGCGAACTCCAGGGACGGATCGACGCCGCGCTGAAGGACGCGCGACAGGCCAGCGACCAGGGCAACACCGCGCTGGGCCGGCTCGGCGCCGACATCCTCACCACGCGGCGGGCGAGCGGTGCGACGGCCGAGACCCGCACCGACGCGGCCGACGTGATGAAGGACCTCGGGCTGGCCGACGCCTACGTCCCGGACGGCAAGGACCCGAAGGCGAACGCCGAGTGGTGGAACGGCCTGACCCCGGACCAGCGGGAAACCCACCTGGCCCTGAACGCGGCCAGGATCGGAAGCCTGGACGGTTTGCCGGCCGCAGCCAGGGACGAGGCCAACCGGCTGGTCCTGGACCAGAAGCTCGACGCGCTGGAGGCCGGCACCCCCGCCTCGTTCGGTCTCGATCAGACGGCCTACGACAAGCGCAGGGCCGCGCTGGCGGAGATCAAGAAGAAGCTGGGGGAGCGCGCCGACGCCGGGGACGAGGCGCATCAGCTGTTCCTCCTCGGCATCGACCCCGAGGCGTACGGGGGCGACGGTCGGGCGATCGTGGCCAGCGGGAACCCGGACAGGGCCACGCACACCGCGGTGTTCGTGCCGGGGACGAACACCGATTTCACCGGTGTGCCGGGGCAGATCGACCGCGTCCGCCAGTTGCAGCGCTTCGGCATAGGGGCCGCCGACAGCACCGACGAGACGGTGTCGGTGATCTCCTATCTCGGTTATGACACCCCGGAGAGCATCCCCGAGGCGGTGAACCCCCGGCGCGGGATCGACGGCGCCGACGACATGCGGCGCTTCTCCGACGGGCTGCGGGTCGCGCATGGCGAGCCGAAGACGCATCTCACCTATATCGCGCACAGCTACGGAAGCTATGCCGTCGGCGTTGCGGCATCCGGTGGTGACGGACTGCACGCCGACGACATCGTGGCCCTCGGGAGCCCCGGTATGGGTGTCGACCAGGCCAAGCAACTGCACATCGACCCCGACCATGTCTGGATCTCGGAGGCGGAGGACGATCCCACCCGGCTGTTCAGCGGGATGACGCTGGGGCCCGGCCCGCACAACATCGGGTTCGGCGGCCACAACCTCTACACCGACACGTCGGGTCACGGCGGGTACTGGGACGAGACCTCGGAGAGCCTCTACAACCAGGGAAAGATCATCGCGGGGAAGCGGCCGGACGTCGTACCCAAGGAGATCAACATCGGCGGGGTCATCCCCGTCTGGCACTGAGCCGACCCTGGAGAGAGCACTCATGACCTGTTCGTCCACCCGCCGGCCCGCTGCCGGAACCCGGCTGAAGCGCCTGCTGGCCGTGGTGCTGATGGCCGTCACCCTTGGAGCCTGCATGTCCAGCCCCGGTACCGGGAAGAACGACCCCCTGCCCGTCAAGTCCCGTCAGGAGACTCTCGACTGGGCGCGCCAGCTCATGGGACACCTCGCCCAGAAGGCCGATATTCGGATCAACGGCGAGCCGGAGGAGGCCGGCTTCAGTCCTTGTGTCGGCAGGAACGGTGAATCGGCGCCCGACGACCGCTACACCCTCCTGTACTTCGTCCACAGCGACGTTCCCGGTGCCCGGCACAACGATGTCGTTCGGACCGTCCGGGATCTGTTGAAGAACGAGGGCATGGTGATCTCGAGCTACCACGAGACGTCGACCACGCCGCCGAACTCCACCGTCACCGCCCGCCACCCCGAAAGCCGCTACGTCGCCACGGTCTTCAGCACCGGCGACACCCGCATGGCCCTCAGCGTCACCACCCCGTGCCTGCTGCCCCCGTCCGCGTCACCGACCGCGACCCCGTGAGCCGCTGACGGCGGGCGGGTCCTCGTCGATCGGACCGCGGGCCCTGCCCCGGCGACTGCCGTTCCGTCCGGTGGGGTGCGATGCTTCCCGGGAGCCCCGCCGCGTCGAGTGATGCCCCCGAGGAGATGCCCATGCGTGCCGAACCCGTTTCCGACACCCCCTGTCTCACGCTCGGCGAGGGGCCGGTCTGGGACGCGGGGGCCCAGAGTCTCCACTGGATCGGCATCCCGGACCGGCGGGTGCTCACGCTGCACCGGCCGAGCGGCCGGCTCGCGGTGCTCGAACTGGAGGTCACGCCTGGCACGTTGATGCTCGCCGCCGAGGGCCGGCCGGTCCTCGCGACCGAGCGCGGCTTCGAGCTGCTGGACACCGCCACCGGCCGGACGGAGGTGCTCGCCGCCGTCGAGGCCGACCGGCCGGAGCGCCGGATGAACGACGGGAAGCGGGACCCGTACGGCCGGCCGGTGGCCGGGACCATGCAGCGCGCGGAGCCCCGGCAGCCGGGGGCGCTGTACCGGCTGGAGGCCGACGGGTCGGTGCGGGCGATCCTGGACGGCCTGGCCATCCCCAACGGCCTGGCCTGGCCGGAACCGGACCGCCTCTGGCACATCGACACCCCGACCCGGCGGATCGAGCTCTACGAGTACCCCGAGCACGGCCCGGTCGGCCGCCGGATCCGCTCGCTGGACGTGTCCCACCTGCCGGGGATGCCCGACGGCATGACGCTGGACGGGAGCGGGAACCTCTGGGTGGCGTTCTGGGACGGCGGGGCCGTGCACTGCCTCTCGCCGGAGGGGCGCCTGTTGGACACCGTGGAGGTGCCGGTGCCGCGCTCGACCAGCTGCGCCTTCGGCGGGCCGGAGCTGGACACGCTGTACATCACCACCGCCCGCAGTGGGGAACTCCCTTTCTCCGGCGCGCTGTTCGCCGTCACCGTGCCGGGGGTGCGCGGTCGGGCCTGAGGGCCGCGGGTGCCGGGCGGGCGGGCGAGGGTGCCACCCGCCCGGCGGAGTAGCCGGCGCCCGCCTCGGGGCCGCCGGCTACTGCCCGAGCAGGCGGGCGAAGTCCAGTCCGAGGGTGCCGAGTACGGGCAGGGCGCCGAGGTCGGTGACCGCGCCGACCGGGATGCTGTAGCCCTGGTTCACCTCCCGGGGCGCGGGCGCGGCGGCCGCCGAGGCGGTGGTCGCGGCGGCGCCGGTCAGGGCGACGGCGCCGAGCAGCGCGGCACCGAGAGCAGTGCGGAACGGAACGCGGAGCGGGGTACGGGGCGGGGTGCGGGGCGGGGTGCGCAAGGGGGCCTCCGGGGAGTGGGACGCGTGACCTGACAACGCGTCACCCCCGCTCGCGGTCACGCATCGTCCCGCCTTCGGCCGCTTTCGTAAAGCTTCCTCCCTTGTGTTCATGACAACACATCAAAGGTATGGACCTCAGCTCCGAGCCCGGCATACGGTCCTTCCCTGGGTGGGCCGGACGTGCCCGAACTCCACTGCACCGCAGCCGATTCGGCCTGCTCGGGAGCTCCCGCAGGGCCGGCGGCCCGCCCGTACTCGGTCATGCCGTCCGCACCGACAATCGGAGGGAAACATGCGAGTCGCCAAGAACATCAGGATCCTGGCCGGTGCTCCGCTCGCCGCCGCCGCCCTGATCGCGCTGACCGCGGGTTCGGCCAGTGCCGCGATCCCGATCAACAAGCCGATGACCGGCAAGGCGACGTACTACAACGACGCCGGCTACGGTGCCTGCGGCAGCCAGATCAATGCCGGCAGTCAGCTGCTGGTGGCGGTCTCGCACGCCTGGTGGACCAGTGCGAATCCGAACAACGACCCGCTCTGCACGGGCATATCGGTCAAGGTGACCTACCAGGGCAAGACGGTCACCGTCCCGGTCAAGGACAAGTGTCCGTCCTGCGACTCCACCCACATCGACCTCAGCCAGCCGGCGTTCGCCAGGCTCGCCCCGCTGGGGCAGGGTGTGATCAACGGCCTCACCTGGCAGTTCGTCAAGGCGGGCTTCGCGGGGGAGAGCATCCCGCTGTCCGCGCCCGTCGAGGGTTCGACGATCGGGGCGGGCGCGTCCCGCTGACGTGGCGCGGGGGCGGGCCGGCCGTGCGTCGGCCCGCCCTGGTCGGGGTCCGGCGCCGGTGGGGCCCGGGCCTCCCGGCCGTCAGTCGCCGGTGGAGTGTTCCTTCGGGAAGGCCCCCGCGCGGGCGGCTGCCTCCATCGTGGTGGCGAGCGCGGGCGAGTCGTCGGCCGACCGTGTGCCGTCGGCGCCCCGGGCGCTCCACCGCCAGCCGCCCGATGTCGCGTCGGGCAGCAACTCGGCGGCGCCGCCGAACAGTTCGATTCGGCGGCTGCTCGGCGGCGCGGCGGCCGGCCGCTCGACGGCGTCGGGCCATTTGGCGCGGGCACCCTGCCGAGTGAGGCCCCAGGCCGCGCCGAGCCGCTCGTAGGTCGCGCCGTGGGAGGCGGCGGTCCGGGCGGCGATCGCCGTCAGTCGTTCGACCTCCTGGTCGACGACCTTCCAGGTGCCGAGGACGGCCAGGGCCACCTCGGCCGGGTCCGCCGCCCGGCCGCGGTCCACGCGGTAGCCGTTCGCCCGAGCGCGAATGGCCGAGGCGAGGGGATCGAGGGCGTCGAGGAGGATCCGGTCGAGCGCCGTCCGCTCGGTGGCGGTGATGTCGGGTGTCGGCATGACGGTAACTCTAGTTGCCAGAATCAAACTTGGGTAACAGTGGTTGTCGAATGGCATATGCCATTCGACCAGGGCGGATCGGGCCGCCCTCGAACGGCCGCGCTGACACTGTGCACGGCCGGGTGCGCGGTTACTGCCATCGTGTCGGTGGTCCGGGGGGCGTGCGGCGGCATAGCGTCCGGGGAGATCACCGAGCGAAGGCAGGTTCCCGTGGACCGCACCGGCGACGAATCCCCCGCCGTCAACGGCGGCGTCTCCTTCTGGTACGCGCGGACCGGGCTGCCCGAGCCCCGGCCCGCGCTGCCGGGCGACGCCGACGCCGATGTGTGCGTCGTCGGCGGTGGATACACCGGGCTCTGGGCCGCCTACTACCTCAAGAAGGCGGACCCCGGCCTGCGGATCACCCTGCTGGAGCGCCGCTTCTGCGGCTACGGCGCCTCGGGGCGCAACGGCGGGTGGCTCTACAACGGGTTCGCCGGGCGCGCGGCCTTCGCCCGCCGGTACGGGGCCGGGCCGGCCGCCGCGATGCAGCGGGTGATGGACGCGGCGGTCGGCGAGGTGGCCGACACCGTCGCCGCCGAGGGCATCGACGCGGACCTCGTCCGGGGCGGCGTCCTGGAGGTCGCCCGCACCCCGGCCCAGCTGGCCCGGCTGAAGGCCTTCGCCGAGGCCGAGCGCTCCTACGGCGCGGACCGGATCCACCTGCTGACCGCCGCCGAGGCCGGCGAGCGGGTCCGGATCGCCGGCACCCTCGGCGGCACCTGGGCGCCCCACGGCGCGCGGATCCAGCCCGCCAAGCTGGCGCGCGGACTCGCCGCGGTGGTGGCGGGCCTGGGGGTGCGCATCCACGAGCAGACCCCGGTCACCGCCGTCGAACCGGCCACCGCCGGAGCCCGTGCCCGGGCCGTCACCCCGCACGGCACCGTCACGGCCGACCACGTGCTGCGCGCCACCGAGGGCTTCACCGCGGGGCTCCGCGGCGAGCGGCGCACCTGGCTGCCGATGAACTCCGCGATGATCGCCACCGAACCGCTGCCGCCGTCCTTCTGGGCCGAGGCCGGCTGGGACGGCCGGGAGGTCCTCGGCGACTTCGCCCACGCCTACATGTACGCGCAGCGCACCGCGGACGACCGGATCGCCCTCGGCGGCCGCGGTGTCCCCTACCGGTACGGCTCGCGCACCGACGCGGACGGGACCACCCAGCCGGCCACCGTCCGCCAGCTGCGGGAGATCCTCGACAGCTTCTTCCCGGCCGCCGCCGGTGCCCGGATCGACCACGCCTGGGCCGGAGTGCTCGGTGTCCCGCGCGACTGGTGCGCCACGGTGGACCTGGACCGCGCCACCGGCCTCGGCTGGGCCGGCGGCTACGTGGGCAGCGGCGTCACCACCGCCAACCTGGCCGGCCGCACCCTGGGCGACCTCGTCCTCGGCCGCGACACCGAACTCACCCGGCTGCCCTGGGTCGGCCACAAGGTGCGCCGGTGGGAGCCGGAGCCGCTGCGCTGGCTGGGTGTCCACGCCCTCTACGCCGCGTACCACGCCGCCGACCGCCAGGAGGCCACCGGCCGGCCCACCAGTTCGCCCCTCGCCCGGCTGGCGGACGTGATCTCCGGGCGGCACTGAGCCGACGTGCGCGGCCGCTCCCGGGCGGTCCCGGCGGCCGTTCGGGCGTGCCGAGGTGGCAGCGGCGGTCGGCGCGACGCACGGTGGTCCCGGGGTCGGAGACGGCGGAGGGACGGCGCGGGTGCGCAGGTGGCGAGTGGGACTGGTGGGGCTGGCGGTGACCCTGGGGCTCGGTGCGCCCACGGCCTCGGCCGCGCCGGTGCGGCCCGGCTGGGCGGTCGTGGTGGTGGACCAGGAGTCGCGCAGCGTGCTGCTCCTGCAGAGCGCCGAGGAGCTGATGGCCTACCGGAGTCCCGACCGGCTGCCGGTGGTGTGGTCCTGGAGCGCCGACCGCGCGCCGGACCTCGCCGACCTCACGCCGGCGCACAGCTGGTCGATGCCGGACGAGGCGAAGAGCCGGGTGCGCAACGGTGGCCGCTACCTGCTGACCGCCGCCTCCGGCGGGCTGGTGGCGGTCGTCGACACCGCGACCGGCGGTACCTACTGGGCCGCCGACACCGGCGGGGCCAACCCGCACAGCCTGGAGCTGCTGCCGGACGGGAACGTCGCCGTCGCGGCCAGCGCCGGCGGCTGGGTCCGGCTCTACGCCGCCTCGCGGGGGCCGCGCAGCACCGCCCACGCCGCGTACCCGCTCAAGGGCGCGCACGGGGTCCACTGGGACGCGCGCACCCGGCTGCTCTGGGCGGTGGGGGACGACACGCTCACCGCGCTGCGGGTGGGCGGTACCCCGGCCGCACCCGTGCTCACGGCCGTCCGTAGCGTCGCGCTGCCGGATCCGGGCGGGCACGACCTCGCGCCGGTGCTCGCCGCGCCGGGCCGGTTCTGGGTGAGCACCGCCGCGCACCTGTGGCAGTACGACCCGGCCGGCAGCGGCTTCACGCGGGTGCGACTCGGTGACGAGGCGGCGGAGCGGGACGTCAAGAGCGTCGGCGACGAACCCGGCACCGGGCGGCTGCTCACCGCCGCGCCCGATCACGCCGGCCCCTGTACCTGGTGCACCTCGGTCCTCGCGCTCCACCGTCCGGACGGTGTCCGGACGTTGCGCGGCAGCAAGCTGTACAAGGCGCGCTGGTGGGCCAGTTGGAGCGGCTGACCGTCGCTCAGGGTGACCGCCGGGTCGGCATTCGGCTGATGCGGCAGATTTTATGCCCCGACAAACTACTCCAATGGTGGGCAGTTTCCCGTGGGGCAGCGCAAACCTCGGATGCGGTGCCCACGCTGGGATAGCGTCAAGTCCACCGGGGGGTGCGTGAACTGCGTGAGTGCCGCTCCGGTCCGTTCGAACGCATCCGACTAATGCTCTGACTAATTCGGGAGAAACTCGTGGGTAATAGCCTTTCGGAAATCCGGCCGGTCGCCGTCGACGAGCTGCGACTCGCCGTGGACTCCCTCGCGGCGTTCCCCGCCCGGGGCGGGGCCGGCGGCTCCGACGTCCCCGAGCGCCTGGCGGCGGTGGCCGAGCTCTGCCGCGCCGTCGACGGGGTGCTGGACAGCCTGGTCGTCCAGGCCGCCGCGGAGGCCGCCGAGGAGGGCTGGACGGCCGCCCGGATGGCCTCCGAACACGCCGCGTACTACGCCCGCTTGCGACGGGCGCTGCTGCCCGTCGGGGCAGGCGGCCAGGGCGATGCCGGGCTGAAGAAGCCGTGAGCGCGCCGCACTCCAACGCGCACGTCCTGACCTGCCCCACCCGGTGGAGCGACGTGGACGAGAACGGGCACATCAACAACGCCCGGCTGGTCTCCTACGTCCAGGAGGGGATTTACGACCTCTTCTGTCATCACCGGGTCGCCGTCCGGGAATCCCTTTTTCCGTCCGGATTCCTGATCGCGCGGCACGAGATCGATTACCTGGAACAGCTGCACCACCAGCCGGAGCCATTGCTGGTACGGCTGACGGTGGAGCAGCTGGGCCGCAGTTCCGCGCATGTGGTGGTGAATGTCTGCCGCGATCCGCTCACGTATATGCGGGCCCGCACCGTGGTGGTCGCACGGGACCAGGAATCGGGCCGTTCCCGCAAACTCAGCCAGTCCGAGCGGCGCTTTCTCTCCGCGTTCGTCCCGGGCGAGGTCCCGGTCGAGCCGCTGCCCTCGACGCCGTCGCAGCGGGTGCCGGTGAAGGCATCGCGCGGCCCCCTGCCGGGCTCGGCGCACCGCGCCCGCCGACGCTGTCGCACCTCGGCGCGCTGACGGCGGCGATGCCGGCACCGATGACGCTGCCGGCATCCAGCGCAGGACCCACCGGGCCCACCGGACCGACCGGGCCAGCAGAAACCGAAGGGCCGCCGCGGGTGCCGCCGGACCGGTACCGCCCGCCGGGCCCGTCCGTCCCGCAGTGCCCGACCCGTCCCGCGGTGCTCAGGACGGTGCTGATCGTCGTACGGCGGCGGAAGGGGTGGCAGCGGCGGCAATGGCGCCGCCGGCTGCGGCGCGCACCGGACCGGTGTGCGGCCCCGGCGTCGCGCGCCCCGGGCAGGCCGCCCGGGCGGCGACCGCGGGCATCCGGGCGCGCGAGGGCCATCCGGTGGTCACCGGCCCGGGCGAAGCCCGCCGCGCCGCGATGCGCCGCCCCCGGCACAGCCGTCCGGCACAGCCACCGGGTACACCCGTTCGGCTCGGCAGCCCGGTCACACGTCAGGCACACCCGCCGGGCACACCCGTCCGGGTGCGGCCGCGACGGCCGGGCCCAGGGAGCGGAGGTCGGTCCGGGCGGTGGGTGGCCCCGTTCCGGCCGGCCGGCCGCGGCCGTCGACGGGGCCTCAGCCGGTGGTGGCGCGGAACAGCTCCGCTCCGGTGCCGGTCAGCAGCACCGGCTCACCGGACGGCCGCAGATAGGCCGAGCCGCCCGGCGCCAGGTCGAGGGTGTCGCCGGCCGAGCTCCGCAGCCGGGCCCGCCCGGCCGTGCAGAGCAGGATCTGCGGCCCGGCCAGGTCGACCCGGGCGGGTGCGGCGGTGGGCCGCAGCCGGGACAGCCGGAACTCCTCGGCCGGCGAGGGGAACACGTCCTCGATCCCCGCGCCGGCCGCGTCGACGGCCCGCGGGCCGTCCGGCGAGGAGGCGGGCGAGGGGGCGGACGAACCGGCCGGCGACGCGGTGAGCACGGGGGGCTCGCCGGTCCGGAAGGACGTCACCGCCAGCAGCCCGTCCACGTCGATGTGCTTGGCGGTGAGTCCGCAGCGCAGCACGTTGTCCGAGTTGGCCATCAACTCGACGCCCAGGCCGTGCAGATAGGCGTGCGGCACCCCGGCGTCGAGGGCCAGCGCCTGACCGGCCCGGAGCCGGACGTGGTTCAGCAGCAGTGCGGCGACCAGGCCCGGGTCACCGGGGTAGTCCCGGGCGGCCCGCGCGTAGGCGGCGCAGGCGGCCGCGTACGGACCGTCCCCGGCGGCGACCCGCCGCAGGGCCGCGGCGACACCGGCGAGCTCGGCCGGGCCGGGGCGGACGTCCTCCAGGACGTGCCGCAGCATCGCCGGCAGCACCTCCCCGGCGGGCCGGTGGCGCAGCGCGGCGGCCCACGGGGCGAGCAACGGGACGGCCAGCCCGTCCAGCAGATCGGCCGTGGCGGACGCCGGACGGAACCCGCAGAGCGCCTCGAAGTCACCCAGCGCACAGATCAGTTCGGGCTTGTGGTCGCGGTCCTTGAAGGTGCGCTGCGGGGCGTCGCGGGGGATGCCGCGGGCCTCCTCGGCGGCGAAGCCGGCCTCGGCCCGGGCCCGGGAGGGGTGCACCTGGAGCGAGAGCGCCCGCTCGGCGGCCAGCACCTTGAACAGGAAGGGCAGCCGGGGGCCGAACCGCCGTACGGTGTCCGGCCCCAGCTCGCCCTCCGGGTCCTCGGCGATCAGCCGGTCCAGCGGGCGCGGGCCGGCGCCCCCGGCGTCGTCCCGCAGCGAGGGGGCGGACGGGTGGGCGCCCATCCAGAGCTCGGCCTGCGGCTCACCGGTGGCCGGCGTGCCGGTGAGCGCGGGGATGGCGGTGGTGGAGCCCCAGGCGTAGGCGCGGACGGGGTTGGCGAGCGGGGCGAACGGGGGACGGGTGGGTGCGGGCATGCGGGGGTCTCTCGTGTGGGGGCCGGGGGGGCGGACCGGGCCTAACGGCAGATCGCCGCCGCGCCGATCAGGCCCGCGTCGGTGCCGAGTTCGGCGCGGCGGACGTCGAGGCCGCGGACGTAGGGCAGCGCGGCGTACCGGTCGAGATGCCGGGCGAGCGGATCGAACAGCGGGGCGCCGGCGGTGGCGACCCCGCCGCCGATCACCACCCGGTCGAGGTCGACCAGGGCGGCGGTGGCGGCGATTCCGGCGGCCAGCGCCTGGGCGGCCCGGTCGAAGGAGGCGAGGGCGACCGGGTCGCCGGCCAGCGCGGCGGCGGCCACGGCACGTGCCGAGCGGTCCTCGTCCGGGCCCGTCGGCCGCCAGCCCCGGGCCAGGGCCCGCCGGGCGATCGCCGGGCCGGCGGCGATCCCCTCCAGGCAGCCGCGCGATCCGCACGGGCACGGGTCGCCGTCCAGGTCGACGCTGATGTGGCCGAGGTGACCGGCGTTGCCGCTGGGGCCGGGCCGCACCGCGCCGTCCAGGACCAGCCCGGCGCCGACACCGGTGGAGACCACCAGGCAGAGCGCGTTGGCGGCGTCGCGCGCCGCGCCGCGCCAGTGCTCGGCGGCCGCCATCGCGACGCCGTCCCCGGCCAGCGCCACCGGGACGGCGAGCCCGGCCACGGCCGGGTGCGCGGCGACTTCGGCGACCAGCGGGAACGCCCGCCAGCCGGGGATGTTGACCGGGCTGACGGTGCCGTGCCGCAGATCCACCGGCCCGGCGCTGCCGATGCCGACGGCGGTCACCGCGCCCCAGCCGGGCGCGGCGGCGAGCTGGTCGAGCACCCGGTGCACGACGGCCAGCACGGCGGCGCCGGACCGCTCGGCCGGGGTGGGCAGTTGGACCCGGTGGGTGAGCTCCCCGCGCTCGTCGACGAGCGCCCCGGCGATCTTCGTCCCGCCGATGTCGAGGGCGGCGACCAGCGGGCGGACGGACGGGACGGCGGTCATCGCGGCGGCTCCAGAACCAGGGGCGGGGCCCCCTCCCGGGCGGGAGGGGGGCAACGGACAGGGTAGAGCGTCAGCCGGACGCGGCCGTCAGACGCAGCGTGACCAGCTCGAACGGGCGCAGGGCCAGCTCGACGCCGTCACCGCTCACCGCCACCGACCCGCGGGTGCCGTCCCACGGCCGCTCCAGCAGGTCGCAGGGCACCGCCCCGGCCAGCGGGAACGAGGTGGCGAGCCGGCCCCGGGCCCGGCCGCCGTTGGCCTCGTAGACCCGGACGATCACGTCCCCGCTGCCGTCGTCGGCCAGCTTGACGGCGCTGACCACCAGGGCGTCCCGGTCCACCTCCACCAGCGGCCGGACGGCCTCGGCGGTCCCGGTCACCCGCCGCTCGGGCAGGCTGATCAGATAGCCCTCGCGGACGGCGTCGGCGATCCCGGCGCCCGGCACCAGCGCGTGCCGGAACCGGTGCGGGCCCTGGTCGGTCTGCGGGTCGGGGAAGCGCGGCGCGCGCAGCAGCGAGAACCGCACCGTCGTGGTGGTGCCGCCGTCCGCCGCGCGCACCGTCCGGGTGACGTCGTGCCCGTAGGTGGAGGCGGTGACCAGCGCGACGCCCCAGCCCGGCTCCTCCAGGTGGACGAAGCGGTGGTTGCAGGCCTCGAACTTGGCCGCCTCCCAGCTGGTGTTGGTGTGGGTGGGCCGGTACAGGTGGCCGAACTGGGTCTCGGCGGCGTACCGCTCGGTGTGCACGTCCAGCGGGAAGGCCGCCTTGAGGAACTTCTCCGTCTCGTGCCAGTCCACCTCGGTGTCGATGTCCAGCCGCCCGGCGCCCGCGCGCAGGGTCAGCGTCTGGACGACCGTCGACGAGCCGAAGGACCGCGCGACCCGCACGGCGACCGCGTCCGGCGCGTCCAGTGCCACCGTGAGCGCGTCCACCGCGGTCAGGTCGGTGACGGTGTTGCGGTAGAACTGGTCCACGTCCCAGGCGTCCCACATGTTCGGGAAGTCCGGGTGCAGCTGGAGCAGGTTGGCGCGGGCGCCGGGGGCCACCGTCTCGCGCCCGGTGGCGAGGTCCACCACCGAGACCACCAGGCCGTCGCCGTCCACCGTGACGGACAGCAGGCCGTTGCCGAGCACGAACCCGCCCCCGTCGCGGGCGCTGACCGCACAGCCGTCCGCCCGCGCCGCCGAGGCGGGAGCCGCGCCGCCGGCGGGCGCTCCCGAGCGGGTGTGCGGGGCGCCGTTGAACACCAGCTCGCGCCCGCCCGCCGCGTCCCCGGCCAGCGCCTGCTGCGCCCGGCCGATCAGCGTCTCCAGCTCCTCGCCGAGCGCCGCGTACGTCGCCTCGGCCTCGCGGTGGACCCAGGCGATCGAGGAGCCGGGCAGGATGTCGTGGAACTGGTGCAGCAGCACCGTCTTCCAGATCCGGTCCAGTTCCTCGTACGGATAGGCCAGGCCGGTGCGCAGCGCGGCGGTGGCGCACCACAGCTCGGCCTCGCGCAGCAGGTTCTCGCTGCGGCGGTTGCCCTGCTTGGTCTTGGCCTGGCTGGTCAGGGTGGCCCGGTGCAGCTCCAGGTACAGCTCCCCGACCCAGACCGGCGGGTTCGGGTAGTCGGCCTGCGCCTGCTCGAAGAACTCGGCCGGCCGCTCCCAGCGGACCGTGGCGGAACCCTCCAGGTCCCGCAGCCGGGCGGCCTTGGCGATCATCTCGCGGGTGGTGCCGCCGCCGCCGTCGCCCCAGCCGGTCGGGGCGATCGAGTGCCGGGCCACGCCCTTGTCCTTGAAGTTCCGCGCGGCGTGCGCGATCTCCTTGCCCTTCATGGAGCAGTTGTAGGTGTCCACGGGCGGGAAGTGGGTGAAGATCCGGGTCCCGTCGATGCCCTCCCAGAGGAAGGTGTGGTGCGGGAACGTGTTGACCTGGCTCCACGAGATCTTCTGGGTCAGCAGCCACTTGGAGCCCGCGTTGCGGATGATCTGCGGCAGCCCGCCGGTGAACCCGAAGGTGTCCGGCAGCCAGGCCTCCTGGTTCTCGACCCCGAACTCCTCCAGGAAGAACCGCTTGCCGTGCACGAACTGCCGGGCCATCGCCTCCGAGGCCGGCATGTTGGTGTCGGACTCCACCCACATGCCGCCGGCCGGCACGAACCGGCCCTCGGCGACGGCCTTCTTGACCCGCGCGTACACCTCGGGCCGGTGCTCCTTGATCCAGGCGTACTGCTGCGCCTGCGACATGGTGTAGACGAAGTCCGGCTCGTCCTCCAGCAGCGCCGTCATGTTGGCGGTGGTGCGGGCGACCTTGCGGACGGTCTCGCGCAGCGGCCAGAGCCACGCCGAGTCGATGTGCGCGTGGCCGACCGCGCTGATCCGGTGCGCCGAGGGTACGGCGGGCGCGGCCAGCACGGCGGCCAGTTGCTCCCGGGCCGCGGCGGCGGTGCCGTTGACGTCCTGCAGGTCGACCGCGTCCAGGGCCCGCTCGATCGCGCGCAGCACGTCCCAGCGGCGGGCGCCGTCGACCGGCAGCTCCGCCATCAGCTCGCCCAGCACCTCCAGGTCCATGACGAGCTGCCAGACCGTCTCGTCGAAGACCGCGAGGTCCATCCGGGCCAGCTTGTACTGCGGGCGGTCGCCGGCGGTCTCGCGGTCGCCCAGCTCGGTCGGCAGGAAGGGGTGGTAGTCGAGGATCACCGGGTTGGCGGCGGCCTCGACGTGCAGCAGCACCTGCTCGCCGCCGGCCGCGGGGGCGGCGATCCGCACCCACTGGTTCTGCGGGTTGAGGCCCTTCACCGGGCTGCCGTCCGGGCGGTAGACCAGGCCCTCGCACTGGAAGCCGGGCATGTTGGCGTCGAAGCCGAGGTCGATCAGGGCCTCGACGGTCCGCCCGGCCCACGCCTCGGGCACCGTGCCGGTGACGGTGATCCAGCTGGTGCCCCACGGCGCGCCCCAGGCGTCGCCGACGGCGATCGGGGTGCGCGGCGCGGCCAGGCCCTCGGCCACCGGGACGGGCTCGCCGGGAGCCGTCCAGATCGACACCTCCAGCGGGACGGACTCCGGGTAGAGCGCCGGGCGGATGCGCTCCTCCAGGACGCGCTTGAGGCGGGACTCGACCAGGCTGCGGTCATCGTGCATGTCAGCGGGCTCCGTTGCGTGACTGAGGGGGTGACGGGACGGAAAGTCGGGCGGGACGACGGGACGGGTGACCGGTCAGCGTACGTCGTCCGGGTGGACGACCTCGGTGATGCCCCGGGCGGCCAGGTGGGCCCGGTCCCCGGCGCGCTCGGCGAGCACCGCGGTCGGCCGGGCGCCGTCCTCGGCGAGCCGCATGAACGCCTCGAAGACGGCGCCGCCGGGCCCGCAGACCGAGCGCTTGGGTGAGGTGACGTCGTCGCCGGTGGCGACCACCACGGCGGTGGTGCGGGGCCGGGGCGGCTGCCGGCCGGTGCGCAGTTCGGCCACCGCGGCGGCGAGCCGGGCGCCGGCCGGCTTGACCCGGCGGTCGGTGGTGAGCAGACCGAGGCTGTACTCCAGCTCGGGGAAGTCGGCCAGCGAGCGGTCCACGTCGTGCGAGCACCACCAGGTGACGCCCCACAGGTCGGGGCAGTCCAGCACGGCCGCCACGGTGTCGCCGGTGAAGCGGGCGGCGTCCTCGGCGGTGATCAGCGGGGCCGGCGCGCCGACCTCCTGCAGCCAGACCGGGCGGTGCGGGTCGTCCGCCCAGGCCTTGGAGAGCTCGACCAGGTAGGCGGCGTGCTGCGCGGTGGCGGTGGAGTGCGCGCCGTAGCGCTGGGCGGTGCCGTTGAAGACCCAGGAGTGCACGGCGGTCGCGGCGCCGAGCCGGGCCGAGTGCCAGGGGGTGAACGGGTGCTCGTCCAGGTACCAGGCGGCGTCGTAGGAGGCGTGCAGGTTGAGCCGGCCGGGCGCGCCCTCCTCGCAGGCGGCGAGCATCCGGCGCAGCCAGGCGTCGACCTGCTCGGGGGTGGCCCGGTCCGGGTCGGGGTGCGGGTCGCCGGAGAACTGGTTGACCTCGTTGCCGACCGTCATGCCGAGGAAGTTCGGCCGGGCGTGCAGGGCGGCGGCCAGGGTGCGCAGGTAGGCGGCCTGGCCGTCGATCACGTCCGGGTCGGTGAAGAGGTTGCGGCGGTGCCAGGTCTGCGTCCACGACGGCTGGAAGTCGAAGCTGGACAGGTGGCCCTGGAGGCCGTCCACCGCGACGTCCAGACCGCGTTCGCCGGCCGCGTCCACCAGCTCGGTCAGCTGCTCGACGGCGCGCGGGCGGATCAGCGTGCGGTTCGGCTGGAAGACGGGCCAGAGCGGGAAGACCCGGACGTGGTCCAGGCCGAGCGCGGCGATCGAGTCGAGGTCGGCGCGGACGGCGTCGAGGTCGAAGTCGAGCCAGTGGTGGAACCAGCCGGCGCTGGGCGTGTAGTTGACGCCGAAGCGCGGGGCGGCGGGGGCCTGCGGGCGGTCCCGGGGCGGGGCCTGCGTGCTGTCCTGCGGGCGGTCCTGAGCGGCGGTCATGCGCGGTGGGCTTCCTCGGTGGGTGCGGCCGTCGCTGGTCCGGCGACGGGTCGGGCGGACGGTGCGGCTACCCCTTGACGGCTCCCTCCTCGACGCCCCTGAAGAAGAACCGCTGGCAGATGCCGAACACCACGACGATCGGCAGGAACGCGATCATGGTGCCGGCCGCGATCAGCCGGGGGTTGGCGCTGAACGTGCCGTTGAGGTACTGGAGCCCGACGGTGAGCGTGTACTTCTGCGGGTCGTTGAGCACGATCAGCGGCCAGAGGAAGTCGTCCCAGGCGCCGATGAAGGTGAAGATCACGATCACGCTGAGCATGCCGCGGACGTTCGGCAGACCGATGTGCCACAGGCGCTGCCAGACGGTGGCGCCGTCCACCAGGGCGGCCTGGTCGAGTTCGGGCGGGACGGCCGCGAACGCCGTCCGCATCAGCAGCACGTTGAGCATCGCGATCGCGCCGGGCAGGGCGACGCCGGTCAGCGAGTCGGCCAGGCCGAGGCCGCGGACCGTCACGTACTGGGAGACGATGGTGACCTCGCCGGGCAGCACCAGCGTGGCCAGGAAGAGGCCGAAGACCAGCCGGGCGCCGCGGAAGCGCAGTTTGGCCAGCGCGTAGCCGGCCAGCGTGGTGCCGACCACGTTGCCGAAGATCGCGATCGCGGCGACGGTCAGCGAGTTGGCCGCGTACGTCCAGACCGGGATGGTGTCGGCGACCTTGGCGTAGTTGGCGAAGGTCAGGTCCTCGGGGATGAAGCTCGGGCTCCGGGTGTAGACGTCCTCGCCCGGTCCCTTGAGCGAGGTGGAGAGCTGCCAGAGGAAGGGGCCGATCACCAGCAGCAGGACGACCAGCAGGAGCAGGTAGCGCAGCGCGGTCCGGGCGGGGGAGGGGGAGTTGAAGCTCCGGGCGCGGCGGGCCGGGGCCGGGGCCGGCGCGGTCGGCGTGGCGGGCCGGGCGGGGGCGGCGGTGTCGGTCACGGGGTCAGTCCGCCTTCCGGTTGAGGCGCGTCAGGAGCAGCATCGGGCCGAGGGTGATGACGAACAGCAGCAGGCTGAGCGCGGAGGCGTAGCCCAGGTGGCCGGTGAAGCCGCGGCTGTACATCTGGATCAGCATCACCACCGACATGTCCCGGCCGCCGGGGCCGCCGGTGCCGTGGGAGAGCACGTACAGCTCGGAGAAGACGCGCAGCGAGGAGACCGAGATCAGCACCGAGATCAGCATCATGGTGGGCCGCACCCCGGGCAGGGTGACGTGCCAGAACCGGCGGAAGGCGCTCGCGCCGTCGACGGCGGCGGCCTCGTGCAGTTCCCGGCCGACGTTGGCCAGCGCGGACAGGTAGATCACCATGTAGTAGCCGAGGCCCTTCCAGGTGGTCAGGGCGATCGCGCTGAGCAGCAGCAGCCAGCGGTCGGTCAGGAACGCGACCGGGGAGTCGGCCAGCCCGGTCTGTTGGAGCAGGCCGTTGACCAGCCCGCGGTCGTCCAGCACCCAGCCCCAGATCAGCGCCACCACGACGGCGGAGGCGATCACCGGGGTGTAGAAGGCGGTGCGGAAGAAGGTGATGCCGGGCAGCTTGCGCTGGACGAGCAGGGCGAGCAGCAGCGGCAGGAAGGTCAGCAGCGGGAGGCAGACCAGCAGGTAGACGATGCTGTTGAGCAGGGCGTCGGCCAACTGCTCGTCGCTGAAGATGCGTTCGTAGTTGGCCAGGCCGGTGAACCGGCCGCCGCCCAGGGGCTTGGCGTTGGTGAACGAGAGGATCACCGTGTTGATCGTCGGCCAGAGGTTGAAGGCGACCAGCCAGATGATCGCGGGCCCGGCGAGCAGCCAGGGGGTGAACCAACGCCGGTGGGTCATGTGCCGATGCCTTCCTGGGGCGGGGGCGCGCGGGACGGGGGACGGGGGCGGGACTGGGCAGGTCTGGTGGGGGCGCTTCGCGTCGCGTTGCTGCGGGGGAGGCGGGTGCGCGTGGCAGGCGGGTGGCCCCGGGCGGGTGGGCCGGCCCGGCCCCGGCGGGCGGCGGGTCCTGGGGGAGGGCGCCGCCGCGCCGCCGGCACGGGGTGGGTCGGGGGCGGGCCGCCGCCCGGTGGCGGGGTCAGCCCTTGAGCAGTTGGTTGCAGCGCTCGACGGCCGTGTCCAGGGCCTGCTGGGAGGTGGCGTCGCCGCTGATCGCCAGGGCGATCTGCTGCTTGACGACGGTGCTCATCGCGTCGTCGACCTGGACCGGCTGGATGATCTTCGCCTTGGCCAGCGAGGTGAACGCGATCACCTTGGCGTCACCGGCGTTGGTGCCGTCGCTCTTGCTGAAGAACGGGTCGCCGGCGGACGCCTTGGTGGACGGGAAGATGCTGGTCAGCTGGGCGAACCGGGCCTGGTTCTCCGGGCTGGTGACCCAGCGGGCCAGGGCCACCGCCGCGGCCGGGTTCTTGCTGTTCTTCGGGACCGACAGCCCCTGCACGTAGAGCGGCGCGATGCCCATCGCGGGGGAGGAGACGATCTTCGGGGCGAGGGTCGGGTTGTCGGTGGCGAGACTGGTGATGAAGTTGGCGCCACCGGTGGTCCAGGCCGCCGTACCGGCGTTGAGGAGCTTGGAGTTGCCGGCGTAGGTGTCGGTCAGGATGTCCTTCGGCAGCAGGCCCTCCTTGAACGCGGCGCGGTACTTGTCGAGCAGCGCGGCGGCCTCGGGGGTGTTGAAGGTGAAGGACTTGCCGTCGTCGGACATCACCTTGACGCCGGCGCTGGTCAGGTCGCCGAGACCGGGCTTGCGGCTCATCAGGTAGGTCGAGCCGCCGGACTTCTCCTTGAACACCCTGGCCTGGGCGATGAGTTCGTCCAGGGTGGTGGGGAGCTTCGCCGGGTCCAGGCCGTTCTTGGTCAGCAGCTCCGCGTTCCAGTAGTTCACATCGGTGTTGAGGTACCACGGGTAGCCGAAGGTGCCGTCCTGGCCGGTGAAGCGGTAGGCGTCGATGCCGCCGGCGACGTACTCGTCGGCGAGCTTCGGGTCGGCCTTGGCGATGTCCAGCAGCTGGTTCTGCTTGGCCAGCGGCAGCGCGAAGTCCGGGGGGAGGTTGACCACGTCGGGGAGGGAGCCGGCGGCGGCCTGGCTGAGCACCTTGTCGGCGTAGCCGTCGCCGGGCTGGTCGAGCCAGTCGACCTGGACGCCCGGGTACTTCTTCTGGAAGTCGTCGATCACGCTCTGCATGTAGTCGGTGAACTTGGGCTTGAGCGCCCAGGTCTGGAGCGAGACCTTGCCCTTGACGTCACCGGTGGCGGCCGCACTCGCCAGGGTGTCGTCGCTCTTGGTGTCGGAGCCGAGTCCGCAGCCGGTGAGCGCGGCGGTGGAGACCGCCGCCATCGTCAGTGCCGCCCAGATTCTTCGCATGAGGGTCTCCCGGTCCAGGGGGTGGGTGGGGGATTGTGCTGACGTACAGAACCTGACTTACTAAACCGGTCTAGCTGTTGCAGGGACTATGCTCCCGCCTAAACTTGGATGTCAAGAGAGGAGTCCGATTCCGTGGGCAGACCGACCATCGCCGACATCGCGCGCCAGGCCGGGGTCTCGAAGGGCGCGGTGTCCTTCGCGCTCAACGGGCGCCCCGGGGTGAGCGAGGCGACCAGGGCCCGGATCCTCCGGGTCGCCGAGGAGATGAACTGGCGGCCGCACAGCGCCGCCCGCGCCCTGGGCGGCGCCCGGGCCGACGCGGTCGGGCTGGTGATCGCCCGCCCCGCCCGCACCATCGGTGTCGAGCCGTTCTTCAGCCAACTGCTCTCCGGTCTGCAGGCGGTGCTCTCCGCCCACGCGGTCGCGCTGCACCTGATGGTGGTCGAGGACACCGCCGCCGAGATCGAGGTCTACCGGCGCTGGGCCTCCGAGCACCGGGTCGACGGCTTCATCGTGGTCGACCTCCAGGTCCGCGACCCGCGGCTGGAGACGCTGGAGGAACTCGCGCTGCCCGCCGTCGTGCTGGGCGGCCCGGGCAAGGGCGGCGGTCCGCTGCGGATCTGGGCCGACGACCGGGAGGCGATGCTCTCGATCGTCGACTACCTGGCCGCGATCGGGCACCGCAGGATCGCCCACCTGGCCGGCCTGCCGCACTTCCAGCACACCCAGCGCCGGATCCGCGCGCTGCGCGACGCCTCGCGGCGGCTCGATCTGGAGGAGGCGGTCTCGGTGCCGACCGACTTCAGCGACGCGGAGGGCGCGGCCGCCACCCGGACGCTGCTCTCCCGCCCCCGGCGGCCCACCGCGATCATCTACGACAGCGACGTCATGGCGGTGGCCGGGCTGGGGGTGGCCGGTGAGATGGGCGTCGCGGTGCCCGGGGAGCTGTCGATCGTCTCCTTCGACGACTCGGTGCTCGCCCGGATCGTCCACCCGCCGCTGACCGCGCTCAGCCGGGACACCTTCGCGCTGGGCGAGCAGGTCGCGCGCAGCCTGCTCGCGGTGATCGACGGGACCGGCCCCGGCCGGGACCTGCAGATGCCCACGCCGCGGCTGACGGTCCGCGAGTCCACCTCCCCGCCGGCCCCCGGATCACTCGCCGGAGTGGCAGTTGCGCGGACCGTTGACAGCCGGTCTGAACCGGTTTAGGTTCGCAGCGCCGAGCCGGTCCCGCTCGGCGTGCCACCGCGGGCGGGGAGTCGGGCGGCTCCCGGCCGCGCGCCGTGCGCCGGGGGCGTCCGTTGGCCCGGGGCGTCCGTTTCCGCCCGTGGCACCCAGGGTGTCGGGTGCCCCGGAGCCCCGCGTTCGTCCGGTGCGGGGCCGGGCCCGCCTCCGCGCTCCGCCCGGTACCGCACGGCAGGGCGGCCCGCACCACCCGTCGCACCTGGCCCACCGGCGACGCCCTCACCCGGCACCCCGCCGGCCGAGAAGCGAACCACCCCGTTGATCAGCGCCGAGCGCAGCCGCGTGACCACCCGCACCTGTACGTACCTGCCCAGCCGCACACCCGCACGTACCTGCCCAGCCGCCCGCACATGCACCCGGGCCGCCCCTCCCCGGCGGACCGCCCCACCCTCCTCCGCTCGATCGGAGCCACCGCATGTCACGACACCTCCCCCTCCTGCTGAGCGCCGCCCTCGGGGCCGCCGTCCTCGGCGCCGCCCCCACCGCCCACGCGGATCCCGCCCCCGCGCCGGCGGCCCCGGCCGCCGCCGCGGCGACCGGCAGCCAGCCCTACGCCTCCTACTGGTACCCGAACACCATCCTGACCTGGGACCCGGCCACCGACCCGGACGCCCGCTTCAACCGCTCCCGCGTCCCGCTCCAGCCGCGCACCAGCGACCCGGCGCTCAAGGCCAACCCCAACGCCCGCGCCGGCGAGGGCAAGGTCGCCTCGCTGGTCTCCTTCGGGCCGACCTCCAACAACCCCTCGCAGGGCTCGGCCGACCCGAACTACTACGCCTTCGGCTACTGGCAGTACGTGGACAAGCTGGTCTTCTGGGGCGGTTCGGCCGGCGAGGGCCTGATCCTCGCCCCCAACCCGACCGTCATCGACGCCGCGCACCGCAACGGCGTCAAGGTCTACGGCACCGTCTTCTTCCCGCCCGCGGCCTACGGCGGCCAGCTCCAGTGGGTCCGCGACTTCGTCCAGAAGTCCGGCACCCGCTACCCCGTCGCCGACAAGCTCACCCAGGCCGCCCAGTACTACGGCTTCGACGGCTGGTTCATCAACCAGGAGACCGGCGGCGGGGATTCGGCCCTGGCCGGCGAGGTCCGCAACCTCATGCAGTACACCAAGGCGCAGACCGGTACCGAGTACATGTGGTACGACGCGATGACCGAGTCCGGCCCGGTCTCCTGGCAGAACGCGCTGACCTCCGCCAACGACGCCTTCCTCCAGGAGGACGCCAGGCGGACCTCCGACTCGATGTTCCTCAACTTCAACTGGAGCGCCGGCGGCCTGGACTCCTCCCGAACCCTGGCCCGGGGCCTCGGCCGGGGCGAGTACGACCTCTACTCCGGCATCGACACCGAGTCCAACGGCTACAACACCTCCGTCGACTGGAACGCGCTCTTCCCGGCCGGCAAGCCGCACACCACCTCGCTCGGCCTCTACCGCCCCGAGTGGACCTGGAAGTCCGCCACCGACCGCGCCGACTTCTACGCCAAGGACTCCCGCTACTGGGTCGGCGCCAACAGCGACCCGTCGAACACCACGACGTCGTCGAGCTGGAAGGGCCTGTCGACCTACGTCGCCGAGTCCTCCCCGATCACCGCGAAGCCCTTCGTCACCAACTTCTCCACCGGCCAGGGCGACTTCTACAACGCCGGCGGCGGCCGGGTCGCGACCGGTGGCTGGAACAACCTCTCGCTCCAGGACGTCCCGCCCACCTACCGCTGGCTGGTCTCCTCCAGCGGCTCGAAGCTGACCCCGTCCATCGACTTCACCGACGCCTACGAGGGCGGCTCCTCGCTGCGCCTCAGCGGCAAGCTGGACGCCGTCAACACCGTGCGCCTCTACCAGACGAAGCTGCCGGTGGCGGCGGACAGCAAGCTCTCGCTGGTGCTCAAGACGCCGGCGGCCGGGGCGACCGGCCTGAAGGCCGCGATCTCCTTCACCGACGCGCCGGGCACCTTCACCACCCTCGACCTCGGCGCCAACTCCGGTACCGGGTGGGAGCGCCACACCCTGGACCTCTCCGCCTACGCCGGCCGCACCATCGCCCAGATCGGCCTCCAGGCCGACGGGGCCAACCCCGCCTACGACGTGAGGGTCGGTCAGCTCGCCCTCCAGGACGGCGCGGTGGACGCACCCGCCGCGCCGAGCGGCCTCACCGTGCTCGGGGCCAGTGACGTGGTGGCCGGCTCCAGCCAGTCGCTGCGGCTGTCCTGGACGCCCTCGGCCGCCGGCTCGGTGCACCACTACGAGCTGTACCGGCGCAACGCCGACGGCAGCCGCGGCTACCTCGGCGCGACGCCGTCCGACGCCTACTTCGTCAACAAGCTGGAGCGGGCCGGCACGGAGAGCAGCACCACCGTCGAGGTGGAGGCGGTCTCCACCGAGTACGGCCGCTCCACCGCCGCCACCACCACGGTCTCCTGGACCGGCACCCCGCCCGCCGGCGGCAACCTGGCGCTGAACCGCCCGGCCACCGCCTCCGGCCAGTGCAACGGCAACGAGACTCCGGCCAAGGCCGTCAACGGCACCGTGAACGGCGGCAACGGCGACAAGTGGTGCGCCACCGCATCGGCCAAGTGGCTGGAGGTGGACCTCGGTTCGGCGCAACCGCTCACCAAGTTCGTGGTGAAGCACGCCTCGGCGGGCGGTGAGAGCGCGGCGTACAACACCCGGGACTTCACCATCCAGGTGCGCAACTCCACGGCCGACGCGTGGACCACCGTCACCACCGTCACCGGCAACACCGCCGGGACCACCACCCACCCGGTGAGCACCACCGCCCGCTACGTCCGGCTGTCGGTCACCAAGCCGACCCAGGGCACCGATCCCGCCGCCCGCGTCTACGAGTTCGAGGCCTGGGGCGCATAGCCCTCCCGCCCCTTCGTGAAAGGAACCACCCCCGTGCCGGTCACCATCACCGCCGTCGAAAGCACGGACCTCTTCACCGGTCCCGAGGAGGCGCCGCGCCAGCTGCTGCGCGTGACCCTCGACGGCCCGTCCGCCCGGATCACCGTCACCGGCCCGGGCGTGCGCGGTGAAGCGACCGGCACGGGGCTGGTCGAAGTCCCCCTGGAGCTCACCGGCGCCGAACCCGGTGCCCGACTGCCGGTCCTCGTACGGGCGGAGGGCGCCGAGGCCGTCGAGGGCGTCGTCGAGGTCGACGAACCCGGCTGGACGATGTACCTCGTCTCGCACTTCCACTACGACCCGGTCTGGTGGAACACCCAGGCCGCCTACACCTCGCCGTGGGAGCTGCTCTCCGCCGACGCGACGACCCGCCCGCTCTGGGAGCGCAACGGCTTCGCGCTCGTCGACGCGCACCTGGACCTCGCGCTGCGCGACCCGGTCTACAGGTTCGTGCTCGCCGAAGTCGACTACCTGAAGCCCTACTTCGACCAGCACCCGGAGCGCCGTGAGACGCTGCGGCTGCTGCTGGAACGCGGCCAGGTCGAACTGGTCGGCGGCACCTACAACGAGCCCAACACCAACCTCACCGGTGCCGAGACCACGATCCGCAACATCGTCCACGGCATCGGCTACCAGCACGACATCCTCGGCGGCGACCCGCGGACCGCCTGGCAGCTGGACGTGTTCGGGCACGACCCGCAGTTCCCCGGCCACCTCGCCGCCGCCGGGCTGACCGGCAGCGCGTGGGCGCGCGGCCCGTTCCACCAGTGGGGCCCGATCCAGAAGAACTTCCGCGAGGCCAAGGACGACGCCCGGGTGATGCAGTTCCCGAGCGAGTTCGAGTGGATCGCGCCCTCCGGCGACGGCGTGCTCACCCACTACATGCCGCACCACTACTCGGCCGGCTGGTGGATGGACTCCTCGGCCGACCTCGCCACCGCCGAGCAGGCCGTCTACGCGCTGTACCGCAAGCTCAAGCCGGTCGGCGCGACGAAGAACCTGCTGCTGCCCGTCGGCACCGACTACACCCCGCCGAACAAGTGGGTCACCGAGATCCACCGCTCCTGGGCGCGGAAGTACCTGTGGCCGCGGTTCGTCTGCGCCACCCCGCGCGACTTCCTGGACGCCGTCCGCGCCGAGCAGGCCGCCACCGGCCGCCGGCCCAGCCCGCAGAGCCGGGACATGAACCCGGTCTACACCGGCAAGGACGTCTCCTACATCGACACCAAGCAGGCCCAGCGCGCCGCCGAGGTCGCCGCCGTCGACGCCGAGAAGCTCGCCACCCTGGCCACCGTGCAGGGCCTCGGCCGCTACCCCGGGGCGGCGCTGGACAAGGTCTGGCGCCACCTCGCCTACGGCGCCCACCACGACGCGATCACCGGTTCGGAGTCCGACCAGGTCTACCTCGACCTGCTCGGCGGCTGGCGCGAGGCGTACGACCTGGCCGCCGACGTCCGGGACCGGGCGCTGGACGCGCTCACCGCCCGGATCGACACCGCCGGCATCGGCTCGGCCGTCGTGGTGACCAACACGCTCTCCTTCGACCGCACCGACCTGGTCGCCGTCCGGCTCCCGCGGGAGCGGTCACGGGCCGTCCTGGTCCTGGACGACACCGGCGCCGTCGTCCCCAGCGCCGTGGACCGGGGCACCCTGCGGTTCCTGGCCGCCGACGTGCCCGCGCTGGGCTGGCGCACCTGGCGGCTGGTCCCCTCCGCCGACGGGGTCGAGGACACCGCCTGGTCGCGCGCCGACGGCCACACCGCCGCCAACGCCCGCTACCGCGTCACCGCCGACCCGGCCCGGGGCGGCGGCCTGACGTCCGTGCACGATCTGCTCCACGACCGCGAGGTGATCCAGGACGGCCGGATCGGCAACGAGCTGCGGGTCTACGAGGAGTACCCGCAGCACCCCGACTTCGGCGAGGGGCCCTGGCACCTCGTCCCCAAGGGGCCGGTCCTCGGCTCCGGCGGGCAGCCGGCGAGCGTGCGCCGGGAGACCGGGCCGCTCGGTGAACGGCTGGTGATCGCCGGTACCGTCGACGGCGTCCGGTACGAGCAGACCGTGACGCTCTGGCAGGGCGTCGACCGGGTCGACTGCCGGACCAGGGTGATCGACTACTCCGGTGCCGACCGCCTGCTGCGGCTGCGTTTCCCGGTGGACCTGCCCGGCGCGCTGCCGGTCAGCGAAGTCGCCGACGCGGTGGTCGGACGCGGCTTCGCCCTGCCCGACGTGGACTCCGCCGAGGCGCCGTGGACCCTGGACAACCCGGCCAACACCTGGTTCGGCCTGGGCTCCACCGCCCGGATCACGCTCACCGACCCGGCCGGCGTGCCGCTCGGCGAACGCGCCCTCGGCGTCGCCGAGGTGGTCGCCCCCGACCTCGACGCCGCCGCCGACGCCCGCGACCTGGTGGCGGCACTCGCCCGGGTCGGCGTCACCGCCACCACCTCCGGCGCCGACTGGGCCCGCTACGGCTGGCTGGACGTCGACTCGAACCTGCCGGACTTCCGGATCATCCTCGGCGGCCCCGAAACGAACGCCGCCGCCCGGGAGTTGATCGAGCGCGCGGGGGAGGAGTACGCCACCGTACTCAAGGCGCACGGCGCCGTCTGGGTGCCCGCGCTCACCCCGCTGGCCGAGGTCTGGCAGCCCGGCGCCGACCTGCGCGACCTGCGCGCGCTGCCCGCGCTGGTCGTGACGGACCGGGCTCCGCTCGTCCGCGACCTCGGCGACGCGCGGATCACCGCCGTCTGCCCCGGTGCGCTCCACCCCTCGGAGCAACTCACGGACCACACCGTGGGGTTGCTCAGCTTCGGCCTGCCCGGCTTCGCGGTCGACAGCACCGGCGCACTGCACCTCTCGCTGATGCGCTCCTGCACCGGCTGGCCCTCCGGCGTCTGGATCGACCCGCCCCGGCGTACCCTGCCCGACGGCGCATCCTTCCAACTGCAGCACTGGACACACGAGTTCAGCTATGCCCTGACCGGTGGCGCGGGGGACTGGCGGGCCCAGGCGCTCCCCGCCCAGGGGCAGGAGTTCAACCACCCGCTGTACGCCCGGATCACGCCGGCCCGGCAGGGGCCGCTACCCGCCACGCTCTCCTGGCTGCGCGTCGAGCCGGCCCGTGAGGTCCTGGTGGGGACGGTGAAGCCGGCCGGCAACCCGATCGCGCACGGCTCGGCCGCCCCGGCGGACGGGCAACTCACCGTCCGGCTGGTCGAGTCCACCGGCCTGGGCCGCACCGTCACTCTCGGCGGCGCCCTCGGGCTCACCGACCTGCACCGCGCCGACCTGCTGGAGCGCCCGCTGGAGGCGGCCGGGCCGGTGCTCGACCTCGGCGGCTCGCAGATCGCCACCGTGCTGGCCCGGCCGGGCGTGACCGCCGCCGCCGTCGTCGCCGACCCGGCCGGCCCGGTGCTGGGCGCGGTCGCCGAGCCGGCCCAGCCCGTCCACGCCCGCTACTGGCTGCACAACCGGGGCCCGGCGCCGCTCGGCTACCTCCCGGTGTCGGTCGGCGTCTCACCCGGCCTGCTGCGGACGGCAGACCCGGGGGAGCCGGTCGAGCTCTCCGTCGCCCTCTCCTCCCAGCTGCGGGACGCCGCGGTGGAGGGGACGGCGCTGGTCCTTCCCCCCGAGGGGTGGACGGCGAACCTGTCCGCCCGCCCCTACCGGCTGGAGGCGGGCGGACACCTGCGCTTCCCGGTCACCCTGACCCCACCGGCCGGGGTCGAACCCGGCCTGTACTTCGCCGCCGTCCGGATCACCCACGAGGGCCAGCAGATCGAGGACGTCGTCACCCTCGCCGTCGGCGACCTCCCCGGCCTCCTGCCCGTGCCCGGGGAGACCCCCGAGGACTGGACCGCCGCCCAGGGCAGCAAGGCCGAGCAGGGCCGCGACACCGGGCTGACCGTGACGGTGGACGCGGAGTCCCTGCACCTCGCCCCCGGCGGCCGGGCCACCCTCGCCGTCCACCTCGCCAACCGCACCCGCGGCGAGATCCGGGGTGAGCTGCAACTGGTCTCGCCCTGGGGGACGTGGGAGGCGGTCGCGGTCCCGGTCCGCGGCTTCACCCTGGCCGCCGGTGCCACGCGGACCGCCGCCTTCGAACTCGCCGCCCCCGAGGACACCGACCCGGGCGCGTCCTGGGCGCTGGCCAAGGTGATGTGGTTCGGCCGCTGCCAGTACTCGCCGACCGTCGCCCTGGTGGTGGAGGCGTGAGCGCCGAGGCACTGGGCCTGCTCGACGGCCGCCCGCTGCCGCGCACCGAGCTCGACCGCCGTCTCGCCGCCCTGCGCGCCGGCCCGCGCTCCGCCGCCCTGCCGCGGCCCGGCAGCTCCGAGGACCGCCAACTCGCCCGCTGGGTGGCCCAGGTGGTGCTCACGGAGGAGCTGTGCGCGGCGGTCTGCGCCGAGCGCGGCCTGCCGGTCGAGACCGCCGCCGCCACTCGGCTCGACCAGCAGGCCGCCGTCGAACTCGGCTCGATCACCGCCGCCGCCTACGAGGGCAGCGCGGCCGTCCGGGCGGTCTACGAAGCCGTCACGGCGGACGTCCGCCCCCGGCCGGACGAGGTGGCCCACTACCGCGCGATGACCGCCGACCGCCCCGCCCCCGCCCGCTGGCACCTCACCTTCCCCGACGGCGGCAGCTGCGAGGCCGACCCGGCCACCCTTCCGAGCGCCCTCGCCACCGCCCTGCGCGCCGCCGCCCAGGGGGAGTGGGTCACGGCCGGCGACTGGACGGCCGCCCTGCTCACCGTCCGCCCACCGACGGCGGACCCGGCCGACCCGACCCCCACCGTCCACGCCGCCGCCCGCCGCGCCGCCTTCGTCCGCTGGCTCGACCACGCCCGCGCCACCCGCCTCACCCTCCTCCCCGGCCTCGAACACCCCGGCGACCCGGCCCAACCGGACAACCGGCACCGGCACTGACGGGGGCAAGACTCTTTATTTGTCGAACGAGCGGGCCGTTTTGAAGTCTTCCTCAACCGCGACGCCCGCCGCTATGGCTGACCGATCGAATGCCAAAGAGCCGGATAGCGAGAGGGAAGGCCGTTGTTCAGGCTGTTGGCGTTGCTTTCTCTGGCGATTTCCCAACGGATGTTGATGGATTGCACGATTGATTTGTGCTGGTTGTTGTGACGGCCTGCGCTGGTGCAGGCCGTCACCGAGACGTGAAGCTGTCTTTGCCGGGCGGAGGATCGGCTCAGAGTAGCGACGCCTGCACTCTAGTGGCGTTGCCACTCGATCCCGGGAATAGGCCCTTCAGAAACGTCTCCACACCGTCCGGCCCAACCGCGAGAAACGAACACGGGGCGACTGAGTACCACGTCGTCAACCCGTTGGGCTCTCAAGACGATCCCGAGGAGGTCAGATGAGGGGTCTGAGAGCTGGGAGTAAATCACCTCTCTGCCGTGCCCCTCCAGATACTGAGTGAACTGACCTTCAAGTTCGGAGGGCACGCGCCCGACAAGGCGTAGTCCATCCAGAGAAGCCTGAGGGCCGTTGCGAGCATCGAGCGCAATGGCGGACAGTAGGTCGTGGTGATCGTAGTAGGTCGATAGTACCGAGGAAGGGCTTAGTGGAATACCGATCGGAAGAATGAACTCTACGAAATTAGGGTGCATTCCCGCGAATGGATGAGTGGCTGCGATCCCGCTTAGAGCCCCTGTCACATCTCGCCGGCCCATGCCAAATCGAAGAGGCCCTACCCCTTCGAGTGGCTCGACGGACCACTGAACGCGACTTTCATCTTGAAGGGCTCCGCACTTCATCGCCATGCATTTCTCCTTTTGGTTCGCGATTCTCATTATATTGCACGTTCTGCCGTTCCAAGTGTTGTGTCGGATTAGCCGTGGCCTCTGGGTGCTGCCATACCATTGATTTCTGGCGTATGTACAAGACTGCCGCCACCGTCTCCATACCAGATGACCATTGTCTTCCCTTTTCGAGAATGCATGGGAGAATATTTGAGCACCCCTCGCCAGCTGGGCCGCGGCAGACGTGATCCTGGTTGATCACTACATTGGCAAAGTCGATTCCATTGTCGTTCATCCAAAGTTCTATCTTGGGCTCCGCGTGAGTGGACGACCACCACCCGCCCTTCTCTCGCCCGGAGGCTGTGCGCAGCAGGCTATCTATTCGGGGGGTGTATTTCGAATCATATTCGCTTATAAACTCTGGCCCTATGGGCAAGCCGCGATCGCTGGGTTGGTACTCCGGTAGTGACATGAATGCCCCTATCGCGGTCGATGGTGGCGAGCGTCATTGAGATGTTGTGCCAGCGGCAGGTGTCGGGCAGTTGTGTGCAAGTACGGGTGTGTCGCCTGCTATTACGAAGTATGCATGAAGATCTGCGACAGACAGGTTTTCGGCGGTCTGGGGTGGGGTGGCGTAGCTGCGGACGGTGATAACGACGGCCGTGCGGTTATCTGGGGTGGTAAGTTCATGGCCGGGCTCGATTTCCTCGGCCGCAGTCCACCGGTGGCTGGTGGCGTCCCAGTAGGGGTGGTGCGAGGTGGAGACAACGGATTTTGGCGAGGCTTGACTTCCGCCTGAGTCGGCGACGGCGATACTCAGTTCGGTGAACTGAGTATCATTTGGAGTGACAATCTCTGCCGTAACCGGTTTTCCGTCGACGTTGCCGCTCTGCGGGTATGCCGTAGTGACGGAATCACCCGGCTGGATGTCTCCGATGGGCTTGGTGCTCCCATCAGCCATCAGGACCATGGTCTCGGATGGAAAGCTGTTCCTGCACGGAATCGACTGCTTCTCAAGCTCCCTGAGGGGCAAGGTAGTCAGTTTGGCGCCGAATACTGCGGAGGCGGCGGACATGACTAAATCTATGCAAGAATTCTTATTACTGGTGCAGTCAGAACCTGCTTGGAGATCCAATCTCAGGAGTTCCGCACCGACTTGCAAGGCCCCCTGAGCCGAATATTTGAAACTGGGCTTGGGGGGTCTTGATATTCTTGTCGATCTGCCTAATGACCCACTGGTGCGCGACGCTGTGGCGGTCGTCCTTGATGGTCTCGTAGTTCCGGTACTGTGCCGCCCATGGAACGTAGTTCGCAGTTGTTTCTTGGGCGTTGGTCGTGGTGACGGTGCCGCCCGACCCACAGTCGTACAGGGTGCCGCATTCTCCGGACTTCAGGCCGTCAGGGACGCTGAGGTTGACTGGGTTGTTCTCGCTGTCGCCGTAGCCGTTCCACTGCTGTGGGTTGGCCGGGTCGAGGATCGGGTCAGGGCTGATGAATCGGCCGGTGGTCGGGTCGTACTGGCGTGCGCCGAGGTTGGTGAGGCCGGTGGTGTCGTCCTTGGTGCCGCCGACGAATCCCTTAGTTCCGGCCCAGGCGGTGGCGGTCGGCTGTGCGCCGTGCGGGGTACCGAAGGGGTCGGCGGGCACGGCGGGTTACGGGCTGGCCGGCCGTGGTGTTGATCTGGACGTTGTTGGTGCCGTGGGGGTCGGAAGCCTGGGTGAGGACCTCGCCACCGCCGATGGCGGTCGTGATCCGGGTGTAGCCGAGGCCGCCGAAGGTCCCGAGAGAGCGGACGTTGCTCATCGATCCGCTTGCCGTGTCGAGGGTGAGCTCGTCGGTCGGCAGGTTGAGCGTGGTCCTGCCGGGATTGCGGCGGATGAGCTGTACTTGACTCCCGTCGGAAACTACCGACGGGACTTCTGCACTGCAATCAGTCCAGTACGGGCTCAGTTATCGGCGACCCGATCCAGAAAAGCCTCGATAAGATTTAGAAGATCATCGATGAGATAGATCTCAATGTCGGCTGGAATCTGATCGATGTGCGTCTCGGCATCGATTATTTCTGGCACCCGTGACGAGGCGACGAGATAGCTCCAGTGGATGGGCGAAGAGCCGCCTAGGATTCGACGTGACGCCCAATCCTGGAATCCGGCCAGTGGCTCGCCGTCGAGCGCGGAATTGAAGCCATCGATGAACGCCACCACTGTGGAAAATCGATCATCGAGCACGTACATTCGCCGACGGTTTCTGAGATGAAAGCAGAGCTCTTGTATATCCATGACCTACCTGCCATTCCAAGGAGTGAAATTGAGATACTCCCCGTATTGCCACTGCTTTCGATATTGGTCGAATGACATTCCTTTGGAGCCGGTGAATCCGTCGAAGACGGTGCCGTCCTTGATGACGACGAAGTGTTCATCCCAGCGCCCTGCCGGGTCGTGTACCGATGGGCCGAGTACGGGAGCTCCCATGGAATCCTTTACATGATGGATAACTCCGCCGATCTTCTCTTGAATTATCTTGGCGCACTCCTTGCAGTTGTTCATATTGGGTACTGGCCAGCCATTCGAGCCGACCTTGCAGGCCGTTGAATCATTGTGGACCAGTACCGGCGCATTTCCTGCCAGCACATAGTACGTGTGGCACGCGGTCGCTCGCTACCTGCATTTTCGCTGGTCAGGGGCTATATAGCGGTCCGTCGAGGTGTGCCGATGTGCGTCGGTGTGCGTGATTGTTGCCGTCACTACTGCCGTCAGAGGTCTAGTCCATTGGGGAAGAGTCAACCGCCGCGCCGTCTATCCATCGATTGACATCCAAGCTACTGTGGATGTCATGACTGCGGCCTACGAGGACATGCCCTTCAGTGAGCTTCTCCACCATCCCGCCGCGACTACGCGTCGGCTCGACGCCGTCCGCGCGCTGCGGCTGCGCAGACGCGACGCGGAGGACCTGGCCCTGATGCGCGTCGACCAAATGGAGCGCGACACCACCGTCGTGGACTTCACCTCCCGCCTGCTCGCCGGGCTGGTCCGGACCGAGAACATCGGCGCCCTGCGCCAGGCGCTGCCCGAAGCCCTCCCCTGGAGCACCTTCCTGCCCGCCGAGGACATCGACACCCTGCTCGCCGAGCTGGTCGACACGGCGCGCGGCGCGGTGGCCCTGGACAACCTCTCACCAATCGCACTGCTGCTCGCCCAGTGGAGGCACAGCGCCGAGATCTATGCGGACCCTGCCTTGCACGCACTGCTCACCCGTGAACCCGAGGGCGACCTCGGTCCCGTCCCCGCGCCCGGGGCAGCGGAGTGAGCCCGAAGCGCGGAGACCGGGCCGCGCCACCCCCGACCGGCGACGAGTACGACCTCCGGTTCGCCAACACCGAGGCCGCCGACGGCTGGGAACACCTGAGCCGCCAGGCGCCGGGCAACCTGCGCCGCGCCTTCGAGCGGATCCGCGCCACTCCCCGCGCCGCTGACATCCCCGACCGCCAGCACCGACTCAAGGGCAAACTCGGTACCACCACCTACAAGGGGCAAACCCTGGAACGCTGGCAGTACGAAGTCACTGGTGGAGGACGTATCTGGTACCTGCTCGACGATGCCAACCGCACCGCCTGGATCACCTACGCCGGCACCGGCCACCCCAAGGCTACGGACTGACGTGCTCACGGGCGACTGTCCGGCAGAGCACGCACGACCCGCCCCCGGGTCAGCCCCTCTTCCCGTTGGATAGCCCGTTGGGATATCCAACGGGACAACTTGCTCTGCCAGGAGCCCGGTTCCGGTCAGCCCGTCGTGCTGGCCGGTTGTCGCTTCCGCTGCCCCACCGTCTCGTCGGCTCGGCTTGTCGCTGAACTGCTCGCGTCCTGACCGTCCCGACCGCGCGGGGGCGAGTTCGGGCAACTGCTGGTCGGAGCCCCGGCACACGGCACGGCTCGTCCGTGGGCCGGTCGCTCGGCGCGGGTGCGGTCAGTGGGTCGGCGCGACGTCGGCCGCCGCCCTCGGCGAGCGCGACGATAGAAACGAAGGGTCGGCCCCCTGGCCGACCCCGTGCCTGCGATCCGGCCGTAGGACGGTCGCAGGCGACAACTTGCTCCGCAAGGCGCAAGGAGTCCTTACCCCATAACTTGCTCCCGATCTGGTCGGTGCTGCGGTAAGCAGCGCTTACCGCACAATTTGCTCCCATCGGGCACCGATCGAACCCGCCCACGATGCGACTGACCGCTGACCTCCGGCATCCGCGAGGGCCTCGGGTGCTGGTCCGGTCTGGGCCGGTCGGCGATGTCGGGCAAGCTCCAACGGGCGGAGTGAACCGCCCCGGGTTCGGTGGAGATCTCAGCTTGTGGTTGTGACCTGTGGTTTTGTGGTTGTGAGGTAGTAGGTGTTCTCGTACTCGACGGGCGGGACGTGGCCTATCTCACCGTGGAGTCGGCGGTGGTTGTACCAGTCGACCCACTCGGCGGTGGCGAGCTCGACCTGCGACAGCGTGCGCCAGGGCCGCCGGGGCTTGATCAGCTCGGTCTTGAACAGCCCGATCGTGGACTCCAGGAGGGCGTTGTCGTAGTCGTAGGCGTCGCCGACCGACCCGATGGAGGCTGCGATGCCGGCGGCATCGAGGTGCTCGGCCAGACGGAAAGACGTGTTGCCCGCGTCGCTGTGATATATCAACTCGCCCCGTCTGGGCGGGTATCCGTCGCGGTCGCGCTGCCACAAGGCCACTTCCAGGGCGTCCAGGACGAGCCCGGTCTGCTTCGTGGTCGCGGCGGCCCAGCCGACGATGCGGCGGGAGAAGGTATCCACGACGAACGCGACGTAGACAACGCCGGCGAACGCTGGGCGATGGACAACGCCGGCAACTACAGCCAGCCGGCGCTCTACAACTTCTACGTCCCCTGGAAGCCGGACACCCAGCCCCTGTTCGGCGACGTCGACAACGACCAGAAGCCCGACGTCATCAGCGTCGACAAGAGCGGTGACCTGCGAATCATCGGTGGCACCATCGACCCCACCACCTCGCTCGCCGCCCCCGCCGCGGCGGCCCCCGGTAACCGCGAGTACGGGGCCACCTGGGCCGACTACCAGGTCAGCCACCACGGGACGTTCGCCGTCGGGCAGGCCGTCGACGAGATACTCGCCCACTACAACAAGGACACCACCTCCAGGCTGAGGGAAGTCCTCTGCCTGATCCCCAACGGCGGCACCGGGCGCTTCGACACCCTCACGCCGGTCGCGCTCAACCGGCCGGACTGCACCACCTACGAGACCGAAGCACCGTGCCCCGGCTACAACCGGACCAACTGGAGCAGCGCCTCGCAGGTGATCGCCCTCGGTACCCCCGACGGAGAAGCGGTGGGGGGTGAGCCGAACAACGAGACCCACAAGGTCATCATGACCCAGACCTCGATCCTCACCCTGGAGAACAACCAGCTCTATCTGTTCCGGCCCAACGGCCAGGTCGACGGCCTCGATGCGGCCACCCTCATCCCCACCGCCTCGGGGAGCTGGGCCGACCTCGAACTCATCAACCCCGGTGCGGCCAACGGCGCCACCACCATTCCTGGTGCCGGCGACGAGACCTATCAGGCCACGCTCTGGGCCCGGAACCGCACCACCGGTGACATCTACGCCTACCCACTCGGCTGGAAGAGCGACGGGTCCGTCGACTACGCCGCGCTCACCAGGCCGGACCGGGGCATCAAGCTGGCCACCGGCCAGCCGCTGACCTCGGCCGATTTCGCCCGCATCGGTGCGGGCGACCTCAACAACGACGGAACCGCCGACCTCTGGGTCATGGACAACACCAATGCGGTCGCTGTCTTCGCCGGGGTGAACAGCCCCGGAACCAGGGGTAAGGTCACCACCTTCGCCGCCCCGACCTTCGCGGGCTACTCCGACTCCAGTGTCACCATCCGCTCCAACCAGGTCGACTGGCTCTGCGCCGACAACGCGGGCGGACCGTACGAGGGGGCCGAACTCTCCGTCTACGCCTGCTGGCAGACCGTGAACCAGCGGTTCAACTTCGCGGTCGACGGCACCGTCCGCGCCGGAAGCTGGTGTGTTTCCACCAAGGACAACGCCCTCGGCAACGGCACCCGGGTGATCCTCTCCCGGTGCGTGGGAAACACCGGGCAGAAGTGGGCCGTCCGCCCGGACGGCCGCATCTACCTCCCGGCCACGGTCGACCCGGTCAACAACCCCGGCGGACGGTGCCTCGAACTGCCCGGCTGGGCGACCACCCAGGGGACCCGCCTCGGAATCTGGGACTGCCCGGCGCCGCAGGGCAACCAGCAGTGGACCCTCAGGTACGAGGAGCACGCCCCCTGATCCGGCGGCCGGTCGCCGGGACCGGTTGAGGTCGTGCTTGTTCGCGGGGTGGGTCGGGGGCTTTCACCGGACCCGGACCCACCCCGCGCGAAGGTCGGCGTAGTGCTGCTCGGGCGGGGGCGGGGGTGGAGGAGGCTCCTCCGGGCGGGTGGCCGTGCGCTGGTCGCGCCCCGGAAGGGCATGGGCAGTATGGTCGGTTTTAAGGTGGTTTGTCTTGGCCCCGTGACGCCGCTCGACGACCTCGGGCGGGTCAGGGGAGGAGGTGGGATCGATGCCGCACTCCTCCGACGGCCCGGCCCCGAGCGTCGCGCCTCAGGCGACCGGCTCGGGTGCGGGCGAGAAGGGGTTGAAGACCGGCGCGCTCGGCCTGGTCTCCTCGATCGCCATCGGGCTGGCCTCGACGGCGCCCGCGTACAGCCTGGCCGCGACGCTCGGGATCATCGTGGTGGGGGTGGGGTTCCAGGCTCCGATCGTCACCATCCTGGCGTTCATCCCGATGCTGATGATCGCCTACGCGTACAAGGAGCTCAACGCCTCCGACCCGGACTGCGGCACCACCTTCACCTGGGCCGCCCGGGCCTTCGGGCCGCGCACCGGGTGGATGGGCGGCTGGGGGATCATCGTCGCGGACATCATCGTGATGGCGAACCTCGCCCAGATCGCCGGTGTCTACGGATTCCGGCTGATCGGCCTGGACTCGTTCGCGGAGAGCACGCTGTGGACCTCGTTCGCCGGGGTGGTCTGGATCATCGTGATGACGGCGATCTGCTACGTCGGCATCGAGATCTCCGCCGCCCTGCAGCGCTGGCTGCTCTCGATCGAGGTGGTGATGCTGGTCGTGCTGTCGGTCACCGCCCTGGTCAAGGCCTACGGCAGCGGTGCGCCCGACACGGCGGTCCATGTCGGCGCCTCCTGGTTCAACCCCTTCGACATCCCCTCGGCCGGTGCCTTCACGGCCGGTATGCTCGCCGCGGTCTTCATCTACTGGGGCTGGGACACGGCCGTCTCGGTCAACGAGGAGACCGCCGACGCCAAGCGCACCCCGGGGCGGGCGGCCGTCATCTCCACCGTGCTGCTCCTGCTGATCTACACCCTGGTGTCGACTTCGGCGCTGGCCTTCGCCGGGATCGGCACGGAGGGCATCGGGCTGGGCAACGAGACCAACTCCGGCGATGTGCTGTCGGGCCTCGGTGACGCCGTCTTCGGCACCGCGGGCTTCGGCGGGTTCCTCAGCAAGTTGCTGATCTTCATGGTGCTGACCTCGGCGGCGGCCTCCACCCAGACCACCATCCTGCCCACGGCCCGGACCTCCTTCTCGATGGCCACGCACAAGGCCGTCCCCGCCGCGTTCGGCCGGGTGCACCCCCGCCACCGCACGCCGACCTGGTCCACCGTCGGCATGGGCCTGGCGTCCATCGCCTTCTACGTCCTGCTGACCGCGATCAGCGGCAACGTGCTGGCCGACTCGATCGCCTCGGTGGGGCTCGGTATCGCCTTCTACTACGGGCTGACCGGTTTCGCCTGCGTCTGGTACTACCGGCGGGTGCTGACCAGGAGCGTCAAGGACTTCGTCTTCAAGGGGCTCGTGCCGTTGCTCGGCGGCCTGGTGCTGCTGTACTTCTTCTGCTACGCCGCCTTCGACGTCTACGCGGCCCCCGACTACGGCTCGACCTCGATCAATCTGCCGCTCATCGGGGAGACCGGCGGGGTGACCGTGATCGGCATCGGCGCGCTGGTGCTGGGCGGCGTGCTGATGCTGATCCAGTGGGCGGTGGAGGGCTCCTGGTTCCGCCACCCCGACGTGCCGGTGAGCGCCGCCGACCCGGCCGACGCGCCGTAGCCGGCCGGGGCGCCCCGATCGACGACCCTGGTCAGCGGCTCCGGCCGGCCGGGGTCTGGTCGACGAGGACGGCGGTGGCGCGCTCCAGGAGCTCGACGAGCGAGGCGTGCTCGGCCGGCGTGAACGCGGCGGTGAGGGCGCGTTCGAGGACGATCACCTCGTCGTACGCGCGGTCCAGGACGGCTCGGCCCTCGTCGGTCGGGGTGGCGACCTGGACCTTGGCGTGCGTCGGGGAGGGCGCGCGGTCCATGAGCCGCTTGCCTTCGAGGTTGCTCAGCACGCTGGCCATGCTCTGCTGGGTCACCCCGCAGGCGCGCGCGAGCTGGGCGGCGGACATCCCGCCCTCGCGGGAGAGGGTCAGCAGCACGGTGTACTGCGTCATGGTCAGGCCGTGGCCGCGCAGGACCGCCTCGTGGTGCGCCATCAGGGCCTGTTCCGCGCGCCGGATCCGGGTGCAGAGGTACTCGTCGACCGGGACGTCCGGCATGTTTCCACTCCTTGGACTCAGTTTCCTGGGTTGACACAGGATCCTGTGATACCTAGTGTCGGCCGTGCTGTGAAACAGGATACTGAGTCAACACAGGGGGCTGTCACCATGAAGGCAATCATTCTCGACGCCGACGACACGTACCGGGTCGACGAGGTCGGCGAGCCCGTACCCGGCCCCGGCGAGGTGGCGGTTCGGGTGGCCTTCGCCGGCATCCAGTGGGGGGACACGATGGTCCGGGACGGCCACTTCGCCGTGCCGCGCCCCTTCGTCCCCGGCTTCGAGGCGTCCGGCCACATCAGTGCCGTCGGTGAGGGCGTGGCGCGGAGCCGGGTGGGCGAGCGGGTCGTCGCCCTGACCACGGCGGGTGCGTACGCCCAGACCGTGCTGGCGCCCGCGGTGCTGGCACTGCCGATCGGCGACATCCCGCTGCGGACGGCGGCGGGATTCGGCTGGGGGACGCCCACCGCCCATGACCTCGTCAACGACGCCGCCCGGGTCCGGCCCGGCGAGAGCGTGCTGATCCACGCCGCCGCCGGCGGGGTCGGCACGCTCGCCGCCCAGTTCGCCCGGCTGGCCGGTGCGGCGCGGATCGTCGGTGTGGTCGGCAGTGCGGCCAGGGCCGAGTACGCCGCCCGGTTCGGCTACGACCGGGTGGTGCTGCGCGATGCGTTCCCGGACGGGCTCGGCGACGAGCGGTTCGACGTGATCCTCGACCCGGTCGGCGGCCGGACCCGCCGCCACAACCTGCGACGGCTCGCACCGCACGGCCGGCTGGTGGTGTTCGGCAACATCGGCGGCTACGAACCCGTCGAGGTCGATGCCAACGGCCTGCTCATGGACGGGAAGTCGCTGGTGACCCACAACAGCGACCTGCTGGCGCGCACGCACCCCGAGCGGCTCGCCGCCACCGCCCGCCGGGCGCTGGACCTGCTGGCCCGGGGGGAGGTCCGACTCGACATCACCGCCGAGTACGGGCCGGGCGAACTCGGCACCGCCGTCCAGCGGTTGCTCGACGGCCGGACCAGCGGGAAGAGCATCCTGCGGGTCGAGGGCTGGGGCGACGAGGCGGTAGGGCAGCGGTAGCGCGGGCCGGCCTACTCGGGAGCGCCGGCCTCCAGGTTGCGGGTCATCCGCTCCAGGACCGTCACGGCGGTGCGGTACTCCTCGGAGGAGATGCCGGCCGTCGACCGGGAGCGGAAGGCCTCGACGCGGACGGCGACCTCGGCGAGGCGGGTGCGGCCGGCCTCGGTGAGGGCGAGGCGGCCCGGGGCCGGGCGGGCGGCCCAGCCGTCGGCGAGGACGGCCGTGACGGCGGCGGTCAGGTCGGCGGCGCGGGCGTTGGCGGCGAGCACGGTCAGGACGGTGGCGTCGCCGGCCTGCGGGTCGTCGTCGACGAGGTTGAGGACCTGCCAGCGGAGCCGGGTGAGACCGAACTCGGCCAGCAGGGTGTCCATGGCGCCGGTGAGGGCCCGGTCGGTGCGGTTGAGCCAGTGGCCGATGGGCTTCATGGGTGCTCCCGGAGGTGTCGCGGGCGGGGCCGGGCAGGGGTGCGGGGCGTCCGGCGGGTCAGTGCGCGGGGGTGAAGGCGCCGGCGTTCTCGCGGGCCCACTGCCGGAACGGGCGCGCGGGCCGGCCGAGCAGGGTCTCGGTGGTGTCGGCGACGGTGGCGGGGCCGTGGCGGTCGGCGGCCTCCCACAGGTCGAGCAGCGAGGAGACCATCGGCGCGGGCATGTGCCGGCCCAGCTGCTGCTCGGCCTCGGCACGGGTGATGTGCTCGACCGGGATGTCGCGGCCGAGGACGTCGGCGAGGACGGCGAGCTGCTCGCGGAAGCTGAGCGACTCGGCGCCGGTCAGGGTGAGGGACTTGCCGGTCAGGGCCCGGCCCGTCAGTGCGGCGACGGCGATGTCGGCGATGTCCTCGGGGTGGATCGGCGCGATGTGCGCGTCCGGGTAGGCGAGCTGGACCGGCATCGACCGGCCGATGGGCCGGGCCCAGCCGAGGGCGTTGCTCGCGAAGGCGTCCGGGCGCAGGAAGGTGCAGGTGAGCGCCGAGGCGGCGAGGGCCTGCTCGACCCGGAGGCTGTGGCTCGCGAGCGGGTCGTTCGCGGCGTCGGGGCCGAGGACCGAGGAGGAGGAGAGCAGGACGACGTGCTCGACGCCGGCGGCCCCGGCGGCCGTGACCAGCTCGTGGATGCCGGCGGGCTGCGGGTAGAGGAAGACCTGGTGGACGTCGCGGAGCGCGGCGGCGAAGGTCTCGGGCCGGTCGAGGGCGAGTTCGGCGACCTCGACACCGGCCGGAACGGTCAGTTCGGCGGGGCGGGCGCTGGCGGCACGGACGGGGTGGCCGGCGGCGTGCAGGCGGTCGACGACGGTTCGGCCGATCGTGCCGCGGGCGCCGGTAACGAGGGTCTTCACGAGGAGCTCCATTCTTTGCTGAAGGCATATGCATGCTGGCATGCATATAATTTCATGTCAACACATGTCTTCGAAAGGTCATCCGGATACGATGAGAAGCATGACGAAGCACGAGCCGCAAACGGCCGATGAGCTGCTGAACGCCGTCGGCCCGGCCTTCGGGAAGCTGCGCCGCTCCTCGCTCCTGGACGTCGAGAACCCGGTCTCCCAGAAGGACCTGAGCCGCACCCTGGTGCTCAACATCGTCCTGGAGGCCGAGCAGGGCGACGCGCGTGAGGTCACCGTCGGCGCGGTGGCGGAACACCTGGGCGTGGACCCGTCGGTGGCCAGCCGGATGGTGTCCGACTCCATCTCCGCCGGCTATCTGGTCCGCGCCGCCTCCCAGCAGGACGGCCGCCGCACCGTCCTGCACCTCAGCCCCGAGGGCCGGGAGCTGATGAGCCGCTTCCGCCGGCACCAGCGCGCGGCCTTCGAGCAGGTCACCGGGGACTGGGCCGAGGGTGAGCGCCTGGAGTTCGCCCGCCTCATGCTGCGCTACGTCGCCGCCCAGGACGGGCTCCGCCGGCGGGCCGCGGAACGGGACGCCGCACGCTGAGCCGCCCGGCCGAACGACGGGCAGGCGTGAAGCGCGGGCGGCGGGGCAGACGGGGGGCGTCCCGGTCGACCGGCCGGGACGCCCGCCCACAGGGAGGTTGTTCCCCATGACGCTGATCTGGGCGCTCGTCGTCGGACTCGTCGTCGGTCTGCTCGCCAAGCTGGTGCTGCCGGGCCGTCAGCCCGTTCCGCTCTGGCTGACGGTGCTGCTGGGGCTGGTGGGCGCACTCCTCGGCAACGTGCTCGCCTCCGCGCTCGGGGTGCGGCACACGGACGGTGTCGACTGGATACGGCACCTGCTCCAGGTGGCCGCGGCCGCCGTGCTGATCTCGGCGGTCACCCCGGCCTACCTGGGTCGACGCCACTGACGCCACCGACGCTACTGATGCCGAGGGGGCGCGATCCGGCCGGATCGCGCCCCCTCGGCATCGGCGGTCGGGGCGGTTCACCGTCCCCGGTGGGCGGTGATCAGGTCGGCGTAGCGCCGGCCGCTGGTCTTGACCGTCCGGCGCTGGGTGGCGTAGTCGACGTGGACGAGGCCGAAGCGCTTGTCGTAGCCGTACGCCCACTCGAAGTTGTCCAGCAGCGACCAGGCGAAGTACCCGGCCAGCGGAGCGCCCTGGGCGGCGGCGCGGGCGCAGGCGCCCAGGTGCTGCTCCAGGTAGGCGGCGCGCTCGGGGTCGTGGACGGTGCCGTCGGGGGCGACGGTGTCGCGGTAGGCGGAGCCGTTCTCGGTGACGTAGATCCGCCGGGCGCCGTACTCGCGGGTGAGGCGCAGCAGCAGCTCCTCCAGCCCGGGGGCGTGCACCTCCCACGGCATGGCCGTGCGCTCGGGGTTCGGGCCGGGCAGCTGGCGGAAGTGCGGGGCGGGGCCGGTCGGGTCGTCGGCGACGACCTGGCGGAAGTAGTAGTTCAGGCCGAGCCAGTCGAGCGGTGCCCCGATGAGGTCGAGGTCGCCGTCGCGCACGGGCAGGTCCACGCCGTAGGCGGCCAGCATGTCCTCGGGGTAGCCGCGGCCGAGGACGGGGTCGAGCCACCAGCGGTTGATGTGGCCGTCGGCGCGGACGGCGGCGGCCCGGTCGGCCTCGGAGCCGGAGGCGGGCGTTACCGGGCTCAGGTTGTTGACGATGCCGATCCGGGCTCCCGCGACGCTCTCGCGCAGTACCTGGACGGCCAGGCCGTGGGCGAGGTGCAGGTGGTAGGAGGCGTGGACGGCGGCGGTGAGGTCGGTCAGGCCCGGAGCCATCACCCCGTCCAGGTGGCCGATCCAGGCCGAGCAGAGCGGTTCGTTGAGGGTGGCCCAGTCGGTGACCCGGTCGCCGAGCCGGGCGGCGACGACGGCGGTGTACTCGGCGAAGCGTTCGGCGGTCTCGCGGACGGGCCAGCCGCCGCGGTCCTGCTGCGCCTGGGGGAGGTCCCAGTGGTAGAGGGTCGGGAAGGGCGTGATGCCGGCGGCCAGCAGGCCGTCGACGAGGCGGTCGTAGAAGTCGAGGCCGGCCGGGTTGACCCGGTCGTCGGCGAGCGGGACCACCCGGGGCCAGGCGATCGAGAACCGGTAGGCGTCGAGGCCGAGCCGCTTCATCAGCGTGACGTCCTCGGGCCAGCGCCGGTAGTGGTCGCAGGCGGTGTCGCCGGTGTCACCACCGGCCACCTTGCCGGGGGTGTGCGAGAAGGTGTCCCAGATGGAGGGCGCGCGGCCGTCGGCGTCCACCGCCCCCTCGATCTGGTAGGCGGCGGTGGCCGCGCCCCAGAGGAAGTCGTCGGGGAGGGCGCTGAGGTCGTTCACGGCGGGCCTTTCGATCAGTTCGATCAGTTCGACGGGCGGGCTCGGCAGGAGGGGAGGGGCGGGCGGCCCCGGCGGGTGGGTCACTTGACGGCTCCCGCGGTGAGCCCGGCGACCAGGTAGCGCTGGAGCAGCAGGAAGCCGACGACCACCGGCACGCTGACCACCAGTGAGGCGGCCATCACCTGGTTCCAGTACACGTCGCTGAGGGTGGCGTAGCCCCGGAGGCCGACCGCCAGCGTGCGGGTCTCGTCGTTGGTGAGCACGGAGGCGAAGAGCACCTCGCCCCAGGCGGTCATGAAGGCGTACACCGCGACCGCGACGATGCCGGGCACCGCCGCCGGGACGATGATCCGCAGCAGCGCCTGGAGCGGTCCGCAGCCGTCGACCAGGGCGGCCTCGTCGAGGTCGCGGGGGATGGAGTCGAAGTAGCCGACCAGCATCCAGATCGAGAACGGCAGCGAGAAGGTCAGGTAGGTCAGGATCAGGCCGCCCCGGCTGCCGTACAGCGCCACGCCGGTCGCGTTGCCGACGTTGACGAAGATCAGGAAGAGCGGCAGCAGGAACAGGATGCCGGGGAACATCTGGGTGGAGAGCACCGTGACGGTGAACATCCGGCGGCCGCGGAAGCGGTAGCGGCTCACCGCGTAGGCGGCCAGGATCGCGACCAGGACCGAGAGCACGGTGGCGCCGCCGGCCACGATCAGCGAGTTGAGCAGGTACCGCCCGAGCGGGATGGTGTGCCAGATGTCCAGGTAGGGCCGGAGGGTGACGGTGCTGGGGATCCACCGGAACGGCCCCTGGACGTCCTGCAGGGGCTTCAGCGAGCTGCTGAGCATCACCAGGACGGGTGCGGCGGCGAAGAGGCCGAGCGCGGTCAGGACGACCAGGCGCAGCCGGCGGAAGGACGCGGGCGGGTCGATCATCGGGCATCCCTTCGGCGCGAGGTGAGCAGCAGGTAGCCGGAGGTCACCAGCAGCAGGAAGAGCAGCAGGAGCACGGACATCGCGGAGCCGGCGCCGAAGTTCCAGGTGACGAAGGAGGACTGGTAGATGTGGACGGAGACGAGGTCCGCGGCCTCCGGGGCGGACCGGCCGAACAGGATGTACGGCGTGTTGAAGTCGTTGAAGGTCCAGAGGAACAGCACCAGCACGAGCACCAGGTTGACCGGGCGCAGCGAGGGCAGGGTGATCCGGCGGATCTGCTGCCAGACGCCGGCGCCGTCCAGCGCGGACGCCTCGTACAGCTCGCGCGGGATGTTCTGCAGGCCCGCGGTGAGGGTGAGGAAGGCGAACGGCCAGCTGCGCCAGACCGAGACGGTGACCAGGGCGGTGAAGCTGTTGTCGCCGAGCAGCCAGAACGGTTTGTCGTCGACGAGGTGGAGCTGGTCGTGGAGCAGGTGGTTGATCAGGCCGGTGTCCCGTTGGAACATGAACGACCAGGTGATGACGGCGGCGTAGACCGGCAGCGCGTACGGGAGCAGGAACAGGGCGCGCAGCAGGCCGCGGCCGCGGAAGGTGTCCTGCATCATGATCGCGGCGACGGTGCCGAGCAGCCAGGAGAGGCCGACGGCGAGGACGGTGAAGGCGCAGGTGACCCAGAAGGAGTGCAGCAGGGCCCGGCCGACGGGGGCGTGGAAGTCCACCGCCATCCGGTAGTTGGCGAGACCGGCCCAGGGGGCGGCGGTCCAGTCGCGGAGGAAGAACTGGGTGAGCTGTTTGAAGCTCATCACGATGCCGACCACCATCGGCACCAGGTGGATGAGCAGTTCGAGGACGAGGGCGGGGAGCAGCAGCAGGTAGGGCAGCGTGCCGCGACGGGGGGAGAAGCGCTTGCGGATCACCTCAGTTGGCCGGCATCTGCTGCTGGGCCTTGGTGAGTTCGGACTTGACGGATTCGTCGGTGGGGGCCTTGCCGGCGGCGGCCGCGGCGAGCAGGTTCTTCACGGCGGTGCCGACCAGGGTCTCGAACTGGCTCTCGTTCGCGACCTGCGGGAGGGGCTCGGCGCTGGTGGCGAGGACCTCGGTGAGGGCCTTGAGCTCGGGGGTGGCGAAGGCCGGGTCGGCCTGGGCGTCCTTGACCGGCGGGATCGAGCCGTAGGTCCGGTTGAGCTGGGTCTGCTCCTCGGTGCCGGTCATGAACGTGACGAAGGAGAGGGCACCGTCGGTGTTCCTGGTGTTCTTGAAGACGGCGAGGTTGATGCCGGCGACCATCGAGGTGGTGGCGCGTTCGCCGGTGGCGCCGGCCGGGGCGGGTACGGGGGCGACGCCGTAGTCCTCGGGGTTCATGCCGTGCGACTTCAGGTTGACGCCGGCGGCCTGCCACATCAGCATCGCGGCCTTGCCGGTGGCGAAGTCGGTGACGGACTGGTTGTTGGCGTACTCGGCGTTGCCGGGGGCGGTGATCTTCTCGGTGCCGAGCAGGCCGACGTAGCTCTTGACGGCGGCGACGGTGCCCGGGCTGTCGAAGGCGGGCTTGCCGGCGGCGTCGAAGAAGTCGGTGCCCTGCTGCTTGGCGAGGACGAAGGCGTGGTGGACGTTCTCGGAGACGTTGCCGCCCTCCAGGGCGAGGCCGTAGCGGCCGCCGGTGGTGATCTTCTTCCCGTCGGCGACCAGGTCCTCCCAGGTGGCCGGGGGCTTGTCGATGCCGGCCTCGGCGAAGAGCTTCTTGTTGTAGTACAGGCCGTAGGCCATCGAGTAGAGCGGGACGGCGGCCGGGTCCTGGCCGGGCGCGCCGGCCGAGGCGAGGGCGGCGGGCAGGAACCGCTCCTTGCCGCCGATCTTCGCGAGGGCGGCCGCGTCGAACGGGAGCAGTGCGCCGGTGGCCTGGAGCGAGGCGGACCAGGTGTTGCCGATGTTCAGCACGTCGGGGCCCTGGCCGGAGCTGGTGGCGGCGAGGATCCGGTTGAGCAGGTCGGCCCAGGGGATGACCTCCAGCTTCACCTTGATCCCGGTCCGCTGCTCGAACTTTCTCAGTTCCGGCTCCAGGACCTGGCGGTCGTTCTCCAGACTGGTGCCCTGGTTGGAGGCCCAGTAGGTGAGCGTGCCGGGGCTGCTGTTGTCTCCGCCGCCGGACGCGGAACCGCCGCCGCAGGCGGTGGCGGTGAGGACCAGGGTGGCGACCAGGGCGGTGGCCGCAGCGGCTCGGCTGATGGGCATGACCGATTGCCCCTCTCGGGCGGGGTGGGCGGGCTTCGTGGTGAAGTGCCTTGATGCGCGGCTTACTTCAGGCCGTGATTTAACGTGTGAGAAAAGCTTCCGTCAAGGGTTCGGACAGCGATAGATTCGGATCAGGAGGGAGATGCCATGACCGTGCGAGGCAAGAAGACGGTGCGTGACCTGCGCAGAGGCAGTCGGTCGGCACTGCTGCGGCGGCTGTACTTCGACGGGCCGCTCAGCCGGCAGGAGCTGGGCGCGGTCACCGCGCTCAGCGCCGGGTCGATCAGCAATGTGACCGGCGAGCTGCTCGCCGACGGGCTGATCGAGGAGTGCGGCTCGGTGGAGTCGGACGGCGGCCGGCCCCGGATCCTGCTCCAGGTCGCCGCCGGACGGGGCCGGCTGGTCGGCGTGGACGTCGGGGAGACCCAGGTCCGGGTCGCCCTGTTCGACCTGGCCCGGACCGAGCTGGCCGCCAGTGACCGGCCGCTCTCCGACTGCGGCCACGACGTGGACCACGTGGTGGAGCTGATCCTGGCCGGACTGGCCGAGGTGCTGGCACGCACCGGTACCGACCCGGCCACCGTGCTCGGCGTCGGCATCGGCGTCCCGGGCATCGTCGACCAGGGCGACCCGGCCTCCGACGGCCTCGGGATCGTCGTGCACAGCCAGACCGTGGGGTGGGACGCCGTCCCGCTCGGACGGCTGCTGCGGGCCGGTACCGACCTGCCGCTGTTCATCGACAACGGCGCCAAGACGCTCGGCCAGGCCGAGATGTGGTTCGGCGCGGGGCGCGGCGTCCAGCACGCGGTGATCGCCCTGTTCGGCTCCGGGGTCGGGGCCTGCGTGATCGCCGACGGGGTCCGCTTCCGCGGGGCCACCAGCAGCGCGGGGGAGTGGGGGCACACCAAGGTCCATGTCGGCGGCCGACGCTGCCGGTGCGGCGCGCGCGGCTGCCTGGAGGCGTACGTCGGGGCCGAGGCGCTGGTGGAGCGGTGGGGCGCGGCGTCGCCCGACGGCGGCGAGAAGGCGGGGCTGGCCGCGCTGCTGGCGGCCGCCGAGGCGGGCGAGCCGGCGGCCACCGCGCTGCTGGCCGAGGCGGCGGAGTACCTCGGCGCCGCCATCGCGGACCTGGTCAACCTGTTCAATCCGGAGCGGATCGTGATCGGCGGCTGGGCGGGTCTGCTGCTGGGCCCGCGGCTGCTGCCCGCGATCCGCGCGGCGGCCACCGACTACGCGCTGCGCTTCCCCCGTGAGCAGACGTCGATCGTGCTCGGGACGCTGGGGCCGGAGGCGGTCACGGTCGGCGCGGCGACACTGCCGCTGACCGACTTCCTGGACTCCGGGGGAGAGTTCCCGCGGCGGGCCGAACCGCCGGTGCGGGAGGTGCGGGCCACCTCCGCCTGACCTGGCGCCTTTGGCCGATTCGTTGCCGCACAAGCTAGTTCACGGTGTGAGGAAAGTCGGCGCGAAGGGTTGACACCCCCGATCGGCAGCCCCGAGACTCCCGGTCGGGGGCGCTCCCCGAGCCCGGACGGCGGGTCGGTGGCGCTCTGTCGGACCCCCGGCGACCGGCCACTCCGGCGGCTCACGCTGCCCGGGCCCGGCCGGCCGCCGAGCACGGCCACCACCGGGCCCGGCGGGCCGACCGCCGACCGCCGGGCCGCCCTGTCGTTCCCCACCACCCGGTACCCGCGCCGCACCGGGTGCGGGCAGCGGCGCGCCCCCGCCCACCCCACCCACCCCCACCCGCAGGAGAAGCCCATGAGGCTCGCTTCAGCACGCCCCCGCAGGGCCCCGGCCGCACTGGTCGGCCTGGCCCTGCTCTCGGGCGCCGTCCTGGCGCTGCCCGCGCCGGCCGCCCGTGCCGTCGACGCCGCCGACGCCCTGATCTCCCAGGGCCGGGCGGTCACCGCCTCGTCCACCGAGAACGGCGCGACCCCGGCCGCCTACGCCGTGGACGGCTCCACCGGCACCCGCTGGTCGTCCGCGGCGAGCGACCAGCAGTGGCTCCAGGTCGACCTCGGGGCCACCGCCGCGATCACCAAGGTGGTGCTCACCTGGGAGGCCGCGTACGGGCGTTCGTACCAGATCCAGACCTCGGACGACGGGGTCTCCTGGCGGACGGCCTACGCCACCACCGGCGGTACCGGCGGCACCGAGACGCTCGCCGTCTCCGGCAGCGGCCGCTACGTCCGGATGAACGGCCTGGCCCGCGGCACCGGATACGGCTACTCGCTCTGGGAGTTCCAGGTCTACGGCGGTTTCACGCCGGGCGGCACCGACTGCGGCACCGCCAACGCCGCCCAGGGCCGGCCCGCCACCGCCTCGTCCGCGGAGAACGGCGGCACGGCGGCCGGCAACGCCGTGGACGGCTCCACCGGCACCCGCTGGTCCTCGGCGCCGAGCGACCAGCAGTGGCTCCAGGTCGACCTCGGCGCGGTCCGGCAGCTCTGCCGTGTGGTGTTGAACTGGGAGGCCGCGTACGGGCGTTCGTACCAGATCCAGACCTCGGACGACGGGGCCTCCTGGCGGACGGCCTACGCCACCACCACCGGTACCGGCGGCACCGAGGCGCTCGCCGTCTCCGGCAGCGGCCGCTACGTCCGGATGAACGGCCTGGCCCGCGGCACCGGATACGGCTACTCGCTCTGGGAGTTCCAGGTCAACACCACCGACGGCCCCACCGTGCCGCCGGTGCAGGGCGGCGGCGACCTGGGCCCCAACGTCCTGGTCTTCGACCCCGCCACGCCGGGCATCCAGGCCAAGGTCGACGCGGTCTTCGCCCAGCAGGAGTCCAACCAGTTCGGCAGCGAGCGCTACGCGCTGCTCTTCAAGCCGGGCACCTACAGCAACCTCAACGCCCAACTCGGCTTCTACACCTCGATCGCCGGCCTCGGCCTGAAGCCGGACGACACCACCATCAACGGCGACGTCACCGTGGACGCCGGCTGGTTCAACGGCAACGCGACGCAGAACTTCTGGCGCTCCGCCGAGAACCTCGCGCTCAACCCGGTCAACGGCACCGACCGCTGGGCCGTCGCCCAGGCCGCCCCGTTCCGCCGGATGCACGTCAAGGGCGGCCTCAACCTGTCACCCGACGGCTACGGTTGGGCCAGCGGAGGCTACATCGCGGACAGCCGGATCGACGGCGCCGTCGGCAACTACTCGCAGCAGCAGTGGTACACCCGGGACAGCGCGATCGGCGGCTTCTCCAACGGCGTCTGGAACCAGGTGTTCTCCGGCGTTCAGGGCGCCCCGGCGCAGGGCTTCCCCAACCCGCCCTACACCACCCTCGACAGCACGCCGGTCTCCCGCGAGAAGCCGTTCCTCTACCTGGACGGCAACGACTACAAGGTGTTCGTCCCGGCCAAGCGGACCGACGCCCGGGGCGTCTCCTGGGACGGTACCCCGCAGGGTGGTTCGCGACCGCTCAGCCAGTTCTACGTGGTCAGGCCGGGAGCCACCGCGGCGACCATCAACGCCGCGCTGGCCCAGGGGCTCGACCTGCTCTTCACCCCCGGCGTCTACCACGTCGACCGGCCGATCGAGGTCAACCGGCCCGGCACCGTGGTGCTCGGCCTCGGTCTGGCCACCGTCGTACCGGACAACGGGGTGACGGCGATCAAGGTGGCCGACGTCGACGGCGTGCGGCTGGCCGGCCTGCTGGTGGACGCCGGACCGGTCAACTCGCCCGTCCTCGTGCAGATCGGCCAGGACGGCGCCGCCGCCGACCACGCGGCCGACCCGACCACCCTGCAGGACGTGTTCATCCGCGTCGGCGGCGCCGGACCGGGTTCCGCGACGGCCGGCATCGTGGTCAACAGTGACGACGTGATCGTCGACCACACCTGGATCTGGCGCGCCGACCACGGCGCCGGCGTCGGCTGGACCACCAACCCCGCCGACTACGGCCTGCTGGTGCGCGGGGACGACGTGCTCGCCACCGGCCTGTTCGTCGAGCACTTCAAGAAGTACGACGTCGAGTGGTCCGGGGAGCGCGGCCGGACGATCTTCTTCCAGAACGAGAAGGCGTACGACGCGCCGAACCAGGCCGCCGTGCAGAACGGCGCCACCAAGGGCTTCGCCGCCTACAAGGTCGACGACGGCGTGACCGCCCACGAGGGGTGGGGCCTCGGCAGCTACTGCTACTTCAACGTGGACCCGACCATCCGGATCGACCACGGGTTCGAGGCGCCGGTGCGGCCCGGGGTGAGGTTCCACGACCTGCTGGTGGTCTCGCTGGGCGGCAACGGCCAGTACGAGCACGTGATCAACGGCACCGGCGGCGCGACCTCCGGCACCGCCACCACCCCGTCCACCGTGGTCGCCTACCCCTGACCCGCGGCGCTCGGGGGGCTTCGCGAGGAAGCCCCCCGGGCACGCGGCCCCCGAGGCGCCCCGGAGGAGGGTCGCCGCCCCGGTCACGCTCCCGCGAGCGTGGCCGGGGTCGGTCCGTCGGGCCGGACGGTGATGCCGTAGGCGGAGCCGGTGGGGGTGCTGAGGAAGCGCGGGGTGTACTCCAGCAGGAGGTCCAGCAGGGCGGTGGTCTCCCGCAGGGCGAACTGCGTGCCGAGGCAGGCCCGGGCGCCGAGCCCGAAGGGGTAGTAGGCGCCCAGGTGGGCGGGCTTGCGGCCGGGGGAGGTGAACCGGGCGGGGTCGAAACGCTCGGGGTCGGGCCACAACTCCGGGTCACGGTGGGTCAGGTAGGGGCAGACCAGCAGATCCGTGCCGGCCTCGATCCGGTGGCCCGCCAGGGTGTCGGTGGCCGGCGCGTGCCGGGGCAGGATCCAGGCCGACGGGTAGAGCCGCAGCGTCTCGTGGACCAGCGCCTGCACCGCCTCGCGCCGCTCGGCCGAGCCCTCGGGACCGGCCGCCAGTGCCCGGGTGCGGGCCTCGGGGTTGCCGTCCAGCAGGAGGAAGAGCCAGGTCAGCGTGGTGGCGGTGGTCTCGTGCCCGGCCACCAGCAAGGTCACCAGCTCGTCCCGGATCAGCCGGTCGGTGTACTCGGGGTGCTCGTCGGCGGCGTCGATCAGCACCCGTAGCAGGCCGTCCCCCGCCGGGTCGCGGCGGGCGGCGTCGATCGCGGCGTGCGCGACGGCGTCGATCCGGGCCAGGTCGTCGGCGACCGCGTCCCGGGCGTCCGCGCCGTCCGCCGGCAGTGTCGGCAACGCGGCCACCACCCGGGCCACCGAGGCCAGTTCGCGGTCGGTGCGGTCGTCCAGCGGGCGGCCGGTCAGGGCGCGCCAGATGGTGTCGAGGGCGAAGTGCCGCATCTCCTCGCCGACGTCCAGCTGCTCGCCGGTGCGGGCGTACCCGGCCCATCGGTCGGCGGTGCGGCGGGCGGCATCGGCGATCCGCCGCTCGTAGCGGCGCATCCCCGGTCCGGTGAACTGGGACTGCAGGATCCGCCGTTGGCGCTTCCAGGCCTCCCCGGTGGCGGAGAGGACGCCCTCGCCCGCCAGCATCCGGGCCCGGTGGGAGCGCTTGACGTAGCGGTCCGGGTGGCGCCCGAGCACATGCTGGACGGCGTCCGGGTCGGTGACCAGGACGGTGGGGTGCGGCCCGAGCCGGAACGCCGCGACACCGCCGAGCCGTTGCCGCGCCACGGTGAGCAGCTCGACCAGCTCGGACCGCTCGGCCCGCCACTGGGCGACGGCCTCGGCCGGCAGCTCGGGGACGGGCCGGGCCGCCCCGTCGGCGGTCGGGGGGACGGGGACGGGGTGGGCTTCGGTGGCCACGGCGTTTCTCCTCTGCCGGCGCGGTCGACTGCTGGGCGGGCGCGGACTGCGCGTCCCGCCCGGCTGACTGTACGTCAGCGCACCATTACCGTGGGCCGGTTCGGGCGAGCGGCCGAGAGGCCCGGCCACTCGCCCGGAGCGGAGCGTGTCGCGGGACCCGGCCGCACCGCCGGGGCCCGCGACGACGGCAGGGTGCCGACCGGGGTGGCACCCCGTCGTGCCCCCGGTGACCCCCGCCGTACAGGCGGCCGGGCCGCGGCTCGTCCCCCTCGACGAACCGCGGCCCGGCCTGGTCCCGTAGATCTCCGGATCAGATCGGATCAGATCAGAACAGGTCGGATCAGAACAGGTCGGATCAGATCAGATCTGCTGCCAGAGGGCCGGGACGATGTTGGGCTCCCAGCCCACCTGGGCGGTGTGGCCCTGGATGCAGCGGTAGCTGACGCCGTTCCAGGTGACCACGTCACCGGCCTGGTAGGTGGTGCCCGGCGTCCAGGTACCGCCCGGGTTGCCCGGGTCGGTGCCGACCACCAGCGAGTAGGTCGTGCCGTGGGCGACCGAGCCGGTGCCGGTCACGGTGATGGTGTAGGTGCCGGCCGGGACCGAGGACCCGACCGAGACGTTCAGCGTCGCGGAGGAGCCGGACTGCACCGAGGACGGGCTGACCGAGGCGGTGACCCCGCTGGGAGCGCCCGAGGCGGTGAGGTTCACCGTCTGGGCGGAGCCGGCGGTGGTGGCCGTGCTCACCGTGGCACTGGTGGTGCCGCCCGGGAGGGCGTTGCCGGTGGTCGGGCTCACCGCGACCGAGAAGTCGTTGGTCGGGATCGGGCCGGTGCCGACCGAGGTCTTCCACAGGGTGTACGCGACGCCGTCGGCGCTGCGGTCCAGCGCGGTGGCGTTGATGTTGCTCGTGGTGTCGCACGCCTGGTGGTAGCAGGAGTCGTAGGCCCGGTTGGCGGTGCCGCCCCACTTGGCCGCCTGGGCGGCGGTCTTGACGGCGCTGGCGCCCGCCGCGTAGCCGGAGGTCGGGATACCGCCCTGCTGGAAGGAGTAGTCGTCCGAACGGCCCTGGCCCTCGACGTTCTCCTCGGGCTGGACGCCCAGGGAGTCCCAGTAGGCCTTCATCGGGGCGGAGGCGGCGGAGCCGATGTTGTTGATGAAGTAGCCGGCGTTGGGCGAGCCGACCATGTCGAAGTTGTAGTAGCCCTTGATGGCGCTGCGCTGGGTCGAGCCCAGCTGGTTGACGTAGTACTGCGAGCCCTGCAGGCCCTGCTCCTCACCCGTCCACCAGGCGAACCGGACGTGCCGGGTCAGGGTGGGGTTCTGCTGGGCGAGCGTCAGCGCGTTCTCCAGCAGGACGGCGGAGCCCGAGCCGTTGTCGTTGATGCCCGGGCCGGCGGCGACGCTGTCCAGGTGGGCGCCGAACATGGTGACCTGGTCGGCCGGGCCGCCCGGCCAGTCCGCGATCAGGTTGTTGGAGCTGTAGGTGCAGGAGGTGCAGGTCTGCTCGCTGACGGTGTAGCCGGCGGCCTGCAGCTTGCCCTTGATGTAGGCGAGCGACTGGCTGTGGCCGGCGGTGCCGGCCCGCCGGTTGCCGCCGTTCTGGGTGGCGATGGTGTTCAGCTGGGCCAGGTGCGCCTGCACGTTGGCGACGCTGATGTCGGGCACGGTCGGGTTGGGGTTGCCGCCCCCGACGGTCAGCGTGTACTGCGCGGTGTGCGTGGCGGAGCCGGTGCCGGTCACGGTCAGGACGTACGTCCCGGCCGTGGCGGCGGCGGTGGTCGACACGTTCAGCGTCGCGGAGGAGCCGGCCTGCACCGAGGCCGGGCTCACCGAGGCGGTGACGCCGGCCGGGGCGCCGGAGACGGCCAGGTTGACGGTCTGGGCGGTGCCCGAGGTGACCGCGGTGCTCACCGTGGCGGTGGTGGAGGAGCCGGGCTGCACGGAGCCGGACGCCGGGCTGAGGGCCAGCGAGTAGTCGTTGTTCCCGGTCGGCGCGCAGGTGGGCTCACCGGTCTGGGCGGTGACGCTGATCGCGTCCCAGGCCGCCTTGGTGCGGGTGTACAGGGCGCAGGTGGGGTCGAGGCTCTTGGCGGCGGTCAGGGTGGCCACCCGGTACTTCTTGTGCGTCATGCCGCTGGTCTTGAGCAGCATGCCGCCGTAGAAGATCCGGCCGGCGTCCTTGATGCCGACGCCGGTCACCGTGGAGTTGTTGCAGGTGGGGCTGGTGGGCTTGCCGCCGCCAGGGTTGGAGCCCTCGGCGAGCAGGTAGAACCAGTGGTTCAGCGGACCGGCCGCGGCGTGCACCTCGGTGCTCGGGATCGACGCCGAGTAGCAGTTCGGGTTGTTGCTGACCAGCGAGGGGTTGTACATGTTCCGGATCGGCCCGCTGCCGACCAGGTTGATCATCTCGCCGACGGTGTAGTCGGGGTTGTCGTACGGGGACGGCTCGTTGGCGTACGCCTCGGTGAGTGCGCCGAAGATGTCGCCGGTGGCCTCGCCGAGGCCGTTCTCGTTGTTGGCGCCGCCCGGCGTGTACTGGTCGATGCCGTGGCCGAACTCGTGGCCGACCACGTCGATCGAGGCGATCCACTCGTTGGCGTTGTTGTGGCCGATCGAGACGGAGGAGCCGTCCCAGTAGGCGTTGACGTCGTTCAGGCCCACCTTGACCGGCCAGCTGCCGCCGTTGCCGTTGTGGCCGCTGCGGCCCAACCAGTCGCGGAGCATGTCCCATTCCTTCTGCGCCGCGAACATCACGTCGGCGCAGCCGGTCTCCTTGCTGGTCGGGTTGCCGGTGCCCCAGGAGTCGCTCGACTTGGAGAACACCTGGCCGGAGCTGTAGTCCGCACAGCTCAGCCCGGACCGGCTCGGGTCGCGCAGCGAGTACGTGCCGCCCGAGGCGGTGGTGCTGATGGTGACCGGCGCCGGGCCGTTCCACTTGCTGTTGGCGGTACCGGCCTTGACGTCGTCGTAGCTGTCGATCACCGCACCGCTGCGGGCGTCGACGAAGACGTGCAGCCGGCTCGGCGCCGCGGCGGTCCGGCCGTTGACCACGGTCTCCCAGGCGAGCCGCCCGGTGCCGTCCTGGACCTTGACCACCAGGCGGCGGGTGTCGACCCCGTCCACGGCGGCCAGCTCGGCGCGCGCGGTCTTCTCCGCGTCGGCGGCGCTGACCAGCGGTGCGGTGGCCAGCGGCGCGACGGCCGTCCCGCCGACCGGCCCGGTGGCCGCGGACTGCAGGCCGCGGACCTTGCCCTGGCCGTCGGCTATCACGACGGCGTCGCCGCCGACCACCGGCAGGCCCCGGTAGGTGCGCTCGTAGGCGACGGAGTAGAGGCCGCCGAGCCACGGGGTGACGGACTGGCGCTCATAGGTCTCGCCCGGGCCCTTGGCCAGGGCGTCCAGGCCCGCCGCGGCCGCCTGGTCGGCGGCGGAGACGGCGGCGGCCAGCGCGCTGGGCGGCGCGCTCACGGCCGGGCCCGGCTCGGCGGCGGCCTGCCCGACCGCGGTGGCGGTGAGCATGCCGGCCAGGACGGTCAGGGTGGTTCCCGCCGTCAGTAATCTGCGTTTCATTCCGGGGCTCCTCGAACGTGGGGGTGCTCGACCGCGGACGACGTGCCTGTCTGGCGCTCACCGCGGGGCCGCATCGGGGGACGGCCGCTGCGGGCGTCCGCGTTCGGGTGCCGGAACCCTCACACGCCGTCATGCCACGGTCAACGGGTCCGGCATGGCATTCGTGCGGTTGGCAAGTTCTGTCAAGCTGCGGGTTTTGTGGAGAGGTTGAGACCAAGAGGTTGAGACCACCTCATGTACGGACCGCGGTCGGTCCAGTACCGTCCTGTTCATCGGAAGGACCGGAGCCGGTTCGCCGGAGCCGGTCCGCTTGGGTCGGTGCGCTTGGGTCGGTGCGCCGGAGTCGGTCCGCTCGGGCCGGTCTGCCGGAGTCGGTGCGCTCGGGCCGGTCCGCCGGAACCGACGCGCCACCGGACCGACGTGCCACCGGACCGACTCGCCATCGGACCGACTCGGGAGGGCAGCCCCGTGCAGCGGAACCACGCCGACGTACCGACCGTCGGTCCGCCGTCGGCCGACTCGCTCTGGCGGGCCTTCGGCGCCCGCCTGCGGCACTGGCGCCGGCGGGCCGGCCTCACCCAGGCCCAGCTCGGCGCCGAGATCGGCTACGACCACACCGCCGTCAGCAAGCTCGAACACGGTGCCCGCCGCACCACCCCGCGGATCGCCGAGCGGCTGGACGGCCTGCTCGACGCCGGCGGCGAACTGCGCACCGCCTGCCTCCGGGCCGAGGAGGCCGACGCGGGGGAGTGGGACCGGCCCGCCCGGGCCACCGCGGCGCCCGCGCCCGCCGCCCCGGCCGGCTGGGCCCGCCCGCCGCTGCCCGGCGGCCCCGACGCCCCCGAACCGGCGCTGCCGCCGCTCGCCGCCGGCGGCCCGCCCCGCCGGCTCCCCGACTACGGGCTGCTCTGCCCGCTGCACGGCGCGGCCGGCTGCGCCGTCCCCGAGGCGGGCGAACTGGCCGTCCTGCACGCCGCGTTCTGCACCGCCGACCCGGACACCGCGCCGCCGCTGGACGCCGACACCGCGCACGCCCTCACCGGCCTGCTCGCCGCCCACCTGCGGGCCGGCGAGGCGCCCGCCGGGCCGGGCACCGCCGCCGTCGAGGAGACCCTGCGGGCGATCCTGCGCCGGCTCGCCCGTACCACCGACACCCGGGCCCGCCGCCCGCTCGCCCGGCTCGCCGCCGAGTACGCGCACGCCGCCGGCGGGCTGCGGATGCAGCACGGTCGCAACGCCACCGCGATGGCTTGCTTCGACCGTGCCCTCACCTGGTCCGAACTGGCCGACGACCCGGCCACCCAGGTCGCCGCGCTGAGCGACATGAGCACCCTCGCCCGGCTCGACGGCGACCCGGCCGCCGCGCTCGGATTCGCCCGCGAGATCGCCCGCGCCGCGCCCGGCCGGCACTGGGCCGGCGCGATGTCCCAGGTCGGCCAGGCCCGGGCGCACGCCCTGGCGGGGGACGTCCGGGCGACGGTCCGGCACATCGCCCGCGCCCGGCTCCACCTCGACCACATCGGTGAGCACGACGAGACGGACGCGCCCTGGCTCTCCATCGCCTCGATGCGGCTGCGGGTGGAGTCGGGCGCGGCCGCCGCGCTGCGCGACGCCTCCGCCGCCGTCGGGGACCACCGGCTGGCACTGCGCGCCGTGGACGCCGCCGACACCGCGCTGCGACTCCTGGCGCCCGACCAACTGCCGACCACCCGGCTGCTGTTCACCATCCGGATGGCCGACTGCCACCTGTGCGCCCACGATCCGCAGACCGCCGTGGCCCTGCTCGCCCCGGTGCTGGACGACGCCGCGACCGCGCTGCCCGCCCTCGCCCGGCACGAACTGCTCGGGCTGCGGGCCAGGCTGGGCGCCCAAGGCCTGGCGGTATCTTGACGAAGGCGGGCGATCACGCCACTCGTGGGCCCCGGCCCCGGCGGGCCAGGATCGAACCACCGCCGAACAGGGCGGGCCCCGGTACCAGTCGAGGAGCACCCCGATGACCCCCAGCGCCGTTCTCGGCGTCCCCGCCGCCGCCCCGGCCGTCGCCGCCGCGCACTTCCTCGCCCGCCTCTCCTTCGAGACCGACGTCTCGGACGTGCACGCCGACCTGGCCGCCGGCGTCCCCGGTGTGGTGGTGGTCGACTCCCGCGCCGAGGCGGCCTGGGCGCAGGGCCGGATCCCGGGCGCGGTGCACATCCCCACCGCCCGGATCGCCGAGCTGGCGCCGCTGCTGATCGACCCCTCGGCCACCGTCGTCACCTACTGCTGGGGCCCCGGCTGCAACGGCGCCACCCGGGCCGCCCTCGCCTTCGCCCGGCTCGGCCACCCGGTCAAGGAGATGCTCGGCGGCTTCGAGTACTGGGCCCGTGAGGGCTTCGCCTACGACACCGACCACGGCACCGAGCAGCGGCCCGTGGACGACCTGACCGCTCCCCGCTCCGGGATCTCCTGCGCCTGCTGAACCCGATCGCGACGAAGGCCCGGGCGCTGCCGCCCGGGCCTTCTCGGCGGTTCGGGTCCTCCGGGGGTCCGGGTCTTCCGGGGCTCGGACTCACCTGGCGTTCCGGTCTTTCGGTCGGTGGGGCGGTCGGGGGGAGGTGAGGGATGTCGTTGTGGTCGGGGCGGCCTCACCGGGCCTTTGTGGCCGCCGTGTTGCGGCCCTGTGGCGTGCGGTTGCGGGAGGTCTCGAGGCTGCTGAATCCCTGGTCGGGGCGTTGATTGATCGACGCCGCCTTCCTAGACTCGGGGGCGGCGGAGAACGTCGGCCGCCGGTCCGGACGGCCGGCAGGCACCCCCTGCTCCGCAGGGGGATGTCCGGGGTCGGACTCGGCTGACATGACGTCATTCGCAGGCGCGGTCGTGGCCCTGGTGGGCTGAGGACGGAGAACGTCGTGGCACGGCGGACGGGTGGACGCGGCGCCGCGGGTCCCAGGCCGGCGGCCCGGTTCGACATCGGCCCGGTGCGGCGCGCCGGCTGCCCCTGTCGCTGACGGCGGCCGGCCGGGTCCTCGGCTCCGGGGCGGGCACGCCTTCCCGCCCGTCCTCCTTCCTGCCTTCCCTCTGCTTCCGCCTGCCTTCCCCCGCTCCCCCCCCGACAGCCCCGCCGAGGAGACCGTATGGCCACCGACCTGTCCCCGTCCGACGCCGAGCAGATCCGCCAACTGCTCGCCCGCTTCTCGCACGCCTTCGACAACGCCGACACCAAGGCGCTGGGGGAGGTCTTCGCGGCCGACGGAGTGCTGGAACTCGCCCGCACCGGAGCGGTGTTCAGCGGCCTGGAGGACATCCGGGTGTTCAGTCGCGACCTCGGAAACCGCTCCCCCGACCAGCACACCCTGGACAGCGTGCTCACCGCGGAACCGGACGGCACCGTCCGGGGCCGCAGCCGCTACCTGGCGATCCAGTCCGACGGGACGGTCAACAACGGGGACTACTTCGACGTCTACGTCCGGACCGAGGACGGCTGGCGGATCGCCCGCCGCCGCTCCGTCCCGCGCTACCCGCTGAGCGCCGGCGAGGCGTAGCACCCGCGGGGGAGGCCGGGTGGCGCGGTCGGGGCGACGCCGTCCGAGCGCGTTCACCGGGGCCGGTGGTCCTCGGTGGTGTGGTGCCCGCCGTCTGCGTCGGCGTCGGTGCCTGCGTCTGCGTCGGTGTCTGTGTCGGTGCGGCTGTCGGTGTCGGACTCGTCGTCGGCCTGGTGGCCGGGGGCGGCTCAGCTCTCGGCGTCGACGTCTGCGGCCTCGCTCAAGTCCTCGATCCGGACGGGTCGGTGACCGTCGAAGACGACCGCGAGGCCGTACGGGTCGCAGATCGGCAGCCGCCCCTCGGCGAACCGCAGGTGCCAGGCGTCGACGTAGAAGTTCAGCTGCGGCTCCTCCAGCGGGACGTCGGCGGGACCGGGGCCGCGGTAGCGGCCGAGTTCCGCCGCGGTGAGGCCGAAGAATCCCGGGTCGTCCTCCAGCGCCCCGCGCACGAAGCCGAGCCCCAGCGTCAGGTAGTGGTCGACCCGGCCGAGGACCTCGGCGACCAGGGCGAGGTCCACCTGGTCGAGGTCGTCACCGTGCTCCAGCAGGATGTTGGCCTCGACCGGCGCCCCGTAGCGGGAGCCGGCGGGCGGGTGCTCCGGAGTCCAGACCCGAAGCCCGTCGGGCCCCGGTACGAGGAGGAGCGCCCCGATCCCGGGGTGGAACACCCTGTCGGCCACCGCCACGCCCTCTCCCGGGATCTCCTGCATCCTGACAGTGTGCCCGCCGCGCGGAACGACGGGCAGGTCGGTGGCGGGGGTCGGGGACCGGGGGGTGGGGGCCGGGCCCGGGTCGGGGTCGGCCCTCCTCGCCCCGGCCCTGGCCGGGCCGCTGCCGGGTACCCCTGCCGAACGGCAGGGGTACCCGGCCTCTGACGGGCGTTCAGAACCTGCCGAACAGCACATGTGCTGCCCGGTGGTCGGGCGAGAAGCTGGACCCGTCAGCAGGAGGAAGCCCCGGCCCTGGGCCGGCAGGCGCGCCAGACGAGGGAGTTCGGCATGTCCGTCATCATCAACACCGCCCGGGTGAGGGCGACCACCGGGGCGATCGCCGTCGCCGCGCTCCTTGTCGCCGTGGGCGGTTGCGCGTCCTCCTCGCCGGCCGCCGGTGCCGGGAACGCGTCACCGGGGGCGGTCACGACCGGGGCCTCGGCCTCCGCCGTTCCGGGAGCGGCGGCACCGGCGGCGGTGGGCGGGTCGGCGCGGATCTCCTACGCCTACTCTCCCGACGACGACATACGCTTCACCTTCGAGGTGGAGTCGGCGCCGTTCAGCCGTCCCGTGGCGGGGGCGCCGCAGGGGCTGCCCTCCGATGCGCGCGGCACGGTGCGGATCTCGCACCACGTCGCGGCGCTGGACCGTACGGTGACGTCCGAAGGCTCGGTGGACTGCCTGCTGACCGGCGACCGAACGGCCTCGTTCAGCGCCGTCGTCACCCGGGCCGACCCGGAGGCCGCCGACAGCGTCGGCAAGCGCCAGGGCTTCAGCGTCCTCGACGGCGGCTCGCCGGACCGCCCCGACCGGGTCGGGTTCTCCTGGGGCGTGGCGAACCTGGACACGGACGCCGCCGGTCAGGTCGTCGAGGGCCGGGTAGGCACCTGTATGGCACCTGCGCCCTTCGCCCCCGTCGTCACGGGTGACCTCACCGTACGGCCCGCCGACCTGCCCCCGCTCCCGGCGGCCCCGGGTACCCCCGCCGGCGCTGCGAGTACCCCGGCCACTCCGAGTACTCCGGCGGGCCCGTGACCAGGGCCCCGGTCCCTGCCCGGTTCGTGCCCGCCGCCGAACCCCGGGCCGGACACGTACCGTCGGCGGGCGGCCGGCTAATCGGCCGTGCAGCCCCAGTAGCCGATCTGCGCGGGCTCGCCGTCGTGGTACAGGACGGTGCAGTGGCCGATTCCCCGGCCGGGGTAGGGGAGGGACGCGGTACCGACGGCCGCTTCCCACTGGGCGCGCGTCGGCCGACCGTCGGGTGCCCAGCGGCGGACCTCGCGGTCGGTCAGCGGCCGGACCATGGCGAAGTCGTCGTCGGCCCGGGGATCGAGGAGCGCGTAGAAGTCGAGTACCGTTCCGGTGCCACCGGTGAGGATGAACTCCCGCCAGTCGCCGTCCCCCCAGAGGTCGGCGATGTCCCGGCCGGGGAACCCGTGATCGTCCCTCGCCAATTCCCGCTCCTGCGCCTGGCGCAGCGCCTCCGCCAGGTCCGGCCGGTACGGCCCGGTGCCCGCCCACTCATCGCCACCCATGCCCAGGGCCTCCCCGTATCCCGCCTGATCGACTCTCCGCCGCAGGCTAACGGCGGTCACCGACAGCGTCCGGGCCCGTCGACGGCGCCGGGCCCGCCGGGCCGACGCGTCCGGGCGCAACGTCCGGCTCGGTGCCGGCGCTGGCGGCCGCCTTCGGTCCGAGGGACCGATCCGGATCGACCGGGCGGCGGCGGACGGGCACCCGAGCGTGGGTCGGCCCTCACCTCGGCCCTCACCTCCGGCCTCACCTCCGCTCGGCCTCGGCCCCGCGCCGCAGTGCCTTTGTCGGGTGTGTGGCGGCCTGTGCTGTTCATCCGCCGTCCACGCAATGGTTCAGACCAATGGGCGGGATCGTCGATAGCATCCGCGAATGACCAGGGAGACCACCGCAGATGCCCCTGCCGAGCTCCGACGGCCCGGCGTGGCCCGGCTGTTGGTGCTGCTGCTCTGCGCGGCGCTGCTGACGTCGGACGGCTGGCTGATCGGTCGGGGCGCGGCGAGGATGATCGCGATCGGGGGCTGTGGCGACGGCCAGGAGCGGGCCTGCGAATCGGCCGACCTGTGGGCCGGCCTGTCCGTCCCCCTCGGGGTCATCCTCGGGACGGTCCTGCTGGTGGGTACGGCCTTCGCCCTGGCAGCCGACGGCTCCACCTCGGCCTCCTCCGACCTCCCGATCGGCGCGGGCACCCTCCTCGGCCTGCTCTGCCTGCTGGTCGGCGTCGCCCTGGGTGCCGACACCACGAGCGGGTGGCTGCTCGGGCCGGCCGCCCTGGTCGCCGTGGGTGCGATCTCGTCGGCGCCGGTCGAGGCCCGACGTCGTCGCGGGATCCTCGCCGAGGAGCGACAGCGGGCCGAGCGGGCCGAGCGCCTCGACCGCCACGGGGTGACGGTGCAGGGCACCGTCGTCGACCTCCGGGGCACCGGCGTCGTCCTCAACGACTGCCCCGAACTGGTCGTCACCGTCCGCTACAGCACCGCCGACGGCGTGGAGCGCACCGAGGCGTTCACCAAGACGTTCCCCGTCTACGACGTCCCGCGCCGTGGGGACCGGCTCGCCCTGCGGTACGACCCCCGGTCCCCGGAGCGACCCGAGCCGCTCCCTCGGACCGCGACGCCGGACGGCGCCGCTGACAGCGTTCCGGGCTGAGACCCGCACCGCGCGCCGCGGTGAGCGTCCCTGGGTGAGGACGCGACCTCGGCGCACCGACCTCAGCGCGCCGGGGTGAGTACGCCGACCTCAGTGCGAGAGCTCGACCGACAGATACGGGCTCAGCGCCCGCAGGAAGTCCGCCGCGTCGAACATCGCGCCGGCCGAGGCGACGCCCGTGGTGCGCGTGCGCCCGGTCAGGATGCGCTCGACGGCCTCCACCGCCAGCGGGGCGGTGATCGCGTAGATGTCCCGGCCCCGGGCCGTGGCACGGCGGTCGACGCCACCCGCGGTGACCAGGACGTCGACGAGGAAGGTCTGGTCCGACCGCCCCAGGTCGTCGACCGGCTCGGGCGCCGGTGTGTCCTCCGTGGCGAGGTCCCCCGCCGCCTCGACGGTCATGTAGGTGCGGACCTCGGGCACGGCCAGATGGCTGGGGAGGGTGACGACATCGGCCATCGTGAACTCCCCGAACACCGCTCGTCGGCCCAGCGGCGCGGGGAAGTGCCACTCCTGCTCGGCCGGCTTGTCGTCGTGGTACTGCAGCGCGCCGTCCGCGAACCTCACCCGGCGGCCCGCGCGGCGGTCGTGCGACACCTGTCCGGCCTCCCGGGTCCCCGGCGTGGGGTGCCAGCTGTCCAGCCCGTAGGCGATGTGCGCGACATCCGCGGCCGTCCACTCGCCCATCACCGCGGTCGTCAGCAGATCGCCCAGGCCACCGTAGAAGGCCATCGCGGGGACCACCGGGATGCCGGCCTCACGGGCGGCGCCGGCGTGGTCGGCGAACATCGTGACGTTCGCCTCGATCTCCGCGGCGACGTCGACGTACGGGATCCCCGCGCGCAGGGCGGCCTCGACGACCGGGCCGCCCGTCACCGCGAACGGTCCGGCGGCGTTCACGACGGCCGCCGCTCCGGCGAGGGCGCGGTCCAGGGACGCCGGGTCGTCGACGGTGGCCGGCCGGGGCTCCACGCCCGGCCACTCGGCCGCCAGCGCGGCCAGCCGGGCAGCGTCGCGGCCGGAGACGATCGTGGTGAAGCCGCGCCTGCGCAGCTCGGCGACGATGAAGCGACCGGTGTGCCCCGTCGCCCCGTAGACCACCACTGCAGCCGTCGTGTTCATCGTTCTCCCCGCTCTCGTCGCCTTGGTGATGACCAGTCTGGCGGTGGTGGGGGTCGACCCGTGATGGTCCGGAACGACATGACCCGTACAGTTTCGGACATGCCCACTGTCGCGCTGCCTGCCGTCGGACATCTGCTGCACTTCGAGCTGGCGGTGGCTTACGAGATCTTCGGCAATCCCCCGCGTGAGGCCGTGGACGGGTGGTACGACGTGCTGCTCTGCGGGCCCGGTCCGGTGCGGGTCGGTCCGTTCACGGTCGAGCCCGACCACGGGCTGGAGCGTCTGGTGGACGCCGACACGGTGATCGTGCCCGCGTGCGCCGACATCGACGATCCGCCGCCGCCGGACGTGGTCGAAGCCGTGCGCGCGGCCCACGCGGCGGGGGCACGGGTCGCCTCGCTCTGCACGGGGGCGTTCGTCCTCGGCGCGGCGGGTCTGCTGGACGGCCGGCGGGCCACCACCCACTGGGCCCACACCGATGAGTTGAGCGCGCGCCATCCGCTGGCCGTGGTCGACCCGGATGTGCTCTACACGGACAACGGGAGTGTGCTCACCTCTGCGGGCAAGGCGGCCGCCGTGGACCTCTGCCTGCACCTGATCCACCTCGATCACGGTGCCGGCATCGCCAACTCGGTCGCTCGCCGCCTGGTGATGTCGCCCCATCGGCCGGGCGGCCAGGCCCAGTTCGTGGCGACGCCGGTCCAGGTGTCGGGTGAGCACATGCTGTCGACCGTGCTCGCCTGGGCCCAGCAGCGGCTGGACCGGCCGCTGACGGTGACCGACATGGCGCGCAGGGCCAACACCAGCCCGCGCAATCTCGGCCGGCAGTTCCGCTCGGTGCTCGGGCAGACGCCGCTCCAGTGGCTGCTGACCCAGCGTGTGCGCCGCGCCCAGGAGTTACTGGAAGCCACCGACGAGAGCGTCGAGGCGGTGGCCCTGGCCACCGGGATGGGGACGGCCACCACACTGCGGCGCCAGTTCAAGCGGATCGTCGGCGTCCCGCCCAACAGCTACCGGCAGTCGTTCCGCGGCGCGAATCCCGGCTGACCGGTCGGGGCGCCGCACATCCCGTTCGGTCGAGAGGCGTTGGCGGCAACGCCGGAACTCGGGCGGGGCCGGTTCCGGGCGTCACGGGCGCCCCGGGTGAGTCGCGGGTGTCCGGAGCCGGCCGCGGTCGGGGCCGGGTGGAGCGATCATGACAGGCGGATCAGGTCAACCCGTGGCCGATATCGATGAACGGGCGCTCCGGGCAACGGAAATGGGTGCCGAGATTCCGGGTGACTGCCATGATGCAGCGAGAACGATGTGACATTGCACATTGCCCTCGCCGTGCGGCGAGGGCGACAACCGAGGGAGAGACCCCGTGAAGACCCTTACCGCCGTACTGGCCACCGCCGCGACCCTGGCCACGCTCGCCACCGCCCAGGAAGCCGTCGCCGCGCCCGTCCCCGGCCCGGTGGGCGCCACCGTGACCTGCGGCACCCCGGGCGCGCCCGGCTTCCTGCTGACGCGGGCCTGTGTCGAGGTGACCGGCAACCAGGTCTCCTTCTACGGCCAGGCCACGCCCACCAACCCGGCCTGGCAGCCGCAGCAGGTGGGCTTCCGGGTCGCCGGCACCGTCGTCGGCAGCGCGCCGCTGGCCCCCGTCACCCCGACCGTCCTGGTGCTGGCGGGCGGGACGCGCGTCACCGGCTTCACCACCACCGCGCCGTGCGGCTCGACGGTGATCGCGAACTTCTCCGTGGACCAGTGGGGTTGGCCCACCTCGGACGCGACCGTCTCGGCCGTCGTGGCCTGCTGACCGTCGTGACCTGGTGACCGCGGTGATCAGCTGACCTGCTGGCCGGGGCCGGGGCCGAAGTCGGGGCCGGGGCCGGGCCGACCGCGGGGCCCGGTCACGGCTGCTCGTCGACGGGGCGGCCGAGCAACGTCCGGATCTCCGTGCGGAGGCGGAACCAGCCGCCGACCCCCGCGACGGTTCCGGTGACCAGGGCGGCCACGGCGTAGCCGATGAGTGAGAGCAGTGGGTGGCCGGCGATCTCGCCGGTGCGCGGGCTCATCCACATCGGCTCGCGGTGGCCGTCCGGGTAGGCGTCGGAGCTCCGTCGCTCGGTGCGCTCGCCGCCGTTGAACGTCCAGTGGTAGACGCAGGTGTGATGGTCGAACCCGATGGTGTCGGGGGCGTCGAACGAGCCCTCCAGCCGGCAGCCGGTGACCTCGGCGGTGACCGAACGCGGGGTGCGGACCCAGTCCCGGATGCCGGTGGCGGCGAGGTCCGCGGCCGACGCGCCGAGCCAGAGCGCGAGGGTGAGGAGGAAGACGGCCACCGTGCCGAGCGAGATCCGGTCGCCGCCCGGCAGGCCGAACGAGGCGGCCGCGGCCGTCAGCAGGCCGGCCGCGCCGGTGATCCAGAGCGGGAGGACGGGCAGCGGGGCGAGGGGTGATCCCCAGGACCAGAAGAACAGCGCTCCGCACACCGCGCCGGTCAGCGAGCCCGCGACGGTGAGGGCGCGCCGGTGGAGCGACCGGTCCGGTTCCATCGGATCCCCTTCGGTGCGGCGGAGTTCAACGCCCATGCTGCCCCGGGCCGGTGTCGTGGGGCCACCCGTCGAAGGGCAGGGGTGCGATGCCGCGCAGCCCGCGGCGGGCACGTCGCGCGTCCGCCCCGGTGGTGGGGCCGGGGCGGACGCGGTCGCCGCGGTGTCACGGCGGGCCGCTGGTCAGAGCGCGCTGTCGGGGATCCACGAGCCGTGGATCATGGCCGGGACCCGGCGCGGCAGTCGGACGGTGGCGATCGGCGGGGCGGAGAGCTCGGAGGCGTCCAGGACGAGCAGCTCGGAGCTGTCGGTGGTGAGGTCGCCGACGACGGTGAGCAGGTAGCCGGCGTCCTCCTCGGTGGCGCCTTCGGCCGGGACGAACACGGCCTCGCTCGGCAGCCGGCCGGTGCCGAACGGCCGGAGCCGGCGGCCGCCGGTGGCCCGGTCGTACCTGACCAGGGTGTGGCTGCCGATCCCGAGGTCGTCGGGGAACGCGAGCGCGTACTGGTAGCGGTGCTCGCGGCCGAGGTAGTCCTCGTTGATGGTCGGGAACTCGACGGTGAGGTCGTCGGTCTGTTCCTCGCGGACGGTGCCGGTGCCCAGGTCGACGGTCCAGCGCCGGGAGCGGGAGCCGGAGTTGGGCTCCGCGCCGCGGTCGGGGGCGCCGACCCACCAGTTCCAGGAGCGCTGCCAGCCCACCCGGCCGACGGCCGGGCCCTCGATCACGACGCGGCCCCGGGCGTCCTCGTAGGCGTTGGCGAGGTGCATGGTGTAGCCCTGGCCGATCTCGTACCAGCGGACCCCGGCGGCGCCCCCGGCGCCGCGCGGCATGATGCCGATGCGGGAGGTCTGGGCGTCGTGCCAGCAGTACGGGATGCCGGAGTGCTCGGCGGGGTCGAAGGTGACGGAGCCCTCCAGGAAGACGACGTAGTGCGCGGTGACGGCGAAGTCGTGCTTGAGGGCGGCGCTCGCCCCGGGGACCTCCTGGCTCTCCAGGACGGTGCCGTCGGGGGAGGAGACGTGGTGGATCAGGTAGGGCGGGAAGGGTGAGGAGGCGAAGAAGTGGAGTTCGCCCGTCACCGGGTCCACCTTGGGGTGCGCGGTCATGGCGGTGCGCAGCTTGCCGCCGAAGTCGTAGGCACCCACGGTCTCCAGGTCGCGGGTGAGTTCGAAGGGGAGGTTGGCCTCGCACAGGGCGAGCAGGCGTCCGGCGTGTTCGATGACGTGGGTGCCGGCGGTGGAGGCGGTGAGGTCGGGGCCGTGGTCGGTGAGGTAGGGGGCGCCGTCGAGGGCGGGGGTGTGGACCCAGCGGTTGCGGTACCACTCGGCGCGGCCGTCGCGCAGGCGGATGCCGTGGACCATGCCGCTGCCCTTGAACCAGTGGGTGGGGGTGATGCCGGGCTTGGGGTTGTGGCTGTTGCGGATCAGGCGGCCGGTCAGTTCGGGGGGCAGCCGGCCCTCGACGGTGAGGCCGGTGGCGGTGATCTCGTCGGCGACGGGGGTGTAGTGGCCGGTCAGGTACGGCTGGGCGGCGGTCATGGCGGGAACCTCTTCCGGTGAACGCGGGGCGGCGGTGGGAGCGGTGGCGGTGGCGCGGCCGGGCCGCTCCGGACGATCCGGTCGCGGTCGGGTGCGACTCGCGGCGGAGGGCGGAGGGCAGAGGGCAGAGGGCGAAGGGCGGCCGGCAGTCGCCCGGCTACCGGCGCTCGGCCTCGGCCTTGAGGTGGCCCAGCCAGCTCTCCAGCGAGGCGCGGAGTGCCGCCGTCAGCTCGACGGGCTGAGCCTCGACCGGTGCGCCGCCCCAGGACTCCTCGGTGTGGACGGTGACCACGCCGTCGGCCTCCCGGAAGGTCCAGAGGTGTACGCCGTCGATGCCGGCGGCCGGGCCGCCCCAGACGATCCGGCGGCCGGGCACCAGTTCGCGGACGGTCGAGGTGATGTCGAGGCCGTGGGTCAGCCACTGGAAGGAGGCGCCGGTGGCGAGCGGGCCGTCCAGCCGGGCCCGGTCGATGTCCGGGTTCCAGGCGGCCCAGGAGTCGATGGCGGTGTGCAGGGCCCAGACGACGTCGAGCGGGGCGTCGATGGTGGTGGTGAGACGGACGACGGCGGGGGCGTTCTCGTCGATGGTGACGGTGTGCTCGGTCAAGGCGGGTCTCCTTCGGGGAGTACGTCGGGCGTAGGGGGAGGTGCGGCGGGCCTGCGGCCCGGTCGTCGCACCGGAACTGCTATGTGTGGTTGACCACTCACTTTGACGGCCGCAAGGACGGCGGGGCGTCGGTCGCGCGCAAGGCGCGGGGGTGGGGCGGGTCGTGGGTGGCGGATCGTCAGGGGTGGTCCGTCGGCGCCACGCCCGGTGGTGCCCTCGTCCGCACCCGGTGCGTCCGGCCGCCCGGGCGGGCCCGGTGTGCCGGTGGCGCGCGGGGCGCTCAGTAGTGGGTGATCCCCGCCGTCAGGGTGCGGGTCCAGGGCGCGTCGACCTCGTCGGCGCCCATCGATACCAGGAGGTGGCAGAGCGTGCCGGTGGCGAAGAACTCCTGGATCTGGCGCTCCTCGCCTCCGGAGGCGCCCCGCACGTACTCCACCAGCCGGGCGTAGCCGGCCCGGACGGCGGCGCGGATCGCGGGCTCGGAGACCGCTGCGGCCTGGGCGTGCAGCTGGACGAGCATCAGGTCGTTGTCGCTGATCAGCTTGGCGTAGGCGTCCCCCATGGCGGCGAGTACCGCCTCGGGCGCGCTGCTGTCCGCCGCTGCGGCGCCGTGCTCCAGGCTCGCCCGGACCCGGGTGAAGCAGTGCTCGACGACCGCGACGAACAGGGACTCCTTGTTGGGGAAGAGCCGGTAGACGTAGGCCTGCGAGATGCCGGCGGCCTTGCCGACCTCGGTGGTGGTGGTGCCGAAGTACCCCCGCGAGGCGAAGGCTCCGATGGCGGTGCTCAGCACCGTCTCGCGGCGCTCGTCCGCCGTGGACAGTCGGCGGGGTCGTTCGTTCGTCATGTGAGTAGTGAATCACTCACACTGGTGGGCGTCAATCCTCCCGGTGCCGTCCCGCCCGCCCGCACGGGTCGGGCAGGCGGGATCGGACGGGCGGGGCCGGGCGGGTGGATCAGCGCACGTACCACTTCTGGTTGGTGGTGCCGGCGCAGTTCCAGAGCTGCAGCTGGGTGCCGGCCCCGGTGCCCAGGTCCTTGGCGTCCACACACTTGTCGGCCTGCGGGTTCACCAGGTCCCCGGCGCCGGAGAGGACGAACTGCTGGGCCGGGCCGTTGTTGCAGTTGGCCACCTGGATCGCCGCGCCGTTGGCCACCGACGCCCAGGCGACATCCATGCAGAGGCCCTGGGCGCGGACCGTGCCGTCGGGGCGGAAGTCCCAGGTCTGCCAGGCGCCGCCGGTGCAGTCCTGGAGCTCCAGCCGGGCCCCGTCCGTGACGTTGCGGGCCGTCGCGCCGATGCACCGCCCGGAGGCCCGGCCGGCGATCGGCCGGCCGACCGCCGGTGGTGCGGCCACGGGCGCGGGCGGGGCGGCGGAGGGCGCGGCCGGGGCGGGTGCGGCCGGGGCCGGCGCGGGGGCGGCCGGCGCCTGGGTGGCGGGCGCCGGCTGTGCCGGGGGAGCGGGCTTGGCGGCGGCCGGCGGCGCGCTGGCCACCGTGGTCCGGTACACCGTCGGGGCGGGCGCGGGCGCGGCCGGGGCCGGTGGCACGGCCCCCGGCTCGGGCACCGCCGCCTGGACGGTGACGGTCGCGGCCGGTTCGGGAGCGGGCTCCGCCGGCGGGGGAGTGGTGGGGGTGAGGTCGGCCGGGGCCGGGGTGGTGGCCGCCGGGGCGGCCGGGTCCAGACCGGAGGGGGTGGTCGAGGCGGCATCGGTGACCAGTGCGCGGCCGGCCTCCACGGGTGCCCGGGGCGGGGTGTGGCCCGGCAGCTGAGCCGTGCCGAACGCGACGGCCCCCACCAGTGCGGCGGTCGCGGCGGTCGTGCCCCAGACCCGCGCGCCCGGCAGCAGCCCCCGGGATGGTGAGGGGGTGCGGCGCGCGAAGGTGTCGGCGAAACGGTCGGCGGACTGCGGCTGCGTCGACGGCGGGTCGGACGGGGACACCGGGGGCCTCCAGAGGGTGTGCGACGGCGGACGGAAGGCTCCACGGGCAACACCACAGCGATGTGAACTTCTCCCGCCCGGGAGATGATGCTTGGTCAACCCTGCGGACAACACGTGCGGTTGGGCACAATTGCGTGAACTTCTGTTCACTCCGTGATGGGTCGGTGGCCGATTGGCACGACTAGCGTGACCACCGGCCGGGGCTGTGCGTCACGCACATGACAGGGGGTGCTCCGCCGCTGCCGCTCGCCGTGCGACCAGGGAAGAGAAGAGCAGTGTCATGGAGTACAGCGCCTCGACGGTCCACCGGCGAGCCGACGGCGGGTCCGAACCCCTGTCCGCCGAACGTCGGACGGTGCCGCCGGCCCCCCACTGTTCCGACCGCCGGGCCGAACTGCTGCTGGCCGAACGCGAGAGCCTCCACCGGTTCGTCACGAGCTTGATCCGCCAGGACCCGCACCACGTGGAGGACATCGTCCAGGAGGCCCTGCTGCGCGCGTGGCAGGCGGCCGACACCCTTGACTGGCAGGACCGGCCGATCCGTCTCTGGCTGTTCCGGGTCGCGCGCCGCCTGGTCATCGACGACTGGCGCAAGGACCGCGCCGTCCCGGTCGGCATCGCGGCCGAGGGCTTCCCCGCCGCCGACCCGGTCGCCGACCCGACGGCGCAGGTGCTGGACCGGCAGGTGCTGGTCGAGTCGCTCCGCTCCCTCGACCGGATCCATCAGGAGGCCGTCGTGCACGTCCACCTCTTCGGCCAGGCCGGAGTCGACGCGGCCCGCGCCCTGGGGATACCCGGCGGGACGCTGAAGTCCCGTACGCACTACGGGGTGCAGGCGCTGCGCCGGCACCTCACGGACCGGGGCGTCCTCGCCCGGGGAGTCGCCTCGTGACCGCTGTGACCGCTATGACTGCCCTGACCACGGTGACCGCCGAGTCCGCCGAGCCCGCCGCGAACGCCGCCTCCCTCGCTCTCGCGGTACCCCGGGGCGTGCCCGGGCTGATCGGCCTGGGCGGTCTGCTCCTCCTGCTCGCCGTTCTCGCCCACCTCGCCGTCCGGCGCGGCGGCGGGTGGCGGGCGGCCCGTCGCCGGCTGCGCCGCGAGGCCGCCGCGACGGCCGCCGGGTTCGCCGCGCCCGTCCGGGCCCAGCTGCGCTTCCGCCGCGGCCTGCGGCTGATGCTCCGGCTGCTGGGCTCCCGGGAGGGCTGGGCCGACGCGGAGCGGGCGGTGCTGGGCGCCGGGGTGGTGCCGGGCGTCCGGCCCTACGGGGCGCTGCTCGGCCCGGCCCTGGTGGGGGTGCTGGTGGCCTGCGGGCCCGGCGCGCCGCCGCGGCCGCCGGAGCCCTGGGTCGTGGACGACGCCGACCCGCGGCTCTGGTGGATCGCCCGGGAGGACGTGACCGCGACCCCGGTCGGGGGCGGGCGACCCGCGCCCCTGCTGGCCCTGCTGGGCACCGACGGGCGGCACGCTGTTCTGCTCGACCTCGCCGACGGGCCCGCCGTCACGGAGTTCGGCGGCGAGCGGGGCCTGGCCAGGGCGGTGCTGCAGGCCGTGGCGGCCCAGTTGGACACCCGGCTGCCGGTCGGCGCGGTCACCGTCGCGGACGGTGTCCACCCGCACCACCCGGGCCCCGAGCCGGCCGCCGCCCTGCTGGCGGCCGAGCGGGCGGCGGCCGGCGGGCACCCGGCCTTCGCGGTCTGCGCCACGGTCGTGGACGAGGAGCGGCCGGCGGCCGGGGTCCGGGTCCTGACGCTCGGCGGGTCCCGGGGCAGCGCGAGGCTGCTGACCGCCGACCGGGACGGGCTGCGGATCCGGGGCAGCGGGTTGCGGGTCGACGCGGTGGCGCTGGCCAGGGCGACCGCACGGATCCTGCGCGGTCTGCCGCCCCATCCCGCGTTCGACGCCGCGCCGGCGGACGACACCGACCTGGTCGAGCCGGACCTGACCGGGCCCACCCCGACGACGGCGACCGGCACGACCGCGACCGGCACGACGGCGACCGGCGAGCCCGTGCCGACCGTGACCGCACCGGCGCCGGTCGGCCCGAAGCCCACGCCGACCGCACCGGCGCCCGAACCCGTCGCCCCCGAGCCCCCGGCACCCGCACCCGCGTCCGTCGACCCGGCGGCCGCGGAGCCGGCCCCGTTCCGGGTCGGTCCGGTGGCCCCCGCCCCGGACCGGAGCGATCCGGTGCCGGCCGGGCGGCAGCGCTTCGCCCGTCGCGCGCCCGGGACGGACGGGGCCGCCCCGGCGGCCGCCACCCCGGCCCCGGACGGGCCGGTCGCCGACCCGGTGGTCTCGGGCGTCCGGAGCCGGCTCGGCCGGCTGAGCCCGGTGGCCGGACCGGACGAAGGGGCCTTCGGCCCGGTCCGGGCACCGGCGGCCCAGCCCCCGGGCGCGCCGCCGGAGGAGGACGACCTGGCCGAGCCGGACCTGGCCGGGTACGGGCCCGGCGTCTCCGCCGCCGTCGCGGAGTGACCGGGGTTCGCTCCGTCACCGCTGCTCAGCCCATTCCCGCTAGCCGCCCCGCCGCCGACCCGACCCCCCTGGAGAACACCCGGTGAAGCTCACCGTCACCCTCGTCGACGGCGCCGACCGCCGCCGCGACCACGTGCTGGACCTGGCACCGTACGCGACCGTCGGCGAGCTGGCCGCCGCGGTGGACCGCGACCCGCCCGGGGCGCCGGACCCCCGCCAGGAGGCCGGCCGGGCCGGTGGGGTGGAGGCGTTCCTGGCGGGGGAGGGCACGGCCCCGCCACGCGGACTCCACCTGGGCGCCCGCCCGCTGGACCCGGAGACCCTGGTCGCGGAGTCCGGGGTGGTCGAGGGCGCCGTCCTCGGGCTCGGCGCGCCCGTCGCGGCCCCGGACCGGATCAGGATCCCCCCGGTGGACGGGCCGTCCGACGGCCCGGCGCACCTGGAACTCCACCTGGTCTCCGGGCCCGGCGCCGGGCGGACCTGGCGGCTGGGGCCGGGCAGCCACGAGATCGGCTCGGACCGGGCCTGCGCCGTCCGGCTGCGCGGCGCCGACGTCCCGGCCGGCGGCCTCTGGCTGACCGTCGGCCAGGACGGCTCCGCCTCCTGGCACCGGACCGGGGGCGCCCCGGGCGAGGTCCGCGGCTGCGTCCCGGGCCCGCCGCCGGCCCCCGGCGGCGAACCCGCCGCCGCAGCCGCCCCGCGGCACGGGGTCGTCACCGCCTGGCCGCTCGGCGGTGACCTCGCGGTCGGCGCGGCGCTGCTGCGCCTCGTCGAGCCCGTCGAGCCGGACGCCGCCGTGGTGCCCTCCGCGGACGGCGTCGGCGTGGACTACAACCGCCCGCCGCGGATCGCCCCGCACCTGGACGCCGAGCGGCTCCGGCTGCCGCTGCCTCCCACCACACCCGCGCGGCGCCCGTTCCCGCTGCTGATGATGCTGGCGCCGGTGGTGCTCGGCATGGTGATGGTCGCGGTCTTCCATTCGTACTTCTACCTGGTGTTCATCCTGTTCAGCCCGGTGATGGCGCTTGCCAACTGGATCGGCGGCAGGCGCAGCAACCGCCGGCAGCACGAGCAGGACGAGGCCCGCTACCGGGCCCGTCGCCGGACGCTGGAGCGGGAGATCCGGGTGGCGGCCGACCGCGAGCGGGAGGTGCGCGGCCTGGCCGGGCCGGACCCGGCGACGGTCGGGCTCACCGCCGTCGGCCCCGGCAGCCGGCTCTGGGAGCGGCGCCGCCGCGACCCCGACCACCTGGTGCTGCGGCTCGGCACGGTGGACCAGCCGTCCGTGAAGGAGCTGGACGACCCCGCTCGCGACGAGAACCACCGGGCGGTGCGCTGGAACATCCCCGACGTGCCGATCGGTGTCGAGGTCGCCGAGCACGGCGTGGTCGGCGTGGCGGGCTCGGAGGAGCCCGTCCAGGCGCTCGCGCGCTGGCTGGTGGCCCAGTCCGCCGTCCTGCACAGTCCGCGCGACCTGCGCGTGGTGGTCCTCTCCGACCGGTCCCGCGCGGACGGCTGGGCCTGGGTGCGCTGGCTGCCGCACCTGCGCCCGGCGGCCCGGGGCGGCCCGCTGGTGTCCGTCGGCAACGACCCCGAGTCGACCGCGAACCGGATCTCCGAACTGGTGGCCCAGATCCAGGCCCGGCAGCGGGTGCTCGGCTCGTCCATGGGCAAGGCGATGTTCAACGAGCCGGACGTGCTGGTGATCGCCGACGGCGCCCGGCAGCTGCGCGAGGTGCCCGGGATGGTGCAGGTGCTCACCGACGGCCCCCGGGTGCGGGTGTTCAGCATCTGCCTGGACACCCAGGAGCGGCTGCTGCCCGAGGAGTGCAGCACCGTGGTGCTGGCCGCCGGGCACCGGCTGACGGTCCGCCGCACCGGGGCGCCCGACCTGACCGACGTCCGCGCGGACCTGGTCGACGCCGACTGGTGCGAGCAGGTCGCCCGGGCCCTGGCGCCGGTGCGGGACGTCAGCCCCGAGCACGACGCCGGGCTCCCGCAGCAGGTCAGGCTGCTGGACCTGCTGCGGATCGAACCGCCGGACCCGGCGCAGCTGCTGGCCCGCTGGCGCCGCCGGCCCGCGTCCACCGCCTTCCTGCTCGGCACCGGCTACGACGGGCCGCTCTCCCTGGATCTGGTCCGTGACGGCCCGCACGCCCTGGTCGCCGGCACCACCGGCTCCGGCAAGTCCGAGCTGCTCCAGTCCTTCGTCGCCTCGCTGGCGGCCGCCAACCGGCCGGACGAGCTGACCTTCGTCCTGGTCGACTACAAGGGCGGCTCGGCCTTCCGCGAGTGCGCCGAACTCCCGCACACCCTCGGCATGGTGACCGACCTCGACGCCCACCTGGTGGAGCGCGCGCTGGCCTCGCTGGGCGCCGAACTGCGCCGCCGCGAGCGGCTGCTGGCGGACGTCGCGGCCAAGGACCACCCCGAGTACCGCTCCAAGCGGCTCGCCGATCCCGCGCTGCCGCCGCTGCCCCGACTGCTGCTGGTGATCGACGAGTTCGCCACCTTGGTCCGGGAGGTGCCGGACTTCGTCCCCGGGCTGATCGGGATCGCCCAGCGCGGCCGCTCGCTCGGCATCCACCTGGTGCTCGCCACCCAGCGCCCCTCCGGCGCCGTCACCAGCGACATCCGCGCCAACACCAACCTGCGGATCGCGCTGCGGGTCACCGACTCGACCGAGAGCCAGGACATCATCGACACCTCCGAGGCCGTGCACATCCCCGCCTCCGCCCCCGGGCGGGCGCTGGTGCGCCTCGGACACCGCTCGACCGTGCCGTTCCAGGCCGCCTGGGCGGGCGCCGCCCGGCCCGGGGCGGACGCCCGGGGGCCCGCCGCGCCGCCGCGCCGCGCGGGCGGCGCGGTGCGCGCCGTCGAACTCTCCTGGACCGGACTCGGCCGCCCGGTCGCGCTGCCGGCGGCGGACGTCGACCCCGGCGCGCCCGCCGCGCCGGCCCCCACCGACCTGCAGGCCCTGGTGGACGCCCTGCGCGAGGCCGCGGCCGGGCTGGACGACTTCGTGCCGCAGCCCAGCCCGTGGCTGCCCGCCCTGGCGGAGGAGGTCCGGCTCGACGAGCTGGTGGCGCTGCTGCCCGAGTACCACGGCCGCGGCATCCCGCCGATCCCCTACGCCCTGGAGGACGTGCCGCAGTTGCAGGAGCGCCGGGTCGCCACCGCCGACCTGGCCACCTTCGGGCACCTCTACGTGGTCGGCGCGCCCCGCTCCGGCCGGACGCAGGTGCTGCGCACCCTGGCCGGTTCGGCCGCCCGCACCGCCTCCTCGGCCGACGTGCACCTCTACGGCATCGACGCCGCCGGCGGGGGCCTGGCCGCGCTCACCGCGCTGCCGCACTGCGGCGCGGTCGTCTCCCGGCACGACCTGGAGCGGCTGGAGCGCCTGCTGCACCGGCTCACCGCCGAACTGACGAAGCGTCAGGAACTCTGCAGCGAGAAGAACGCGGCCGGTCTGAACGAGCTGCGCGCCGTGCTGCCCGCGGCGGAGCGACCCGCGCACATCCTGCTGCTGATCGACGGCTGGGACGCGCTGGCGGGCCTGCTCGACGACCACGACAACGGGCGGCTCGCGGACGTCGTCACCCGGCTGCTGCGCGAGGGCGCGGCGGTGGGGATCCACGTGGTCGCCAGCTCGGAGCGCTCCCTGCTCGGCGGCCGGCTGGCCGCGCACAACGACCACAAGCTGCTGCTGCGCCAGGGTGACCGCAACGACTACCAGCTGGTCGGCCTCTCGCCGAGCAAGGTGCCCGGCGCGGTGCCGGCCGGGCGCGGCTGGCACGTGCTGAGCGGCACCGAGACCCAGGTCGCGCTGCTCGCCCCCGGCGCGGGTGGCCAGGAGCAGGCCCGTGCGCTGGCCGCGATCGGTGTCGAGACCGCCCGCCGGGACGCCAGGGTGCCCGCCGCCCGGCGGCCGTTCCCGGTCGCCGCGCTGCCCCGGTCGGTCGACTTCGCCGAGGCCTTCGAGACGGTCGGGCCCGAGCTGCGCCGCCCGATGTGGGGCCTGCTCGGGCTGGGTGGTGACGACGCGGGCCCGGTGGGGGTGGACTTCGCGGGCGCTTCGGCGGTGTTCGCGGTGCTCGGCCCGCCCGGATCGGGCCGCAGCACGGTCCTCGCCTCGCTGGCGGTGTCCCTGCTGGCCGGCGGCACCTCGCTGGTGGTGCTGACCCCGCGGCACTCGCCGCTGCGGGCGCTGGCCCGGCACGCCCGGGCGCGGGTGCTCACCGAGCCGGACCCTTCGCCGCAGGACGTCCAGGCCGCCCTCGACGGGCTCGACGGGCCCAGGGTGGTGGTGGTCGACGACGCCGACCTGCTGGCGATGCCGGCCTGCGACCGCATCCTCAAGGACATCGCCGCGTTCGGTCGCGACCGCGGCCTCGGACTGCTCTACGCCGGCCCGGCCGACGCCCTGCAGGTCGCGATGGGCAGCTGGGTGACGGCCGCCAAGCGGGCCCGCCGGGGGCTGCTGCTGGCGCCCAAGAGCCTGCAGGAGGGGGACATGATCGGCGTCCGGCTGCCGGTGCACCTCATCCGCACCACCCCGTCGGTCGGCCGGGGCTGGACCACCGGCCGGGCCGGGGAGCCGATGGCCGTGCAGGTGCCGCTGACGGTGCTGCGCGCCGAGGGCTGAGCACGCGGCGGGGGCCGGGACGGGTGTCCCGGCCCCCGTACGGTGCTGGTGTCACTTGCTCTCGCGCAGGCTGGCGGCCATGTCCTGGTCCATCTGGTGCATCTGGTCCTTGATCTGCCGGAACTGCTTGGCGAAGCCCTTGATGCCGTCCATCGCGGCCAGCAGGCTGGTGTTGAACTTGTCGTACGCCTCCTGCATCGCGGGGCTGGACTGCTGGAACACCATGCCGTCGCCGAGCAGGCCGTTCACGTCGTTCTTCAGGTCGTTCAGCATCGGCACGATGTTGTCGCTGGCCGAGTCCAGCCGGCCCGAGGTGGCCTCGATCTTCTCGAAGTCCAGGGAGATGTTGGGCATGGTCGTCCTCTCGAAGGGTGGTGGGTGACCGTGGCCGGGGGCCGGGTCAGTACATCGTCGGGGGGTCGTAGTTCGGGTCCTGCTCCGGTGGGCCGCCGCCGGTCTGCTGCCACTCCTGGCCCGGTCCGCCGCGGTGGTACTCGGTCTTCACGCCGTCGTTGTCGGTGACGGTCATGTCGCCGCTGCCGTCCTCCTGCAGGTGCGTCTCGGCGTGGTTCTTGGTGCCGTCCGCGTACACGGTGTCGGTGGTGAAGGAGCGGCCGTGGTCGGTGTAGCTGGTGGTCGAGGTGTAGGTCTGGCCGTCGTGGGTGACGGTCGTCTCCTCCTTGATCACGTTGTTGTCGCCGTCCAGCGTGAGGTGGGTGTGCACCGAGCCGTTGGCGGTGTCGATGGTCTGGTCGACGGGCGGTGCGCCGGGGTCGGTGGCCTTGCAGAACTCCGGGACCGTCCCGTCCGGGCCGGGGGTGCACTGGTCGGCGTGGGCGTTGCGGTAGTCCCAGGCCGCCTTGTCGTTGCGCCAGGCGTCCAGGCCCATGTTGGTGCCCATCACCCCGAGGCCGTCGGCGACCTGCGCGTCCACGTCGAAGTAGCCGTCGGCGACCGCGCCGAAGACGTCGCCCAGCTGCTTGAGGTGGTCCACGGCCCGGTTCATCGGGTCCTTGGAGAGCCGGTAGAGGCTGCGGAAGCCGTTGGTGACGTTCGGGTCCCCGAACACGGCCTGGGCGTCGCCGAGCTTCCCGGAGCCGTACTGGGAGAAGAGGCTGTCGTGCAGCGTCGGCGAGATCCGGTCCGCGAGGCTGTGCAGGTCCTTGCGGGCCTCGTGGAGGATCCCGTAGTCCATCGAGAAGTCGGGCAAGGGGTCCCTCCGGTCGGGTCGGTACACCGTGCTGCTGCGCCCGGACCACGTCCGAGACCCGGCCCCGGTTCACCACGCCCCGCCGGCGCGGCCCGGGGCACCGCGGTGAGCCGCCGTCCAGCCGCGTCGAGTCGTCGTCGAGCCGCCGCGGGCCGTGGTGAACCGCCGGGGCCGTCCGGCCGTGGTCGGGCGGGAGCGTTCCGCGCGCGGCGGGCAGCGCCCCACCGCGAGGCCGCGTACGGAGAGGACCCGGGATGGCTCAGCGTCCGACCGACTGGACCGCGATCGGCCTGAGCGGTGACCCCACGCCGGGGGACCCGGACCGGATGGACGAGGTGCAGCGCTCGCTGGCCGACCTCGGCCGGGTCGCCCGGGAGATCGACGACGCGCTGGACGCGGTGCTCAACAAGACCGGTGACGGCGCGTTCGTCGGGCAGACCGCCGACGCGCTCCGCGACAAGATCAGCGGCCCGCTGCGCGGCTTCGTCCAGTCGGTGGCCGACGCCTTCGAGAACTCCGCCCGGGCGCTGACCACCTACGCGGGTGTGGTGCGCGACCAGCAGTGGCGCGCGGACAACGCGCTCTCCCAGGGGCGCGGCCTGGCCAAGGACGACTCCCGGCTGACCGAGCTGGCGAGCACGGCCCGGCAGGCCGGCACGGCCCAGGACGAGGCCGGCCGGACGGCCGGCAGCGCGCTCAGCAGCGCGGCCCGGGGGATCAAGCAGCCGGTCTCCGACTGCGACCTGTTCTGGGAGGCCTTCCAGTGGCTGGCCATCGCGCTGATCCTGCCCGCGCTGGTCTTCGGCGGCCCGATCGCGCTGATCGCCATCGGCGCCAACCTCGCGATCTTCGTCAAGACGGCCGTCGACTTCGCCCAGGGCAAGGCCAGCGCACTGGACCTCTTCCTCTCCGGCCTCGGCATGATCGCACCGACCACCAAGGGCATCCCGCTGCTCAAACTCATCAGCGCCGGGGCCAAGTTCACCTGGGCCGGGATCAAGAGCGTCGGCCAGACGGTGAGCAACTTCTTCCGCGGCGTGTTCACCGGCGGCGGCCTGCACGGCTTCCGGTTCCTGCCGGGCCTGTGGGACCTCGCCAGGATCACCGGTAGCTGGATCAAGTCCGGCGGTCTCTGGGTGAAGAGCACGATCACCAACCTGCCGCACCTGGCGGGCGTGACCTTCAGCGCCGGCGGTCTCGCCGTCATCCAGGGCATCAAGAGCCTGCCCGGCCTGGTCCGCGGCCTGCCCGCCGGCCTCGGCCGGATCGGTACCGGGACCTGGAACTTCGCCCGGGCCGAGCTCGGCGGCACCAAGTGGCTGCGGCTGTTCCTGCCGGTCGACGCGGCCGAGATCGGGCAGTTCGGGCTGCGCGGCGCCCTGCGGATCGGCTTCTTCGAGCGCGGTGTGCTCGGGAAGTTCCGGTTCGGGGCGCCGCTGCTGGGCACCGCCGGGCGCACGGCCGCGGCGATCCCCGTCCCGCCGCCGCTGCACCAGGTGGACGCCCTGGTCGACCTGCCGCGCGCCGACCTCGCGAAGGTCCGGCTGGGCGACTGGGCCGGACCGCGCGGCCTGGACCTCCCGCACCTGGAGCCCGGCGGCCTCGGGCTCTCCTTCTCCCGGCCGCCGACCTTCGGCGTGCACTCCGGCCTCACCGACCAGCTCTCGTTCGCGCCGCACGCCGTGCGCCAACTGGACGCCCTGCTCGACATCCCGGTCCGCGAGCTGCACTCCGTCCGGATGGGCGACTGGGGCAACCTCACCGTCACCCCGGGCGGCCTCCACCTGGACACCGGCCTCGGCGTCAGTGCCCACCCGGGCGGCCTCGGGACCGGGGCGGGCGTGCACGCGGGCACGCCCGCCGGCCTGCACCTGCCGGGCACGCTCGGCAGTGTGCAGCCGGCCCCGGTCCACCTCGCGGACGTCACGACGGGCGCCGGGACCGGCGCCGTCCACCTGCCGTCGGTGCAGACCCAGACGATCGGCCTGCACCAGCCGGCCACCGGGGTGGGCACGATCGGCACGGGCGCCGTGCACACCGTCACCCCGCACGTGCCCGCCGTGCACACCGCAGACCTTTCGGCCACGACCACCCAGCTGGCCCCGACCACCCACCTGCACCCGCCGACCGTGCTCCAGCACAGCGGCGGCCTCACCCCCGGCATCACCGTGCCGGGCGCGTCCGTCCCCGGCCTCGGCACGGTCGGCACTCCGGGCGCGCAGCTGCACGGCGCGCTGGACCTGCTCGCCACCGGCTCCCCGATCAACCGGGCGGACTCCCCCGTCTTCGGCACCGGCGGCCACCTCGGCGAGCACAGCCGGAACGCCCTGACGGCCCATCAGGTCAACCTGCACCTCTCCGAGTTCGCCCCGCCCAGGGTGACCGTCGCCCCGCCGGTCGTGCTGCCCGGCGTGCACACCGTCACCCCGCCCGCCACGGGGGCGGTCGGCCGGGTGGACGACGCCCTCGGCCTGCTCGACACCGGCGCCCTGGCCCGAACCCAGTCGCCGACGTCCCTGGTCCAGGCCCCGACCGTGCAGACGCCGACCGTCCATGCCCCGGCCGTACAGACGCCGGCCGTCCATGCGCCGACCGTGCAGAGCCCCTCCGTGCAGACGCCGGCCGTGCACCAGCCGACCCCGCACACCCCGACCGGTCACGCCCCGGCCCCGGTGGTCCTCACCGCGGCCCCGACGCCGCCGGCGCACACCGCCGGCGGCACCGGACTCCCGCACGGCGCCGGCCCCGAGCGGCTGACCGGCGCCCAGCTCGACCGGCTCTGGCGCGAGCAGAGCGACCGGGTGGTCGCCCTGTTCGGCCAGGCCGACGACCCGGGCCGGGTGGCCCGCCTCGACGCCTGGGCCGATCTCACCCTGGCCCGCCACGAGTTCGGCCGGGCCGACCGGCTGCTGTCCGACCTGCATGCCCGCCCCGGCTCCGGCTCGCGGCCCAGCCCGGTGGTGATCCACGCCCAGGCCTCGGTGGACGCCGCCGCCCAGCGCCTCGACGACACCCTCGACCGGCTCGCCGCGCTCGGCGTCGACCCGGCCCGGATGGACCAGGACCTCGCCCGGCTCACCGCCGACAGCCTGCGCGAGCGCCCCCGGCTGCTCGGCGGTGCCGAGACCGGCGGCGGCGTCCCACCGGCGCACGTCCAGCCGCAGGTCGCGCCGCAGCCGCACGTCCAGCCGCAGCCCGCACCGCAGCCCGTCGTGCTCACCCTGACCGACAGCGCGGTGGGCGGCCCCAACGGCTGGCGGATCGAGACCACCACCGCCAACGGCGGGCAGGTCCACCGGGTGCTGGACGCCCACGACGTGCCGGACCCGACGCTGCGCCCGATCGCCCGCCCCGGCGGCGGCTTCGACGTCCACAACGCCCATCTCGGCAGCACCCAGAGCTACGACGGAACCGGCCGGCTGGTGGCCGAGGACCTCCCGCTCGCCGGCCCGGACGGCGCACCGGTCGGGCAGCACGTGCACATCGACTTCGACGGCCAGGGCCACCCGACGTACCAGGTGCACGACGTCGACGGCGTCGTGGGGCTCGACGTCCACCCTCGCCCGGGCGGCGGCTTCGACCTGCGCGACCCGGTGACCGGCGGACACCGCGGCTTCGACCACGGCGGACAGTTCGTCGAGGAGGGCCGTCCGCTGCTGACCGCGGGCGGCGTGCCGCTGGGGCCGGTGCTGCTCCTCGGCCACGACAACGGGGTGGTCACCCGCTCGCTGGGCAACGCCGGCGGCCACGACCTGACCGTGCTGAACGGCGGGGCCGGCCTGCGGGTCACCGACCCCGTCACCGGCCGCTCGGTCCGGTTCGACCCCGACGGCGGGTTCCAGGGGGAGGGCCTGGCGCTCGGCGACGGGGCGGGTCTGCGGGGGACGCACTTCGTGGTCCCTCAGGGTGGCGGTCATGTGCTCACCGACGTGGCGGGTACCCGGTTGCCGCAGCCGGTGACCACGCTGGCGGACGGCACGGTGCGGCTGACCGATCCCGTGACGTTCCGTTCGGTGCGGTACGGGGGTGACGGCCTCCAGGCGGAGAGCGGTCTCGCGCTGGCGGACGTGAACGGTGTGCGGGGCGTCGACTTCCTCACCGACGGCGCCCAGCACCGCCTGACGGACGCGCTGGGTCGGCCGAGCGGTCTGACGGCCGATCCGCTGCCGGCCGGTGGGTGGCGGGTGACCGATCCGGGGTCCGGGGTGTCCACCCGCTACACGCCGCAGGGCGGTTTCGGCGAGCAGGGCATCGCGCTCGGCGACGCCGCCGGCCTGCGGGGGGCGCACTTCGTGGTCCCGCAGGGCGGCGGTCACGTGCTCACCGACGCGGCCGGTACGCGGTTGCCGCAGCCGGTGACCACGCTGGCGGACGGCACGGTGCGGCTGACCGACCTCGGGACCGGTCGTTCGGTGCGGTACGGCGGTGACGGTCTGCAGGTGGAGAGCGGTCTGGCGTTGGCGGATGTCAACGGTGTGCGGGGCGTTCACTTCCTCACCGACGGCGCTCCTCATCGCCTGACCGACGATCTCGGCCGGCCGAGCGGTCTGACGGCCGATCCGCTGCCGGCCGGTGGGTGGCGGGTGACCGATCCGGGGTCCGGGGTGTCCACCCGCTACACGCCGCAGGGCGGTTTCGGCGAGCAGGGCATCGCGCTCGGCGACGCCGCCGGCCTGCGCGGGGCGCACTTCGCGGTGCCGCAGGGTGGCGGCCACGTCCTCACCGACGCGGCCGGGACCCCGCTGCCCGAGCGGGTGATCGCCCACCCGGGCGGCGGCTTCCGGGTCGAGCAGCCGCCCCTCACGCCCGGCGGCGGCCTGCGGTACGAGCGGCACGGCGCGGACGGCATCCTCCAGGTCGACGGGCAGCAGCTGCTCGACAGCACCGGTCGGCCGCTGGGGCATCTGGAGCGCCCGGCCGGCGGCCCGGTCCATCCGCTGGCCTTCCAGTGGACGGACGCGGGCTTCCACCCGGACCCGCGGCTGGTCGTCACCCCGGAGGGCACCGGGTTCCGGGTCGTCGACCCGGCCGGCGGGTACCGGGTCTTCGACGACGCCGGGCGGCTGGTCGACGACGGGACCAGGCTGCACGGCCCCGGCGGCGCGCCACTGAACGAGTGGGTGGTGGCGCACACCCCGCCCGGCGGCCCGCGCACCCTGCAGGTCGTGGACGCGGCCGGGACCCCGCTCCCGCACCTCACCGCCGTGGACCGGCCCGGTGGCGGGCACCAGATCACCGACACCACCGCGGGCGGGGACTTCGTCCGGTACGGCGGGGACGGTTCGCGACTGGAGACCGGCACCGGGCTGCAGGGCCCCGACGGCCACCCGAACGGCACCTTCGCGGTCGTCCCCGAGCCCGCCCCCGGCGCCGTCGCCGGTCCGGGCCACCTGGAGAACCCGGCGGGCGTCCGGGTGCCCGAACGGACCGTCACCGTGCGGCCGGACGGCGGGCTGCAGGTGTCCTTCGACCGCCCGGGCGGCCCCCGGGACGGCGAGTTCACCGTCCACGCGCCGAACGGCGGCGCCGTCACCCGCCAGGGCTTCAACGTGGTGGACGCCGGCCGCCGCACCGACCACCAGTACGTCATCGACCACACCGCCGCCGGGGGAGCCACCTGGCAGCGGACGCCGCACCCGGCCGCGGCCACCCCGCCGCCGGCCGGCACCGGCGCGTTCCACCACGGCCGGGTGGAGATCACCGGCGGCGGCAACCGGATCCGGCTGATGTCCGCCACCTACGCGCCGGTGGAGGTGTTCGAACGGCGGATGCTGTCCGGTGGCGGAGTCCTGGACGCCTTCCGGCGGACCGACACGATCTCCTTCGGCGACCTCAACCGCCGGACCGCCTGGGCGCAGTGGGACGGCGCCGGCGGGCTGGCCAACCACGGTACCCGCCGCTACGACACCTCCGGCTTCGGCTGGCGGGACGTCGACCACCGGGGCACCACCGTCCACCAGTACCGCGACGGGCTGCAGAAGACCGGCGGCGTCACCGGCCACACCTTCGCCGTCCGCGGCGCCGACCGTTCCTGGACCTGGCACCGCTTCGACGGCGCCGGGGTGGAGCTCGGGCACGGCCCGCGCACCCAGCACCGGGACAGCGGCTGGACGGACCGGCTCGGCGACGGCACCAACACCGTCGTCCAGAAGCAGTGGGGGATGGGCCACGGGCCGGACAAGGCCGGGCACTTCCAGGAGTACACCTGGCGCAACGGGGTCGGCCAGACCTGGGAGCGGCACTCCCCGCACGGCAAGGAGGTCGGCAAGCGCGAAGTCCTGACGACCGACCAGGGGGTGGTGACCACGACCCGCTGGTCCGAGCAGCGCCCGCCGCTCTGGGTGCGCGACCGGCTCGGCGGGGCGCCGCAGGGCTCCGTCCGCCACCTGGGCAGTGACACCCGCTTCCAGACCTTCCTGTGGAACAAGACCGGCGGGGTGAACCCCGGTGGCGGCCTGCGCTACGTGGGCATGGACAGCAGCGTGGTCGACCTCGCCGCGGACGGCCGGTTCGTCCGCTCCACGGGGAAGCTGCACAGCGGCGCCACGCTCAAGGTCGGTGACCACGCCACCCCGCCGCCCCATCCGCCGACCAACCCCGCGCACATCCCCTGGGAGGAGCCCGGTCGAGCCGGCTACCGGGCCGAGCTGACCCCGCCGGCCGGCGGCGGCGCGCACCACCCGATCTGGCAGGACCGCTTCCAGGCGCCGGGCGGCAACGACTGGCGGGTGGCCCGGGAGGGCTTCCCCGACGGCTCGGTGCGCGAGTACCGGGTGCCGCCGCGGGTCGATCCGGCGACCGGGCAGGTCCACGCCCGGTCGGCCGACCCCTGGGTGCAGCGCGACCCCCACGGCAACCTCACCGGCACCCACGACAGTTGGAGCGACGCGCACGGCAACGTCACCCGGATCACCGGCACCGGCCGCCCGGACTCCGCCGAGTGGCGCTGGACCGGCACCGACCACCTGGGCAACCCGGTCGGCGGCCGCCGCATGGTGTTCCGCGGCTCCGACGACCCGCGGCTGCCCTGGGACGACTCCTTCCGGGACTTCGACGCCGACGGCGCGCTGGTCCGCGAGCGGAACATGCTCGACGGCGGCCGGTACGCCGACTCCTGGCGGGGCGTCGACCCGGTGGGCGGCGGGGAGCGCTGGTTCACCCGCAAGTACGGGCCGGACGGCGCCGCCGTCGACTACGGCGCCGGCCAGCAGGTCCGCCGCTGGTGGAACGGCACCACCCGGACCTGGGACGACCAGTGGCGGGCCGGCACCCGGCACTTCCGGGACGAGTTCCGCCCGGCCGGCGGCGGCCCGGCCCTCACCGTCCGCGAGGTGCCCCCGCACCTGGCGCTCGGCGACGGCCCGCTGCGGGTGCGCGAGTACGTCCAGGGCAACGGCGCGCCGCACCCGGCCGGCGCCTGGAAGGAGTTCGACCACGGCGCGGTGGTCCGCGAGCGCAAGCCGCTCGGCGACGGCACCTTCCTGGAGAAGGACGCCTGGCGCGGCCAGTGGCGCCGCTACGACGGCAACAACCACATCATCGCGCAGCGCACCGACAGCGGCCTGGTCTGGGAGACGGCCCCCGGCGGCCGGTTCCGGGTCACCGGCAACGAGTACGACTTCCGCGGCCCGCTCACCGAGATCCGCGGCTTCGGCCGGCGGATCCGCGAGGCCAACCGGCTGCCCTGGGGCGACTCGGTCGAGATCCGGGTGCCGCGGCTGCAGAACGCGCTGGACGGGGTACCGGGCCTGCCGGCCGCGAACCACGGGATCGTGCCGCTCGGCGAGGCGCTCTACCAGCCGTACTGGAAGGTGCTGGCGAAGAAGGTCGCGCTGGAGTTCGGGCAGGAGTTCGTCCTGGAGTTCGCCGCCAACCTGGCCGTCAACGGCATCGTCGCGGCCGTCAACAACAAGCCGTTCACCGGCAAGGACGCGCTCAAGTCCTTCGCGAACGCGGCCGTCGGGGCCGGTGTCAAGAGCCTGGTCTCGACCGGGATGCACGAGCTGCGCGGCTCCGCCGTCGGCGGGCCGAAGTCGGTGCTGGGCAACGTGGACGGCGGCAAGCACGAGATGCGCCGGCCCAACAACCACGACAAGCACTGGGCCAACGAGTGGGCGGGCAACGAGACCCCGACCCGCTGGCGCGGCGGCACCTACGACTTCTTCTACAACGCGGCCCTGGGCGGTGTGGTCGGCTGGGTCAACGGCTCGATGAACGCCGCCGTCTGGGGCGTCACCGGGGCCGACGGCAAGACCCATGTGCTGAGCGGGATGGACGCCTTCCTGGACGGCGGCATCGCGGGCCTGGCCGGGCTGACCACGGCGAGCAGCGCGGCGCTCGCCAAGAACGCGGTGATCATGGGCGGCGGCAGCCGGTTCTTCCACCGGCAGGGCTTCGCCGAGTTCTGGATCCAGCTGCCGTTCAAGATCTTCGAGAAGTCGGTCACCTCGCTCTGGCTGACCAACGCCTACCGGGCCGGCATCAACCCCTCGTGGTACCGCAACCCGGCGCCGGTGCCCAAGCCCGTCCCCGTCCCCGTCCCCGCCCCCGTCCTCACCCCCGCCCCCGTACCGCAGCAAGGACAACAGCCCTGATGCACCACCGGACACACCGGATCCACGCCGTCGGCCCGCGCGGCCGGGGCGTCCACCGCCTGATCGCCGACGCCCTGCGGGCCGCCCTGCCCGGCGACACGGTGGTGGTCGCCCCCGGCCGCTACGAGGAGTCGCTGGAACTCCCGAGGCGGGTCGTGCTGGTCGCCGAACAGGGCACCGGCACCGTCCTGCTGGCCGCCCCGCCCGGCGGCGGCCCCGCGCTCACCGTGCGGGGACCGGACTGCCTGGTCCGCAGCCTGGACATCGAGGGCGCCGACCCCGGCGAGCCCGCCGTCACCGTCACCCCCGGCGCCGGGCTGGTGCTGGCCCACTGCACCGTCCGCGGCGGCCGGATCGAGGTCCACGGGCCGGACGGCCCCGAGCCGGGGGCGCGGACCGGCGACGGCGAGGAGGGCAGCTCGGCCGTGCTGCTGCGGGACTGCCGGCTGCACGGCTCCCGGCTGGCCGCCCTGCGGCTGTCGGGCGGCGCCCGGGTCCGGGCCGAGTCCACCGTGATCGCCGACACCGACGGCACCGGCGCCGTGCTCTCCGGGACGGCCCGGCTGGACGCCGTCCGGCTCCGGCTGGAGTCCGTCACCGGCTCCGGCATCCGGCTGCGCGGACGCTCCGGGCTCCGGCTCGCCGACTCCGTGCTGCACGGCACCGGCCGGGCCGGCCTGCTGCTGGAGGACGGCGCCGGGGCGGTCGTCGAGACCACCCGGATCGAGGCGGCCGGAGCGGCCGGCGTGCACGTCACCGGCTCGGCCTCGGCCCAGCTCGTCGACTGCCGGATCCTGCGGGCCGCCGCCAGCGCCCTGGTCGTCCAGGACGACGGCCGGCTCTCCGCCGACGGCTGCACGGTCGCCGCACCCGCCGCCAACGGCCTGCTGGCCACCGACCACGCCCGGGCCGAACTCACCGACTGCCGGCTGGACGACTGCGCGTTCAGCGCCGTCCACCTCTCCGACGAGGCCGGCGCCGCCCTCACCGGCTGCCGGGTGCGGGGCGGCGCCGAGCACGGCGTCCACCTGGCCGGGAAGGCGGACGCCGCCCTGACCGACTGCGCCGTCACCGGCGTCGCCATGACCGGCGTGGCGGTCACCGGGCAGGCCCGCGCCACCGTCACCGGCTGCCGGATCGCCGCCGCCCACACCGGCATCGCCGTCACCTCCCCGACCGGCTCCCGGATCGAGCACTCCACCGTCACCACGACCACCCGGGCCGGGCTGGAGATCGGCACCGGCGGCAGCGCCGTCCTGGTCGGCAACCGGGTCGCCGGGGCGGGCGCGGCCGGCCTGCTGCTGGACGCCGGCTCCGACGCCCGGGTCGAGGGCGGCTCGGTGGAGGGCAGCACCGGCTCCGGGGTGGTGGTGTGGACGGGCGCCCGGCCGGTCGTCGGCGGACTGCGGATCGAGGACACCGGCCGCAACGGCATCTACTTCGCCGAGGGCGCCGGCGGCGTGTTCACCTCCTGCGACGTGGTGCGCAGCCGCTTCCCCGCGCTGCACCTGGCCGACGGCGCCGCCCCCCGGCTGCGGCGCTGCCGGCTGCTCGACTGCGCCGGGGCGCTCGGCGGCGAGCCCGGCGCGGCCCCCGTCTTCGAGCAGTGCGACCTCGGCGACCACCCCGGGCTCCCGCCGGCCCCCGCCGCCCCCGCGCTCCCGGCCCCGGCCGCCCCGGGCCCGCCGGGCGCCGCCGGGCCGGCGGTCGCCGCCCCGGTCGAACCGTTCGACGAGACCGTGCCGGAGGAGAGCCTGGACGACCTGCTGGCCGACCTCGGCACCCTGGTCGGCCTGGAGCGGGTCAAGCACGACGTGCACTCCATGGTGAAGCTGATGCAGGCCGTCCGGCTGCGCGAGGAGGCCGGGCTCCCCGCGCCGCCGCTCAGCCGCCACCTGGTCTTCGCCGGCAACCCCGGAACCGGCAAGACCACCGTCGCCCGGCTCTACGGACGGCTGTTGAAGGCCCTCGGACTGCTGCGCCGCGGCCACCTGGTCGAGGTGGACCGCAGCGCCCTGGTGGGCGAGTACGTCGGGCACACCGGACCGCGCACCGCCGCCGCGTTCACCCGGGCGCTCGGCGGCGTGCTCTTCATCGACGAGGCGTACTCCCTGGTGCCGGCGGCCGGCGGCGGCCACGACTTCGGGCTGGAGGCCGTCGCCACCCTGGTCAAGCTGATGGAGGACCACCGCGACGACGTGGTGGTGATCGCCGCCGGGTACCCGGCCGACATGGCCCGCTTCATCGCCTCCAACCCCGGGCTCTCCTCCCGCTTCACCCGCACGCTGCTCTTCGAGGACTACACCGCGCCCGACCTGGTCGCGATCGTCGACCACCAGGCCCGCGAGCACCGGTACGAACTCACCGCGGACACCCGACGGCGGCTGCTGCGCCACTTCGAGACGATCCCGCGCGGCTCCGGCTTCGGCAACGGCCGCTCCGCCCGGCAGACCTTCCAGGAGATGACCGAGCGCCAGGCCCAGCGCATGGCGGAACTCACCACCGCGCCCACCGCCGGCCAACTCACCGCCCTGGAGCCCGAGGACCTCCCGTAGGTCCGGCCCGGCCGATCCCGCGCCGATCCGCCGGGACCGCGCCGATCCGGCGGGACCGGCCGGACGGGCCCCGGCCCGGACCCCGCCCCCCGGCGGCACCGGAACCGCCCCGACGTGGGTGATTCCGGTGACAACGCGACCCCGTACCGCTACGGTGGGCGGCAGTCGATACCGGGGGGTAGGGCACCGAAGTGCAGATGTCCATGACGACGCATGCCCGGCCCGAGGGCAGGCCGGCGGACCATGAGGCATTCGAGCAACGGCCCGGGCCGGCCTCGCCGACGTCGACCGGCGGCAACCCGCACACCGAGCAGCGCACGGTCGTGCTCCCGCCCGAGGCGGCCGCGGCGGCGCTCTCCGTCCCGGCGAGGCCGGGCTCGCACAACCTGCCGCCCCGGCCCGCCGGCGAACTCGTCGGCCGGGACGCGGCGTTACGGGCGATCGGCGCGGCGCTGGCGGACGGCGGCGGCCTGGTCACCCAGGCCACCACCCTGCACGGCCTCGGCGGTGTCGGGAAGACGGCCCTCGCCCTCCACTACGCCTACGCGCACGCGGCCGACCACCCGCTGGTCTGGTGGATCACCGCCGAGTCCGAGGAGCAGATCGGCGAGGCCTTCGCCGACCTCGCCGTCCACCTGTACCCGTCCTGGGCCCTGACCGCCCCGCCGAGCCAGCAGGCCGAGTGGGCGCTGGCCTGGCTGCGCGCGCACCGCGGCTGGCTGCTGGTCTTCGACAACGCCGAGGACCCGGTCCACCTCACGCCCTACCTCGGCCGGCTGCTCGGCCACGGCCACCACCTGGTCACCAGCCGCTGCGCGAGCGGCTGGCACCCGGGCATCCACCCGGTCCACATCGACGTCCTCGACCGGCGGCAGGCCGCCCGGCTGCTCTGCGACACGGCCCGCCCCGGGGAGACCGTCGACGCGGCCGAGCGCGCCGAGGCCGGGGCCCTCGCCGAGGAACTCGGCAACCTCCCGCTCGCCCTCGCCCAGGCCGGCGCCTACATCCAGCAGACCGGTGTCACCTTCGGCGCCTACCGGGAGCTGCTGCGCACCGTCACCCCCTCCGACCCGGACGCCGCGCCCAGCGCGGTCGACACCGTCGCCCGGCTCTGGCACACCACCCTGCACACCGTCCGGACCGGCGCCCCGTTCGCCGTCGACCTGCTGCGCACGCTCGCCTGGTACGCCCCGGAGGCGCTGCCGCGCGAGGCACTGCTGCCGTTCGGCGCCCGCCGGCCCGCCGAAGTGGACTCCGCGCTGCGGCTGTTGGCCGACTACCACCTCATCACCCTCGGCCCGCAGACCGTCGCCGTGCACCGCCTGCTGCAGAGCGTCCTGCGCGGTTCCGACCGCGACCGCCGGGTCCGGGCCCGCGCGGAGGGCCATCTGGCCGGCGCGGTGGCCCGCCTCTGGCCGAGCTCGGACCTGCGGATCCGCCGGGCGCTGCTGCCCCACATCCGGGAGCTGGCCGCCACCGGTCCCACCGAGCGGCCCACCCGGGAGACCGTCGGGCTCTACCGGCTGGCCGCCGAGGAGTTGACCGAACGGGAGCAGCGGATCTTCGCCATCCCGCTGGTCACCGCCGTGGCCGACGGCCTGACCCGCCTGCTGGGCGCCGACCACCTCGACACGCTCGCCAGCCGGGGCCGACTCGCCGAACTGCACGCCCGCGAGGGTGACCCGACCCGCGCGGTCGCCCTCTGCCGGGCCGTGGTGGCCGCGCGCAGCCGGGCACAGGGCCCCGACCACCCCGCCGTGCTCGGCGACCGCCACACCCTGGCCCACGCCCTGCGCAAGGCGGGGGAGCACGCGCTCGCGGTGGCGGAGTTCGGGGCGGTGGCGGCCGACCGGGCCCGGGTGCTCGGCGCCGACCACCCGGATACCCTGTCCACCCGGGCCGGGCTCGCCTACGCCCTCCAGGTGTCCGGACAACACCGGTCGTCGGTAAGGGAGTTCGAGGAGCTGCTGGCCGACCGGGCCCGGGTGCTCGGCGCCGACCACCCCGACGTCCTGTCCAGCCGCAACAGCCTCGCCTACGCCCAGCTGACCGTCGGCGAGCACCGGCTCGCGCTGGCCCTCTACACCCAGGCCGTCACCGACCGGGCCCGGGTGCTCGGCGCGGACCACCCCGACACCCTCACCGGCCGCAGCTGGCTCGCCGCCGCCCACGCGGTGGCCGGCGACCACCCCGCGGCCGTGGCCGGCTACGAGTCCGTCGCCCGCGACCGCGCCCGCACCCAGGGCGCCGAGCACCCGCGGACCCTGGAGGCCCGCGGCCAACTGGCGGTGGCCCGGTCGGAGGCCGGCCGCCGGACCGTCGCGGTGCGCGAACTGCGGGCCCTGGCCACCGAGTACGTCCGGGTCCTGGGACCGGACCACCCGGACACCCTGGAGGCGCGTTCCGCGCTGGCCTGGGCCCACCGCGAGGCGGGGGAGCACCGGCGGGCCGTCGAGCTCTACGCGGCCCTGGTCCGCGACCGCGTCCGGGTCCAGGGCCCCGACCACCCGGACACCCTGGACGAACGCGCCGTCCTGGCGTACGCCCGGCAGACGGCCGGGGCGGCCCGGGAGGCCGTCGCCGACCAGGAGGGGATCGTCGCCGACCGCACCCGGGTCCAGGGCGCGGACCACCGGGACACCCTGGAGGCGCGCTCCGGCCTGGCCTGGGCCTGCCACGAGGCCGGGGAACAGCGCCGCGCCGTCGGCCTCTACGAGGCCCTGATCGCCGACCGCGCCCGCGTCCAGGGCGCGGACCACCCCGACACCCTGGAGGAGCGCGACAGCCTGGCCCGGGCCTGCCGCGAGGGCGGCGAACACCGGCGCGCCATCGAGCTGTGCGAGGCGCTGGCCGCCGACCGCCGGCGGGTCCAGGGGGCCGACCACCTCGACACCCTGGAGGCGCGCTCCGGCCTGGCCCGGGCCTGCCACGAGGCGGGGGAGCACCCGCGGGCCGTCGAGCTCTACGAGGCCCTGGTCCGCGACCGCGTCCGGGTCCAGGGCCCCGACCACCCGGTCACCCTCAACACCCGCTGGTGGCTGGCGACGGCCCACCGCGAGGCCGGTGAGCGGCGCCGGGCCGTCGAGCTGTTCGCGGCCCTGATCGCCGACCGCACCCGGGTCCAGGGCGCGGACCACCCCGACACCCTGAACTCCCGCTGGTGGCACGCCTCGGCGTACCGGGAGGCCGGCGAGCACCGCCGGGCCGTCGGCCTCTTCGAAGGCCTGCTCGCCGACCGGCTGCGGGTCCAGGGCCCCGACCACCCGGACAGCCTCAACACCCGGGCCGGCCTGGCCTGGGCCTGCCGGACGGCCGGGGACCACGAACGGGCCGTCGGGCTCTACGACGCCCTGCTCGCCGACCGGCTGCGCGTCCAGGGCCCCGACCACCCCGACACCCTCAACACCCGGGCCGGGATGGCCTGGGCCAGTGGCGAGGCGGGCGAGCACGACCGCGCCGTCGAGCTGTTCACGGCGCTGCTCGCCGACCGCACCCGCGTCCAGGGGGCCGACCGCCCGGCCACCCTGAACGCCGCCGCCGGTCTGGCCTGGGCCTACCGGGAGGCCGGGGAGTACGGGCGGTCCGTCGCACGGTACGAGGAACTGCTCGCGGACCGGCTGCGGGTGCAGGGCGCGGACCACCCGGACACCCTCAACACCCGGGCGAGCCTGGCCTGGGCGTACCGGGAGGCCGGTGAGCACCGGCGGGCCGTCGGGCTCTACGACGCCCTGCTCGCCGACCGGCTGCGGGTCCAGGGCGCGGACCACCTCGACACCCTCAACACCCGCTGGCGGCAGGCGTCGGCGTACCGGGAGGCCGGCGAGTACCGGCGTGCGGCCGGGCTGTTCGCGGCGCTGGTCGCGGACCGCTCCCGGGTCCAGGGGCCGGACCACCCGGACACCCTGGGCGCGCGCTGGTGGCAGGCCTCGGCCCACCGCGACACGGGCGAGTACCGGCGTGCGGCCGGGCTGTTCGCGGCGCTGGTCGCGGACCGCTCCCGGGTCCAGGGGCCGGACCACCCGGACACCCTGGGCGCGCGCT
>NZ_JBIVVS010000017.1:182729-200686 GCF_044768625.1 Kitasatospora sp. NPDC091207
GCTGGTGGCAGGCCACCGCCCACCGCGAGGCCGGGGACCACCGGCAGGCGGTCGACCTCTTCGCGGCCCTGGTCGCCGACCGGGCCCGGGTGCACGGCCCCGAGCACCCGGACACCCTGAACACCCGCGCGGGCCTGGCCGGGAGCTGCCGGGTGGCCGGCCAGTACCGCCGCGCCGTCGACCTCCACGAGGAACTGGTCGCGGACCTCACCCGGATCCAGGGCCCCGACCACCCCGAGACCCTGGAAGCCCGTGCCGGCCTGGCCTGGGTCCACCGGGAGGCGGGCGACCACGACCGGGCGGTCGAACTCTGCGCCGCGCTGGTCGCCGACCGGGCCCGGGTGCACGGTCCCGACCACCCCGAGACGCTCAACATCCGCGCCGGCCTGGCCCGGTGCTGCTCGGCGGCCGAGCAGTACCGCCGCGCCGTCGACCTCTACGAGGCCCTGGTCCGCGACCGCACCCGGGTCCACGGCCCCGACCATCCGGACACGCTGGAGCAGCGCGCGGCACTGGCCCGCGCCCACGACGCCGCCGGCGACAGCCAACGGGCCCTCGACCTGTACGCGGCGCTGATCGCCGACCGCACCCGCCTGCTCGGGCCCGACCACCCGGACACCCTCAACAGCCGCTGGTGGCAGGGCGTGACCCTGCACGAGGCCGGCGACTCCCGCCGCGCGGCCGAGCTCCTCGAAGCCCTGCTCGCCGACTGGGTGCGCGCCGTCGGGCCCGACCACCCGGACACCCTGAACACCCGCTCCCGCCTGATCGGGGTGTACGGCGCGCTGGGCGACCGGCAGCGCGCCGTCGAGCTCGGCGAGGCCCTGCTCGCCGACCGGCTCCGGATCCAGGGCCCCGACCACCCGGAGACCCTCAACGAGCGCGGTCTGCTCGCCGACGCCCGCGAGGAGGCCGGGCAGCCGCGCCGGGCACTCGGGGACCGGGAACGCCTGGTCGCCGACCGGGCCCGGGTGCAGGGCGCGGACCACCCGGACGCCCTCGGTGCGCGCCACCGGCACGCTTTCGCGGTCCGCGAGGCCGGCGACCACCCGCGGGCGCTCGACCTGTACACCGCCCTGTGGCGGGACCGGGAGCGGGTGCAGGGGCCCGGCCACCCGGAGACCCTCAACGAGCGCGGCGCCGTGGCCCGGGCCACCCGTGACGCGGGCGAGCACGAGCGGGCCGTCGAGCTCATCGAGGCACTGGTCGCGGACCGGGTCCGGCTCCAGGGCGCGGACCACCCGGACACCCTCGCCGAGCGCGGCAGCCTCGCCCGCACCCACCGCGCCGCCGGCCGGCGCCGCCGGAGCGCCGCCGAGCGGGAGCGACTCGTCGCGGACCGGGTCCGGATCCAGGGCGCCGACCACCCCGAGACCCTGGACGAGCGGCACTGCCTCGCCCACGCCCTGCGGGCCGGGTGGGACTACGCGGACGCCGCGCGCGTTCTCGAAGACCTGATCGCGGACCTCACCCGGGTCCTGGGCGCCGGACACCCCGACACCCTGGACGCCCGGGACAGCCTGGCGCTCACCCTCGACGAGGCGGGGCGGTACGGCGAATCGGCGGCGCACTACCGCGAGCTGATCGCCACGGCCACCGCGGCGCTCGGCCCGGACCACCCCCAGGTGCTGGGGAGCCGGGGCAGCCTCGCCGACGTCCTCGGGCGGGCCGGCGAGTACCGGGCCGCCGTCGACGAGTGGTCCGCGGTGGCGGCCGACCGGGGCCGGCTGCTGGGCGCCACCCACCCCGAGGTGTTCGTGGCCGGGCAGCGGATCGCGCTCGCCTGCCACCTGGCCGGCGACACCCGGGCGGCGGTGAACCTGCTGGAGTCGCTCGCGGCGGGGGCGGCCGAATCTCTCGGCGCGGCCCACGACGTGACCCTGTCCGGCCGGGAGCTCCATGCCCTGCTGCTCACCGAGGCCGGCCGCCCGCTGCGGGCCGTCGTCCTGCTGGAGGAGCTCGCCGAGGACAGCGCGGCCGGCCACGGCGCGCGCCACACCGTCACGCTGACCATCCGCCAGAGCCTCGCCCTCGCCCGGCAGCGGGCCGGTGACCACGCCGGCGCGGTCCGGGTGTACTCGGAGATCGTCGCCGACCGCCTGCCGGTGGCGGGCCCCCACCCGCCGGGCCGGCCCGCGCTCCTCGCGGCCGGGCACCGGGAGAGCGACGAGCCCGTGCTGGCCGTCGGGAGCCGCTACCCCGGGGAGGTCGAGTTCCTGCCCACGCTGGTGGTCGGGCTCGCCCGGGCGCTCGCGGCGGCCGGGCGGCCGGGGCCGGCGGCGGACCTGCTGACCGCCGTCTGCGCCGGCCGGGACGCCGTCATGGGCCCCGGCCATCCGCTGGCGGTGGAGAGCCGGACGGCGCTGGCCCAGTTGCGGCAGGGCGGCGCCGGGCCGCTGCCGGCCGCCCCGCCCCCGGCACTGCCTCCCTCGACCCCGGCCCCGCCCGTGGCTCCGTCCCCGTCCTCGGCCCCGTCCCCGTCCCCCGCGCCCGCCGTCCGGCGCGGCCCCGGCGCTCCGACGGCGTACGCCCCCGCCGGGCCGGGCCTGCCGGACGCCCCGCCCCCGGCCGGTACCGCCTGGCACCCCCGGATCACCCTGCTCGACGAGCCCGCGGCCGGCGCCCCGGCCCGGCTCGAACTGCGGCTGGAGCCGGCGGCGGACCAGGACGGCGCCGACCCCCGTCGGCTGCCGGACCTCCACCTGGTGGCGGCCGTCGCCTCCGACGCCGTGATCGACCCGCCGGTCACCGCCTACCGGCCGGCCGGCGCGCCCGCCGCCTTCACGCTCACCCCGGCCGTGCCGGGGCCGCACCCGGTCCGGATCACCGTCTACGACCGCGGGCACGGCACCGCCCTCCAGGACCTGGAGGTCGTGGTGGACGCCGCCCCGGCCCCGTCGGTCCCGTGCCTGCACCCCGGCCCGCCACCGGAGCCGGGCCGGAGCCAGGAGCCGGACCGGAGCCACCAGCCGGGCACGAGCCGCGAACCGAGCCAGGATCAGGACCAGGAGTAGATCGACCATGCCCCGGGACCTCCTCGTCGAGATCCAGCAGAACCCGTCCGCCGACTACACCGTGCTGCCGCGCCGGCCCGGACCGGGCGATCCGCCCGGCGCCCGGACGCCGGCCCCGCTGGACCTGGTGGTCGCCCTGCGGCGCCACCGCGACAACGTCCTGCACATCTCCGCGTACCGGCCGGGCCGGCCCTCGCCCCGCACCCGCGAGCACCAGGCCTATCTGACGATATCCGTGGCCGAGCTGCTCCGGATGGCCGCCCGCCTGCGCGGCATCTGGCGGGACCGCCTGGTGGGCCACTGCGAGCTGGACGACGACGGGATGCCCGTCGACTACCCCTTCGCGGACGCCGTCGACGTGTCCCACCTGGCGCCGACGGCGGAGCGGCAGATGGCCGAACTCGCCGAGGAGGGGCGCTACCTGTTCGAGAAGATGCTCAAGGGCGCGGACCCGAACCTGGTCGCGTTCCGCGCCTTCCTCAACGGGGCGCTCGGTGAGCAGGGGCTGCGGGTCCGGTTCGACTCCGAGCTCCACCTGCCCTGGCCCATGCTCGCCGTCGACAGCGGCTCCGGGGAGCCGTGGACGGACTTCCTCGGCCACCGGCACCAGATCGAGCAGACCGGCGCCGCCTACCCGGCCGTCCAGGCCCCCTATCCGCCCCGTGAACGGCCCGTGACCAGCCTCAACACCGACGACACGCTCGAACTCGTCGGCCGGGCGCCGGAGGTCCGCAAACTCCTGGAGGACCGTTCCCAGCTGACGGTCCGCACCGAGTCCACCGGCCTCCTGGAGGCACTCTCCTGCGCGGTGCTCGACGAGGACGTCATGTACTTCTGGTGCCACGGCCAGTTCATCGAGAACGACTCCCCGCACGCCCAGCTCGCCGTCCGGCTCTCCGACGACCGGCCCATCGACGCCGACCTGGTACGGCGCCACCGCGAACGCCACCGGGACCTGCCCGACGCCACCTTCAACCCGTTCGTGCTGCTCAACGCCTGCCACACCGGGCAGGCGGCGGCGGCCGAGCTGGAACACCTGGGCCAGGCGCTGGTCGAGCTGGGGGCCGACGGCGTGCTCGGCCCGCAGATCGAGATCCCGCAGGTGTTCGCCTCCGAGTACGCCCTCGCGTTCCTCGACCTCTACCTCGCCGGGGAGTTGACGGCGGGCGAGATCACCTGGGAACTGGTCCGGCGCTTCACCCGCGACTACCGCAACCCCCTCGCCCTCACCTACTCGCTGCACTGCGGGATCGACAGCATTCTGGAGCTCTCCTCATGACGGCCACCGTCCGCACCGCCCGCCGCGACCCGAACCGCCGCCGGCCGGCCCCGGCCACCGTCCGGCCGGTGACGGTGGACCTCGACGAGCGGGGCCGCCTGCTCGTCCCGGGCACCCGCACCCCGGTGCCGGAGGCCCGCGTCGCCGAACACCTCGCCCGGTACCTGAAGGTGCCGGCCAGGGCGACCGACCTCTACGTCTACGTCCACGGCTGGCAGACCGCGCCGGCGGCGGCCGACCGGTCGGCCGCCGCGCTGATCTCCCGCGCCGCCGAGCTCCACCGCACGGCCCCGGTCGACTACCCGGGCCTGGAACGCGGCTACCGGCCCTGGTGCGTGGTGGTGCGCTGGCCGTCGTCCAGCCTCCCCTCGCCGGCCGGCTACCGCCGGATCCGCGACCGCGCGCACGCCATGAGCGCGCCCGGCCAGGGACAGGCCGGCTATGTGCTCGGCCACCTGCTCGGCTACCTGGACGCGGGCCGCACCGACCCGGCCGACCCCGCCGTCCTGGCGAACCGGGCCGGCCAGTACCTCCACCTGGTCGGCCACTCCTTCGGCGGCCGGTTCCTCTGCGAGGCCGTCCAGCGCGCCGCCGACCGGCCCACCAGCGGCCCAAGGGTGCTGAGTTGGAGCGCGGCCGCCGACTCCGCGCGGCCCTTCACCGCGGACAGCGCGCTGATCTTCCAGATGGCCGCGCCGCGCGATGCCTTCGACCGGCTCTTCCCCGACCTGTTCGCGACGCCCGGCCGGTCCGGCGCACCGCTGCGCGGCCCGCTGGTGCTCACCCACTCCCGCTGGGACCGGGCGACCGGCTTCTGGCACCTGCGGGCCGAGGGGCAGCCCGGCATCGGCCACTCCGGCGTCGGGGTGGCACCGGTGCGCCAGTACAGCGCCACACTGCGGCCGGCCGGCTCGCCGTACTCCCGGCAGACGCTGGACCACCCGCTGGTCAACCTCGACGCCGGCGACGTCTACCGGGGCGGCCTCGCCGCCCGGCTGGTACCGGGCGCCGGGGCGCACTCCGACTTCCATCACCCCGAATCCGCGCACCTGCTGCTCAGCCTGGCCTCCCTCTCGCGCTGACCCCGGGCCCGCGCGCCGGGCCCGCCGCCGGGGCGTGCGGCGATTCGTCCCGTTCGCACGCCCTCCTCACCTGATGCTCACTCACCTGTCCGCACCACGACGCCCTCCGTACCGCGCCGTCCACTCGAATTCCTTCGCACACAGTTCAGCATCGGAAGGCAGTGGAAGACATGGCCCGCACAGCCGACCCCTCCTCGCACGACCAGCAGCTCCGCGAAGCCGCGGCCCGGCTCGGCCGCCGCCGGTTCCTGACCGCCGCCTCGGCCGCCGCCGCGGTGGCCTTCACCACCAACCTGCCCGACGCCCGCGCGGCCGGGGCCGACCTGGCGCCCGGCGCGCTGACCGAGAACCCGTTCACCCTCGGAGTGGCCTCCGGTGACCCGCTCCCCGACGCGGTGGTGCTGTGGACCAGGCTCGCCCCCCGCCCGTACGAGCCGGGCAACGGCCTGCCGCCCGCCGGCGCCGTGCGGGTGGAGTGGGAGATAGCCCACGACGAGCGGTTCCGCCGTGCCGTCCGGCGCGGCACCGTCCGGGCGCACGCGGAGTTCAACCACACCGTTCACGTCGAGGCGGACGGCCTGGAACCCGACCGCGTGTACTGGTACCGCTTCCGGGCCGGCAGCTGGACCAGCCCGGTCGGGCGGACCCGCACCACGCCCGCCCGGGGGCGCCGGGTCGACGAGGTCCGGCTCGGCCTGGTGTCCTGCCAGGCCTACGAGGACGGCTACTTCACCGCGTACCGGCACCTCGCGCAGGAGGACCTCGACGCGGTCTTCCACGTCGGCGACTACATCTACGAGTACGGGATCGACGCCGCCGGCGGCGACCGCGGGTACACCGACCGCACACTGCCCGCCGTGTTCGGCCACGAGACCGCGACGCTGGAGGACTACCGGCTGCGGTACGCCCTCTACAAGACCGACCCGGACCTCCAGGCCGCGCACGCCGCCTTCCCCTGGTACGTCACCTGGGACGACCACGAGGTCGAGAACAACTACGCGGCCGGCATCCCCGAGAAGGGCCAGTCGCCGGAGGCGTTCGTCGCCCGCCGCGCGGCCGCCTACCGGGCCTACTGGGAGAACATGCCGCTGCGCATGCCGCGCCCCGAGGGCACCGACCTGTTGCTCTACCGCCGCTTCCAGTACGGCCGGCTGGCACAGTTCGACCTCCTGGACACCCGCCAGTACCGCTCCGACCAGGCGAACGGCGACGGCTGGCAGTACCCCACCCCGGAGTCCGCGGACCCGGCCCGCACGCTCGTCGGCGCGACCCAGGAGCGCTGGCTGCTGGACGGCTTCCGCCGGTCCACGGCGGTCTGGAACGTGCTGCCGCAGCAGGTCGTCTTCAGCCGGCGCAAGAACACCACCGATGAGCGGTCCCGGCTCTCGATGGACGCCTGGGACGGCTACCCGGCCTCCCGCGAGCGGATCCTGGCCGGCGCCGAACGGGCCGGAGTGGAGAACCTCGTGGTGCTCACCGGCGACGTCCACGTGGCCTACGCGCTGGACGTCAAGCGGGACTTCGACGACCCGGCGGCCCGGACGGTGGGCGTCGAGTTCGTCGGCACCTCGATCAGCAGCGACGGCGACGGCGCCGAGAAGCCCGCCAACTGGGCCACCCTGACGGCGGCCAATCCGCACCTGAAGTTCTACAACGGCCTGCGCGGCTACACGGCGGTGACCCTCACCGCCGGGCACGCCCGCGCCGACTTCCGCACGGTCTCGCACATCACCACCCCGGGCGGCACGGTCGCCACGGCCGCCTCCTTCGTGACCGAGGCCGGCCACCCGGGGCTCCAGCAGGCCTGACGGGCCAGGCCCGGCCCGACCCCGTACGTACGGGCGGGCCGGGCGGGGCGGCTCAGGCGCTCTGCCGGGCCGCCCGGGTGACGGTGCAGCGCAGGCCCCTGAAGGTGGACGAGCCCATCTCGGCGTTCTCGTCCTCGTTGGTGGTCAGCAGGTTGACGTTGGCCTCCCGCCAGCCGCCGTCGGCGCCGCGCTCCGGGTACCACCAGGCGGCCGGGGCCATCACCACCTCGGGGGCGATCCGGTCGGTGAGTCGGACGCGCAGCCGGATGCGGCCGGTGGCGGTGGCGAGTTCGGCCCAGTCGCCGTCGGCCAGGCCCTCGCGGGCGGCGGCGTCGGGGTGCATCTCCAGCCGGGGTTCGGGCTCCTTGGAGCGCAGCGAGGGCAGGTCGCGGAACTCGGAGTTGAAGTAGAACGCCGAGTGCGCCGAGGTGAGCAGGTAGGGGCCGTCCTCCGGTCCGCCGACCGGCGGGCCGGGGGTGGGCAGCGGCGGGTAGCCGAAGGCCCGCAGGGCGTCGCAGCGCAGTCCGACCTTGCCGCTGCGGGTGCCGAAGCCGCGGCTGCGGTACTTGTGGTACTCCAGGGTGGTGGCCCGGTAGTGGAGTTCGGCCAGTTGCCGCCAGTCCATGCCGATCGGCTCCAGCCGGGTGTCCAGGGAGTCCCGGGCGTCGGGCCAGAAGTCGGCGGACAGGCCCAGCCGGTGGGCCAGTTCGGTGAGGATCCACTCGTCGGAGCGGGTGTCGCCGACCCGGGCGAAGGCCCGGCGGGCCGCGACGTAGTGGGCGTGCTCGACGATCTGGTCGCGCTCCAGCCAGCCGCCGACCGGGAGGACGATGTCGGCCATCGCGGCGGTGGGGGTGAGCCGCAGGTCGGCGACGGCGAGGAAGTCGAGCCGCTCCAGGGCCCGGCGGACGCGGTCGGAGTCGGCGTAGTTGAGCAGCAGGTTGCTGCCGTGCACCAGCATGGTGGTGACCGGGTGGGGCGCGGTGGGTTCGAGCACGGCGTCCCAGACCGAACCGGGGTGGGCCCAGCCGGACATCGCCAGGATGCGGTGCCGGCCGCCGCCGAGCCGCTTGGCGGCCTGCTCCGGCGCCAGCAGCTCGGCGCGCGGGAAGGACCGCCGGCCGTCGATGCCGGGCGGGTCCCACAGGACGTCGCCGCCGGGCGCGTCGAGGTTGCCGCAGATCGCCGAGAGCAGCAGGACGGCCCGGCAGGTGTGGAAGGAGTCGCGGTGCTGCTGCGGCCCGGTGCCGAGCTCGATCGCGGCGCTCGGCGCCGCCGCGTAGGCGAGGGCGGCGGCCCTGATCTGCTCGGCGGGTACGCCGGTCCGCTCGGTGACCGACTCCGGCGTCCAGTCGGCGACGTGGGCGGCGAGGTCCTCGAAGCCGACGGTGTACTTCTCGACGAACGCGTGGTCGTAGGCGTCGGCCTCGATCACGGTGTGGATCATCGCCAGCGCCAGCGCCGCGTCCCCGCCCGGGCGGACCTGCAGGAACTGCTCGGCGCGGGCGGCCAGCGAGGTCCGTCGCGGGTCGACCACGATCATCCGGGTACCGTCGCGGACGGCGGCGAGCAGCCGGGTGCCGATCACGCCGTCCCCGTGGGTGAGCGCCTTGTTGGAGCCCCAGACCAGGACCAGGTCGGGCCGGCCCTCGTAGTCGCAGAAGGTGAAGCCGCCCGCGGTGAGGATGCCGGCCATCACCCGGGGATAGAAGCAGACGTGCGCCGGGCCGAGCACATTGGGCGTGCCGAAGCTGTTGGCGAACCGGAAGAGCCACTCCTGGTAGTTGCGGTCGGTGCCCTGGGCCAGCACCACCGCCTCGGGGCCGTGCTCGGTCCGGGCCCGGTCGAGGGCGGCGGTGGTCCGGGCCAGGGCCTCGTCCCAGCCGATCGGGCGGAACTCGCCGCTGCCGCGCGGCCCGGTGCGCAGCAGCGGCGTGGTCAGCCGGTCGGGGTGGTTGAGGTGTTCCAGCGAGGCGCGGCCCTTGGCGCAGAGGAAGCCGTGGTTGTTCGGATTCTCCGGGTCGCCCTCGATGGCGGTGAGCCGGCCCTCGTCGACGGTGACGATGGCGCCGCAGCCGCCGTGGCACATCCGGCAGATCGTCCGGTGCCGGCCGTCCTCGGCGAGCACCTGGACGACCGGGAGCGGCCGGCGGTGCCGGTCGGCGGGACTCTGGGTGGTCATACGGGCCTCCGGACGGGCGGTGGGCGGGCACGGGAGGTGGGGCACGGGAGGTGGGGCGCGGGCAGTGGGGCACGGTGGGCGGGTACGGGACCGGCGCGGCCGGTCAGCCGCGCGGGCGGCGGCCGCCGAGTTCGGCGTGCTCCCGCAGCAGGCTCCGGCAGGTGTCGTCGTCGATCGGCCGGATCGCCTCGCGCAGGGTGAGCCCGGAGACCCGGGGCAGGCGGGCGCGCAGCCAGTCGGCGACCTCCTGGGGGTGGTGCTTCGCGCCCTCGCGCAGGGCCCAGCCCAGCGCCTTGCGCACGAAGAACCGGGAGTCGGTCAGCAGCGGGTCCGCGAGGTCCCCGAAGGCGGGGAAGTAGTGCGGGAACTCGCCCCGGTCGCGCAGGGCCAGCAGATGGGACAGGATGCCGCCGCGCCGCACCCACTGGTGGTCGTCCCGGCTCCAGCGCAGGAAGTCCTCGGCGGTCTCCGGCAGCCGCAGGAGCAGGGCGCCGGCCCCCTTGGGGGCGATCAGGTCGACGTGCGCCCAGGTCTCGCACGCGCGCAGCAGCCGCTCCAGGTAGTCGGTGTCCGCGCGGACCAGCAGGTCGGAGCGGCTCTCCAGGAGCAGGGCGGCGCAGGAGCGCGATTCGTGGACGGGTGGCGCCCAGAGTTCCTCGGTGAGCTCCAGCAGGGTGTCCCGGTCGAGCCCGGGGTGCCGGCGGACGAAGTTCCGCACCACGGTGCGCATGGCGGGCAGCGGCACGCCGATGTGCTCCAGCCGGCTCTTGAGGTAGGCCTTCTCGCCCTCGGCCCGGCCGGGTACGGCGCTGTCCTCCAGCTCGGACCTGAGCCGGTCGGCCAGGACGGGGGCGGGCGGGATGTCGAAGGTCTGGGGGGTCTTGCGGGTCACCGAGGGAACTCCGGTCGGACGGGGCCGGACGGGCCGGGCGCCAGGGCCCGGCCCGTCCGAACGCTGATGGTTCGTCGAGGTGTTGACGTTACGTCAGGAGGCGTCGTGATACGGGTAGTGGAGCTCGCCGGCCCACAGGTACTCGGAGGCGGGGCGGCCGCTGCGGCCCTCGGTGTAGCGGAACACGTCCTGCCAGATCGCGCTGACCTTGTCATTGCGGTACGCGATGCTGGGCCCCTGCTGGTCGTACCAGCGGACGATCTCCAGGAAGAACGGGCCGGTGGCGTCCTCGCCGAAGTAGACCACGGCGCGGTCGCCGGTGGTCAGCTTCTCGTCGCGCAGGGTCGGCCAGTCGCGGGCCATCAGATCGTGGAACTCGGCGACCTTGTCCGGGCGGACGAGGTAGTGGGCGAGCCCGGTGAAGGCGTTCTCCTCCGGGAGGTCGGGCTGGTCCTGGAAGTAGCCCATCCGGTGCACGATCGGGTAGTCCACCGGCGGCCGGCCCTCGCGGGCCTCGGTGATCGCCGCCATCTCCTGCCAGATCGCGTTGACCTCGGGGGTGTTGAACGCGCGGCTGACGGCGTTCTCGTCCACCCAGGTGACGATCTCGAAGAAGACCGGACCGTGCTCGCTCTCGCTGTGGTAGACGGTCGCGGGCTCGTCGGTGACCAGGCCGTGGGCCTTCAGGGCGGGCCAGTGACGGGCGATGATGTCACGGGCCTGCTCGGCGCAGCCGGGCTTGACCATGTACGTCGCCATCATGTGCGTGGACAGCACCACGGGGGACTGGGACATCGGATGACTCCTCGGTTCTGTTCGTTCGGTGCGGGTCGGTGCGGGTCGGTGCGGGTCGGTGCGGGTCGGTGCGGGGCGGTACGGGTCGACGGGAATCGGTACGGGTCGGCCCGCCGGGGCCGGTCGGTGGGCTCAGGCCTTCTCGGCCGCCGCAGGGGTGCTGCCCGCGGACCTGGCGGCGGGCGGTCGCGGGGCCCCGAAGGCCGGGGCGGGGACGTCCCGGATGAGCAGCAGGGCGGCCACCCAGCCGACGGCCAGCAGGGCCACCGGCAGCAGCAGACCGCTGTGCATGGCACTGGTGAAGGCCTCGGCGAAGGCGTCCTGGACCTTGGCGGCCTGGGCCGGGTCGGCGCCGGCCAGCGCGGGCGGCGGGCCGCCGCTGCCGATCTTCAGCGCACCGTCGGTGAGCGGGGCGAAGGCCTGCTTGAAACCCTCCCGGGCCTCCGGGGGGAGGGTCATGGCCTGGTCGTTCACCCAGCCGCGCAGGCCGCTGGAGAGCCGCAGCGACAGGATCGCGCCGATCGCCGCGCTGGCCAGCAGTCCGCCGATCTCCTGGGAGGTGTTGACCAGCCCGGACGCCACCCCGGCCTGCGGCGGCGGGACCTGGCGCATGCCGACGCTGAACAGCGGTGAGAACACCAGGCCCATCCCCAGGCCGGCCAGCACGAACGGGCCGAGCAGTTCGAGCGTGCCGGTGTCCGTCCCGGTGACCAGGATGAACGAGCCGAGCCCGGCGGTGAAGCAGGCCAGCCCGGTCAGGATGACGGCCTTGCCCGAGCCGCGGTCGGAGAGCTTGCCGCCGACCCCGGCGACCAGGGCGGAGGTGAGCGGCATCGCGGCGATGGTGAAGCCGGCCCGCAGGGGGGACATCCCGAGCACGGTCTGGAGGTAGAGCGAGATCGGCAGGAAGGCGCCGAGCATCGAGAAGCCCATGATCGCCGCGACGATGTTGGCGGAGGCGAAGTTCCGCAGCCTCAGCAGGTCGAAGGGGAGCAGCGGGCCGGAGCGCTGGTGCCTGCGCTGGTCCAGCACGAAGGAGGCCAGGACCAGCAGGCCCACCGCGATCGCGGCCCAGGCGGTGGCGTTCCACTCCAGGCGTTCGCCCTCGATCAGGCCGAAGGCCAGCGCGGTGAGGCCGAGGACGAGCAGGGCGGTCGGCACCACGGCGAGCGGCTGCCGTTTGCCCGGCCGGTAGTCGTGGACGTGCCGCAGCACCAGGTAGGCGGTGGCGATGCCGATGGGCAGGTTGAGGTAGAAGATCCACCGCCAGTCCAGGTAGCTGACGATGACGCCGCCCAGGGTCGGGCCGGTCAGGACCGCGAGCCCGGAGAGCGCGCCGGTGAACCCGAACGCCGCGCCCCACTTGGAGGGCGGGAAGACCATGGTGACGATCGGCAGGATCTGCGGGGCGAGCATGGCACCGCCGATGCCCTGGACGGCCCGGGCCGCGATCAGGACGCCGGCGTTGGGCGCCACTCCGCACAGGCAGGAGGCGGCTACGAACAGGGCCAGTCCGTACAGGTAGACCCGGCGGGGGCCGAACAGGTCGCCGAGCCGGCCGGCGACGACGAGCAGGGTGGCGTAGCCGAGGATGTAGGCGCTGAACACCCACAGGCCCTCGTCCAGCGAGGCGTGCACGCCGGACATCACATGGGGCAGCGCGATATTGACGATCGTCATATCGAGCAGCGTCATGAAGAAGCCCATACTGAGCACGCCGAGGATGAGCCAGGGACTCTTGTCCCGGCTTTGCGGGGTGGTCATAGGTGGCTCATTTCTTGGAGCGCCGGAAGCCGTCGAGGGAAGCGGGCATCGGGCTCCGGAAACGGGGAAGCACGGAATGTCCGCCGGTCTCGGCGGGCCGGCGCGAAACGGTCGCGGAGAAGTCGTGGAGCGGCCGCGAGGTGAGTCGCGGGGCCGCCGCGGTGGGTGGCCTTCGGTGGGTGGCCGCGGGTGCGGGTGCGGCGGGGGTGCGGGTGCGGCGGGGGGTCCGCCCGGGTTCAGTCCGCGCGGCGCAGGACCACCGCGTTGGCGTCCAGTTTGAGGACGTCGGTGTGGAGCTGGAAGGGCATCAGCGGCCCGAAGCTGAACCGGTCCGCGGGGAAGTGCCGGGTGAGCGCGGGGGCGTCCACCGGCTTGAACGGGAACATCTCCTGCCGGCTGCCGCGCAGGTAGAGCAGGCCGCCGGGGCTCAGCAAGCGGGCCACCTCGGAGGCGTAGCGGTCGCGGTCCGCCGGGCCGAGGTGGTGGAAGCAGCCGCGGTCCACCAGCAGGTCGAACTCCTCGTCGGGCAGGTCGAGTTCACGGACGTCGCCGACCGACAGGTCGATCTCCAGGCCGAGTTCGGCGGCTCGGGCGGCGGCCAGGCCGACGGCCTCGCCGCTGATGTCCACCCCGGTCGCGCGGTACCCGGCCCGGGCCAGCGCGACGGTGTCCCAGCCGGTGCCGCAGCCGAGGTCCAGGGCGCGGGCGCCCGGGGCGGGCGGGGTGGCGGCCAGGAAGCCGACCAGGTCGGGGGAGGGGGCGCTGAGCTCCCAGTACTGGTGGTGGTCCCCGGCCCGGTAGGCCCGGTCCCAGTCCATCGTGGTCGTCGTGGTCACGGTCGTTGACCCCTTCCGGAGGAGCGCCGGACCGCACCGTGCGGCCGGCGGGGCACGCCGGCGGCGGGCGTGCGCGGGGGGAGGTGGCCGCCGCCCGCGGCGCCGGCCGAGGGGGTCGCGGTGGCGTACCAGCCGATCACCTCGGGGTTCCCGGGCGTCAGGACGGGAGAGCCGCGGTAGACCTCGTAGCGCGGCCAGTTGGCCCGCAGCGCGAGGTCGGCGGCCGGGGTGACGTGCCGGTGGCGGACGGGTGGCTCGGCCTGGGCCGAACCACCCCGCCACAGCATCAGCCGCTCGTTCAGGACGGGCAGCACGCGGATGCCCAGGCTGTCCCGGCGCGGATCGAGCAGGGACAGCCCGGCGACCCGGTCCCGGGGCACCGACAGGCAGGCGTCGAAACGCCGCCGGTCGGGCGCCGTGGACTCCGGGTCGTCGTACAGGACTTCGATGCCGACGGTGCGGTCGTCGGAAATCCCGCGATTGAACAGAAAGGCGGTGAGGCGAAGCCAGGTCGCCTCCCGGGGAGTTCCGTTCGACGGATGGCGGAGACTGATCACGAGAAGTGGTCGGGGGAGCACCGGGAACCAATGTCCGGCTCCCTGGAAATGCGCACCCAATGTGTGCGTCTTATTCACAGGGGTGACGCTATCAACGGGTCAGCGCCCGCGTTTGACTGTCCTGGACACGTTCGGAACTTATTCCGGACCGATCGGGGCGCTCCGGCCCGCCCCGGGCCGCAGCAGCGCCGCCGCCCGGGCCACGCTGCGGGCCAGCTCGTCCACCCGTGCGCCCAGCTCGGGATCGGCCGGCTCGCCGTCCGGGAGGGCGGTCCGGGCCTGCGGGACGGCGACCTGCTCGGGCACCATCCAGGCCCGGTACCAGCGCGCCACCAGACGCAGGTGGTTGAGCGCGTTGGAGTTGCTGCGGCCGCCGAGCCCGCAGATGGCCCCGAAGACCTTCCCCTCGACGTGCTCGAAGTCCAGCAGGTCCAGGGCGTTCTTCAGGGCCCCGCCGATCGTCCCGTGGTACTCCGGCCCGGCCAGGATGACGCCGTCGGCGGCGCGGAACTCCTCCCGCAGCAGCTTGACGTCGGGGCGGCTCGGCCACGGGTCCCGCTTGTCGCCGTTGCAGAACGGCAGGTCCAGCTCGCGCAGGTCCAGCAGGGAGGTCCGGCAGCCGTCGGCCTCCAGCACGGTGATCGCCCGGCGCAGCAGCAGCTGGCTGGTCGAGCCGGGGCGCAGGGAGCCGCCGAGGCCGAGGATCCGCGGCCCCGGCGGGCGGGCGCTCACTCCTCCTCGCAGATGGCGTCGGCCGGGCAGCAGTCCATCGCCTCGTACACCAGCTCCTCCTCGTCCTCGTCGGCCGGCTGGCGGGCGACGAAGGTGTACCCGGCCTGGTCGTTGCGGACGAAGGAGTCCGGGGCGATGCACCGGCAGGTGTCGCAGTCGGTGCACTCCGCGTTGACGTAGAACCGGCCGGGCGCGTTCTCCGGCAGCCGGGCCGGTACCGGGTAGCCGCTCATCGGGTGCCCGCCCCGGTGCCCGCCCCGGCGCTCGGCCCGGTGCCCGTCCCGCCGCGCCCGCTCATGCCTGGCCCCGTCCGGCGTGGACCAGCTCCAGCACCCGGTCGGTGTCGGTGCGCAGCAGGTGGCCGTAGGTGTGGCCGAGTTCGTCCTCGGGGGCGTAGGCGAGCACCTCGACGCCGTCGAAGCCGGCCAGGTAGTCCAGCACCCGGTGGACGTGGTCGGGGGTGTCGACGCTGAGCCCGAGGTGCGACATCAGCGCCCGCTTGCGCTCGGGCGGTTCGGCCGCCCAGGCCCCGTAGGCGCGGCAGGTGAAGAACTCCACCTCGGTGCCGTGCCCGGTGGTCAGGTTGATCCAGTGTCCGGGGGTGCCGTGCACCCGCGGCGCGATGTGCGAGGGGCCGGCGGACACCCGGCGGAGGCCGGGGTGGGTCCGGACGGTGTCCAGCCAGGCCTCGTACTCCTCCTCGGTGCGGTAGTCGCCGAGGTAGACGGCGACGTGGTGCAGGCCGGTCAGCCGCAGGGTGCGCGGGTCCAGCGGCTGGCCGAAGAAGGCGAGCAGCGCGTCGGCGGTGCTGGTGGCGGCCGCGCGGTCGGCCCAGTCGAGGACCTCCTTCAGGGCGGGCTCGCGGTCGGCCCCGGTGGGCAGGTGTTCGGCGGCGGGGTACAGCAGGCTGGGTGCCATGGCGAATCAGCTCCGTGGGGCGGTCAGGTAGTCCGTGATGAGGGTCTCCAGGTCCTGGTGGCCGGCGTACGGCTTCAGCAGCTCCTGGTACAGCTCGGGCCGGCGGCCGTGCAGGCAGAAGTAGAGGCTCTTGCGGAACGACAGGTCGACCTCGCGCAGTTCGCGGATCCGGTCCAGGTCGAGCTCGGCGATCAGCACGCCCTCCTCCTCGTCCAGCGAGCCGACCAGCCGCTCGGGCGAGGCGACGGTGCTGTGGCCGGCGACCGAGATGGAGACCGTCCGCCCGGCGCGCTCGCCGGTCACCTCGCCGACCGCGCTGGCCAGCAGGGTGTAGCAGACGTTGAAGGAGGAGTTGGCCTGGATGCAGGGCCGGGTGATCTGGATGTTGCCGCGCAGCGCCGCGCCGGGCACCGCGATGATCTCGGCGCCGCGCATCGCCAGCGTCCGCGGCACCTCGGGGATCCAGAAGTCGGAGCAGACGCAGATCCCCAGGCGCCCGAACGGAGTGTCCACGATGACCAGTTCGTCGCTGGGCTCGATGGTGACCATCTCGGCGGCGAAGCGGTGGGTCTTGCGGGCCTTGGCGGCGATCCGGCCCTGGTCGTCGAGCAGGACGGCGGTGTTGTAGTACCGGTCGTCCTCGCGCTCGACGACCGTGCCGCAGAGCAGGTAGCAGCCCTTGGCGCGGGCCACCTCGGCGAGCCGGTCGAAGACCGGGCCCGGCACCGGCTGGTCGATCACGCCCTTGAGGTGGGCGCGGCCGGGGAAGTAGAAGGGCGGGCCGAGGAAGAACTCCGGCAGGATGATCAGCTCGACGTCCTGGACGGTGTCCAGCAGGGCGAGCGTCCGGGCCAGGTTGACCTCGGGGTCCGGGTCCCAGAGGCTCTGGATCAGCGCGACCCGGGGCCGGCTGGTGGCGAGGTTGCGGTCGACGGTCATCTGGTCAGGCTCCGTCCGGGGTGCCCGGGGACGCCGGGGCGTGGTCGGGGGTGTCCGGGGCGGCCGGCGCGCCGAGGGCTTCGGCGGCCCAGTCGGGCAGCGGTCCGTCCGGGTGGGTGGCGGCGGTCAGCGCGAGGCCCAGCGGCGAGCGGCGGAAGTCGGCGGCGAACGGCGCGGCCTCGCGCATCCGGCGCAGCTCGTGCAGGTCCAGGTCGGCGGTGAGCAGCACCTCCTCGCGGTCGGCCTCGGCGAGGACCGGCTGCTGCTTGCGGAAGTCCCGCGAGTAGGCGCCGATCGCCAGCGGGCTGCGCAGGATCGCGCTGCGGCCCATGTAGGTGAGCCCGGCGAGGGTGTTCTCGCCGGTCGCGCTGGCGAACAGCACGTAGGCGCAGTTCTCGGCGGCCCGGGCGAGCAGCATCTGCCGTACCGGTTCGGCGAACGGCCGGAGCAGGACCGAGGGGGCCACGATGACCTCCGCCGACGCGGCGAACAGGCCGCGCAGCACCTCGGGGAACTGCACGTCGTAGCCGAGCGCGAAGCCGATCCGGCCCAGCGGGGTGGGGAAGACGCGGGCGCCGGTGCGGCCCGTGATGAAGTGCGCCTCCAGGTCGTACACCATGGTGCGCCGCGCGGTGCCGACGAGCAGGCCCGTGTCGTCCAGCAGCACGGCGGTGCTGTGCACGTGTTCGCCGGCCCGCTCCAGCACCCCGGCGGCGATCCAGACGCCGAGCTCGCGGGCCAGGCCGGCCAGCCACTCGGTGATCGGTCCGGGCACCGGCTCGGCGATCTCGTGGCTCTTCGGCAGGTTCAGCGCGGTGGCGAACACCTCGGGCAGGACGACGAGCCGGCAGTCGTCGTCGGCCGCGGCGCGCACCAGCTTCTCGGCCCGCGCCAGGTTCTCCGCGCGGCGGTTGGTGGCGACGGACAGCTGGACGACGCCGACCCGGTACCGGCGGAGATCGGCGGTGGGCATGGTCGTGCTCCTTCCGGGGGACGGGCGGGGAGGGGCGGTCGGGGGGGGGGGGGGGGGGGGGGGGGGGGGGGCGGGCCCCCCCCCCCCCCCCCCCCCGCGGCGTTCCCGCCCCGCCTGCGGCCGCCGAAGGCCCCCGCCCCGCCCACCGCGCGGCCGGGGCTACGGACAGCGGATGTCCGACGCCTT